>JBCBVM010000003.1:0-156989 GCA_039817645.1 Pseudomonadota bacterium | reverse complement strand
CAGGTCTTCTCGGGCGTGCAGGATGCGATGGTGCAGTGGTGGTACGGTCACAACGCCGTGGGCTTCTTCCTGACCGCCGGGTTCTTGGGCATGATGTACTACTTCATTCCCAAGCAGGCGGGCCGCCCGGTCTATAGCTACAAGCTCTCGATCATCCACTTTTGGGCGCTGATCTTCCTATATATCTGGGCGGGTCCGCACCACTTGCATTACACGGCTTTGCCCGACTGGGCGTCGACCCTTGGTATGGTGTTCTCGATCATTCTGTGGATGCCGAGCTGGGGCGGCATGATCAACGGTCTGATGACGTTGGAAGGGGCGTGGGACAAGATCCGCACCGACCCGATCATTCGGATGATGGTGGCGTCGCTGGCCTTTTACGGGATGTCCACTTTTGAGGGGCCGATGATGTCGATCCGGGCCGTCAACTCGCTGAGCCATTACACGGACTGGACCATTGGCCACGTGCATTCCGGCGCGCTCGGGTGGAACGGCCTGATCACCTTTGCGGCGCTCTACTACCTCACGCCGAAGCTCTGGGGGCAGGCACAGATGTATTCCATGAAAGCCATCAACTGGCACTTCTGGTTGGCGACGCTGGGCATCGTTCTCTACGCCTCCTCCATGTGGGTGACCGGCATCATGGAGGGCCTGATGTGGCGGGAGGTGGATGCCAACGGGTTCCTCGTGAACTCCTTCGCGGACACCGTTGAAGCCAAGTTCCCGATGTATGTCGTGCGCGGTTTGGGTGGGTTTCTGTACCTCTCGGGGGCCCTGCTGATGTGCTGGAACATGTGGATGACGATCCGCGCGCCCGAAGCGCGGACCGTGGTCGCCACCCCTGCGGAGTGATTGATATGAGCGACAATGCGAAACCCACCTTTCACCAACGGTTGGAACGAAATGCCACGCTTCTGTTGGCTGGGTCCTTCCTGGTGGTGACCATCGGCGGTGCCGTGGAAATCGCCCCGCTGTTTTGGCTGGAAAACACCATCGAAAAGGTGGAGGGGATGCGCCCCTACACCCCTCTCGAACTGGCGGGGCGGGACATTTACATCCGAGAGGGGTGCTATGTCTGCCATTCTCAGATGATCCGCCCCATGCGCGACGAGGTAGAGCGGTATGGCCATTACTCCCTGGCCGCCGAAAGCATGTATGACCACCCGCACCAATGGGGCTCCAAACGGACGGGGCCAGACTTGGCCCGGCTGGGGGGGCGCTATTCCGACGATTGGCATGTGGATCACCTGATCGACCCCCAAAGCGTCGTCCCGGAATCCGTGATGCCGAAATACGCGTTCCTGGCCGATACGGAGATCCGTCCGGACCATGTGGGGGATTTGGTGGCGACCCATCAACTGGTCGGTGTGCCCTACACCGACGAGATGGTGGAGATGGCCGCGCTAGATTTCACAGTCCAAGCGGATCCTGATGCGGATTGGGACGGGCTGGAGGCGCGCTATCCAGGCGTCCAGGTTCGAAATTTTGACGGCAACCCGGCGCTGACGGAAATGGATGCGCTGGTCGCGTATCTGCAAATGCTGGGCACGTTGGTCGATTTCTCGACCTTCACGCCCGATGCAAGCCGCTGAGGAGGGGACAGATGGAAACGTATACCTTCTTGCGGGAATTGGCGGACAGTTGGGTCCTTCTGCTGCTGACATTGTTCTTTCTTGGCGTTTGGGTCTGGGCGTTTCGCCCGGGGTCCCGCCCGATCCACGACGATGCCGCCAAGGCGCCGTTTCGCCATGACGACATGTCCCCAACTGGGGGCCCTTCCCCACGGGGCCCGCAGCCGGAGGGCGGGAAATGAGCGACGAAAAACGCATTGATGCGCCCACAGGCACCGAGACGACCGGCCACAGCTGGGATGGCATCGAGGAGTTGAACACACCCCTGCCGCGTTGGTGGCTGTGGACGTTCTACGGCACAATCGTCTGGGGGGTGATCTATGTCATCCTGTTTCCAGCTTGGCCCATGGTCACCGGCGCGACCGAGGGGGTCCTGGGCTGGTCCACCCGCGGGGATGTCGCCCAGGAGATTGCCCGGGTCGATGCAGACCAGGCCGATCTGCGCGACCGTCTGATCACCACGGATTTGGCCGTTCTGCACGAGGATCCGGACCTGCACACCTTCGCCGTGAATGCAGGCGCGAGCGTTTTTGCCAACAACTGCTCTCAGTGCCATGGGCGCGGCGCGGCGGGCGTCCAGGCGGCGGGCTATCCAAACTTGCTGGATGATGACTGGCTCTGGGGTGGGCAGATCGAGGATATCGCCATCACCGTGCGCCACGGCATTCGCAACGAAGAGGACTTGGACGCCCGCTGGTCCGAGATGCCCGCCTTTGACGACATCCTGGCCGATGACGAAATTCTGTCGATCACGTCCCATGTGCGCAGCCTTGCCGGGCTGGAGGAGGCCCCGGGCGACGCGGCAGAGACGCTATACGTTGAGAACTGCGCCTCGTGCCACGGCGATGCGGGCCTGGGCGACCGAGAGATCGGCGCGCCAAACCTGACGGATGCCATCTGGCTCTATGGCGGCAGCCCGGAGGACGTTGAATACACGATCCGCAATGCGCGCTTTGGCATCATGCCCCCTTGGGGGGAACGTCTGGGCGAAGCGCAAGTGCGCGCCGTGTCCGCCTATGTCCATAGCCGTGGCGGCGGCGAAGCGGCGGACGTCAGCAACTGACCCGCCCCACGTCACCAGGACGGCCCGGCCCTGCGCCGGGCCCGACCAGCCCCGGCGCCCCGGCAAACAGATCCGTTTGCGCCACGGCCGTTGACCTGGATCAAGGCGGCGCGCGGCCCTGCGCGCGACAAGGGCGAAGACCAAACGCGCACTGGCTTTCCGATGACCGACGATTCTGCCCCACTTTTCGCTGCCCAAGAGCCGATCTTCCCCCGCCGCGTGTCGGGCACGTTCCGCCGGCTGAAATGGGTCATTTTGATCGTCACGCTGGGTATTTACTACATCGTCCCGTGGATCCGTTGGGACCGTGGGCCGAACCTGCCCGATCAGGCGGTTCTGATCGACCTGGCCGGACGCCGCTTCTACTTCTACTGGATCGAGATCTGGCCGCACGAATTCTACTTTGTGGCGGGCCTTCTGATCATGGCGGGGCTTGGCCTGTTTCTGTTCACATCAGCCCTGGGTCGGGTTTGGTGCGGATATGCTTGCCCGCAAACCGTTTGGACGGACCTGTTCATCCTGGTGGAACGCTGGATCGAAGGGGACCGCAACGCGCGTGTGCGCCTATGGAGGTCCAAGTGGGACCTGCGCAAATGGCGCCTTCGGATCACCAAGTGGGTCGTGTGGATTCTGATCGCCGTCGCGACCGGCGGCGCTTGGGTGTTCTACTTTGCCGACGCGCCCACCCTTCTGTCAGAGTTGGTGACTCTGACCGCGCACCCCGTTGCCTATATCACCATCGGCATTCTGACCCTGACCACCCTGATCTTGGGCGGCTTCCTGCGCGAGCAGGTCTGCATCTACATGTGCCCCTGGCCGCGCATCCAGGCCGCCATGATGGACGAAGGGACGCTGACCGTCGGCTACCGCGATTGGCGGGGAGAGCCGCGCGGCAAGGCCCGCGACCCAAACGCAGGCGACTGTGTGGATTGCATGGCCTGCGTCAATGTCTGTCCCACTGGCATCGACATCCGCGACGGGCAGCAGATGGCCTGCATCACCTGCGCGCTGTGCATCGATGCCTGCGACGACGTGATGGATAAGCTGGGGCGTGAGCGGGGTCTGATAGACTACCTTGCCCTGAGTGACAGGCCAGAGGGGCAGGACCCCGATTGGAAACCCGCCTCGGCCCTGTCTCATGTGTTGCGCCCCCGGACATTGGTCTACACGGCCGCGTGGGCGCTGATCGGGGTCGCACTTTTGTTCGCGCTGTTCATCCGGCCAGAAATCGACATCACGGTCGCCCCTGTGCGCAACCCGACCTTCGTGACCCTGTCCGACGGAACCATCCGCAACGCCTACGACATTCGCCTGCGCAACAAGCATGGCGAGGCGCGGCCTTTCCGCCTGTCTCTGACTGCCGACAGCACGATGCGCATTCAGCTTGAGGGAGAGGCCGCCCTGTCTGTCATGGTGCCCGCCGACAGCACCATGTTGCAGCGCGTCTATGTCCAGGCCCGGCCCCAAGATACGGCGGCCAATCAAGATCGGACTGACCTGCGGTTCTGGGTCGAAGACACGGTGTCCGGCGAACGGGTCCACCATGACACACTATTTCGCGGCAAGGAGAGCTTTGATGAGCGTAGCAACACAGCAGGATAAGGGCTTCCGCCTGAAGGGCGGGCATGTGTTGGCGATGTTTGTGGCCGGGTTCTCGGTCATCATCACCGTGAACTTGGCATTGGCGTTCAACGCCGTGCGGACGTTTCCCGGGATCGAGACGAAGAATTCCTACGTGGTGTCCCAGGCGTTCGAGGCGGACCGCGCCGCGCAAACCGCCTTGGGCTGGGACGTGTCGGCGCGCTTAGCGCAGGGCCAGGTCCTGTTGTCGATCCGCGATGCGGAGGGGGACCCCGTTTCCCCCCGCATCGTCTCGGCAACCCTTGGTCGCGCGACGACAACTGCGCAGGACGTGGCCCCCGTCTTTGTGTTTGATGGGCGGGATTTGGTCGCGCCCTTTGTGGATCAACCGGGCAATTGGAACCTGCGGCTGAAAGCCATCGCCGCAGACGGCACCCCGTTCCGTCAGCGCATCATCGTCGAGCACGACGGATGAGCGCGGTCGCTGCCTGCCCCGGATGCGCGGCAACCCCGGCCGCGTCGGCCAGTAGCGCTGCGGCCGAGGGCGCGACCCTTTACATTGCCCTGCCTGCCATCCGCTGTGCCGCGTGCATTGCCGGGGTAGAACGTGTCCTGGCAGCGCAGCCAGGCGTGCGCCAGGCGCGCGTCAACCTGGGCCTGAAACGCGCCCGTGTCGTGGTCACGCCCGGAACCCCGGTGGACCCGCTGATCAGCGCCTTGGAGGCGAAGGGCTTTGAGGCCCAAGAACTCAACCCCGACGCCCTGCCCAAGCGCGACCCCGAGGGCCGCGCCCTTCTGGCCCGCATCGCGGTGGCAGGGTTCGCCATGATGAACGTCATGGTCCTGAGCGTCGCGGTGTGGTCCGGCGCGTCCGAGGCGACGCGCGCCATGTTCCATTGGATCAGCGCGATGGTCGCCTTGCCCGCCTTGGCCTTTGCTGCCGTGCCGTTCTTTGCAGGCGCGGCCATGGCCCTGCGCGCCCGCCGGCTCAACATGGATGTGCCGATTGCCCTGGCCATCGCCCTGGCCGCCGCCATGTCGGTCTATGAGACGGTCGTGGGCGGGCACATCACATGGTTTGATGCGGCGTTATCCTTGACGTTTTTCCTGCTTGCCGGTCGATACCTGGACCATCGCGCCCGCGCCTCTGCCCGGTCCGCCGCCGCTGAGCTGACGGCCTTGGAAGTCACCCGCACCATCCGTCTGAACGGTGCGTCCCATGAGGTCGTGGCCGTGGACGCGGTCCGCCCGGGAGACCATCTTTGGCTGACCCCCGGATCCCGCGTGCCGGTCGATGGGGAGGCGTTGGACCCTGCCGACCTGGACCGCTCCGCCCTGACCGGAGAGAGCTTGCCCGTGTCCGTCGCCAAAGGCGCCAGCGTGGCTGCCGGGGAAATGGTACTCTCTCGCCCTCTGACCTTGCGGGCCACGGCAGTGGTACAAGACAGCACGCTGCGCCGCCTGGCCGCCCTGGTCGACGTGGCCGAGACGGGGCGCCACAAATACACCGCCCTGGCAGACCGGGCAGCGTCGCTTTACGCGCCCGTCGTCCACCTGCTTTCGGCCTGCGCCTTTGCGGGGTGGTATCTGGCGACGTCGAACATCCATCTGGCCCTGTCCGTTGCGGTGGCGACCCTGATCATCACATGCCCCTGCGCTTTGGGCCTGGCCGCCCCTGCGGTCAGCGCGGCCTTCTCTGGCCGTTTGTTCAAGACCGGGGTCTTGCTCAAGAACGCCACCGCGTTGGAGCGCTTGGCCGCCGCGGACACCGTCCTGTTGGACAAGACCGGGACGTTAACGACCGGCGCCCTGGACCTGCCGGACCTGGACGATTACGCCAAAGCGGTTGCGGCGGCATTGGCCCGCGCGTCCAATCACCCGGTGGCGCGTACGATTGCGGCGGCCACGGCCTGCACGGACGCGGCCAACGTCTCGGGCATTCGCGAGGTTGCGGGACGCGGGGTGCACGGCCAAACGCCCCAGGGGCCCGTGTTCCTGGGCAAAGGCGCCACTGGCACCGTGCTGCGCCTGCCCAACCAACCCGATATCCCCCTACAACCCGAGGAGATTTTGCAGACCGGGGTCGCCGAGATGGTCGCGGGGTTGAAAGCCCTGGGGCTGAACGTTGGCCTTGTGACCGGCGACCGCGCCGCCCCGGCGGCGAAGATCGCCGAGGCCATCGGGGTGGAACGGGTCCATGCCAACGTCTCGCCGGAGGAGAAGGCGGATTTGGTCACGCGTCTCACCGACCAAGGCGCCAAGGTGCTGATGTTCGGCGACGGCCTCAACGATACTGGAGCCTTGGCAAGAGCCCATGTTTCCGTCTCTCCGGCGTCGGCGTTGGACGCAGCGCGCGCAGCGTCGGATATTGTCCTGCTCAACGGCGATTTGGCCACGCTGCCAAAGGCCGTTCGTTTGGCGCGGGCCGCCGCGCGCCGCACGCTGCAGAACTTTGGCATTGCCATCGCCTATAATTGTGTGGCGGTGCCCTTGGCCTTGGCGGGTCTAGCCACGCCGCTGGTTGCGGCCATTGCCATGTCCACCTCCTCCATCACCGTTGTTGGAAATGCTGTCCGAAAGGCCCGCCCATGAATGTCCTGACGATCCTGATCCCGGTCTCTCTGACGCTGGGGGCGCTTGGCCTGCTGGCGTGTATCTGGACCCTCCGCTCCGGCCAGTACGAAGACCTTGATGGCGACGCCGAGCGGGTGCTGTTGGACCAAGACAGCCCGGATAACCCGACATAGGCCCCATGGGTCACGCCAACAAAAAAGGCCCCCGTCCAGCCATCGGACGGGGGCCTTGATCTGTCGCGGTTTCGCTTACGCCCGCAGGTCGAAGCGATCGAGGTCCATCACTTTGGTCCACGCCCCCACGAAGTCTTCGACGAACTTCTGTTCGGCATCGTCCTGGGCATAGACTTCGGCCAGGGCGCGCAGTTGAGAGTGGGACCCAAAGACCAAGTCGACACGCGTGCCGGTCCAGACCGTCTCACCCGTGGTCCGGTCCACGGCTTCGTAGGTCCGGGGCTTGACGTCACTGTCGCCTGCGATGGGCCGCCATTCATTCTGCATGGACAGAAGGTTGGTGAAGAAGTCGTTGGACAACACACCGGGCCGATCCGTGAACACGCCATGTTGCGCGCCGCCGGTATTGGCGTCGAGCACGCGGAGGCCACCCACCAGAACCGTCATCTCCGGCGCGGTCAGCGTCAGCAGCTGCGCGCGATCTACCAGCAACTCCTCCGCCGAGACGGAGAATTCCGCCGCTTGGTAGTTGCGGAACCCGTCGGCTTTCGGCTCCATCGGCTCGAAGCTTTCGGCGTCCGTGTCCACCTCGGACGCATCCATACGGCCTGGCATGAAAGGCACGGTCACATCATGGCCCGCATCTTTCGCGGCAGCTTCGATGGCCGCCCCCCCGGCAAGCACGATCAGATCGGCAAGCGACACTTTCTTCGGCCTGTTGGCGGCGTTGAAGTCCGCCTGAACCGCTTCCAGCCCGTCCAGCACCTTGGCCAGGGTGGCGGGTTGGTTCGCCTCCCAATCCTTCTGCGGTGCGAGGCGGATGCGCGCGCCATTGGCCCCGCCCCGCTTGTCAGACGCGCGGAAGGACGCCGCTGACGCCCAGGCCGCCGCCACAAGCGCATTGCGCGGCAGGTCCGTCGCCAGGATCGTTTGCTTCAGCGCCGCCACATCGGCGTCGTCAATCAGCGGATGATCCACGGCAGGGATCGGGTCCTGCCAAATCAGATCCTCCGCCGGGACGTCTTCGCCCAGATACAGCACCTTTGGCCCCATGTCGCGGTGGGTCAGCTTGAACCAGGCGCGGGCATAGGCATCGGCGAACAAATCCGGATCCGCGCGGTACTTTTCACAGATGGCGCGATAGTCCGGGTCGACCTTCAGGGCCATATCCGCCGTTGTCATCATCGGCGCATGGCGCGCATCGTCATGGGCATCGGGCACGGCGTCGGCCATCGCCCCATTGGCTGGCTTCCATTGGTGGGCCCCGGCGGGGGACTTGGTCAGCTCCCACTCATTGTCCATCAGGGTTTCCAGATAGGACATGTCCCAGGTGATGGGTGTCGGCGTCCACGCGCCCTCAATGCCCGACGTGGTCGCGTGCTTGCCCACGCCGGTTTCAAACCCGTTCTTCCAGCCCAGGCCCTGGGCTTCGATGGGCGCGCCCTCGGGCTCTGCTCCGACCAGGCCGGCATCGCCGGCACCATGGGCCTTGCCGAAAGTGTGACCCCCAGCCACCAGGGCCACGGTCTCCTCGTCGTTCATCGCCATCCGGCCGAACGTGTCGCGGATGTCATAGGCGCTGGCCTGCGGGTCCGGGGTGCCGTTCGGCCCCTCGGGATTCACATAGATCAGGCCCATCTGCACGGCGGCCAGCGGGTTTTCCAGCTGGCGCCCCTCGCCATAGCGCTTATCGCCCAGCCAGGTGTCCTCGGAACCCCAGTAGATGTCCTCTTCCGGCTCCCAGATGTCGGCACGCCCGCCGCCGAACCCGAACATTTTCAGGCCCATGGTCTCCATGCCCACATTGCCCGCAAGGATCATCAGATCCGCCCAGGAAATCTGGTTTCCGTATTTCTGCTTGATCGGCCACAGAAGGCGCCGGGCTTTGTCGAGGTTCCCATTGTCGGGCCAGGAGTTCAGCGGCGCGAACCGCTGGGACCCGGATGTGGAGCCGCCGCGCCCATCCGCCGTGCGATAGGTCCCCGCACTATGCCAGGCCATGCGCACAAAGAAGGGACCGTAGTGGCCATAATCCGCGGGCCACCAGTCTTGGCTGTCCGTCATCAGCTCTGCCAGGTCCGCCTTCAGCGCCTTGAGGTCCAACGATTTGAACGCCTCAGCATAGCTAAAGTCAGGGGCCATCGGGCTCAGTTCTGCGGTATTCTGGTGCAAAATCCGCAGGTTCAACTGGTTCGGCCACCAGTCCTTGTTGTTGCGGCTGCGGAATGTGGCGTTGATGCTGGCGCCGTGAATGACCGGGCACTTGGCACCGCTGTCGATGTCATTTCCGTCCATGGCTCTCTCCTGCTGGCTGTGGGGGCAGGGAAACCCTGCCAGAATCAGATGGCGCGACTGGGTTTCCCAAGTTCGCCTGCGGTCCAAATACCAAAGCGAAGCGATTTAGGAAATTTGCAAAACGTAATGTTATCGATAAGATTGGATTATGACGAACCTCACCCTCAAACAACTCCGCTATTTCGACGCCGTCGCCCGCCACGGCCACTTTGGCCGCGCCGCGGAGACCTGCGCCGTGTCGCAACCCGCGCTGTCGGTACAGATTAAGGAGTTAGAAGCCTCTCTCCATATCCAACTGTTTGAACGGGGGCCCCGGCATGTGCGTCTGACCCCCTTCGGAGAGGAATTTTCAGAACGTGTGCGCGAGACCCTGCGCACCGTCGACGAGTTGGGCGAAATGGCGCGCGCCGCCCAAAGCGGCCTTGCCGCGCGCCTGCGCCTGGGCGTGATCCCGACGATTGCGCCCTATCTGCTGCCCAAGGTCATCGCCCGCCTGTCTACGGCCTATCCCGGCATCGACCTCGCCGTGCGAGAGACGCAGACGGAGCGACTGCTCCACGAATTGTCCGAAGGCCGGATCGACATGGCCTTAGTGGCCCTGCCCGTGTCAGAGGCATGGCTCACGGAAATGCCCCTGTTCACCGAGGAGTTCGTTCTGGTGCGCCCGAAATCGGATGCCGACCGCCCCGTGCCCACGGCCCAGGGACTGGCCCAGGAAAAGCTGCTGCTGCTGGAAGAAGGCCACTGCTTTCGCGATCAAGCGCTGTCCTTTTGCGGGCCGCATCCATTGCGTGGGCGCAATGGCCTCGATGGCTCATCTCTGACGACATTGGTGCAAATGGTGGCCGCGGGCCTGGGCGTCACCCTGCTGCCGCAGATGGCCATCGGGGTCGAGACGGAGGCGGCAGAGGTCGCCTTGTCGCGCTTTGCCGTGGCTGCGCCCCGCCGCACCGTTGGCGTGATCTGGCGCAAATCTTCGGCCATGGCCCCCGCCCTTTCGGAGGCCGCCAAGGTCTTTCGCGGGATCGACGCCGACCCCTAGGGGCGTGCGCCAGGCGCGCGGCGGCTGGAACCTTCGCGCCGGGCGGTCTAAAGCACGGGGGCAAACGACAAGAGGCATGGAAACCGATGGTCAGCCGCAAAGGCATCATTCTCGCCGGGGGATCGGGGACGCGCCTCTATCCCGTGACCATAGGCGTGTCCAAGCAGCTTCTGCCGATCTACGACAAACCCATGGTGTACTACCCGCTCAGTGTCCTGATGCTGACCGGCATCCGAGAGATTGCCGTCATCACCACGCCCCACGACGCCGAACAGTTCAGGCGGACGCTGGGCGATGGCAGCCAGTGGGGCCTCAGCCTCACATATGTCGAACAGCCCTCGCCCGATGGCTTGGCCCAGGCATATCTACTCTGCCGGGACTTCCTCGGGGGCGCCCCCTCGGCCATGGTTTTGGGGGACAACATCTTCTTCGGGCACGCCTTGCCAGAAATGCTGCAAGAGGCCGATGCGAAGGATCAGGGCGGCACCGTCTTTGGCTACCACGTAGCCGACCCGGAACGTTATGGCGTGGTGGGTTTCGATGCGGACGGCAACGCGACCGAGATCGTGGAAAAGCCCACACACCCGCCATCCAACTATGCGGTCACCGGCCTCTATTTCCTGGATGGCACCGCGCCCGACCGGGCAGAGGCCGTGACGCCGTCCGCCCGCGGAGAGTTGGAGATTACGACGCTCCTCGAAAGTTATCTGCGCGACGGGCTTTTGGACGTGAAACGCATGGGCCGCGGCTATGCCTGGCTCGACACCGGCACCCACGCGTCCCTTTTGGATGCGGGCAATTTCGTGCGGACCCTGTCCCAACGCCAAGGCATGCAAACCGGCAGTTTGGATGAGATCGCCTATGATAAGGGGTGGATCGACCGTGCCGCCCTTCTGTCGCGGGCCGCGCGGTTTGGGAAGAATGCCTACGGCGCCTACCTTGAAGACTTGGCAAAGGAATAGTGGTGTTGTCCCTCCCCATCTTTTGCCGCCACGGCCAGACACCATGACCGACGCGTCGTCGCCCTCCGATGTGGCCTCCGTGGCGGCCCGCGTCCTCTCCCTGGAGGCGCAGGCCCTGCAAGCCTTTGCCGCAGACATCCCCGCAGATTTTGAGCCCGCCATCGCCGCCCTCTTGGCCATGAAGGGCCGGGTCGTCGTCTCTGGCATCGGCAAGTCCGGCCACGTCGCCAAGAAGATCGCGGCCACCTTGGCCTCCACCGGCACGCCGGCCTATTTCGTGCATCCTGCTGAGGCCAGCCATGGCGACTTGGGCATGATCACCGGCGACGACATCTGCCTTCTGCTGTCCAACTCTGGCGAGACGTCGGAATTGGGTGATATCCTGGCCTATTGCGCACGGTTTTCGATCCCCGTCATCGGCGTCTCCAGCAAGGCCGAAAGCACGCTGTCCCGGGCTGCGGCCTTCAAAATCATCCTCCCCCCCGCGCCGGAGGCCTGCCCGAACGGCATGGCGCCCACCACGTCGACCACCATGGCCATGGCCATTGGCGACGCCATGGCCGTCGCGTTGATGGAGGCGCGGGGCTTTCAAGCGGAAGACTTTCGCGGTTTCCACCCTGGCGGCAAACTGGGCGCCAAGCTGCGCCGCGTGGACGAGTTGATGCACGAAGGCGCGCGCCTGCCCCTTGTCCCCGTCGATCTGCCAATGGGAGAGGCGCTGTTGGTCATGTCCGCCAAGAATTTTGGCATCGTCGCGGTGTGTCACACCGACGGCACCCTTGCGGGGATCGTCACGGACGGTGACTTGCGGCGGAACATGGACGATCTGTTGACCCAAACCGCCGGGCAGATCGCCACCAAGGACCCGGTCACCGTCGCACCCGACCTGTTGGCCGCCCAAGCCCTTTCGATCATGAACGACCGCAAGATCTCCGTCCTGCTGGTGATTGACCGGGGCCGTCGGCCTGTCGGTATTCTGCATATCCACGATCTGCTGCGGGCCGGGGTGGCCTGATGCGCACGGTCATCGTCATTCCCGCGCGCTACGCCTCCACCCGCTACCCGGGCAAACCCCTGGCCCTGCTGACGCGCCCCGATGGCACCCGTCAAAGCCTGATCCAGATGAGTTGGGACGCCGCCCGCCAGGTGCGCGGCGTCGATGCCGTCTATGTCGCCACCGATGATGCCCGCATCCGCGACGCCGCCCAGGCGTTCGGCGCGGACGTCATCATGACGTCGGACACGTGCCGCAACGGCACCGAACGCTGTGCCGAGGCGCTGGCGGCCGGCGCCTTTGACGCCGACCTGGTCGTGAACCTGCAAGGTGATGCCCCGTTGACCCCCGCTTGGTTCATTGAAGACCTTGTCACCGCCATGGACCAAGACCCCACGGCCCAGGTCGCCACCCCGGTCCTGCGCTGCGACCCCGTCACCTATGGCCACTTCATCGACGACCGCAAAGCGGGGCGGGTCGGCGGCACCACAGCCGTCTTCGACGCCAAGGGTCACGGCCTCTACTTCTCCAAGGAGGTCATCCCCTATATCGACCCCGGCAAACTGCCTGACCCCGTGCCCGTCTTCCACCATGTTGGCGTCTACGCTTACCGGCCCGCGGCCCTGGAGGCCTATATGGGCTTCGCCCCCGGCCCGCTTGAGATGCTGGAAGGGTTAGAGCAGTTGCGCTTTCTGGAAAACGGCGTTCCCGTCGCCTGCGTGGCCGTCAACGGCAATGGCCGCGTCTTTTGGGAGTTGAACAACCCCGAAGACATCCCCCGTATCGAAGCGGCATTGCAAACGCTCTGATCCCTGATCGCCGAAAGGACCGCCATGCTGGCTACTGACACCCGCCCCATCACCATCGGCCCCATCACCGTGGGTGGCGCGGCGCCCATCGCGCTGATCACTGGGCCCTGCCAATTGGAAAGCCTGGACCACGCCCGCATGATGGCCGAGAAGATCGCCGAGGCCTGTGCCCCCACCGGTACGCAATTCGTCTTCAAGGCCAGCTATGACAAGGCCAACCGTTCCTCCCTCGACAGCGAACGGGGCATGGGCATGGAAAAGGGCCTGTCAGTCCTGTCGAAAATCAAAGCGGAGTTCGGCGTGCCCGTCCTGACGGATGTGCATGAGGCCAGCCACTGCGCCCCCGCCGCAGAGGTGTGTGACATCCTGCAGATCCCGGCATTCCTTTGCCGTCAGACGGACCTGCTCTTGGCCGCGGGGCAGACCGGGGCTGCGATCAACGTCAAGAAGGGTCAGTTCCTCGCCCCATGGGACATGGGCAATGTCGCCGCCAAAATCGCCTCCACGGGGAATGATCGCATCTTATTGTGTGACCGTGGCACGTCGTTTGGCTACAACACCCTCGTCTCCGATTTCCGCGGCCTGCCGACCATGGCCGCCACCGGCTATCCGGTGGTCTTCGACGCCACCCATTCCGTGCAGCAGCCAGGCGGCCATGGCACCACCTCGGGCGGCCAGAGAGAGTTCGCGCCCGTTCTGGCCCGCGCCGCCTGCGCCGTCGGTGTGTCTATGCTTTTCATCGAAACCCACCAGGCCCCCGATACTGCCCCATCCGATGGTCCGAACATGATCCCGGTCGACCAGATGGCGGATCTCATCGCGACCCTCCGCCAGTTCGACGCCATCGCCAAAGGCGCCGCCTGAGGCCGCCAATCCACTCCGTCCCTGACACGGGCGCCTGACCACATCCAGGAGGCCGCCATGTCGGCACAAACGTTCGTCAAAGACTACGAAGCCGCCCTCGGGACCCAAGACTGGGCCGCCGTCGCCCCCTTGATCGACGACGACGCGCGCGTGATCTTCTCCGACGGCACGCTGCATGCGGGCAAAGACGCCATCCGGTCGGCCTATGAGCGCAATTTTCGCAGAATAGAGGGCGAACAGTACCGCATCGCCGACATCCACTGGCTCCACCAGACGGCGACCAGCGCCGCCTATATGTTCGAGTTCCATTGGACCGGCACCGTGAACGGAACCCCAGTTTCCGGCACCGGCCGCGGTACAACCATCCTACGCCACCACAACGGCCAATGGCGCTTGGTAGGCGAACATCTGGGCCCAAGGGTGTAGACTGTTAAAGGGGCCTGGGGGGGACAAGGCCGCCTTTCGCTGCGGCAGCGCCAAGGTCTGCTTCTCTTGATGTGGAGCAGCGGTATCAAAGGATGGCTTATCAACTTCAAATACACGCCTGGACCACCTACGTTGATTAGAACGAGGTTAAGGAACCATCGAGTTGCCAGATACAATTTCTACGGTCGAACGGCTAAGCAGTATAGATCAACTCGCTCAGTTGGTCGAAAATCGAGCCTTAAGCGACTATGATTTCAAGCGCGCGACGGGATCGCTCACTCAAGACTTAAACTTCATATCTGACGCCCTGCGCCGCAATGCTGACGTATGGCGAATGAACCGGGCATTTCATGCGGTTCACGTGCCAAGTTTGCTGGCGATTATGTCAATGCTGCACGACATTGATGATATGACGTCGATCAGCGAAGATGAACGGCATCAGCTTTACAGTTCAATCCATCGTGCCGCACAACTTGCCATCTCTGCGCGGGAACGCATCGAACAATCTGTGCTTTCCAAGGCCAAAATCGAACTCAGCGTGCTTGCCAATTATGCGCCATCCAGCCCTCAGGAATTTAAGAAGGCATCGTTGTTCGAGCGAACGCGCAACAGTGTTTTGTCGGCTTCCAATACGAGTTTGCGCAGGGCCAAAAACAGCGTTGAGGCCGCACCAAATATGATTGGTGCGCTTAAAGATGGAGTTTTGACGTCTTTTGATCGTGCAAACGCAGTATCGGCCCTGGCTTCTAATTTGCAGCGGACATTGGCTGGCATGGTTTCTGATAGTGTGGCAAAACCTATTGGGATGCGGTTACAGGCAAGTCGCAAGGCACTTACTTATGGGGCCAGTGCCAGCGTCGGGCTTGGGGTTGTGGCCGCAGTTTTGTTTCCCCCGTTGGTCCCGGTCAGTGCCGGAGCGGCAATTCTCGTGGCGATGCGGTCTTGGCGAACGGAAATGCAAAAAGCACGAGCGCTTCATGGTCAAGAGCGTGAAGAACGTATTGCCGAGCTACAGGCAGAAAGGGCAGCGGCTCTTCTTCGACTGACCGACGGCGCGTCTTCGGTTCAGATGGAAACAGAAGAGTTGAGCCTGACGCTAGATGTCGAGACAGGAGAAGCAGACGCACTTATTTTGAAAGGCGAGAACGCCGGGCGAAAATGGTCTGATTTGTCTCCGCTTGAAAAAGCCGAGACTGTTTCCCTGTTCGCTCAAGGAGCCGACGCACTGCTGAAAATCCTCGAACTTGGTAGAGAGAACCTCTAGTTTTGCAAGAAGCAGTTGATCACTCACCTCGCAGCATCTGCAACTATGGGCTCCTCGCCGCCAGAGTTCGCGCAACAGCCAAGCCGGCGGTCATACGCTCCACCGAAGCGTCAGCTAGGCGCGCATGCCCCGCGATCTGGGCCTCTGGCGGCGTCTGGGCACGTGGATGGTCGCACGTCTCGGCCACAGCTTTAGTCGGACCCGTCCAAAGCGTCCCAGCTTAGGGCGGTTCCTCGGGGGAGGGCGGACGTTGCTCGCATGCCCAGGACTTTGTCATAATGCTTGGGCGCCAAGCCAAAGCCGGGCCGGATGGAGCGGATGTTTTGCGGTGTGAGCGTGCCACCCGCCGGAATATCCTCGACCACGTAGAGGGAGCGGCGGAATTGGGCGTTTCCCTGCTCGCTCGATTTCAGGCCGTAATCCACTTGTCCCCGCGCCTGCCACGCGGTGCGCGCGCCTTGCACCAGCTGCGCCAGCTCTGGCGGTTCAAGGGAAAAACTGTCATCCGGGCCACCGCCGTCACGGTCCAGCGTCACGTGTTTTTCGATCATCACCGCGCCCAGACCCACGGACGTGACCGCGGCGGTGTTGTCGAGCGTGTGATCCGATAAGCCGGTCATCACGCCAAAGCGGGTGGCCATATCCGGCAACGTCGCCAAGTTGTAGTCGGACGCAGGCGCGGGATAGCCGGATACACAGTGAAGCAGCACGACATCTTGCGCCCCGGCGTCGTGGGCGCAGGCCAGCGCCTCGGCGATTTCCACATCGTTGGCCATGCCGGTGGACATGATCATGGGCTTACCGGTCTGTGCGACGCGCCGGATCAGGGGCAGGTCCACCAATTCAAAGGACGCGATTTTATAGGCCGGGGCGTTCAACCCTTCCAGCAGGTCCACGGCGCTGTGGTCAAACGGGCTAGAGAACAGGGTGACGTCCAGGGCGCGGGCCTTGCGGAACAAAGCCTCGTGCCAATCCCAGGGCGTGTGGGCCCAATCGTACAGATCATAAAGGCGTTTGCCGTCCCACAGGCCACCTTTGATCATGAACTCTGGCCCGTGATGGTCGATGGTGATGGTGTCCGGGCGATAGGTCTGGATCTTGATCGCATCGGCGCCCGCGTCTTTGGCGGCTTCCATGATGCGGAAGGCGGTCTGGATGTCGCCATTATGGTTCGCGGATAGCTCTGCGATGATATAGGGTGGATGGTTCGGGCCAATGGGCCGGTCGTTAATTTGCATCGCAGTCTCCCGCCGCTTTCTGCGCCCAGCCCAGAGACAGGAACTGATCCCCCGCCTGCCGCTGATACCCTGCCCCAGAGAAGAGCCGCTGGGACGCGGTGTTCGCCGGGTGCACATGTGCCGTTGTATGGCGCTTTGGATGGGTCAGCCGCAACAGGCCCAGGGCGGCATGGGCAAGGCCGCGCCCCTGGGCGGCTTGGGCAATCAGGATCGACACCTCCCACGGGGCGGCCGCGTCGGTTTGGTCTAGACGGACAAAGCCGCAAGGCTGCCCCTGATCTTCGACGATGTAGAATGGGTCCGGGCGGGCCAGGCGGCGTGCGAACCAGGCGGCGTGGCTGTCCAGGTCGGGCACCTCGGGCGTGCGCGCAAACCGGCGGGCGCCGGGTTCCGATTGCCATGCATGGACGCGCGCCATGTCGTGGGCGGTCGCCGGGCGCAAGGATGCAGAACGGCCCAGCGTGGCCAAGGCCAAGGCCACGCGCGGTGCGCCCAATCCGTCACACAGGGCGCGGGCGGCCCTTGCCATGGCGGCGCGGGCTTGTGCGTCGTCGCGGAGGCGGAGGACTTCGGCCCGCAATGCATCCGGATCGGCGGCGCAGGGCACGACGGCCCCGGCGCGGGCCAAAGCCGCGGCGTTGAATGTCTGATTGTCCGCCAGGACCAGCAGGATCGATGGCAGACCCAGAACGCAGCGTTCCAACGCAGATGACCCGCCCGCCCCAATGGCCAAGTCCACGCCGGACAGGACCGCCGCCATGTCCGTGCAGTCCAGCAGAAGGCGCGCCCGGGTGCCCAGGGCGCCGACTGCGGCGCGCACCTGATCCAACGCGGGCGCCGCGCTGCTGAGGATAATGGTAACGTCGATCCCCTCCAACGGGGCCAAGGCGGCCAGGCAGGTGAGCGTCACGCCATCGGGGTCGGAGCCCCCAAGTGCGACGGCCACATGAAAGCGGTCGGCCCGCGTGGTATCTCGGGCGGCCATGGCGAACTCTGGCCGAAGGGGCGCATAATCTGGCCCCATCAGCCGCAGTGCCGTGCCCGGGATCAAGCCGTCGTAGTCAGAGGCCATGCGCCCCGGGCTGGGGTCGATCAGCAGATCCACGCAGCGCGGATCTTGGGCCAGGTCGTCCATGGCGGCCAGGGGCAAACCCGTCTGGTCTTTGATCTGTGCCGTCCAGATCTGTGCCAGGCCGTAATGGTCCAGCAGAACGGCATTCGCATCCGCCACGACGGGCGCGCAGAATGCCGCGTCTTCGACCTCCGTGGCGTCCCAGGGCAGGTCCAGAACGTGCAGGTCATGCCCCCGCCCCCGCACTTGGGCCGCGGCCCAGTCGGGCAACACGCGGGACAGATACGTGATACGCGCGCCGGTGGCGGCCAACGCGTCGGCGATGCTGAGCGTGCGCATGATATGGCCCAGCCCAATCCGCGGCGCCCCGTCCGCACGGATCACCAAGTGCCGCAGAAACGGATGCCGTGTCATGGCGCCGCCTGTTTGAGGACCTCGTGGACCGTGTCGATGACAGTCATCTGTTGATGGGTCGTCATTGTCGCAAAAAGCGGGATGGAGATGGCGCGGGCATAGTAGCCTTCGGCATTGGGGAAGTCGCCATCGGTGAAACCACGGGCGCGGTAGAAAGGCTGTGTGTGAACGGGAATGTAATGCAAGTTCACGCCCAGGCCGCGTGCCCGCAATTCCTCGAACACGCGCCGGTGGGTCCACGCCAATTCGTCCAGCCGCAACTGGATCACATATAGGTGCCAAGACGACGCGCTGCGCGGATCTTGCCAGGGCGTGTCCAGGGGGAGGTCAGCGAAAGCCTGGTCATAGACCTGTGCCTTTGCGGTGCGGGCGCCGACGTAATCGTGCAGGCGGGTCATCTGGGACAGGCCCAAGGCGGCCTGCAATTCGGTCATGCGATAGTTATAGCCCAGCTCTATCTGCTGGTAATACCAGGGGCCATCGCTAGCATGAGTCATCTGGTCGGGGTCGCGGGTGATGCCATGGGACACGGCGCGGCGCATGCGGGCGGCCAGATCGGCATCTTGGGTGACGGCCACGCCGCCCTCTGCCGTCGTGACGATCTTGACGGGGTGGAAGCTGAAGACGGTGATGTCGCTGTGGGTACAGGCGCCCACGGGTTGATCTGCGAACGTGGCGCCGATGGCGTGGGATGCGTCTTCGACGACTTTGATCCCATGGGCCCGGGCCAGGGCGCCAATCGCCTCCATATCCGCGCTTTGGCCGGTCATATGGACGGGGATCAGGACCTTGGGCAAGCGGCCTTTGGCCCGGGCGTCGTCCAGCTTGGCGGCCAAGGCCTTTGGGCACATGTTGTAGGTGACCGGGTCGATATCGACGAAATCCACCTGCGCGCCGCAATAGACCCCCACATTGGCCGACGCGACAAAGGTATTGGGCACCGTCCAAAGCCAATCATCCGGCCCCAGATCCAGCGCCATACACGCCGCATGGAGCGCGGATGTGGCCGAATTGGCGGCGACCCCATGGGCCGCACCGGCGACCGCGGCGACACTGGCCTCAAATTCCGGCACCCGGGGGCCTTGGGTCAGAAAGTCCGAGGTCAGCACATCGCGCACCGCATCCAGGTCGGCTTGGGTGATGTCTTGGCGACCATAGGGGATCATCAGCTACACGGCCCCAATCTTGCCCGCATTGGCGGTCAGCCAATCCTGCAATTCCGCTTCGAGCATCCAGTCGGCATTGGTGTCGCTGCGATAGGCGAACCCCTCCGGCACGCGGCGCCCATCCTTGATGCGCGCCTCGGTCGTGTACCAGTTGTTGATGGATGGCAGGATCTTGAAATGCTCGTCATATTCAAAGGTGAAAGGGGCGTCTTCTTCCCCGATCATCTGCTCATGCAGCTTCTCTCCGGGGCGGATGCCGACGATCTTGTGGTCGGCGCCCGGGGACACGACATTGGCGATGTCGGTGACCTTCATGGAAGGGATCTTTTTCACATAGATCTCGCCGCCGACCATATCGGCAAAGGCGTGCCAGACCAGTTCCACCCCCTGCTCGAGAGAGATCATGAAGCGCGTCATTCGGGCGTCTGTAATGGGCAACTCGCCCTTATCCTTCAGCGACATGAAGAACGGAATGACCGACCCGCGCGATCCCATGACATTGCCATACCGCACCACCGAAAACCGCGTGCCATGTTCACCGGAATACGCATTTCCCGCCACGAACAGCTTGTCCGAGGCCAGCTTGGACGCGCCGTAAAGGTTAATGGGGCTGGACGCCTTATCGGTGGACAGGGCAACCACGCCCTTCACCTTCTTGTCGATACAGGCATCGATCAGGTTCATGGCCCCGTTCACATTGGTCTTGATGCATTCAAACGGGTTGTATTCCGCCGTGGGCACGATCTTGGTCGCCGCTGCGTGGACCACATAGTCGATCCCATCCAGCGCACGGTACAACCGGTCCCGGTCGCGCACGTCACCGATGAAAAACCGCACGCGAGGGTCGTCACCATAGGTCTTTGCCATCTCCCACTGCTTCATCTCGTCACGCGAAAAGATGACGATCTTGGACGGGTTGTGGCGCGCCAAGGTCATGGGCACGAACATATGGCCGAACGATCCGGTGCCGCCGGTGACCAGGACAGAGGCGTTATCAAACATGGAACGTCCGTTTGTGGATACTGGAAGTGCGATGGTGTATCCGCCGTTGACCAGACCGGGTCAAGCACCCGCTCCCGGCCCCACCGTTCGGAGATGCTATGACCACTGTCGCGATCCTCCAGGCCCGGATGTCCAGCACGCGGTTTCCGGGCAAGGTGCTGGCCGACCTGGACGGGCTGCCCATGGTGGTGTTCATGGCGCGGCGGGTGGCCCAGACGGCAGGGCTGGACCGGGTGATCCTGGCCACCTCGGACCAAGGGAGCGATACGCCCTTGGCCCAGGCCGCGCGCGCCCACGGGGTCGAGGTCTTTCGCGGGCCCCTGGACGATGTGCTGGGTCGGTTCGTGATGGTGCAAGCAGCAGTTGGCGCCGATGTGATCCTGCGGATGACGGGCGATTGCCCGTTGGCCGACCCGGCAGTCCTGGCCGATCTGATCGCCCTGCGCGCCGAAAAAGGCGCGGATTACGCCAGCAACGTGGAGCCGCGCAGCTATCCCCATGGGTTCGATTGCGAAGTCTTCACCGCCGCGGCGTTGGTCCAAGCGCAAACTCACGCCCGCGACGCCTATGACCGGGAACATGTGACGCCGTGGATGCGCAGCGACGCGGCGGGGCTGACGCGCGCCAACCTGTTGCGCCACCCCGATGTGTCAGACCTGCGCCTTACGGTGGACCACCCCGCCGATCTAGAGGTCATCCGCGCCGTCGTCGCGGGCCTTGGCCCCAAGGCCGCGCTGGAGGATGTCGTCACGTGGCTGCACGCCCACCCCGAGGTGGCGGCCTGGAACGCGGCCCATCGGATGTGAAAAGGTCTCCCTAGGCGAACGAAGCACAGGACACGGATCATGGGCTGTGGGTCAGCAGCACTGGGAGGGAAATCAGCTTGATTTTTTGGCGTCACTTGTGCGCAGCAAAAGGACGATGAACGCGGCTTCCTCGCCCTTGGCTGACCATCAGAGGATGGCGAGGGGGGTCCGGCGGCCCCGTGATCTGGGCGCAGCAATCTCTAGCCGGTGACGCGGCTCAAGAAAAACCGGAAGGGCGCCTATGAGGGGAATTGCGTTCCCGTAAGATGTTCCATTTGAATGGACCCGAGAGCCTGTCCAAGGTCCGCTGCCGCGTGATCGACGCGGCGGGACCAGCAGGACTGCTGCCCGCCTAGCGCCCCGTTCCCCTATGCCTCGGACCGTCGGCCCGGCCCCCAACATAACTCAGCCTTTGCCCCTCAAGGCCAGGACGCCACTCGGCTCCTTATGGCCAAGACGCCAAAGGGTCAGTGGTGATACCGGGCGGCCACTTTGCGGGACGAAGTCGTCGTTCAAGGTTGTTGCATCAATTCCCCCTTCAAAGGCATTGGGTTTACGTGATGGGGCTGACATAAGGTTGCCATGAAGAAATACGGACGCACGTACCATTTGCCATTATCACCCGGCGTGGGGAACGATGATAAGATCATTCCAGATCTTACTCAGCTGCGTGCGGCCAATGAGGTCATGTTCACCGAAAAAATGGATGGCGAAAATACGACTATTTTTGTTGGCGGCTGCCATGCAAGAAGCCCCGATAGCGGCTACCATTCATCTCGTGACTGGATGAAGGCATACGCGGCTGGTATTTCACCAGGCTCTGTTGCACAAATCGGCTGAACGCCGAGGTTCCCCTTTCCCCAGACGGACTTATCCCACTGCTTCCGTGACGGGTATGCCGAGCGCGGTATAGCCGTTCAGGATAGCGATGCGGACCTGGAGCTCGGCGACCTGTCGGTCGAAGTCCCGCGCCATGAGCCGCTGGCCCAGCAGTTTCAGACAATGCATTTTGGTCTCGACGCGGCTCCTGCGGTGGTATCCGCTCCATCGTCGCCAGAGGGCCCGGCCGAGGTATTTCGCGGCGCGCAGGGCCTCGTTTCGGGCGGCCGCGCCAGCTGTGATCACCTTCCACGGCTTGGCGTTCCTGCGGGGTGGAATGACGGCGTGAGCGCCACGGTCAGCGATGACATCGTGGCAATTGCGGGTGTCATAGGCACCGTCTGCCGTGACACTGCCGATCTTTTGGTCATCCGGGATCTGGCTGAGAAGGTCGGGCAAGACCGGCGCATCGCCGATGTGGCTCCCGGTGATCTCAACGGCCCGAACCTCCAGCGTTTCCTCGTCGATCCCGAGGTGGATCTTGCGCCAGACGCGACGTTTCGGGGCACCATGCTTGCGCGCATGCCACTCGCCTTCGCCCTCGACCTTGATCCCGGTGCTGTCGATCAGCAGGTGCAGCGGGCCTTTCGATCCACGGTAGGGAATGTTGACCGCCAGGGTCTTCTGGCGGCGCGACAGCGTGCTGAAGTCGGGCACCGTCCAGTCGAGGCCAACCAGTCGCAGCAGGCTCTCGACGAACCCGGTCGTCTGCCGGAGCGCCATGCCGAACAAAACCTTCATCGAAAGGCACGTCTGGATAGCGGCATCGCTGTAGGTCTGCTGTCGGCCACGCCGGCCTGTCGGCGCGCCATCCCAGCTCATCTCGGGGTCGAACCAGATCGTCAGCGAACCCCGGCGCTTGAGCGCTTCGTTATAGGCTGGCCAGTTCCTGGTCCTGTAGGTCGGGGGTGTGGGTCTGCTCATGTATCCCGGCTACCACGCTGGATTCACGAGATGAATCCCACATGGATTTGTGCAACAGAGCCATTTCACCACGTCTTTCTGCCGATGAACGGCTGGTTGGTGAGTACTTGTTTGCAAAGCACTCAATCGCCTATGACAATCTCCCGTCATATTTCCTTGGATTTGCTTGGATCGTTGGCGATGAGGTCCAAGGCTGGGATGAAACGGTAGATAGATTTAAGGAATTGGGTATAAAGCCAGTGCCCGCCCTGCATCGGGGTCAATTCAATGACGCTACGGTGACATCAGTAGTCGAAAACCTCGATCTTCAAAAGCAAGAGGGCTTTGTGGTGAGATCGGTTTCTTCATTCCCTGAACGTGAAATGGCAACACATATCGCAAAGTATGTTCGGGAGGGGCACGTTCAAAGTGATACCCATTGGACGAAAGCCAAGATAACCAAAAATGGGCTTATAAGCGGTCGCTGACATTCGCTGCCGTGCATCGACTTTGTAGGCTTGGGCTCGTTTTCCCGAATGCTGCGGGGTGGACAAGCGACAGAATTCTCGGATTGGTGTGTGACCAGAGCTTGATGTCCTGCATATTTCTAGCTTGGCTCTTTACTGCATACCGAAAGGCGCAATGTGAGCGATAGGTGAAATGTGGCTCCTATTCTTCTTGGGGTTAGGGTGCCTTGCCCATCTGTTCCAGCATCCTTTCGCGGAAAACCTCGGCAGTCGTCTTCCATCCGAAGCATTTTCTAGGTGGCGCATTGAGGCGATCGCAGATCATCTTCAATCCATGATCTGAGACCGCCCGGATGGCGCGCGATGTGGGGCGGATCACGCACCGCCTCCATGATCTTGCCCATCACCGGCTTGGTCCGTTTGTTCGGGGTCTTCAGCAGAACGGTGAAGCGGCTGGCACGCTCGACTGGCGACGCGACATTTAACTGACCATATACTGATCCCCGATAAGGTGACGGCCCGGGCGCTGATCGCGCGCCTAGAAAATGAGACAGCGTGTCAACCGTGATTTGACTCGCCCATTGGTTGCGCCATCCTTCGGCTAACGATCTTAGGGGAGATGACCATGAAAACCGCCCTCACGGCCGCGATGTTGGCCGCACTGACCCTACCCGCTGGCGCAACAGAGTTGCGATTTGCGTCCACCACGGACCCGAACACGCTGGACCCCAATGCCGGAAACTCCGCCCCGGTCTTTAGCCTTCTTGGCAATGTGTATGAAGGGCTTGTTCGCCGCGGGCGCGACATGTCCGTGGAGCCTGCGCTGGCCACCGCATGGGCGCCCATTGGTGACGGCGAAGGCTGGCGGTTCACCCTGCGGGAGGGTGTGACATTCCATGGCGGGGAGGCGTTCACGGCGGAGGATGTGATCTTCTCCTACGAGCGGGCCTCGTCGGAGGAATCGGATACGTCATCCTGGTTCGCCTCGGTCGACCGGATGGAAGCGGATGGCGACTTTGCCGTGAATGTCTACACCAATGGGCCGAACCCGATTTTTGTGGACGGCATCGCCAACTGGATGATGATGGACAGCGGTTGGGCCGCCGCCAACGGGGCCGAGCGTCCAAACATCGAGCAGGGCAACTACGCCACGTTGAACGCCAATGGTACCGGCCCCTATCGCATTACCGAGCGCCAGCCGGGTCTGAAGACCACGTTGGAGGCGTTTGACGGCTGGTGGGGCGAGGATCGGGGCAACGTCACCACGGCGACATTTACGCCGGTCCAGAATTCGGCCACGGCGGTGGCCGCCCTGTTGTCCGGAGAATTGGACCTGATCGAGCCGGTGCCCGTCCAGGATGCGGCGCGCGTTGAGACGGCGGAGGGTGTCGATGTCATCCGCGGGATTGAGGCGCGGGTGATCATGCTGGGGTTTCCCCATGACAAGGACACGCTGTTGACTGGCGGCGGCGTGAACCCGTTCCAGGACGCGCGTGTCCGCCAAGCAGTAGGCCACGCCATCAATGTACCCGCGATCCTGCAGACGGTCATGCGGGGGTCGGCGGCACCGGCCACGCAGCTCGTCTCGGACGCGATGCGCGGCTACACCAGCGGGTTGGAGCGCCCGGCATACGACCCCGACATGGCCCGCACCTTGCTGGCGGAGGCGGGGTACCCCGACGGCTTCGCCTTCTCGCTCAAATGCCCCAACGACCGGTATCTGAACGACGAAGCCGTGTGCACCGCCATCAACGCCATGTTGGCTCAGGTCGGCCTGTCGCCTGCATTCGAAACGATGCCAGTGGCGAATTACTGGCCCACGCTGCGCGAAGATGACCACGACATGTACCTGCTGGGCTGGTCGCCCGGCACCTTCGACGCAGAGCATCCGATCCGTTTCTTGGCCTCTACCCCCAATGCAGAGAAGAAGCTGGGGTCCTGGAATTTCGGGGGCTATTCCAATGCGCGGATCGATGAACTGTTGCCGATGATCCAGTCCGAGATAGACGATACAAAGCGACAGGCCATGCTGGATGAGGTGGCGACGTTGCTGGCCGAGGAGGCCGCCTATGTCCCGCTCTACGTGCAGCCGCTGGTGTGGGGCGTGCGCGACGGGGTGGAGGTCGTGCAGCGGCCCGACAACTTCCTGCAAATCCGCTGGGTCGAAATGGCAGAGTGACCAAACGTTGGGCGGGGTTCGCCCCGCCCTCCCCTTGACGCGCGGCGACGGTGCCGTGAAACGTGACAGATGCTTGCCTACATCATTCGCCGCATCCTCCAATCCGTGATCGTCCTTCTGGCCGTGGGGCTTGTGGCGTTTTCGATGTTCCGATTTGTGGGCGACCCCATTGAACAGCTTTTGGGGCAGGAGCGTACGGTTCAGGATGTGGAGCGTTTGCGCGAAGCCTTGGGCCTGAACGATCCGTTTATTGTGCAATACGCCACCTTTCTGGGCCGCGCAGTGCAAGGTGATTTCGGGATCAGTTATCGCCAATCGCGCCCCGTGGCGGAGATCATCGCAGAGCGTGCGCCCGCCACATTGGAACTGGCCGCGGTATCGGGTCTGATCGCCATCAGCCTGGGGATCGCCTTGGGTGTCTATACTGCGATCCGACGACGGGGATGGCTGGCCAATGTCGTCATGTCCACGTCGCTGATCGGGGTGTCTTTGCCGACCTTCCTGATCGGGATCCTGCTGATCTATGTGTTCGGGGTACAACTCAGGTGGTTGCCGACCTTTGGCCGGGGCGAGGTTGTGGATCTGGGGTGGTGGACCACGGGCCTCTTGACGGAATCCGGTCTGAAATCCCTGATCTTGCCGTCGATCACCCTGGGCCTTTACCAAATGACCCTGATCATGCGCTTGGTCCGGTCGGAGATGTTGGAGGTACTGCGGCAGGATTACATCCGCTTTGCCCGGGCTCGGGGGCTGAGTGCGCGGGCAGTCAATTTCCGCCACGCGCTGAAGAACACATTGGTGCCGGTGATCACAGTCACGGGCCTTCAATTGGGTGCCATCATTGCGTTCGCCATCATCACCGAGACGGTGTTCCAGTGGCCGGGTGTGGGTCTTTTGTTCATCAACGCCGTGCAGTTCGTCGACATCCCGGTGATGGCCGCCTACCTTATGCTGATCTCAGTCATGTTTGTGTTGATCAACCTGTTGGTGGACATCCTCTATGTCTGGGTGGACCCGCGCCTGCGCATCGACGGGAGGACGACATGACCGACCTGCCCGACACCAAGGCAACACCTGCCGTGCCAACAGCCGCTGCGCGCCCGTCTCGATTGTGGACGATGTGGGACAGCGACTTGGCCTATTCCTTCCGCAGATCGCCTGTGGCGATGGTCGCGGCGCTGGTCACGCTGTTGCTGGTCTTGGCGGCCGTTTTTGCGCCGCTGGTTGCAACGACGAACCCGTTCGACCCGTCCAGCCTGAACCTGATGAACGGCTTCACGCCACCGGGCGAAGCCAATGCCTTCACCGGGGAGGCGTTCTGGCTGGGCACTGACGACCAAGGGCGGGATGTGTACTCTACCATCCTGTACGGTCTGCGCATTTCGCTCTTTGTTGGGGTCATGGCGGTGCTGTTTGCCATGATTCTCGGGGTTCTACTGGGCCTGATCGCGGGCTATGTGGGCGGCTGGACCGAGACGATCATCATGCGCGTGGCGGATGTGCAGCTGACCTTTCCGTCCATCCTGGTGGCCATGTTGATCTTTGGCATCGCGCGCGGGGTCATTCCGATCGAATACCGAGATCAAATGGCAATCTGGGTGTTGATCCTGGCCATCGGCCTGTCGGATTGGGTGCAATTCGCCCGCGTGGTGCGCGGCGCGACGCTGGTGGAGCGGAATAAAGAATACGTCCAGGCGGCGCAATTGATCGGGCGCTCCTCCACCGCGATCATGTTGCGGCACATCTTGCCCAACGTCCTATCGCCGGTCCTTGTGATTGCAACGATCTCACTGGCGTTGGCGATCATCGCGGAAGCCACGCTCAGCTTTCTGGGCGTGGGCGCGCCGCCGACACAGCCGTCGCTTGGTACCCTGATCCGCATTGGGCAGGACTTCCTTTTTTCCGGCGAATGGTGGATCCTGTTCTTCCCGGCCTGCACGTTGTTGGCGCTGGCGCTTTCGGTCAACCTATTGGGCGACTGGCTGCGCGATGCTCTAAACCCAAAGCTCGACTGATGGGGCGGATGACATTGCGCCCCGGCCCATGGTGGTCGCCTGGATCAGTAGGTCCGCAGGGCGGCCAAGCGCGCGCTGGCATCGATCTGGGGGGCCATGGTGCACCAGACATCTTCCACCTGGACCCAATGGGCATCGCGCGTGTCAGCGTGGACGATATAGCGTCCCGGCTCGGACGAGATGTTCTCGGGCCCGATCAGGGACAGGAAGGCGGCGAGGTATGCGGCGGTGAGGCACATGGCGGGGTTCCTTTCTCAAAAGCGGTCCCCCCATGCCGCGGACACCCTTGTTTTAGGCCCTGTCGCGTCAACATCTCGTTAAAATGCTGCGTTGCAGCAGGACGATATGCTGCTTTGCAGCATAAAGAGTCGAAGCCGACGCATCTTGCATGGAAATTAGGCAATGTCTGACCCGTCCTCCAGCCTGCACCTGCGCGGCCTGACGGTCGAATTCCCGACCCGACGCCAATTGTTCACGGCCGTGGACAACGTAACGCTCAGCGTGGATCCGGGGGAGATCCATGGTCTGGTGGGCGAATCTGGCGCGGGGAAATCCACCATTGGTGCGGCGATCATGGGCCTGCTGGACCGGCCCGGTCGCTTGGCCGATGGCACCATCACGCTGGGCCAGGAAGAGATTTCTGGCCTGGATGCGGCGGCAATGCTGGCGCTGCGGGGCAAGAAAATCTCCATGATTTTTCAGGATCCGCTGACGTCCCTCAACCCGCTGTTCACCGTAGGCCAGCAGTTGGAAGAGACGATCCAGGTGCATCTTGGCCTGTCCCATGCGGACGCCCATACGCGCGCCATCGACCTGTTGGACCGGGTTGGAATTCCGAACCCGCAGACCCGGGTGAACCAATATCCGCACCAGTTTTCTGGTGGGATGCGGCAGCGTGTCGTGATTGCCCTGGCCTTATGTTCAGAGCCAGAGATCATCATTGCCGATGAGCCGACGACGGCCCTGGACGTGTCAATCCAGGCGCAGATCCTGGACCTCATCCGAGAGTTGGCCCGGGAACGCCAAGTCGGTGTCATCCTTATCACCCACGATATGGGCGTCATCGCAGAGACAACGGATCGCGTCACCGTCCTTTACGGCGGGAAAATCGTGGAAAGTGGCCCCACGGCCGAGGTTCTCGGGCAGCCCCAGCATCCCTACTCCAAAAGCCTGATCGCCGCCGTTCCGCGGCCCGGCCTGAAACTGCACCGGTTTCCGCAGATCAGCTATGGCGGGCGCGAAACCACCTTCAAGATCGAAGATTTGGCGCGGGATTGGCCGGCACAGCCCAAGACCGAAGGCGCGTTGATTGAGGTATCGCACATCACCAAGCGGTTTCTGGACCAAAACAGCCTGATCCCGTCCCGTCGTACTTACTTCACGGCGGTCGATGATGTCAGCTTTGAGATAATGCCGGGGGAGGTGTTTGGCCTGGTGGGGGAATCCGGGTCGGGCAAATCCACCATCGCGCGCATGATTGCGGGGCTTTACCGACTGGATGGCGGCGACGTGACCTTTGACGGCGCGCCCATATCCACGTCACTGGACACCTTCCGGCGGCAAATCCAGATGATTTTTCAAGATCCCTATTCATCCCTAAACCCCCGCCACCGGGTCGATCAGATCATCGCGGAACCGGCCATCCATTTGGGGGTCATTCCGAAAGACAGCGTACGCGCCAGGGTAGCGGAGTTGCTGGACCGTGTGGGCCTGGGGGCCGAGGCGGGGCTCAAATACCCCCATGAATTCTCTGGCGGGCAGAGGCAGCGCATTTCAATCGCGCGGGCCCTGGCGACGCAGCCGCGGTTTCTAATCTGCGACGAGCCGACATCAGCTCTGGACGTGTCGATCCAAGCGCAGATTTTGAACATCTTCAAAGACCTGCAGGAGGTTTTGGGTCTGACCATGCTGTTCATCAGCCATGACCTGCCTGTGGTGCGCCAGATGTGCGACCGCGTGGGGGTGTTGAAGAACGGCAGGCTGGTGGAGGTGCAGGACACGGAGACGTTGTTTTGCGCCCCCACCCATCCCTACACTCAGGAATTGCTGCGCCTGATGCCCAAGACGGACCTGTTATCGACCGAGGGCCTGACCTCGGATCAGGCACCGTCCAAAGGATAAACACAGCGGACGCGCGGGCAACCTACCCGCGCGTCCCCGTGTCTTAATCGACAAGGTGGGCGTCCACCGCCGCTTGCGCATCTTGGACCAGTTGCGCGCCGTTCAGACCCTTCTCGTCCATCTCGGCAATCCACGCGGCGGTCACATCCGCGCCAATCGCTTTGATCTGTGCGGTGACTTCAGGTGACATCTCCGCAATCTCGTTGTCGGTGGCCTCGATCACCTCGCGTCCTTCGGCATCGCCTGTGTCGTGGGCGCGTCCCGCCCAGGCCGAGGCCATGGCACCGGAATTGGCGTCGATGACAGCCTTTAGGTCATCGGGCAGCCCCTCATAGACGTCCTTGTTCATGGCCCAAATGAAGTAGAGGTTATAGAGCGACCGGTCCCCGGCCACGTCGGTGTGGCTGTCGGTCAACTCATCCAGCTTGAGCGAGGGCGCCTGTTCCCAGGTGATGACACCGCCGTCGACAACGCCCTTCGACAGCGCCTCGGGGAAGGCCGGCACGGGCATGCCCACGGGGTTGGCGCCCAATTCCTTCAGCAGCATTGTCGCAGGACGGGACGGACCGCGGAGGGACAAACCCCGGAAGTCGTCGAGCGCTGCGATCGCGTCGCCTTTCTTGTGAACCAAGCCGGGCCCGTGCATGTGGGCAGCAATCACGTGGACGTCTGAGAAATCATCCATCAAGTGGGCTTCCGTAAAGTCCCAGGCGGCTTTGGATGCGGCTTCGGCGGATTTGCTGACCATGAAGGGCAACTCCATCGCCTCGGCTTCGGGGAAGCGCCCGGCCTGATAGCCCGGGATCACCCAACCCCCGTCCACCGCGCCATCGCGGATCAGGTCGTACATTTCAGGGGCCGCGCCGCCCAATTGCATGAACGGGTACAACTCCACCTTAATGCGCCCCTCAGACTGCGCTTCGATGGCATCGGCCCAGGGCTGCATGAAGTGCTTCGGGTTGGCAGAGGCCGGGTTCACAAAGTGCTGGAACCGCAGCGTCACCTCTTGGGCGGCAGCCGGGGTGGCCAGCATCGTGGCGGCGATCAGTGAGCGAAGGATGGTCATGTGTGGACTCCCATATTTTGCGTCAGGATCGCTGACATACTACCACCCCTCGCCCAGCGGAAGGGGAAAACCTGCGAATAATTCTCAAAAAGAAGTTGAAGAGAATTCTTGTTTACCGAGGATTCATGTGAGAATCATAAGAAAAACACCCATGAGAGCAGATATGCAGGCGCCTTCGGACTTACTGTCCTCCGTCTTTGGATTCGACGCATTTCGACCTGGTCAGGCGGAAATCGTGGAGGCCGTGTGCGCGGGTGAAGACGTGCTGGCGATCATGCCGACGGGTGGCGGAAAATCCCTGTGCTTCCAATTGCCTGCACTTTGCCGAGATGGGCTGACGGTGGTCATTTCGCCGTTGATCGCCCTCATGCGCGACCAGGTACGCGCCTTGCAGGAGGCGGGCGTTTGCGCGGGGGCGCTGACCTCTGGCAACACCGAGGACGAGACGGACGCTGTGTGGCAGGCCATCGAAGAGGGGCGCCTGAAACTGCTCTACATTGCGCCGGAACGGCTCGCCTCCGGCGGGACGGAGCGGATGTTGCGCCAAGCGGGTTGCAGCCTGATCGCGGTGGACGAAGCCCATTGCGTCAGCCAATGGGGCCACGACTTTCGGCCCGACTACTTGCGGGTGGGCGCCTTGCGCCAAGCGCTGCAGGTGCCCCTGGCCGCGTTCACGGCAACCGCAGATGAGGAAACCCGCGCCGAGATCGCCCGCCGCCTGTTCGACGCCCCGCCGCGCACGTTCCTTCATGGATTCGATAGGCCCAACCTATCCCTGGCGTTTGAACCCAAAAATCAGCCGCGCCGTCAGATCATGTCCTTTGCCGCCGCGCGCAAGGGCCAATCGGGCATCGTCTATTGCGGCACGCGGGCGAAAACCGAAAGCCTAGCCAATGCTTTGCGCGCGGAGGGGCACAGCGCCTGCCACTACCACGGCGGGATGGACCCGGAGGATCGGCGCGTTGTGGAAACCCGGTTTCAGCGTGAGGATGGCCTGATCGTCGTGGCCACCGTGGCGTTCGGGATGGGCGTGGACAAGCCCGACATTCGCTGGGTCGCCCATGCGGACCTGCCCAAATCCATCGAGGCCTATTATCAAGAAATCGGGCGCGCGGGGCGGGACGGCGCCCCTGCCGACACGATGACCCTGTTCGGGGCCGATGACATCCGCTACCGCCGTCAACAGATCGATGAAGGGCTTGCCCCGCACGCGCACAAAGCCGCCGACCACGGCCGACTGAACGCTCTGCTCGGCCTGGCGGAGGCGCAGGTCTGCCGCCGGGTGACCCTGCTGGGCTATTTCGGGGAAAACCGCGAGCCGTGTGGCAATTGCGATCTGTGTGCCGCCCCGCCCGCGCTGTTCGATGCCACCACCGAGGTGCGCAAAGCCCTGTCCGCCATGCTGCGCACAGAAGAACGGTTTGGCACCGGACATCTGATCGACATCCTGCTGGGGATGGAGACGGAAAAAACGAAGCGCTTCGGGCATGATGCTCTGCCGACCTTTGGCTGTGGCACCGAACTGCCGCGCCCCCAATGGCAGGCGATCTTTCGACAGATGATGGGCCTGGACCTGGTCCGTCCAGACCCGGAGCGGCACGGCGCCCTGCGCTTCATGGATGCCGCCCGCCCCGTTCTGCGCGGCGAGGCCGGCGTGACCCTGCGGCGGGACACGATCAAGAAGGCGGAGCGGCGGCCCGCCGTCCGGCAATTGGTCAACGAAGAAGACGCGCCCCTGCTCTCCGCGCTCAAGGCGAAACGGCGGGCCCTGGCCGAAAGCCAAGGCGTGCCCGCCTATGTCGTCTTTCCCGACCGGACCCTGATCGAAATGGCAGAGCGGCGCCCGGTATGTCTGGACGAGATGGCGGGCATTTCCGGCGTTGGTGCGAAGAAGTTGGACCGCTATGGTGCGACCTTCCTTGCGGTGATCACGGGCGAGGCACCGGAGGAGGTTCACCCCGCTCGGCGCAAGCTGGCCGGGCGCAGTGCCGGGGCGATCTATGACCAGCTTCTTGAGGTTCAGAATACGCTGAACCGGGGCGAATCCGGTTTGGACAAACCGATGACGTGCTCCTCCTCTCAATTGGCGAAGGTCGCGAAGGCGGACCCTGATCCGGACAAGCTGCTGCGGATTCTGGGGGATCGGCATGCAGAACGGTTTGGGAACGCGTTTCTGCATGTGTTGAAGGAAACCGGCTGACGACACGGATCATGACCGATGACGGATGGCGCGTCTCTTGGTACGGTCGCGCCATTCAATATCGGGGACATTCCATGAAACGCTTACTGCTTCTGCTTTCCTTCACCCTTTTTGCGACTGCAGCCGCCGCACAAAGCTGTCAAGAAATCCGGTTCCAGCGCGGGGCCTTTTCCGGCGAAGTGTCCGGGCGGGTGTCCGAAAACGGCCCCCTCTGTTTCCGCTTCGGCAGCGGTGCAGGACAGACCGCGCGACTCCAAGTCTTCGGCAGCCAGAACGTCTGCTTTAATGTGCGGGGCATCATAGAATGCCAGGACGATTTCAGTTTCCGGACGCGGCGGGGCACCTACTTTGTGGATGTCTTCCAATTGTTCGCAGGCCCGGGGTCAGAGACCTTCACCCTGCGCTTGTCGATCCGGTAGCGCGGGCCGGTCACCCGGGCCGCACCGATCGAACCAGGCGCGCCCCTCTCCTAGAGGAGCGTCTCTTCATCTTCAGCAGCCGACAGGCCCAAAGCCTCTAGCCCGGTCTCTAGATGGTCGACGAAATTCGGGGTCCCGATCAGGTAGTCCGCAGTGGGCGTGTTCGCTTCGGCCCGTGCGGTGGCAACAGCCTCGGCGTATTCTGCGGGTTCATAGGTGCCCCGACCGATCCACATGATGGCGATCAGGCCTGCCTCTTCGTCCTCATCAAGGCTTTCGAGAAAGCCGCGAAGCTCCGCCTCGCCGCGCTGAAGTTCGCGCCCAAACAGGATGATCTGGGCGATCTTGTGGACTGAGATATCCAACATGTCTTCCCCTCCGTCTCAAGTGGGATATGGGGTCAGTAACGCGGAACCGCGCGCCCGGGTCCATGACGTGGATCAAGGCTTCACTCTTTGCTTGTGCATGGACCATAGGCGCCTACCTTACGGACAACGACGCCGGAGGATTTGCCATGCTGACCGTGATCTCACCCGCCAAGAAGCTGGACTTCGACCCAATCGATCACGGCATGACGGCGCCCCGTTTCCAAGACGACACCGCAGCGCTTTTGACGTCGGCCCGGCGCAAAGGCATCAAGGATTTGATGAGCCTGATGGACATCTCCGAGGCGTTGGCGCGGCTCAACCGGGACCGCTTTCGCGACTGGGACGATGCGCCAGAAAAGCCCGCGATGTTTGCCTTCAATGGCGACACGTACACGGGCCTGGATGCCGCCACGCTGGACGAGGACACGATCCGTTGGGCCCAGGATCATCTGCGCATCCTATCGGGACTGTACGGTCTGTTGCGGCCCCTTGATGCGTTGAAGCCCTATCGGTTGGAGATGGGCAGCCGACTGGCAACGCGGCGGGGCAAGGACTTGTATGCCTTTTGGGGCGACCGGATCTCCAAAGCGCTCAATGACGATGCAGAGGCTGCTGGGACGGACATTCTGTTGAATTGCGCCAGCCAGGAGTATTTCGGTGCCGTGGCCCCGAAGGCACTGAAGCTGCGCATCGTCACGCCAACCTTCCAAGAGGATCGTCCAGGCGGGCCAAAGGTGATCAGCTTCTTTGCCAAGCAAGCCCGTGGCGCGATGGCGCGTTTCGTGTCTGAAAACCGGATTACAGATGTGTCAGACCTGCGCGGCTTCACGACCGGCGGCTATGCTTGGCAGGATAGCCCCGACGATGCCCCGATCTTCTTGCGGTCAGAGGCCGCGCGATCCGCCGCATAGACGCGTTCGATTTAGGTCTCGGCCTCGACCAACTTGAATGGGTGGTCCGCCGTATCCAGGAACGCGCGAACCCCTGCGATCACCAAGGTCGTGTCACTGGATCCGCCCATCCCCTCATCGGTCAGGCCCCCCAAAACCGACGCAACCTCGACCGTGCCATAGGGCAGCGCCTGCGCAACGGCCCTTTTGTCCAGGGTGTCCGGGAAGGGCGACGCGATGGTGACCTCGATCCGCATCTTGTTTGGGCGCTTCCAGGTGTAGAAAACCGACAGGGACGAATGGCGGATCGCATCGCTGACGGCGCGCAGGGCCGCCTTGGTCACATCTTGACCGTGGACATCCGCGCCCATCCCGATTTCAACGATCAGCTGCTTTTCGGCCATTACGCCACCTCCACGTTGAAGGACACGGAGACGATGGCGTTGGCCACAACCACGTCTTTGTCCCGCGACCGCAGCAGGGCACCGCCTTTGACGGCTTCGACGGTGACGGTGCCGTAGGGCGCCTCGGCCGCGACCCGGGCGGGGTCGACCGATTCCGGATCCGGGACGCCCACGCGAATGTCGACGAGCATCGCATCCCGGGGAAAGTCAAAGGCCGGGCCGATGGTCAATGAATTCCGGTGGAGCGCGTCGAACACCGCGCGGCACGCCGCTTTGGTGTTGTCGGCACCGGTCAAGTCGGTGCCCATGCCCATCTCAATGGCAAACTGCGTCTTTGGCATGGCCCCCCCTACCCGGTCACCAGGAACGGCGCGGCGAAGCGATGTTCCTCAAGATTGTCCGCCGTTTCTGCACGGTCGATGACCGCAAAAAGGCCAGGCGTATGCAACGGCGTCAACACACCGTGCCAGGTGTTTCGGTGGAACTGGATCCCTTGATAAGCGCCGGTCACGAAGGCCAGCGGCGTGGCGTCCGGTCCGTCGGATACAATCACCAGAAACGGGTCCCCGCTCATGGGCAGGAACGCCTGTGATCCTTTTGGGTGACGCTCGATCAGGGGAAGACGGTAAGGCAGCGTGCGCGGTTGGGCCTCAAAGACGGAAATCGACACTGTCCCGTCCACCACGTCCGGGCGGCATTGATCGTGCCAACGGGTACAAAGGCCATCGTTGATCGCCCGCGCCACGCCATTGCCAGTGCTAATGATGGTTCCAAAGGGGGTGAACGCCTCTGCGGTCAGAGGCATCGTTTTTATCTCGACTACCATTCCAGTGCCTCCAGCCTCAGCCAGGCAATGCGTTCGACTTGGGTACAGGCCGCTTCAAATTCGACTTCGGTTTCGTTGGTGATCCGGGTCTCGAAGGCGGCCAAAATGCCGGACTTGTCATAATCGCGAACAGCGATGATGAACGGGAAACCGTGCTTTTGGACATAGGTGGTGTTGAGGGTCTCAAATGCCTCCCGCTCGGACGGCGTCAACAGATCCAAGCCTGCGCTGGCCTGCTCAGATGTGCTGTCCTCGGTCAGCTCCCCCGCCGCGGCAAGCTTTCCGGCAAGGTCTGGATGCGCCTTCAGCACGGCGCGCCGTTCTTCTGGGGTGCCCGCCCGGAAAGCGCGCGCCATCGCGTGGTGCAGGGCCGCCGGATGGTGATGGGTCGGTCCCAACTCCTGCTGCCAGGCCCGCTCCGCAACCCAAGGGGAGTGTTCAAAGATCCCGCCAAACCTGCTGACAAAGGCGTCTTGGTCCAACTCATGGACCATTTGCCCCGCGGGCACGGGACGGTCCGACAAAGCCGGGATCGCGTCGCGGACCAGGTCCACATCCGTGCGATTGGCCCCCACGGCATAGGGCGGGTGCACCTTGGCCCAATGGGCGGCAATCTGTTCGCGCGTGGCGAACCAGACACCCTCATGGCTGGCCGCGTAGTCCAAGAACCGGCGCAGCGCCTGCGCCCGCCCCGGTCGGCCCGCCAATCGGCAGTGCAACCCAACGGACATCATGCGCCCCCCCTCCTCCATCAGACAGTCGAAGCTATCGCGCAAATACTGCTCCCACGATGCGCCGTCGGCGTGGCCCGCCTGGATGGCAAAGCGCATATCATTGGCGTCCAACGTATATGGTAGGATCAGTTGCGTCCGGTCCCCGACCCGCACGTAATATGGCAGGTCGTCCGCATAGCTGTCCGAGATGTAGGCAAACGCCCCTTCTTCCGCCGCCAGGCGCACCGTGTTCATGGAACACCGTCCCGTGTACCACCCGCGCGGCGCCGTGCCCGTGGTCGCCCTATGCAGTGCGATGGCTGACTGGATCGCGGCGCGCTCCTCCGCCTCGGGCATGTCCTTGTGCTCGACCCATTTGAGGCCATGGGACGCGATCTCCCACCCGGCGCCTTGCATCGCCTCCAGCTGGAGCGGCGACCGCGCAAGGGCCGTCGCCACACCATAAACCGTCACCGGATGGTCCCGCAGAAGGCGGTGCAAGCGCCAGAACCCGGCACGGGCACCATATTCGTAAAGGGACTCCATGTTCCAATGCCGCTGATCGGGCCAAGGCTGGGCACCTGTAATCTCTGACAGGAAGGCCTCAGACGCAGGATCCCCGTGTAAAACGTTGTTTTCGCCGCCCTCTTCGTAATTCAGGACGAGGCTGATCGCGATACGCGCACCGCCCGGCCAATGTGGGTCAGGCGGCGTCGGACCATGGCCCAACATGTCGCGAGGATAGCGATCCGGCATTCAAGTTCTCCGCGTGATAGCCCCCGTAGCATCGCCGAGCCGTGGCCGCCGGTCCAGCGCCGTCTGCCCGGAAATGGCCAGACCATGACCGGAAAGAGGCCCATCGTTTCCGGTCATTAGACGATCTTGGCGAAATGCTGGGATCAGAGGTTGCCCAGTGCCCCGACGGCGTCTGACTCAGGCGGGACGTCTTCGATTAGGGAGGACATTTCAGCAGCGGCAGCCTGCAGACGTGGCAGCCATTTCAGCCCCGTATCAAGGTCCATCCGTTGTGTTGGGGCGTGGAACGATAGCGTCGCCATCAGACGCCCATTGTTGTCCTGGACCGGAACAGCCAGGGCGACCATGTCCGACATGAACTCCCCCCGGTCCGTGGAATACCCGTTGGCCCGAATTTCAGACAGCGCGCCCAACAACTCCGACCTCGACGTGAACGTCCCCGCCGCCCGCGCATCCAACTTGGTGGAGCGCAGATACGCGTCGAGGGCGCGTTGAGAAAGCGTGGACAGGAACATTTTGCCAGAGGCGGTGCAGTAAAGGGGGACCCGCGTTCCCGTCGGCAGTTGGATGCGCAGGGGCCATTCCGTCTCCACCCGTTCGAGATAGATCATGCTGCCGCCATCGGGGATGGCCACGTTGCACGTCTCGCCGATGTCGGAAGACAGGCGGCGCAGGATCGCCTGTCGCGCCGTGCGGATATGGGCCGACGACAGGACGCCACCCGCCAAAGCCCGCAGTCGCCGCGCCGGGATGTAAGATCGGCCCCCCATTTCGCGATGCAGGAACCCCTCTTCCACCAGCGTCGCAAACAACCGGTGGATGGTGGGTTTCGGCAAGCCAAGCCTGGCGTTCACCTCGGTCGGTGTGACGGCCACGCCCGCCTTTGCCACCTCCTCCAGGACCAGGAGGAGGCGCAGGTTCGTTGGTATGGTATCGGACCTATGCCCATCCATGCCGCTACCTCATTAAGTCAACAAGTCCCGTCGACAGGCCCGGCACCATCGCAATAAAGAACCAGACCAGCAACAGCGACGCCAAATACGGGACCGTGTAGGGCAACAGCCGGAAATACGGAACACCCGTCACCCCAGAGGCAACGTATAGGTTCAAGCCGTAGGGCGGCGTGATAAACCCGATGGATGCGCCAACAAGGAAGATCACCGCGAACTGAACCGGCTCCACGCCCACTTCATGGGCGATCGGGGCAAGAATGGGCGCCAAGATGATCGTCACCGGCAGGGATTCCAGGACCATACCGCAGACGAACACAATGGCCATGGCGGTGAACAGAACGGCGTAGTAGCCGCCCATGCTGGTCACAAACCCGCCAATCACCTCCTGCGCGCCAAGCACGGACAGGATTTGCTGCATGACGACGGACACGGCAATCAGCGGCGCAAGGATGCCCGTGATCTGGGCCGACCGCATGGTAATGGACGGAAGCTCCACGGGAGAGAAACCCTGCACCAGCAGCATCTCGCCATAGCTTTTTTCCATCACGGGCCGGTCTTCGTCTTTGCCCAGCATCCGGTGAAGGGGCAAGCACAAGAAGCCCACGATGATACAGAAGCCGACGGTGACACCCGCCGCCTCGGTCGGGCTAAACTTACCGGTGTAGATGCCCCAAAGAACCAGGCCGATGGCAAAGAAGCCCAGCCAAGCGCCGATGGCCGTCTTCGTCATCCGGGCGAAGGATAGACCAATCAGGACGCCCCACTTGTTCTTCCAGGACAGAAGAAAGGCGACCAGCATCATGGCAATCACCATCAAGGCGCCGGGGACGATACCCGCAATGAACAGCTCAGAAATGGGCAGGTTCATCAAGAAGCCGTAGACGATGAAGATGATCGACGGCGGGATGATGATCCCGACGCAGCCGCCCGCCGCCGCAGTGGCCGCGGAGAAACGCTCGTCATAGTCGCCCTTCACCATTTCCGGGTGCAGCATGGACCCAATCGTGGCGGTCGTCGCCGAGTTAGAGCCGGAGATCGCCGCGAAAAGACCACATGCGCCCAGGGCCGCCATGGACAGACCGCCGCGGATCCAACCAAGACACGCATAGGCATAGTCCGACAGCCGCCGCGCGATACCGGACCGGTTGATCAAGTCCCCGGTCAGGATGAACAGCGGCATGGCCAACAGGGCAAAACCGTCTGTGAACACGTCTTGGAGCGCGGCGCCGATGTTGAGAAGGGGCAAACCCAGGACAAAGGACATGCCGATGACCCAGTAGCCGATAACAAGGAACACGGGCACACCCAGCATGAACAGGATGGTGACCCCAACGGAGATCAGCGTGATGATGTTGCCGTCGGTCATACGTCACCCCCGATCACAGCTTGCTCAATGAGGGTGTTACCCTCCCGATAATTTCTCACATCCTTTTGGACATTCTGAACAATTCGACCGCTGAGCAGAAGGAACGCCAGCGGCACCGAGATCAAGAACCACCACTGCATCACGTTATCCGTGCCCAGCATGATCGCGAAGTTTGCCGCGGCGCGCACAGTCTCCTGCGTGGTGGTGACGATCACAATCCAAGAGAAGCCCAGCCACAGCGCCGCGTCCAGCATCAGGCACAGGAACTGCCCAAAGCGGGGCATGGTCGTCCGAAATTCAGCAAAGGCCAAATGCGTCCGCAGTTTGATGTTATAGGAACACCCCACCCAGGTCATGATCAGGAACAGGAACGGCGGAAGCGTCGTGGACCAGGGCGGCTGCCCGTCCAGGTAGAACCGCTGGATCACGCCTGCAAAGATGATGATGCCGATGGCAAGGTAGCTGACCACCATGACCGTCGGCTCCAGATAGCGCTCAATGAACGGTACGGCTTTGTAGATGTAGGCAACGGCGATGCCCCCGAACAGCGTCGCCACCAGCCCGATGAGCCAGACGCCCGGATTGTTCCGCAGCGCATCTTGCAGCATGAACGCATCGTTTTCGAACAGCGCCGATATGATCTCGGCCGCGCCCGTGAAAATCTCCATGTCCGGAGCCTCCCTCTGATCCGATTGACCCGGGACTCCTCCCCCCCGGATGCTGGGTCCCCGCCTTAGTTCACCCCAAGGTCAGCCCAGTGTGAAACCGGGCGCCCCTGGCGCCCGATCCCAATCTTGTGTGCCGATCGCCCGATTAGGCTTTCCACCAACGGCGCGGCTCGACGTTCTCGGCCAGGGTATGCGGGTTGTTGCGAACCTCGTCATAAATCTCCTGGTAGGTGTCGAGACCACCGGACCAGCCGTTGAGCCGCTCGCGCCACTGCTCCCACAGTTGGGGCTGGAACTCAGGCGAGCACATTTCCTCGGCCTTTTTGATCTCTGCCTCGGGCAGGTCGGCGACCCGCACGTTGTTCTCTGCAAAGATGGTGCCAGGCTTCTGCGGGTTGGATGCACCCACGGTGTTGACCAGGGCCGCTTCGTTGGCGGCTTGGACGTGCACCTGCGTCAGATACGCGGATTCCATGACGGCATCCTGCAACTCGCCCGACAGGCTGTCGAAGACGCTGGCGGACATCGCCGTGTGCTCGGTGCCGCAGAAGAAGCGCAAGTCCACCGACTGAGAAACAACGGGCGACATGTTGGCGTAAGCCACCGCGGAGGCCCATGTTTCGGCGCCGTCGATCAGGCCCTGCTTCAAGCCGTCGAGGGTTTCTTCCCAAGCGACCGGAACGGGGTTCAGGTTCAGCGCCTGCATGGCGATCCGACCCAATTGAGTGCCCGTCACGCGGTTCTTTGTGCCGAACAACTCTTCGATGCTGCTGACCGTGGGCTTGTCCGCAAAGGTGGAGCCCATTTGCAGGCCCCGCAGTTCTGCATGGGTGAACAGGAACTTCAGGCCATGCCGCCGTTCGAAGGGCTCGCGCAGAACCTCCTGCGACTTGGGGCTGTAGAAGAAGTGATACTGATCTGCGCGCGACCGGAACATGTAGGCATAGTCCAGCACGTTCAGGTAGGGCGCCCCACCGGCGGAGTTCTGGGTCGACGCGGCGTACATATCCACGATGCCCGACTGCGCTTTCTCAACGCAGCTCAGCTGACCGCAGATTTGGTTGTCGCCGATGAACTCGACCCGGATCTCGCCGTCCGTCCGGCTTTCCAAGTCGCGGGCGAATTCCAGAACACCGGCGCGCTCGATCAGCAGGTTGCGCTGGTTGAAGCCAGCGGCGCCCAGCTTGAATGTGTGCTTGGCTTCTTTGGCGAAGCGCTTTTCGTAGCTGGACTCAGCTGCGCGCGCCGCCTCTCCCAAAGTGGCGACACCGGTCAGAGTCCCTGCGCCCAAAAGCACAGACGACATGCCGTACTGGCCGGACAACTTGAACAGGTCCCGGCGGGAAATCCCGCTCAGGGCTTTTGATACTTTCATCGTAACCTCCCATAGGTCGCAAATATGATACTTGCAGTCTCAATATTCAGCACCGTATTATCAGTCTGACAAGCTTTTCTTTCGTTGGAAACGCTAAAAATGAGTTTGGGAGGACTTAGGGATGGCTGACCACACGGCTGATTTCGTCGTCATTGGTGGAGGATCTGCGGGATGTGTTCTTGCGAATCGGCTCTCTGCTGACCCCAAACACAAAGTCCTTCTTCTCGAGGCGGGCCCCCGGGACTGGAACCCCTGGATTCACGTGCCGGTTGGGTACTTCAAGACCATGCACAACCCGACGGTGGACTGGTGCTACCGCACGGAACCGGACCCGGGCCTCAACGGACGCTCCATTGACTGGCCACGCGGCAAAGTCCTGGGCGGATCGTCGTCTTTGAACGGTCTTCTCTATGTCCGCGGGCAGGCCGAAGACTATGACCGCTGGCGCCAAATGGGCAATGTAGGTTGGGGTTGGGACGATGTTTTGCCCCTGTTCAAACGGTCCGAACATCAAGAGCGCGGCGCCGACGAATTCCACGGTGCGGATGGTCCGCTTTGGGTTTCGAACATGCGGTTGCAGCGCCCCATTTGCGACGCGTGGGTCGCCGCGGCCCAGGCGGCGGGCTACCCGTTCAACCCCGACTACAATGGCAAGACCCAGGAAGGCGCATCCTACTTTCAGTTGACGACGAAATTAGGTCGGCGCTGTTCATCCGCCGTGGCGTTTTTGAACCCGGCACGGTCCCGCACCAACCTAGAGATCCTGACCAACGCGCCCGCCACGCGTCTGGTGTTCGAAGGCAAGCGCTGCGTCGGTGTGAAATACCGCGACAAAGGCGGGCAAGAGCGCTTGGTCAAGGCGAATCGGGAGGTCATTGTGTCCGGTGGGTCGATCAATTCCCCACAGCTTTTGATGCTGTCCGGCCTTGGGGAAGCGGACCAATTGAAGGAACATGGCATCGACGTGCTGGCGGATTTGCCCGGCGTCGGCAAGAATTTGCAGGACCATTTGCAGGCCCGTCTGGTCTTCAAATGCAACGAGCCGACGTTGAACGATGAGGTACGCAGCCTGTTCAACCAAGCACGGATCGCGCTGAAATATGCGTTGTTCCGCGCGGGTCCCATGACGATGGCCGCATCCCTGGCGACCGGGTTTTTCAAGACCGGTGAACATGTGGACACCCCCGACATTCAGTTCCACGTTCAACCGTGGTCGGCGGACAGCCCGGGGGAAGGGGTGCACCCCTTTTCGGCATTCACGATGTCGGTTTGCCAGTTACGGCCAGAGAGCCGTGGAGAAATCCGCTTGGCTTCGGCGGAGCCGGGCGTCTATCCGAAAATCCATCCGAACTACCTGGCGACCGAGACGGATTGCCGGACCATAACCGAAGGCGTGAAGATCGCCCGTCGCATCGCCAAACATGCCCCTTTGACCGATAAGATCAGCGAGGAGTTTCGACCGACGGCCGACCTGGCCATGGATGACGACGCTGGAACCCTGGATTGGGCGCGCAGCAACTCCGTATCGATCTATCACCCCACGGGGACGTGCAAGATGGGCCAAGGGTCCGACGCCGTGGTCGACGCCCGTTTGAAGGTCCACGGGATTGAGGGCCTGCGCGTGGCGGATTGTTCGATCATGCCAGAGATCGTGTCCGGCAACACGAATGCGCCTGCCATCATGATCGGAGAGAAGGCCAGCGATCTGATCCTGGAGGACGCAAAGGCCCTGGCCTAGGGTGCCGCGCGTTCCAACATGGTGTCGAAGGCGGCCCTTGGGTGCGGCGCTACAGGGTGATTTCGATTTCGCCGTTTGGCGCGGCGGCCCGGCTTTGGCATAGGATCATCTGCGTTTCCCGCTGTGCGTTTGAGAGGACGAAATCGCGGTGCTCCACCTCTCCGGCGCGGACGCCACAAGTGCAGACACCGCAAAGCCCATCGGCGCATTTGATGTCGACAGGGATGCCGGCGGCAATCAGGGCATCAGACGCGGTCTGATCCTCTGCGACCGGGACGGTGCGGCCATCGGACAGGCGCAGGGTAAAGGGGTGGTTCACGTAGTCCGGCAGGTCGGGGACCGAGAAGTATTCCAGGTGCCGGGCCTCCTCGGGGAACCCCCGCGCCTCTGCCGCGTCCATGACCGCCGCCATAAACCCATCTGGTCCGCAGGTGTAAACATGATGTCCCGGTTCCCACGGCGCCACAAGCGTTGGCAGATCCGCACGGGTGCCTTCGTCGCTGACATGAAGATGGACGTGCGCAGCCCAGGGAACGTGGGAAAGCTGTCGCAGATACCCCGCGCGCGCCCGGGACGGGATGCAATAATGCAGCGCAAAGGCGCGGCCCAAATGGTGCAACCGGTGGGCCATGGCAATCATCGGCGTAATCCCGATCCCCCCACCAAAAAGCAACGTCTGCTCTGCGTCCTCTGCCAACGGGAAGTGATTGGTCGGTGGCGCCAGAAAGACACGGCGCCCTTCCTCGAAAATTCGGTGGAGCAGCTTGGATCCACCCCGCCCGTCCTCTTCTCGCAGCACTCCGATCTGATAGACAGATCTGTCCGCGGGGTCGCCCGACATCGAGTACTGACGCAGATATTCCGGTGCCACCACGATGTCCAAATGCGCACCCGCCGTCCAAGGGGGCAGGTCACGCCCAACCGGGTCGCGAAACTCATACAGGGTGACTTCGTCCGACATGACCTCCACCCGAGAGACGACGACGGGTAAGACCGGGCTGTCCTTGTCCGCGGCATATCGGTGCAGATGCGCGGTCTCTCCGTTGGCCAAGCGCGTCTTATACTCCTCCGCTGGGATCAAATCGGCATAGGCCGCGATCCCAGCTTCCCGGTCCATCGGGTCGGGATATGGGTGTGGGTGCGGCGCAAGCGGCGCGGGATACACGGCCAGGGTCTGGTCCTTGTAGTCCACTTTCAGACCGGGTTGCAGATCTCTTTGGTTCACCACCTCTTTTGTCGGATGGTACGCACCTTGCCCATCAATCTCTAGGTCCCACCACCATTTCTTGACCGGGTTCAATCCGCCGCGCCCAACCGCGTCGTCCAGCTTGGCCAGAAGCGGCGCTGCCTTGGGAACGTTCATGGCTGCCCACCGGAATGGCGCCTCCGCGAACAGACCTTCCAGGTTCCAGGGACAGGTCTTCATGCAGCGCCCGCACATGGCGCCCCCCGGCGTCGTGATCCGATAGGTCGCGCATTTCTGGCTATCTGATTTCCAAATCTCATATCCGTTGAACATGAGTTTCGGGCCTGCCGTGATCGCCCCCGATGGGCATTCACGCGCGCATTTGTTGCACCTCTCGCAGAAGCTTTGCAGGCCGAAATCAATGGGCAGATCATGGGTCATCTGCAGGTCTGTTGTGACCACGCCAGACTTCAAGCGCGGGCCCAGGAACGGGTTCAGGATCACTTCGCCGATCCGGCTGACTTCGCCCAAACCGCTAAGCAGGAGGAGCGGCGGTTGAAGCACTTCCCCATCGATGACGGTGTGGGCCTTAGCGGCATAGCCCATGTCGCGGATCAGTTGGGCGATCACCCCCCCAAGAAGGGAGAAACGCAGATACGCACGCATACTCTGGGCAACACTGATCCAATCATCGCCCGATGCCCCCTCCATGGTGTCATAGCCTTGGTCCACAATCATACTGATTGCGGTGTCATGGGGCGGTTCGATTGGGACCCCGGCCGCATCATGGGAATACCAGGCCCAGGGCGGGCACCGGCTGATGCCGGTCGCGTCGACGCCCAACCAATAACTTGCAGCTTTGACCATTTCTGCCGCCGTCTCTGGCGGGACGACACGGGTGTCGGTGGCGGGCACACCGTCCTGTAGAAGCACGAATGCGCCAAGCATGCGACGTTGCGCCGCCGAAGGGGCGGATTTGCGAACGTAGTGCCCGCCCGTTGCGCCCTTCTGGACCTCCTTGCCCATGTCCCCAAACTGCGCCCGGGCGAACATATCCGTCCGTTTCGGCACGCGAGGGATGTTGGCTTCGTCCATATAGGTCGTGGGGCGGGCCACCCGCTTCAGGCGTTCAAAGGGGTGCGGACCCTGCGCAAAGGTGCGTTTGGAAAAAGGGTCATGTGTGAAGGCCGACGCCCCGGTGCCCAGACCCAAAAGCCATCGTGGGTCAATCATCTGTGACGGCAACAGGGCGGCGTCGGGCGCCATCTCAAAGGTGGTCGTCACCGCCGCGATGGCATAGCGCGACCCAAGGAACGGGGCGATGGCGCCTGTCCCGCCGGGCACCAAAACACCGGCGCTGACGGCCAGACGGGTCAAGTCCACCTCCGTCGTTGTGGCGGAATGGGCCTTTGCCGCCCACCCAAGGAGGCGGATGTAGTTGGCCAACACCACGGCCGTCTCTGTCGCCCGAAGAATGGCGCGATGGGTCTCTCCCCCTGCTAAGACGTCCGCTCCGGGTTCTCCTTCCGCCATGGCGCGCGGGGCGTCCTGAACGATCACCAGGGCATGGGTATGCTGGGCAATGCTGCTTGCGGGAGCGCTCACAGACTCCCGCAGATCCGCCATGATCAGGTCAATGCCCGAAGCCAGTGTCTTGGTTTGCCGCGTGCGGAGGTCTTGGGCCAAGGCATCAATTCCGGGATTGCGGCGAGGTGCGTCCAGTCGCGCTTCCTCTGGCAGTCGCGTGCACCCCACCAAGGACGCGTCATTGAAATAGGCAAAGGCCTTCAGATGGTCGGCCCGCTTGGCGGGGTCATCGGGACAGGTTGCCCTGGCCGGATTGACGACGCCATCACGAATCGCATCCATCATCGCCTGGTGCTGCGCCATGGCACGAACGATGGGAACGGGGTGATCCCTGCCAAAACGCACTGCCTTTTCAGGCGCAATTTTCGACAAATCTGGGGTGGGTCCCCGCCGCAATCGCTCCAGCGGATGGCGGCCCAGGTGAATCGGGCGATGTTTTGCAGAGAATACGTTCACCCAGGCATCAAGCCCGCGTCCGCATCAGAAGGCAAGGACTGTTGGTTCGGTCCAATAAGCGTCGAATCGTAAGGAAAACAAAGGCGAAATCCGCGGCGAGTTGCGTTAGCCGGGTGCTGCTGAACTTGCCAAGAATGGCACTCGCGGGCCCCGCCCGAAGGCAGAATGTCCAGATGTCCGTGCTTTTTCGGACCCAAACAGCCTGCGAAGCAGGCGCATTCAAAGGAACTAAAATGTCCAGCATTCTGACCAACAACGGCGCAATGGTTGCGCTGCAGACCCTGCAATCCATCAACAAAAGCCTGGGCCAGACCCAGTCCGAAATCTCTACCGGTAAGTCCGTGGCAAACGCCAAAGACAACTCCGCCGTCTGGGCCATCTCCAAGCAGATGGAGTCCGATGTTAAGGGCTTCAAGGCGATCCAGGAAAGCCTGGCATTGGGCGAGTCCACCGTGGCCGTTGCACGGAACGCGTCCGAGACGGTGACCGACCTTCTGACCCAGATTAAGGGAAAGATTGTTGCGTCGCAGGAAGAGAACGTCGACCGCGCCAAGATCCAAACCGACATTGATGCCTTGCGTGACCAAATCGGCGCTGTTGTCGGCGCAGCGCAGTTCAATGGGTTGAACCTGCTGTCCAACAAAGAAACCGATGAGGGCACAGGCGAAGTCAACATCCTTGCCTCCCTCGATCGTTCCGGCTCCGGTGTGACGTCCAGCTCGATCTCCGTGAGCAAGGAAGACTTGGGCACCGAAGCTTCGGCCATTGCCAACGCCGCAGGCTCAGTTGCAACAGCAACCAACAACGTCACCGGTGATGGCGATGCAGCGGCCTTTGCGGTCGCCGGTAACGCAACGACCCGGAACGACGCCGACTTCACAATCGGGGCCGACGTGACGGCGGGCCAAGGCTACTCCATCACGATCTCCGCGGGTGCAGGTGCATTTGGCGGTACCGCGCTGAACACTGCGGCGCTGAACGACATCCGCTACGTTGCCCGTGACGGTGATACGCAGACTGACGTTGCCCAAGGTCTCGCCGACAGCTTCAACGCCTACATCAGCTCCAAGGGCTTCGCCGACACTGGTGTCACTGCCACGGCTGGCGACAACGGCGCCGTCAAAGTCGTGGGTGCCCTGGTGGCCGCCGACGGCTTCAGCGTCGCTGTGAACAGCCACGCATCGACAGACACGACGATCGGTGGCGGACTTGAGCGTCTGAACAATGTCGACGTCACGACCAATCAAGGTACGGACAACGCCTTGGCGGATATCGAAGGCCTGATCCAGACGGCCATCGACTCCTCGGCTGCTTTCGGGTCTTCGCAAGGCCGGATTGAAACGCAGGCGGACTTCATCTCCAAACTGTCCGACTCGCTTAAGTCAGGGATCGGCGCGTTGGTTGACGCCAACATGGAAGAAGCGTCGGCCCGCTTGCAGGCCCTGCAGGTTCAGCAGCAGTTGGCGACCCAGTCGCTCTCGATTGCCAACCAGGCTCCGCAGTCCATCCTGTCCCTGTTCCGTTAAGTCGGTTCTCGCCGTCCCGGTTTCTGACCGGGGCGGCATCTCAGCACAGACTTCCAGTGCATAGCCGTCAAAGACGGCCCGACTTGCAGAAAGTGATCGAATTACATGGCACACGCACTCGCCGCCGAGGCTTACGGCGCGCTGACCCCAAACCTCACCTCCCCCACTCGGGCCGAAGCCTTGGTCTTCGCAGACGTCACGCGTCGTCTGGAATCCATCTTCTCCGACCCGCAGGCCTCGCACGCGTCCAAAATTGCCGTTCTCCACGACAACCGCCGTCTGTGGCTCGCCGCAGCTGCGGCCAGTGCCGATGATGGAAACGCCCTTCCCGAAGGTCTCCGCGTTGGTTTGTTGAACCTCGCCGCCTTCGTCGACCGCCAGACGTCAGCGCTTCTGCGCGGCGAAGGATCCGTGACCGTTCTTTCTGAAATCAACCGCCGTGTGATCGGCGGCCTCTCCGCGGGGGCAACGTAAATGTCTGGCCTCATGCTAAAATTCCCGTCGGGCGACCGTATCATCGTCAACGGTGCGGTCCTGGAAAACGTCGGACGCGGGGCCCGCCTGCGCGTCTTAACGCCTGAGACGCAGTTGCTTCGCTTGCGCGACGCCATCGACCCCGCCAAAGCTCAGACACCTGTGGGCCGCATCGCCCATGCCGTCCAACTGATGCTTCTCGGGGAATGTGAGGTGGACACCGTCCTATCTGAGTGTTTGGCCGCGATACCGCCCCTGCGAGCCGCGTTTCTCGAAGCTGATGACAAATCCTGCTTGGATGAAATTTCAGAGCATCTCCAAGCCGGTCAGTTCTACCAAGCCCTCCGACAGTTGGGCAAACTCCGCCAGCGCGAAGCCGCCATTCTTTCGGGCCTAAGCGCATGACCTTCCAGCCATTTGTACCAACTGGGGGCCTTGCGGGATGGCGATTTTTACAGAACACGCTCGACACACAGAAGACTGCCTTTGAAAGGTCGCCGGTCCTGGAGCGAGATCTGGACTACTTCCGTGAGAACATCGCGGACGTGAAGACCGCAGACGATCTGGTGAAGGACTTCCGGCTCCTTTCGGTCGCCCTGGGGGCGTTCGGATTGTCAGAGGACATCAACAGTAAATATTTGATCAAACAGGTCCTGGAGGGCGGAACGCTCGAGCCGGATGCGCTGGCAAACAGGCTTGCGGACCGCAGATACGCGGATTTGTCCAAAGCGTTCGGCTTCGGCGACTTCCCGGTCCCGAACACCGTGTTGAGCGACTTCCCGGATAGAATCGCCGCCCGCTACAAGGATCAGGCCTTTGAAGTGGCGCTTGGGCAGAGCGACAACACCATGCGCCTGGCGCTCAGCGCCCGACGGGAACTGACCACGATCGCGGAAGACAGCACGTCCAACCGCACCAAGTGGTTCAGCATCATGGGAACGCCGCCGCTGCGCGCAGTGATGGAAGGGGCGCTGAACCTCCCCACAAGTTTCGCCACCCTGGAGTTGGATCGCCAGCTGGAGGTCTTCCAGGAACGGGCCCTGTCAAACTTCGGCACAGACCAAGTGAACGAACTGGTCGAGGAGGACACCCTGAACCGCGTGCTAGACAGGTACACTGCCGTCGCGGGACTTTCGGGAACTGGGGGAAGCAGCGTGACATCCCCCGCGCTGATACTCCTCCGCGGCTTCTGACGTAACGCGCCGCCGGGCAAGCCGGTTGACGAAAGCCGCCTTGCGAATTGACTGCCGCCCCGTGCTTTGGCCCCCCAAAGAAGCCATTTAGCGGCCCCCTAAAACGTTCGGCCAAGCACGGCAGCGACGCGCTGAAACGCATCATGTGCCGAGGGGCAATCAGTCTTCGCAAAGACTTCGTTCAATCGCGGGATCAGAGACATTGCTCGGTCGATATCGGCGTTGGAACCCCGTTCATATAGTCCCGAACTGACCATGAGGTCGCTCCGGTCGTGGACACTGAGCAACCGCCGCACCTCAGAGATAAGCGCGTTTTCCTGCGCCGAGGCTACGGTTGGCAACGATCGAGAGACAGACCTGAGGACGTCGACAGCGGGGAACCGACCAGCCTCTGCGATCTCCCGCGATAAAACGACATGACCATCCAACTGCCCCCGCACGATATCCGCGACCGGCTCCTCCATGTCCGACCCGGCCACAAGGACCGAAAAGATCGCGGTTATGTCGCCCTGCGACCCGACACCCGGGCCCGCACGCTCCGCCAAGCGGGCCAGCAACGGTGTCAACGACGCAGGATGCCCCCGAAGTTCCGCTGCTTCGCCCGCTGCTGTGGCGATCTCTCGGTGGGCTTCGGCGAGGCGCGTCACCGAGTCGAGCAGGAAGACCACGCGCAACCCTTTGTCCCGGAAGTATTCGGCGATGGTCATGGCAGACAGCGCTGCGCGACGGCGAAGCGGGGCAGGCATGTCCGAGGTTGCCGCCATCACGACAGTGCGGGACATGCCCGCCGCGCCAAGGGTCTTCGAGACGAAGTCGGAAACCTCTCGCCCGCGTTCGCCGACAAGGGCCAAGATGCAGACATCTGCGTCCATCCGCTGCGCCAACGTGCCAAGCAAGGTTGATTTGCCGACACCAGAGCCCGCGAACAACCCGATCCGCTGACCTTGCGCAATGGGCAAAACCGTATCGAGCACGGCCATCCCCGTGTCCTGCCGCGCACCCATCGATCGGCGCATGGCAGCCGGGGGAACCGCTCCGTCCAAGGGCAGGCTCATACCTTTGGACAAGGGCCGCCCATCCATCGGGCGCCCGAACGGGTCAAGCACGCGCCCAATCCAAGACGCGTCCGGCGCCAATGTCGGGGGCCCGCAAGGATGCGCGGGCAACCCTATGGACAACCCCTTCACGGACCCGAACGGTGTCGCCCAAAGGCCGTCGCGATCCAGGCGGACGACCTCCGCCAGGTGCGGGACGCCGTCACAATCCAGGAATTCAACATCATCCCCAAGCCGCGCGTGGGCCGAAAGCCCATCGACGAAAAACCCCTGCCCATCGAGTTTGCCGATCCTCCCGACGGGCCGGGTGCGAGGGATCTGACGAACGCTGTCCCGGATCGAGGCGAACGGGTCGGTGACACTGAGACTCATGGCAGACTCCTTTGCTGTTGAAACGATTTCTAAAGGAATCAGTCTTAAAGCTTCGTTTCACGGAAGCCGGAGGATGTGCACCGTGAACCAGATACCTGATGTGTTAACCCTGGCCATGTCGGCTGCACGCCACGCGGCATCGCGCCAACAGGTGATCGCAACCAATGTGGCGAACGCAGATACCCCCAACTACCGTGCGAAAGACGTCTTGCCGTTTTCCCCTAAGGACGGGACCGCACCCCTTCGCCGAACGCATGCGGGGCATTTTGCGGGCGCCCGAACCGGTGAGAGTACCGTGGTCCAGATGGACGGACTTGCTGATCCAAATGGGAACACCGTCTCTCTCGAAGAACAGATTTTGCGCGGCATCGACGCGCAACGCCAACACAATCGCGCCGTCACGATCTACAAGAATGCGCTCGACATCATGCGCGCATCCCTCGGTCGTCGCTAAAGGATCCCGGTCATGAGTGAGTTTTCATCCGCCCTTTCGGTCTTAAGCTCTGGCATGAAAAGCCAGGGACAACGCCTGCGCCATATCGCCGAAAACGTCGCGAATGCTGACACTCCGGGGTACCGCCGCAAAACGGTGGAGTTTCGCGCAGTCTTTGAAGACGGCCAGAAGACTGGCGCGGTCGAACCCGGTCGGGTGCGCCTTGACCGCAAAGACCTGGAACAAATTCACGACCCCTCACACCCGATGGCGGATGATCGCGGGTACTATTTGGGCTCGAACGTCCAACTGGTCACCGAAATCGCCGACGCGCGCGAGGCCCAACGCAGCTACGAAGCAAATATGAAAATGTTCATGCAGGTCCGGCGCATGTCGTCCGCCCTCATGGACGTCCTCAAACGATAGGAGAATCCTATGGACACCATGCCAATCTCGGCCCTTGTGAAAGGGTCCGGGGGTGCTGCCGCCGTGATGGGTGAGAACACCAATCCAGCCATGGACGCCGTTCAGGGCTTTGCCCAAGCCCTTCAAAACGCCGAAGATCAAGCGAAAGCATCCGTCACAACCGGGAAAGATCCCCATGACCTGGTGGCCGCCCTGTCGGAAAGCAAGCTGGCGGTCGAAACGATGGTCGCCGTCCGCGACAAAGTGGTCGAGGCCTATCAGGAAATTCTGCGGATGCAGGTCTGACACCATGTCAGAGGCGCTGTTCTTCGACACACTCCGCCAGGGGCTCTGGATCGCTGTCCTGATTTCAGCGCCGATCTTGACCGTCGCCCTGATCGTGGGCCTGGCCATCGGATTGTTCCAGGCGCTCACGTCCATTCAGGAAATGACGCTGACCTTTGTGCCAAAAATGGCGGCCATTCTTGGAGTGTTCTGGGTGTCGATGAGCTTCATGAGCCTGACCCTCGGGCGCTACTTCACCGACACGTTGATCCCCATCATTCAGGGCTACTGATATGAGCGATAGCATCTACCCCACGCTGGGGCGTCAAGCGGGCCTGTTGCGCGAAATGGACGTGATTGCCCAGAATATCGCCAACGCCTCCACCACCGGCTACCGAAGTTCTGGCGTCATCTTCTCGGAATTCGTCGTGGACGCGGGAAAGGGAAACCCCTCTGTCTCCATGAGTTTCGGCAATGGCCGCCGCACCGAGATGGAGCAAGGCGGCCTAGAAATGACAGGCGGGACCTTGGACTTGGCCATCGAAGGGGACGGCTTCTTCCTGGTCGACGTGGGCGGAACCACGCATCTGACGCGAGCCGGCGCCTTTGTGGCCGGGGCCGATGGCCAAGTTCAAACGGTCGAAGGACACCCCCTTCTCGACCAAGGCGAGGCACCCGTTGTCATACCGCCGGGCGCCGCCGAACTGTATGTGGCGCCGGACGGCACGATTTCTGCGGATGGTCAGCCGGTGGCCCAAGTTGGTCTGGTCCGTCCCACGGACCCTGTCCAACTTCAACGCCATGCCGGCACGATGTTCAACGCCAACGGGGCATTTGAACCCGTCGAAAACCCACGGATCATGCAAGGCGCTCTGGAGTCGTCCAACGTCAATCCTGTGATCGAAATCGCCCGCATGGTCACGGTCCAGAACGCCTACGAGCTGGGCCAGAACTTCATGGAAAAAGAAGACGAACGCCTGCGCACAATGTTGCGTTTGATGGACAACCAGTAACCTGAAGGAGGCCGCCCATGCGCGCCCTAAGCATCGCCGCGACCGGTATGACCGCCCAACAAATGCGGGTGGAAGTCATTTCCAACAATCTCGCCAACATGAACACCACAGCCTACAATGCCCGTCGCGCCGAATTTGCGGACCTCCACTATCAACAGTTGACCCGCCCCGGGTCCATCAATGGCGCCACAGGCGCGATTGTTCCAACGGGCGTACAACTGGGCCTGGGTGTTCGCGCAGCGTCCGTCGCCATGGAGGTGGCGCAAGGCACAATCTCGCAGACCAATGGCGACTTGGACGTCGCGATTGAAGGGCGCGGATATATCGAGGTCACCCTGCCATCGGGCGCGGCCGCCTACACCAGGGACGGCGCATTAAAGCGGACCGGCGAAGGGCAATTGGTTACGTCCGACGGACATCCCATCGTCCCCGACATCACCATTCCCGACGATGCTCGGTCGATCACAATTAACCCAGAAGGCGAAGTCTATGCCCACTTCCTAGACAGGTTAGAGCCGGAGCAGCTTGGACAGCTGTCCCTTGTGGGCTTCAGCAATGAAAAGGGGCTCGAAGCCCTGGGCAGCAACCTGTATTCCGAAACCAGCGCCTCTGGCGCGCCGATTGCAGGCTTTGCTGGCGAAGATGGGTTGGGGTATTTCCGTCAAGGATATCTAGAGGATAGTTCCGTCGATGCCGTACGAGAGATTACCGACCTGATCGAGGCCCAGAGGGGCTATGAGATGAACGCCAAGGTCATCACAGCATCGGATCAGATGCTTGGCGCCACAACGCAGATTCGTTGACATGAAGCCTTTCTTGCCCATCGCCCTGGCGGCCCTGATTTGCAGTCCCGCGTTGGCCGATTCCGTCACGGTCACGCGCCCGATCCGCGCCGGGGCCGTCCTCCAAGCGGACGACTTGGCGTTTGGAGACCTCAGCGCTGAGGATGGGTTCCTCGATCCGCGCGACCTGATCGGAATGGAGGCCCGGGTAAACCTTTACCCCGGCCGCCCCATCCGAACGCGAGAGATTGGGGTGCCCACGGTCATCGCGCGAAATCAGATCGTGGACCTCCTCTTCGAACGCGGGGGCCTGACCATTCGCTTGGAAGGTCGGGCTCTGTCCAGGGCAGGCGACGGTGACACGGTCCGCGTGATGAACCTTGCCTCTCGATCAACTGTCACCGGCGTGGCCACGGCCTCCGGCGCAGTCATTGTTCCCTAATTTGGAGAGTCGCGTGATGCGCACCCCTGTGATCCTTTCAGTCCTTTGCGCCATGACGATAAGTGGGTGCGGACGCATCGCGGATGTGGGGCAAGCCCCGGACCTGACGCCCATCGCCCAGGGCAATGAACACATTGCCATGGCGATTCCCGCGCCCATTCCCGTGGTCGCCAACGAGACACCCCAACAAGCCGCATCGCTTTGGACCGGGGGCCGCCAATCCTTGCTGGGCGACCGGCGCGCCCGCGAGCGCGGCGATATCATGACCGTCGTCATCGAAATCGACGAGGCGGCGGAAATCAACAACAGCACCAACCGGTCGCGAAGCGGGTCCGAGGAACTGTCGATCCCAGATTTTTTCGGCCTGCCGCAAAGGTTGGATGAACGACTGCCAACGGGGGCAAGCACCGCAAACGCCGTCAGCACCGATAGCTCAAGCGCCTCCAGCGGCCAGGGCGCTGTCCGGCGCAAAGAACGTTTGACCCTGCGCATCGCGGCAACCGTGATCGGCGTGCTGCCGACCGGAGTGCTCCAGATCGAAGGGCGCCAAGAAGTCCGCGTGAATTTCGAACTGAGAGAGATGTTGGTGACCGGCTATGTCCGCCCGGAGGACATCTCTCGCCAGAACGAGATAACTTACGACAAAATCGCAGCAGCCCGCATTTCCTATGGCGGCCGGGGTCAGATAACAGATGTGCAACAACCCCGATATGGACAGCAGGTGGCCGACATCCTGCTGCCGTTTTGAATGATGATGAAGATCATTGCCGCCGCTGTCGTCCTGCTCGCCCTCATTGCGGGGGCGGGCGCCGGGTACGTGCTCAAGCCGCCCCCGACCGAGGAGGAGTTGGCCGCCAAAGCCGAGGCCGACGCCCATGCAGAGGCCAATCAGACGCTTGCCGCGCCAGAGGTCGTGTCGCTTAGGGATCACTTCGTCGTGCCTGTCCTCCGCGACGGGCGCATCTGGTCCCATGTCGTCCTCTCCCTTGGGGTGGAGACACATACCGCCTCTCGCGAGGAAGTTCTGATCCGGGAGCCTTTGTTGCGTGACGGGCTTAACGAAAGCCTGTTTTTGCATGCGTCCCTTGGGGGCTTTGAGGGCGACTTTACCGCCGCCGCAAATATGAACCGTTTGCGGGCGCGCTTGAATGGCGTTGTCACGTCCCTTCTGGACGATGGCGATGCACGGGTCCTCATCATCTCCATGGCGCGACAGAACGGATAGCCCGCAATCGAAACACTAGCGGGATTGCTTGGCGATCAGCTTTTCCAACACCTTAGCCCGTGCCACATCGCGCCCATGGGCTTCCCGAAAGGGTTGAGCCTGGGCTTCCGCACGGGCCATCGCGATGGACAGACGAAATAGCTGTTCCTCTCGCCATTGATCGTGGCGATCCTGAATGACCATCTCGGAAATATCTCCCGTGCCAGCATGCGCCGCATCGCGCAAAGCGCGATGCCGCCGGCCCAACTCGTCGACGACACCCTGCGCCTTGGCCAGCATCAGCGCAGACTTGTCGGCGCGCAAATGCGCAAGGGCCAAAAGCGCGGTCAAACGGGCCTTGGGGGTCATGGCTGCGCCTCGCCTTGCAACTCGCGCGCAAACCGGATCGCCGCGGCGACGGCGGCGAAGTGATCACGCTCGATGGCATCCCCCACATCCGTCGCCGCAAAAAGGGCGCGGGCCGTAGGTGGGTCGCTGTAGATGGGAATCCGGTGCTCTGACGCGATCTCTCGGATCTTCGCGGCCACCGCATCGACGCCCTTGGCCACACAGACCGGCGGCGTCGGATCCATGGGGGACCATTTCAACGCGACGGCATAGTGGGTTGGGTTAACGATCACCACACTCGCTTCCGGCACGTCGTGCATCATCGAGTTGGTCGCGATCTCCTGCGCTTTCTGCCTCCGTCGTGCCTTCAGATGTGGGTCCCCTTCCGATTGCTTGGTCTCGTCCAAGACCTCCTGCCGGGTCATCCGGTTGCGCGCGGTGAAACTGTGCCGCTGCCACCCGAAATCGACGACCGCGATCGCGGCGGACACGATGAAAACATAGATGATGAACTCGGTCAGGACATCGCCAAGTTGCAAGATCGCAGATCGCGGCCCGGATGCCGCAGACACGATCAACCGGTCGACGTGATAGACCAAAAAATAGACGAGCAATCCGATGAAGCCGGTCATTTTCACGGCTGACTTCGCAAACTCAAACAGCCCGGTTGGCCCGAACTTGTTCTTCGCATTGGAAATTATCGAGATGCGGGACAGTTTCGGCATCACCTTTTCGGGCGCGAAGACGATGGCCCGTTGCGCGATAATGCCCGCCAGAACCAGCGCAGCCGGTGGCAGGATCAAGAGGCCCGTGATCATAAGAAGTTGGCCGAGAACCTCTCCGCCACCGCCACCTGACTGCGTCTTCACGAAGGTTGTCATCTGATCAGCGTTCGCCAGAAGACGTCCGCCGCTATCGACCAGCAGAATGCTGGCAGGCCCAGCCGTCAGGGTGAGGGCCAGCAAGACACCCAAATAGGACGCCGCGACGGAAACATCTTGGGACTTGGGTATCTCTCCTTTTCGGCGCGCGTCTTCAAGTTTTTGCGGCGTCGGTTCATGGCTCTTCTCTGCGCCTTGCTCCTCACTCATGGGAGGAGGCCCCCAAACGGGTCCTGGAGCAACGCAACCATCGCCCCTTTCCAGGCAAGCAGCATGACCGGAGCCGCCAGGAGCAAGATGACGCCGCTGGCCCCAGTGATCGCGGGCGCCCCGACTAGGGCCACCATCAACTGCGGCATGGCGCGATTCACGACACCCATGGCGATATTGTAAAGCAGCGCGGCCAAGGCAAACGGCGCGGCAAGGGCAAAGGCCAAGGCAAACGCATGGCCCATCCGCGCCACCCCCCAGGTCACGACATCGGCGCCTGGCATGATGGAGCCGACCGGGATGACGTCGTAACTCCGGATCAACATTTCAACGATGTAGCTGGGCAGGCCCGCCGCCATCAGCAGGCATAGTCCCGCAAGGTTGAGCAAGTTGCCGATGGCCGAAGACGGCTCCACCGTTCCAAAGAGTTGCGATAGCGACGTCAGCTGTGCCGCCATGACGCCCGCGACCATAAGTGCCTGTGCCAAGATGCGAAGAACCGCCCCAAAGGCCAAGCCGATGGTGATCTCTGTCAATGCCAGGGGCCATGTGATCTCTGGGCCTGGCGCAAGCCCGGGTGCCACGGCGACGGTCAACGCACCCGCGATGACAAGGCGAATGCGCATGGGGATGAGACGATCCCCCAACCCCGGTACCAGGAGCATGAGCCCACTGATCCGCAGAAAGACAACGAAGGAACTCGTCATCAGGGGCATGACGATGTCGTGCAGATCCAACAGCGCAGAGATCATCTGGCGATCGATGCAACAATCGTCGGCTTGGCCGTTGTGCCAATCTCTTCATAGGAAATGACAGGGTTGGACAGGCCGCGCGCCGAGAGGATGGATTGCAAGAAACGCCGCCGCCGCGCGGATGTGACCAATGCCGCGTGCAGTCCCTTCTCCGCGGCTTTGGCAATCGCATCCACAAGCCCATTGGCCAAGCTTTGGAACGCGTCCGGTGGCAGGGCGACATCGCGGCTGAGGCCCTGCCCCTCCAGTTGGTGATGGTTGAACGCGTCCTCCCAATCCGGGGCGAGTTGCAGCAAGGGCAAGGTCCCGTCGGGGCGCCGCAAATCTGCGGTGATCTGGTCGGCCAAACGCTGCCGCACATGTTCGGCGAGGTCTTCAGGCAACAGCCCATGCTCCCGCCGCTCGCTTATGGCTTCTAAGATGACCGGGAGGTTTCGGACCGACACGCGTTCGGCCAGAAGCAACCGCATTACCGAGAGCAGGACCTCCTTAGAGACTTTGGATGGGATCAGATCGTCCAGAAGTTGCCGGTTGGCGATAGATTTTTCGGGGGAGGAGACCTTTGCAAAGGCGTCCAAGAGGCGTTGCAGGCCCTTCAGGCCCAACAGTCTGGGAAAGTTCGATTTGATCACTTCCAGAAGGTGTGTGGCCAACACTTCGGTCGGCGTCACGGTCGTATGTCCGATCATGGCGTCGCCTTCGCTACGCGGAACCCAGCGGGCCGGGGCGCCGTAGACCGGCTCCTTCACGTCGCGGCCAGGCAACAGGTCCGGCGCACCGGCACCAGTCAGAACCAGGACGTGGTCCCGTTCCAGCCGGTCGCGCGCCATTTCGACGCCTTGGATACGGATGACATAAACCCCGGAGGGCAATCCTGCGTCATCGGTCATGCGGATTTCTGGTAGGATGACACCAAACCGCTCGGCGATGTGATCGCGCAGTCCGCTTACCCGGGTCTCAAGACCGTTGGCCGGGTCAAGTGCAAGATCGACAAGATCCAAGGCAAACTCGACACGGATGTCGTCCAGGTCGAGAACGTCCCCAATCGGCCGCTCCAGCGGGGCAATGTCCTCGACCTCCTCAACGTCCACGGCGGCTGCCGGGGCCCGGCTGCGCAAGACTGCGGCGAATGCGAGCGCCACGGCCCCGACAAAGAAAGGGAAAAAGGGCAAGCCGGGGACAAGCGCAAAGATCCCCATGATCAAGGCCACGGTCAAAAGAGCTGCAGGGTGGCGGCCAATCTGTGCAACCACTTGGAGGTCGATTGCCCCTTGCCCGCCCCCACGTGCAAGCAAAAGGCCGGACGCAATTGAAATAATCACCGCGGGGATCTGGGAGACCAGCCCGTCCCCCACGGTCAATATGGCATATGTTTCGACCGCATCGCCGATGGCCATTCCATGGACCAACATCCCGGCAGACAAGCCAACAACCAGGTTCAAAATCGTGATCAGAAGGCCCGCGACAGCGTCGCCTTTTACGAATTTCGATGCACCGTCAAGCGAGCCGAAGAAGGTGGTTTCCGCCAGATCTTGTTCGCGTCGGCGCTTCGCCTCCTCATGGTCGATGGAGCCAGCGGCGACATCGCTGTCGATGGCAAGCTGTTTGCCAGGCATGCCATCAAGGGCGAAGCGCGCGCCCACCTCTGCCATGCGGGTGGCACCTTTGGTGATCACCATGAAATTGACGATGAGGAGAACGCCAAACACGACCAAACCCAAGGCAACGCTACCGCCCATGACGAAATTGGCGAACCCTTCGATAACATGACCCGCAGCGGCGGTTCCGGTATGGCCCTCTCCGATAATGAGCTTTGTGGACGAGACATTCAGCGAAAGGCGCAGCATAAGCGACGCAAGCAGGATTGTCGGAAATGCCGAGAATTCAAGGGGACGCTCAATAAAGAGCGTCGTTGTAAAAATTAGAATCGCCAATGCGAATGATAGGGACAGACCGATATCCAAGACCCAGGAGGGCATTGGAAGGATCATCATCAAGATGACAGCCATAAGAGCTAGGGCAAATAGGATCGTTGGCTTAAAGAAGGTATGCATTCTGCATAATCCTAGAAGGGGCGAGTATGAGGCCTTTTCTCAATAGCTCCTCAAGGTTAACCGGACCTAAACATCAGGTTCGTCCAGCATTAGGTTGCGGAGAGCACTGGTCATTTCACGGCTCTGCGCAAGTGCCGTCTCGGCAAATGCAAAATCATCGTCCGAAGCGGGCGCATCCGCGTTCCGGGTGACAATTACATCGGCAACCACATGACGCGGCGACCGATCTGCGGCGGCATTTGCGGTCGGGATGGCTTGAAAAGACCGCTCAACCCATGCCTTGTCCGCCTCCGAAAGAAGGTCGGTCACTGGCAACCGCGCGGGCGCAGGCAAACGTTGAGGCAGGGGAGCGGTGAGCCCCTCCCCGGTGCGAATGGTTCGAAAGTCCTGCGCCGCGTCCAGCAAATCAAACGAAAGGAAGACCTCTACCACTTGGTCAATCTCCGGGCTGTCGCTTCGCAGAAACGGACGAAGTCGCACTGCGCTTTCAAGGATGTCTTCCCGAGGCAATTCCTCCAAAGCATGCGCAAGCAAATCGGGCGCAAGTTCGGCATTCTCCTGGAGCATTTTCTCCATCTCTGAGAAGTGACCGGTCAGCAAAAGCGTTCTGGCAAGCGTCCGTTCAAATCCCGCGCGAAGCTGCCCCGGTGGGATTGATGGCAGCAGGGCAATGGCATTCTGCAGATGTGTGGCATTGACATTATGCGCCGCATCCTTGTTTGAAATCAGGGACAAAGCCGCGCGAATGGCCGCCTGATCCGTCCCTGCGGCCACAGCCTCGTGGGTCGCGGGCAGATACTGCTTCTCCAACTCAGGACGGCGGCCGAGCGACAGCAGAAGGTCCTCTTGCCCATAGCTGGTCAGGCCCTCAAGGAGCCGCGGCTCAAGATCACGGCGGCGCGCGTCGGACATCTGATCGATAAATCGCACCAGCGCCGTTTCATCGACGGCGTCCCAATCGGAGATCCTCGCACCGGATATGAGCATAAGTGTCGTGCTGGCCGGTCCACAGGTCTCCGTCGCCGCGATGCTCGGGCCCGACAAGTCTGGGTCACCATCCAAGGCCACGGCAATTGTCGACCGGATGTCGGTTGTGTCGTTGGTTAGTGCGCCCAACACCTGTTGCGCTTCTGCCCCCCAGCCCGCTTCCAGATATGCGTCGGCTAGGGCGCTGACCGCCGCATCGACCTGCGCGCCATCTTCGTTAAGCACGGTGCTGTGGGCGACCGAAATCTGCTTCAGCGCCGCGACAGGATCAGCCAGCAACAGGTCGGCGGCGCGATCCTCCAGGGCGCAACCGACCACGATTTCCTTGGCCGTGCTGCTTTTGCCTTGACCGTCAAGCAACCCAACGCGGGCATGTTCGTGAATCGTTATTTGCGGCGCGTTCTCGGTTTTCTGGTCGGGAGCCGCCTCTGGCGCCGCGAAGGATGGTGCGGCGCGCGGTCGATCAGGAACCCGAAGGCGCGCCGCCAAAGACGACGTCGCAGGGAGTTGGAGCGGAAGCGCCGGGGGCGTGACTTCGGCGACCGGCTCCGGGTCCGGGATTGCGCGCGAGCCGTCCAGAATATCGATTACGATGTGATCAGACGGAATCTGGCGAACCGAAACATCGCATGCACACTGCATGACCAGGGTCAGCGTGTTCCCCACCGCCGCAACGGAGGTCAAGCGCGTCCGCGGAATTTTGGCAAAAACCTCGGCGGTGTTCAGCGCAAGGTTTTGCCCACTAAAGACGACCCGCACAGAGCCGTCCTCTTGCGTAATATCCCAATCGAGGGCGCCCGCGGCAGGAAAAACAAGGCGCGAGAAGTCCTCATGCTCCCCCGAAAAAATCGTCTGCGCGCTGACCGTCACCGGCGCAAGCGCCGCGAGAAAGAGAAATGCTACCCCCCGCATTCTAGGCTGCTTTTCTGGCCTTGAGAGCCTCTTCCAGGTCCGCATAGCTGGGCCGCATATGGGTCGGCGTGTTCTGGCGTCCGACCTCAATACAGATATTTGTCGCGTGATTGTGCAGGTTTGCCACCAACACTTCTTGGATGAGGGCATAGAAATGCCCGTCCTGCTCGGCGACGGCTTTCAAGCGTACCGCGAACGGACCGGCCAGACCGTATGCAAGAAAAACTCCTAGGAACGTCCCCACAAGCGCACCACCGATCAGTTTGCCAAGCACTTCGGGCGGCTGATCAATGGACCCCATGGTTTTAATCACGCCCAGAACCGCCGCAACGATCCCAAGCGCTGGAAGACTGTCCGCCATGGATTGCAGCGCGTGGCTAGAATGGAGGGCATGGTGCTGGTTCGCTTCGAGCCGATTGGCCAGCACCTCTTCGACTTGGTGCGGATCATCGTAATTCATCGACATCGCGCGCAGCGTATCGCAAATCATTGCGACTGCTTCTTTATCACCCGTGATCTTTGCGTAATTTGAAAAGATGTCCGATGTCTCCGGATTTTCGATATGCTCCTCCAACGCCACAGGATTTTGCCGGCCAAGTCGGATGAGTTCGAACAAAAGACACAGCAGGTCCCTATAGTCATCCGGAGCCCACTTCGCCCCTTTGAAGACCTTCCCAAGATCCTTAATGGTGTGCTTCACCTCGGGAATAGAGTTCCCGATCAGGAAGGCACCAACAGCGGCCCCGCCGATCATTGTCATTTCATAGGGCAGCGACTTCATGATAATCGCCATCTTTCCGCCAGCCATGATATAGCCGCCGAAAACCATGACAAAAATACAGATAATTCCAACAATACCCGTCATTCCGAAATCTCCGTCGCGGCGTTTGCATTTCGACCGGCCATCATGACGCTCAGCGCATAGGCCTTCTCGGGGGAAAGGTTTGAGAAAATGGCTGCCGCTGCGTCGGGCCGCATCCGCGAGAGGAAGCCCGATGCGAACGCGACTTCCATGGCCTCGAAGAGGACGGCTGCGTCCTTGGGCTTCATCCCCTCATAGACTGCGGTCAGGCGGGCGACATCTTCGGCGGAAGCGGTGTTGGATTGGTGCATGCGGGCTTCCAAACGGGCTTCGGCCTCGGCCAGTGTGTCCAGTGACGCCAAAATTTCTTGCCGCGCGACCCGCATATCTTGCTCCCGAACGGCCAGCGTGGCTTCCCGCTGGTCCAGCGTCTGATCCCGCGCCTCGATCTGTTTGAGCAATGCGGCAACCTCTCCGGAAGGGGGACAAAGAAGAGCTGTGGCATCTTGGGGCGATTCCGCCTCAACTTCGGGCAAAGTCGACAGCCCAGCGGACACGATCCGCGCAACCGCAGAGGTCAGCAACAGAACAAGAATACCTAAAGCGAAGAATTTCCTCATTTTCCGTATCATTCAGCAGGCCAATCTATGTTGGGCGCCCGGGTGGCGCGGAACGAGGGAAGGGCGGCAGAGGTCTGCGCAGGCTCCGGCGGGTCAACGTCGTCGTAGTCGGTTTCGACATCGTCGAGCGATGCCAGCAAAACGTCCAATTTCCCGATGCGGTCATCCGCCGCCGCCAATGCCTGGGTTAGTTTGCCCTGACGGTCTTCGGCATCCGCTTCGGCCTCTTTCAAGCTTTGCTCCAACCGATCCACTTGCATGGACAGGGTCGCAATCGCGCCCCCCACGCCGGTGTCGACGTCGTTGAACGCTTTCAACTTGCGCGAAAGGACCATGCAATACCCGGCAAGGCCAAGGGTGGCGGCGACCAGGAAGATATCTGAGATGAGACTAAGAATGATCATGTCAGCACAAAATCGATGATAAGAAGGTCAGACACAGCATCGGGCCCGGCAAGCAATTGCACCCGCCTGAGCAGTTGCGCGCGTATCCGCAGGAGGGCCGCCGGATCTTCGAGGCGGTCCATCCCCACGGCGCGCAGATAGGTGGCGAAAATATCCAGAATACGCGGTTGCAGCGCGGCAACATGGCTGTCCCCCTCATGGGGCGTTTGCAGGAACGCGCGAAACCGCAATTGGCGAATAGAGCCTGGCCCGCCAACCGAAATCATCATCGGATCCAACTCCACAAAGACCGGCCCCTGCGCATCCGCAACGGGATGGGCGGGCACATCTTTGGCCATCAGATCGCTGAGCATCCCCGAATAGGTGACATAGAATCCGCCCCCGCCAAGAAGGACGGCCAGAATCACCACGACGAGCCAACCCACCAGGCCGAACCCACGTTTCTTTTCAATGACTTCCTCATCTTCATCGGCCATGTCGGCGCCTCTTTGTTGTCGAGACGTTCCTAACCTGCCGGTGGCTAACCGAATGTTAATGGGAATCGGGAATCTTGCACTCGACGCCCAGAACGGGCGGGCCGCTTCGGAGGATGGTCATTGGATAGCTTTATTTCGTTTTGGGAACGCCAGAATAAGCGTCGCCTCGCTGTTCTTGCCATTGCTGGCCTGGTCACGTTCCTCGCGGTGTTTTCCCTTACGCGACTGGCCACCGCACCCCGGATGGAGCTTCTCTTTGCCCGGCTGGAACCCGCCGCCGCCGGTGAAGTCGTCGCCAGCCTAGAGGCCCAGGGCGTGGCCTTCGAGGTGCAAGGCGACGCCATCTATGTGGACGCGACTCAACGGGACGCCCTCCGTCTGTCCCTTGCCAGCGAGGGCCTGCCCCGCAACGATGGCACCGGCTACGAATTGCTGGACGGCCTGACCGGATTTGGCACGACGTCCCAGATGTTCGACGCGGCCTATTGGCGTGCGCGCGAGGGAGAGTTGACGCGAACCATCCTTGCCGGAAACGGCGTGCGCATGGCCCGTGTCCATGTGGCAACCGCCGACGCATCCCCGTTTTCGCGCGAACGGACGGCCACGGCATCAGTGACCATGCAAATGGTCTCCGGCAGCGTGGGCGCGACCTTGGCCCGCTCTGTCCAGTCATTGGTGGCCGGGGCCGTGCCTAACCTGGTGCCCGAAGACGTCACTGTGATCGACTCGGCCAGTGGGCGCGTCATCTCTGGCGATGTGGCGGCCGCCGATGGCGATGCACGCGACACGCGGGTGGCGGAAATGCGCAACGCCGTCGAAAACATCCTGCTCGCCCGCGTGGGCGAGGGGCGTTACGTGGTCGAGTTGTCCGTGGACACGCGCAAAGACCGCGAGGTCATCACGGAACGCGTCCTCGACCCCGAAAGCCGCGTCGTCATCAGCACCGACACGGAGGAACGCACCAGCAGCGAAAGCGGCGCCGCGGGCGCCGGTGTCACCGTTGCCAGCAACCTGCCCGATGGGGAGGCTGGCGGATCCGGCGAAAGCCAAGCCTCCAACGCGGAGACGCGGGAGCGGGTGAATTACGATTTCTCCGCCACGGAACGTCAAATCGAACGGGGCCCCGGAACCATCGAGCGGATATCGGTCGCCGTCCTTGTGGATGGGGTACGCGGGCAAGATGCCGACTGGCAGCCGCGCGACGCCGCCGAATTGGCGGTGATCCAGGAACTGGTGCAATCCGCCGTGGGCTTCCGCGAGGATCGCGGCGATGTGGTGACCGTGCGCACGATGCAGTTCGAATTGCCCACGGCACCGGGACAGGCGCCCGCCTTGTCTCTCCCCTGGCTCAGCGGCGGTCAGATCACGCAGATCATTACCGCCGCGCTCTTGGCTTTGGTGGCCGTTGCGGCGTTGGCCTTCTTCGTGCGGCCCACATTGCGCGGTCTTCTTATGCCAGAGGCTCTGCCGGCGCCCACGCCGAACGACACCCCCGCAGAAGAACCCGTCAGCGCCGCAGGACCGGCGTCTCTGCCGGACCTGCCCGACCCGGTCGGCGCAGCGCCCCTCGCTCTGCCAGATGTGGCGCCGGGCGAGTTGCCGGATCTGTCCGACCTGTCTTCTTTGCCGTCCATGTCCTCCGAGCCGGACCTTGAGACGCCAGAGGACCCGGTGGAGCGGTTGCGTACCCTGATCTCTGAGCGCCGGGAAGAAACGCTGGAGGTCCTGCGCGGCTGGATGGATGAACCGGAGGAGCAACCCCGATGAACGCGATTGTCCTCGAAGATTTCGGCCCCAAACCGGCCGAAAAGCCTGCCGCGCCCTCCAGGGTTCCGACCAGCACACAGGATTTCGATGCGGCCTATAACGCCGGCTGGGACGATGCCATGGCCCAAGTCGATGCCGAGCAGTCCAGGGTCGGCGAACAGCTTGCCAATCGGCTCATGGAAATCGAGCGGGATCAGCAAGATGCCATCACCTCTGCCATCTCGGCGCTGGAACCGATGCTGCACGAGGTGTTCGACAAACTCCTGCCGCGCACGGCGGAACGGTCCTTTCTGACCCTCTTGCTGGAGGAGATTGAACAATTGCTGGCCGAAGGCGCCGGAAGCCTTGTTGTTCTGGTGGCCCCGGAAGAAACCGCTGCCATGGGCAAGCTGCTGGAGCGGGCAAAACTGGACCCGGATCGTGTTTCCGTCCGTGCCGAACCTGCCATGAGCCTCTCCCAAGCCATCGTTCGTTGGGACGATCAGGAACGGCGCATTGATCTTGAGGCCGTGCTGGCCGCCCTGGATGACGCGCTGGAGCGTTTTCTAACCTCTATCCACGAAGGAACCGACCATGGTTGATACCTCCACGGACGGGCGCAACGCGCTGTCCCGCGTCCCCGTCGAAATCACGATATCCGTGGGCCGCGCCCACCCCACCGTGTCCGAGCTGTTGTCGCTCCGCCGCGACACCGTCCTGCCCTTGGATCGGGGGGTGGACGACCCTGTGGAACTCTTTGCCGGGGACCGCCTGATTGCCCGCGGCGTCCTAGAGGAGTGCGAAGGCGGCAATGGAAAGCTTGCCGTGCGCCTGACCGAAGTCTCAGAGCCCGATGGCGTCGAGTAGCCATGACACGCGCCCTCCTCCTTGCCGCCATGGCCACGCTTTGCTGTGTGGCGGGCCCAGCCGTGGCGCAAGACGTGGCCATCGACTTTGGCGACCAGTCCTCCCTGACCACGCGGACGGTGCAGTTAATCGCCCTGCTGACCGTGCTCAGCCTTGCGCCGGGCATTGCAATCACGGTCACCTGCTTTCCCTTTATCGTGACGGTCCTGTCGATCCTGCGGCAGGCCATCGGCCTCCAGGCGTCGCCGCCCAACATGCTGATCGTCAGCCTGGCCATGTTTCTTACTTATTTTGTGATGGAGCCGGTTTTCACCGAAGCCTGGATCCAGGGCCTACAGCCATTGTCCAACGGTGACATTGCCGCCGAAGACGCCTTCGTCGCAACCCTAGAGCCTTTCCGCGCCTTCATGGCCGCGCGTGTGGACCCAGAGACATTGGAGCACCTGGCAAGCCTTCGCCCCGATGCCCCGGACGGGGCCTTCTCCGTCCTGGTGCCGTCCTTCCTTCTCAGTGAGATCAGTCGCGCGTTTCAGATCGGCTTCCTCGTCTTCATGCCGTTCTTGATCATCGACATGGTGGCCGCCGCGGTGCTGATGTCCATGGGCATGATGATGGTGCCGCCCGCAATTGTGTCCCTGCCGTTCAAGCTGGCTTTCTTCGTCGTCGTCGACGGATGGACCCTGGTTTCCGGCGCCCTGGTCCGCAGCTACATTTAAGGAGCTTTCATGCTACGTTTTCGCCGCAACACTGGCCCGGATCAGGCGCCCCAGACCGCCGCGACATCCCCCCGCCCCGCACGACAACAGGCAGAGGGGCCCATGGGGTCGCGGGACGATGCGCTCGCCCTGCTGGCCCTTTTGGACAAGTCCAGCGGTCCCAGCGATCAAAGCGCAGTGTCCCAAGACCGGATGCGCGACGCGGCCCGCCGCCTGGTCGCTCAGATCGAGGCGAGCCCCAGCAAGCAAAGCTTACCGCCCAAGCCCACACCCGAGGCCAGCGCCGACCGGGGCGCCGGTCCCGCCGACGCGCCCGCGGACGCGCCCGCCACAGGGGGAGTGCGCAAACTGTTCAGCAAAGCCAAACCCCTGGCCGCCCCCCAGCCACCGTCGATGCCCGCGCGCGCCGCGCCCACACCCACACCCACCACCATGCCGGAGCCGGTGGAAATCCTCGACCGGCCGCGCCGCAGCCGACTGTTCGCGCGGGCCGAAGTGCGCGGCCTTGTGCGCGAAGGCTTGGACCGCAGCGCCGTGCAAGGAGAGCATCCGGCGATCATCGCTCTGTCGCTCGAAGGCGTGGCCGCCAGCGAGCAAGCCCGCGCCCTACGCCTGCTGGGGCGGGGGCAGGCACGGGCCGTGCACCGCGCGCTCCGCCTGCTCGAAATCGCCTCTTGAGGCAGGCCAACCTGGCCGAACGGCTTACCGGGTGAATTTCTTGTACTTTACCCGCGTCGGCTCCAGCGCGTCAGGGCCCAGACGGCGGGCCTTGTCTTCCTCATAGGCTTCGAAATTGCCCTCAAACCATTCCACATGGGCCTCCCCCTCGAACGCCAGGATGTGCGTACACAGCCGGTCAAGGAAGAACCGGTCGTGGCTGATCACCACTGCACACCCGGCGAAATCGGCAATGGCATCTTCCAACGCCCGCAACGTTTCCACATCAAGGTCGTTCGTCGGTTCGTCGAGCAGAAGAACATTCCCGCCCTCTTTCAGCAATCGTGCCATATGCACGCGATTGCGCTCCCCCCCGGATAGAAGACCCACCTTCTTCTGCTGGTCGCCGCCTTTGAAGTTGAACGACCCGCAATAGGCGCGCGAGTTCACTTCGGCATCCCCCAGCTTGATCAACTCCGCCCCGCCAGAGATGGCCTCCCACACGGTTTCCTCGGCGGCCAGATCATCCCGCGACTGGTCCACATAGGACAACTTGACCGTGTCCCCGTACTCGACCGTTCCGGCATCGGGCTGTTCCTGGCTGGTCAGCATCCGGAACAGCGTGGACTTGCCCGCGCCGTTTGGGCCGATCACGCCGACAATTCCGCCAGGGGGCAGCGCAAAAGACAGATCCTCCACCAACAGCTTGTCGCCATAAGCCTTCGTCAGACCGTTCACTTCGATCACTTTTGCCCCAAGGCGCGGACCATTCGGGATGACGATCTGCGCGCGCCCGACCTTTTCACGCTCGGACTGGTTGGCCATTTCCTCATAGGCATTGATCCGGGCCTTGGACTTGGCCTGCCGCGCCTTCGCACCGGACCGGATCCACTCCAACTCCCGCTGCAACGTCTTCTGGCGGGACTTGTCATCCTTCGCCTCCCGCTCCAACCGCTGGGCCTTTTGCTCCAACCAGGCCGAATAATTGCCCTCGTAGGGAATGCCCCGCCCCCGGTCCAACTCCAGGATCCACCCGGTGATGTCGTCCAGGAAATACCGGTCGTGGGTCACGATCAGGCAGGTCCCTTTGTAATCAATCAAATGCCGTTGCAGCCACGCAATCGTCTCCGCGTCCAAGTGGTTCGTCGGCTCGTCCAGCAACAGCATGTCCGGCGCTTCCAACAGCAGCTTGCAAAGCGCCACCCGGCGCCGTTCACCGCCCGACAGGTTGGCGGGCTTTGCGTCGTCCGGCGGACAGCGCAGCGCCTCCATGGCGATATCGATCTGCGCGTCCAGATCCCACAGGTTCTGACTGTCGATCTCATCTTGAAGGGCCGCCATCTCATCGGCCGTCTCATCGGAGTAATTCATGGCCAGTTCGTTGAACCGGTCCAGCTTGCCCTTCTTTTCCGCAACCCCCAGCATGACGTTCTCTCGGACCGACAGGTCCTCGTCCAACTGCGGCTCTTGGGGAAGATAGCCGACCTTGGCTCCCTCCGCGGCCCTGGCCTCTCCGCTGAAATCCGGGTCTTGGCCCGCCATGATCCGCATCAGCGTGGACTTCCCGGTCCCGTTCACGCCAACGACGCCGATCTTCACGCCGGGCAGGAAACTCAGGCGGACGTTCTCAAACACTTTCTTGCCGCCGGGATAGGTCTTTGACACGCCATCCATGTGATAGACGTACTGGTAGCTGGCCATGTGCCTCGGTCTCCGAAATGAGGGGTTGTGCCGTCCTATCGCGCGCCGCTGGCCAGGGCAACAAGCCCGGCCCCACCAGAGCGTGGTGGGACCGGGCGCGCGCGGCGATGTCAGCCTTTGTCCGTCACATATTCCTCCAGCAAGCGCTCGTTCTTGGCCTCTTCGATCTGCAAAATGCGATCCGCCGTCAGCTTGGCGTCGAACCGGTATTTCACAAAATTCACCAGCGATATCGTCAGCATCAGAATACCGATGCCCCAATACCCCTTCGTGGACAAAGGCACGTCCACAGACACCCAAAGGGACAGTCCCAACATCACATAGGCGACGATCACACCCAGCAAGTTAAAGTTCATAATCAGCGAGTTGTCGGTGTTCTGGTTCATGTCAAATCTCCTGTGCGTGCTGCGCTTAGGCTTTTGGGTCAGATTTCAGGCGGGCCAATACATCGGCCGCGCGGGTTTTCGAAGGCGTGCCAAACCCGGCTTCCGCCAGGCGGTCTGGCAAGTCTTCGTGATTCAGGTCGCGCTCCAACTCCCGCAGGATGTCGGCCTGCTCGGCCGGATCGTCACGGCGCAGGACGCGGGCGATCAACGCCTCGGCCTCGTCCACGGGCGCCGCACTGCCCACGGTGGTGCGCAACCGAATTTGCATGTCCTGTTCGCGCCGCAACACACGCGCGGCTTGGGCCCCTTGCCGTAGGTCGATCAGACGGCGGTGCCCGGCCTCCACCGACTGGCGCAGGCGCAGAACCCGCGTCTCCATGCTGCGCAGCGTGTCCCGGCGCAGCGTCACCTCATCCTCCTGAACGGCAATGGCCGCTGCGGCCTCTGCCGCCAAATCCTCCCGATCGGCGGCCAATGCCTCCCGCGCGCGGGCGGTCAGGTCGGCGACGCGGGTCTCCAACTGCTCTAGCTGCCGCTGCTCCGACCGTTCCCGCTGAATCAAGGTCGCAAGGGTGGCTTTCGCCGCCTTCTGCTGGGCCTCAGCCTCTCGGATTTTCTGATCGATCAACTCTATGGCGTATCGATCCTTGAGCGCTTCGTCCTGCCGGGCGGCCTGCCCTCGCAGCAGTGTGGTCAGTGTCTGAAACATAGGAATTTCTCCGTGAACGATGTTCATGAAGCAGACATAGCGAGTACTTGAACGCTGTTCAAGCCTAAAAATGAACGAAGTTCATTTTTCCGTAGAATCCGCAATAGACGTCAAAATGAACTGGATCATCTCCGACAAATGATCCTCCTCCACCGCGGAAATGCGCTGCTCGATCCCAAGCAGAACGATCCCGTGGATGGACGAGAACAGCGCCCGCGTGCGAATGCGGATCTTCTCATCGGACAGATTGGGAAAGACCTCGCGCAAGGGGGCATCGATGATCGCAAACAAGTTGTCGAGCGCGGTCAAGTACCACTCCGGCACGTCGGTCGCATGGGTCAGTTCCGTGGCAAATAGCGCCTGCCACAGCCGGGGGTTGGCGGCGGCAAAGCTCAAATACCCCTCTGCCATGGCGATCATGCGGTCGGTCGGCGTGGCCCCGGCTTCGCCCGCCACACGGTCCGTCACCTCTTGGCCCAACGCCAAGAAGGTCTGCCCGTTCACGGCCATGACCAAGTCCCGCATATCGCCAAACACGTTATAGATGGATCCGACCGAACATTCGGCCTGCTGCGCCAGCGCCCGCGCCTTCAGACTTTCGACGCCCTCCCGCTCGATCTGCCCGCGCGCCAGGTCGATCAGCGTCTCGCGCAACGTGGCGCGGCGGTCTGCAGTGGTCATGGCGCCCTCCCTATGAACTTCGTTCACGCCTTACCGGTCAACGCCCGCTGCCACAATAGAGTTGCGCGCCCCAATCCGGACAGTGTTCATGGCCCAATGCGCCATCACTTTCCATATGCGCGGCCCGGCATGGTCGTGGGCTTGCTGGGCGGGTCCTTCGATCCGGCCCATGCGGGCCATGTCCACATCACCGAACAGGCGCTGCGCCGCTTCGGCTTGCACCGGGTCTGGTGGCTGGTCACACCCGGCAACCCCCTCAAACATCGCGGCCCCGCCCCCTTGGCCAAACGCGTCGCCCGCGCCCAAGCCATCATGCGCCACCCCCGGGTCGAGGTCACCGATATCGAGGCGCATCTGGGCACCCGCTACACGGCGCAAACCCTGGGCAGCCTAACCGCGCTTTACCCCTCGGTCAGGTTCGTCTGGCTCATGGGTGCCGACAATCTGGTGCAGTTCCACCATTGGGATCGGTGGCGCCACATCATCGAAACCGTGCCCATGGGCATCCTTGCCCGCCCCGGCGACCGGATCGCCGCCCGCACCTCGCGCGCGGCGCAGATCTACTGGCAAGCCAAGGTGCCCGCCGCCGAAGCCCGCGGCTTGGGTCACCGGACGGCCCCGGCCTGGGCTTTCGTCAACGTGCCCATGCACGGCGCATCCTCTTCGGCCATCCGCGCCAAGGGGCAGTGGACTTAGCGCTTCAACAACAACGTCGCGACCCCGGCACAGACCACCACGGCAAGACCGATCAACGCGACCGTATCGGGGAAGGTGCCAAACACAACCACGCCCAGAACCGTGGCCGACAACAGCTGAAAATACACGAACGGCGCCAGGATTGTCGCATCCGTCCGCTTATAGGCCACCACCAACAACAGGTTGCCCGCCGCCGAGGCGATGCCCGACACCAACACCAGCCCCGCAACCGGAACCGACGCCTCCGGCACATTCCAAATGCCGAACGGCAACAACAACAGCGTGCCCAGAACCGTCTGGCTCAGCATCAACTGACGCGGCGGCGCAAGGTCCGACAGCCAGCGGGACGCGGTCAGAAACCCCCCGTAGAACAGCCCGGCCATCACGGCAAAGCCCAGGCCCTCGGTCATGCCGAACCCGGGGCGCACCACCAAGATCACGCCGCAAAACCCCAGGAACAAAAGCAGGGACTGGACCCGTGTCACCCGCTCCCCCAACAGCAACACCGACAAAAGATAGCTGAAAATCGGGCCGATGAAGAAGGCGCCGAAGACCGTTGCCATATCCTCGGTCCGCAACGCCGTCAGGATTGACGCAATCCCCGCCGCGATCAGCGCCGCGCGAAACCACACCCGCCAATCCCGGTAAAGCGGCCACAGAACGTGCCCCCGGACAATCACGAACACCATCACCGCGCCCACAGAAAACCGGCTGAACGCAATGAAGAACGGGTCCGCGCCATAGGTCTGTGACAACACTTTTCCCGCCGTGTCGCCCACCGGAATAAGCGACATGGCCACAAACATCAGGGCCATGGATATCAAAACCGCGCGATCCATGGCGCGCCGCTATCACTCTGATAGGAAAAGGCCCAGAGACGGGCTTTTCTTTGCCGCCAACCGAAGGCATCAAAGGCATACTGAGACCGAGGGTATTTATGCGCAGACGTTCCTTTCTGACCGGTAGCCTGACAACCCTGGCCCTGCCCGCCTGCGCCAACGCGCCGGAGACGTCGGCGCGGCCCGTCTTCAAACCCGACGATGCCCTGGCCCGCAGCGCCCCCGCCGCAGAACGCCTGATCGCAGAGGCCAATCTGGGCGGCCGTGTCGGTTTCGTTGTCGCCGATGCGCGCACCGGGCAGGTGCTGGAGACGTCGAACCCCATCCGCCCGCTGCCCCCCGCCTCGGTCGCGAAATCGGTCACCGGCCTCTATGCGCTGGAAACGCTGGGCCCCACCCACCGTTTTGCCACCCGCTTGGTGGCCACGGGCCCGATCCAAAATGGGCGGCTGAACGGCGACTTGATCCTGGTCGGCGGCGGCGATCCGGCCCTGGACAGCGATGGCCTGCACGACCTGGCCGCCCAGGCCAAATCCGCGGGCGTCCGAGAGATCGGCGGCCGCCTTCTGGTGTTCGACGGCGCCCTGCCACAGATCGACCGGATCGACCGCTCTCAGCCGGAGCATGTGGGCTACAACCCCGCCGTCAGCGGTTTGAACCTCAACTTCAACCGGGTCCATTTCCAGTGGAAGCGCGCGGGCGGGTCCTATCAGATCAGCATGGATGCCCGGACCGGCCGCTTCCGCCCCGACGTCGGCACCGCCCGCATGCGCGTCGCCGACCGCTCTCTGCCGGTCTACACCTATGCCCGCGACGGCAACATCGACAGTTGGACCGTGGCCCGCCGGCAGCTGGGCAATTCCGGCAGTCGGTGGCTGCCCGTGCGCAACCCCGCGCTCTATGCGGGGGATGTGATGCGCACCATGCTCCGCACAAACGGCATCGTCGCCCGCACCGCCGAACGCACCACATCCGTCCCCGCCGGTACAGAAATTGCCCGCGTCGAAAGCGCCGCCTTGGACCGGATCGTGCGCAGCATGCTCAAGTTCTCCACGAACCTCACTGCCGAAGTGCTGGGCCTGTCGTCCAGCCTGGCACGCGGCATCAACGTCGGCGACCTGAACGCATCGGGCGACTTGATGGCATCCTGGGTGGCAAGTCGTGCGGGCGCGCGGCGCGCGGATTTCGACGACCATTCCGGCCTCAACGGCACCACCCGCGTGTCCGCCGCCGACATGGTGTCCCTTCTGACAGCCGACGGCGCGCTCAACCGCATCCGCCCCCTGATGAAAGAAATCACCATTGATGGCGACGTCAAAATCCCGGTCCAGGCCAAGACCGGCACGCTCAACTTCGTCTCGGGCCTGGCGGGGTACTTCAACGCGCGGGATGGGCGGACCCTGGCATTCGCCACGTTCTGCGCCGATGTGGACCGGCGCAATCGCTTGACCGTAGGCCAACGGGAACGGCCCGAAGGCGGTCGCGCCTGGGGCCGCCGCGCCCGCTCCCTCCAGTTTGACCTGATCGAACGTTGGTCCCTCGTGCACACGGGATGAGGCCCGCAATCGTCCTCTACCAACCGGAAATCCCGGGCAATACGGGCACAATCGGACGCACATGCGTGGCACTGGACATCGACCTCTGCCTCATCCGGCCCTATGGCTTTGACCTCACCGACAAATCCGTGCGCCGCGCCGGGCTCGACTACTGGGCCCATGTGACGCTCCATGAATTCGACGATTGGGCCGACTTCCTCAGACGCCGCGCCCCCGACCCGCAGGCCCTCTACTATCTCGAAGAATTCGGCACCCAAACCGTGTTCGAACCCGACTACCCCCCGGACGTCCACCTGGTCTTCGGGCGCGAAACCACCGGCCTCCCGCCGGAAATCCTCCGGGGGCAGGAAGGCCGCACCCTTCGGCTGCCCATGCGCTCCGGGCACATCCGATCGCTGAACTTGGCAAACGCGGCCACGGCGGCGATATATCAAGCCTTGCGCCCATCCTTGTCATGACCCGTCCAGAACAAAGAGAACCGCCAATGGAGCAAGACCCCCTACAACAAGAGGTTGCCGCCCTCCGGCGCGAGGTGGCGGAATTGAACGGTCACCGATGGCTCCGCGTCCACAACTCCATGCCGCGCTTGCTGGTCTTTCAACTGTTTCGCGGGCTGGCCTTTGGCCTGGGGACGGTCCTGGGCGCGTCGGCCCTAATCTCGATCCTGGCCTGGTCCCTCAGCCAAATCGACTTCATCCCCATCATCGGCGACTGGGCCGTTGAACTGATCGATCTAATCCAACCCCAAGTGACCGAAGACTAGGCCGGGACGCCGCGCCAAGCCGGACGCGCCCGATCTTCAAAGCACCAAGGCGAGATCAGCAGCCCCGCCGCTTTTCAGGAATGCTCCACCAATGGCGGCCGCGTCGCAACGGCGTCGATCTTGATGGAAAACTTGCCGGACTTGCCCAACTTCGCCGCCGTCTTCGCCCCCGACAGCGATAGGACCAGCGCTTCGAACACCTTCCAGGCGTCCTTGCCGCCCATCATGCCCACCACCTCGATACAGCCAATCTGACCCCAGGCCGATTTCTGCGGGTTGTTCGCGCCGTCATGGATCAGGAAATTCCCATATAGCTGCCAACTGCCCTCCATGTAATCCACACGGCTCAGGATATGGACTTGCTTGTCCTTCAACCCCACCACCGTGGGCGTGTCCGAGGCGGAGCTTTGCTTCACGCCAAACCGGATCACCTTGAACACGGTCGTCTTTGCCGTGGCCGACGGGCCAAGCCCCGACACCTCCATGTCGTAGACCGGCACTTTGTAGGTGTGACCATTGTCATGGGGATAGGCCCGGACGACCCCCCAATCCACTTCCTTTGATTTCACATGGGCGACGACAGGTTGCAGAAGGCTGGACATAGGCAAACTCGGCTTGGTTGAATGCGCCCACAGGACCGTGAGTTTGCAAACAAAGCAATGCCATCGTCCGCACCGACCGCAGCGACTGCGGGATTGGGCAATTTCCTGCTGATCCCGGGGCGGCGGACAAAGGCTCGAAACACGGCGACGCGCCCCTACCTTTGGGCCATGACCCTACCGCTTGAAAACGTCCAAACCTATCCCCGTCCGCCCGCGCTGGAACAGGTGCCCCAGCGCATCCAAGTCTGGCTCGGCGGGGCAGAAATCATCTCCACCACCCGCGCCTTTCGGGTGCTGGAGACGCACCACGCCCCCACCTATTACATCCCCCGCGCGGATATCACGGCCAAGATCACCCGCGCCCCCGGCAGCAGCTTTTGCGAATGGAAAGGCGCCGCCCGCTACTGGACCCTAACCGCAGGCGAGGTCACGGCCCCCCGCTGCGCCTGGGACTACCCCACACCGACGCCCCGCTTTGCAGACTTGTCCGCCCACCTGGCCATCTACGCCCACGCCATGGACCGCTGTGTCGTCGGCGGAGAGCCCGTCGACCCCCAACCCGGCAACTTCTACGGCGGCTGGGTGACCGGAAACTTGCGCGGCACGGTCAAGGGCGCGCCGGGGACCGAGGGGTGGTGAAGGGGGAGGTGGGCATGGTGATGCCCGCCCTACGTTAGCGTCGCTTTAACCTCGCTTCGGGCATGGGGGGGGGCATGTCGAATTACACGCGATACCGGGTCCCCGGGGCGAGCTACTTCTTCACGGTGAACCTGGCGGTCCGGGGTGGCGACCTGCTGATCCGGCGGATCGACGCGCTGCGCTCGGCCTATGCGACGACGATGCGGGACTTGCCGGTGCGCTGTGACGCGATGGTCGTGCTGCCGGATCACATACACGCGGTGTGGACATTGCCGCCGGGCGACTCGGATTATTCCGAACGGTGGCGCAAGCTGAAGCATCGGTTCTCGCGCGCGGTCGATGTCGAGATGGGTCGGTCCGCAAGCAAGCTGCGCAAGCGCGAGCGGGGGATTTGGCAACGTCGGTTCTGGGAGCGCACGATCCGGGACGAGACGGAGTGGGCGGCGCATGTTCGATACGTATGGACCAACCCGGTCAAGCACGGGCTGGTGCAGCGGCCCGCCGAGTGGGAGTTTTCCTCGATACACGATGCGATCCGCGCAGGTCGGGTGAGTTCTGAGTGGAGCGGGGGGTAGGGTGGGCATCACCATGCCCACCTCCGGTCGAGATGCGGAGCGATCAGGTCTTTCGCGGGCGGGTGGTGGGCATGGTGATGCCCACCCTACGGATTAACTATTTTTAGCAAGGATATACTTTCTTCAACGGCTCCCAAAGCAGGGTGCGCGCCGACTGGTGTCGATTGACAGGATCGGACTCTGGGGCCACGATAAATACATCGACCAGCTGACCGTTTTCTGCCTCTGCAGGACTGCAGAACCCGAGAACGCTATTTGTCTTGTCATCGAGTGCAGCCGTTCCCGCGCCCTGGTCAGCCATGATACTCACGGCTGCCCCCCACTTGAGCCCCTCGATGCCACCCATCACGTAGCCAGCGCAGAAACCTGTGGCGGCCAGATCGTCCCGCGACGAACATGCCCGCAGGATATCGTTACCAGTGACCGCTTGTGCGTAGGCCCCCGTGGAGCCCCCCGCCATAAGCGATGAAGCAACGAGGATCCGAAGTCTTTTCACCGCCCCCCCTTCTTGCGCCGTTTCACGTTCCCGCCCCGCTGCCCAGGCCGTCCGGCCGTGGACCGGCCCTCGGCCTTGCGGGCGTCGTCGACGGCTTGCTCCACGGCGGACTGGCGCGCCAAGGGGTCATCGGACACGGCCAGGTCCACTTGTTCCAGCCGTTTGACCTCGTCGCGCAACCGGGCCGCTTCTTCGAATTCTAGGTTCTCAGCGGCCTTGCGCATGTCGATGCGCAACCCGTCCAGATGGGCCTGCAGGTTGGCGCCGATCATGGGCTTGTCCACTTTGGCCGTCACGCGGTTCATGTCCACGTCGCCCTTGTACAAGCCCGCCAGCACATCCTCCACGTTCTTCTTGACCGTCTCCGGCGTGATCCCGTGTTCCTCGTTATAGGCGATCTGTTTGGCGCGGCGGCGGTTGGTTTCGGCCAGCGCGCGCTCCATGGATCCGGTGATGCGGTCGGCATACATGATCACCCGGCCATCGGCGTTCCGGGCCGCGCGGCCAATGGTCTGCACCAGCGACGTCTCTGACCGCAGGAACCCTTCCTTATCGGCATCCAAAATCGCCACCAGTCCACATTCGGGAATGTCCAATCCTTCGCGCAAAAGATTGATCCCCACCAGCACATCGAACGCGCCCAGGCGCAGGTCGCGCAAAATCTCGATCCGCTCGATGGTGTCGATATCGCTGTGCATGTACCGGATCTTGATGCCCTGTTCGTGCAGGTATTCCGTCAGATCCTCCGCCATCCGCTTGGTCAACGTTGTGACCAGAGTGCGCATCCCCTGTTGCGTCACTTTGCGGATCTCATCCAGCAGGTCGTCCACCTGCATCTCCACGGGCCGGATCTCCACCTCCGGATCCAGCAACCCCGTGGGCCGGATCACCTGTTCGGTGAACACGCCGCCCGTCTGGTCCAACTCCCAGGCGGCGGGGGTGGCCGACACGAACACCGATTGCGGGCGCATGGCGTCCCATTCCTCGAACTTGAGCGGCCGGTTGTCCATGCAAGACGGCAGGCGGAAGCCGTGTTCCGCCAGGGTCATCTTGCGGCGGAAGTCGCCCTTATACATGCCCCCAATCTGCGGCACGCTCACATGGCTTTCATCCGCGAACACGATGGCATTGTCGGGAATGTATTCGAACAATGTGGGCGGCGGCTCTCCGGGGGCGCGGCCGGTCAAATAGCGGGAGTAATTCTCGATCCCGTTGCACACACCCGTGGCCTCCAACATCTCGATGTCGAATTTGGTGCGCTGCTCCAACCGCTGTGCTTCCAACAGCTTGCCGTCATCCACCAACTGCTTCAGGCGCACCTCCAACTCCTCCTTGATGGATTTGATGGCCTGCTGCATGGTCGGGCGCGGGGTCACATAGTGGCTGTTGGCATAGACGCGGATCTTGTCCATCGTCCCCTGCTTGGCGCCGGTCAGGGGGTCGAATTCGGTGATCGTCTCCAACTCCTCGCCAAAGAAGGACAGCTTCCAAGCCCGATCCTCCAGGTGGGCGGGCCAAATCTCCAGACTGTCGCCCCGCACCCGGAACGACCCTCGCTGGAACGCCGCATCGTTGCGGCGATACTGCTGCGCCACCAGGTCGGCCATCACTTGGCGTTGATTATATTCCTCACCCGCGAAAAGGTCCTGGGTCATGGCGCCGTAGGTTTCCACCGACCCGATACCGTAAATACACGATACGGACGCCACGATGATCACATCGTCCCGCTCCAACAGGGCGCGGGTGGCGGAATGGCGCATGCGGTCGATCTGTTCGTTGATCTGGCTTTCCTTCTCGATGAAGGTATCGGATCGCGGGACATACGCCTCCGGCTGATAATAGTCGTAGTAGCTGACGAAATACTCGACGGCGTTCTCGGGGAAGAAGCCCTTGAACTCCCCGTAAAGCTGCGCGGCCAGGGTCTTGTTCGGGGCCAGGATGATCGCGGGGCGCTGCGTCTCCTCAATGATCTTGGCCATGGTATAGGTCTTGCCCGTCCCCGTGGCGCCCAGCAGGACTTGGTCCTGCTCCCCGTCCAAAACACCCTGCGACAGCTCAACTATGGCGGTCGGCTGGTCGCCCGCGGGCGAAAAATCGGTCTGCATCACCAAACGCTTGCCGCCCTCCAACTTCGGGCGGGCGGCAGGCGCGCGGGACGTCATGGGGGTGTCGAGCGTCGTATCCATGGAAGTCTCCTGGGGGCGGGGCAGGTCTGACATGTTGACCCACCCCGGCCAGAGATCAAGGGCGCGCGCCTCACTTCCTGACAGCCGCTGTCAGCTGAGGAAGATATCCCCCGCCTCCAAGGTCGGCGCGCCGTTCAACCGCGCGATGCCGATGGCATCGGCCCCGCCGGCCCCGTCTGCGTCATACGACAGAACCCCCGCGAAGTAGACCAACGCCGGACCCGCGCCCAACGCCACTGGCCCGGTTTGCAGGTCTGCCGGGTCCAACGTGCCCGTGCCCAGGCCCGTGAACACCGCGCTGTCCAGCGCGATCTGATCCACGCCAGAGGTGAAATCGGTGATCCGATCCTGCCCCCGGGCAAAGTCGTCCCCGAAGACGAAGACATCTTCGCCGCCGCCCCCGGTCAACTCGTCAAAGCCATTGCCGCCCGACAGGGTGTCGGCCCCCACGCCGCCGTTCAGCCGGTCATTGTTGCCGCCGCCGGACAGGGCATCATCCCCCCAACCGCCGAACATCGCGTCATTGTTCAGCCCACCGTCCAGCGTGTCATTCCCCGATCCGCCGAACAGACGGTCGGCCCCGGCACCCCCGTCCAGACTGTCATCGCCGCCGTCGCCATATAGCGCGTCGCCACCGCCTTCGCCCAGCAACACATCCGCATCGGCCCCGCCGAACAGGTCGTCGCGCCCGCCACCGCCGCGCAGGGTGTCCATGCCATCCTCGCCGCGCAGGGTGTCGTTCCCAAAACCACCCACCAACAGGTCGTTGTCGGCCCCGCCTTCGATCAGGTCATTGCCCCCAGCACCGAACAGACGGTCATTGCCGTCGCCGCCGCGGATCGTGTCATCGCCAGTGCCACCATAGGCCCGGTCATTGCCCACGCCGCCTTCGATCAGGTCGGCCCCGGCATCGCCTTGCAACAGGTCGGCCCCCTCGCCGCCCGACACCTGGTCATTGCCGGCACCGCCCTTCAGCGTGTCATTGCCGCCTTCCCCCACAAGACCGTCGTTGCCAGCACCGCCAAGGCCCAAATCATTGCCCGCGCCGCCTTCCAACAGGTCACTGCCCGCGCCGCCATCCATCTCATCATTGCCGGACCCCGCCCGGATCACGTCATTGTCGCCGAACCCGTTAAGCGTATCGTCCCCCTGCTTGCCGCGCAGCAGATCGTTGCCCTCGGTCCCCTCCACCAGGCCACCGACCTCGGGCGCAAAAGCGTCCGTCCCGTCGGACAGTTGGTCAAGGCGGTCCGCAACTTCTGACAAACGGTCAAGATCGTATGTAACTCTGAAGGGTTTCTCCACCATCAGTCGACGGACATCTTCACGAGCCTCCGCCCAAGCAGCCTGAAACCGTGGGACGAAATTGATGGCATAGTCGGTCAGACTTGTGAAGGTGACCACCTTCGTTGACGTGGCTTGGCCGCCATAGGGGCTCTCCCCTCTGGCGGAAATGAATACCCGGAAGGACCCGAATGGCGGGAGACCATCGACATACCAAGGGTCAAGATTGGTATAGGTCAATGCACTTTCAAACTCTGCAAACAGCTCGCTTTGCGCCGTCCGAAGAAAACCGCTGACATCTTCGAGTGCGGTGCGGATCGACTGCTTGCCGATGGCGCCGCCTTCCAACTCCACGGCGACCGCGATCCGGGTCGCGATAATGGATGCCAATTGCCCGATGAAGCCCGCAACTGCGCCCGGCTCACTCAGGGCCGCTTCGGCTTTCGATACGATATCGCGCAGCGCGTCCTCTGCATCCTCAATGGTGTCCAGGCGCATCTGCTCGGTCGGGGTCTCAGCGGCACGATACTCGAACAACTTGTCCCGCGCCCCCCGCGCCAGGGACGTCGACTCGGCAATGGACAGGTCAACGATCAAACCGCGCGTGACGTTGAACTCGTCCAGCAGGGCCGACCCCAGATCGTCGAGACTGTCCTCCAAGTCGTCGATCCGACCGTCCAGGGCATCAAGCTTGTTCTTTAACCCATCAATGTCCTTTTGGAGCGGGTCGGGTCTGAACTCCCCCGCAACCGAAAACCCCACATCGACCAAAGACAAAACAAGACCGACTCCGGCGACAATGGCTGCTGCACCTGGCATGGCAAATTCCTCACTGAAAGCTTCCGCGGTTTGAAATCCAAACACGCCCGCCAGCGAAAACCGCACCTACTGGACAAGACGGTGCTGCGACCCACCCCGTTTCGTGGGTCCCAGCGTCAATTGCCAAATGGTTAACGGATCGCGCCGCGTGGTTCTGTGTGTCAGCGCACAGTGAGATTTCTTGTCAGTTCGCGTTGAAGACGAACAGCGCCTCGCCCTCGATCGTGTAGCCGTCGATCAACGCCTGCGCCGTGCCAGAGGTCAGCCACCCCTCCAACTTCGCGGCCAGATCCGCCTTCACATGGGCGTGCCGCTCAGGGCTCACGGGCAGATAGGCGTATTGGTTGAACAACTCCGGGTCCCCCGCAAACAAAAGGGCCATCCCGTCTTTGTTGCCGAAGTTCAGCCAACTGGCCCGGTCCGACAGGATATAGGCCCCCATACCCGCCGCCGTGTTCAGCGCCGCGCCCATCCCGGCCCCAACTGCGTTGTACCAGCGCCCGAATTGGCCCGCGTCCAAGTCCGCTGCCTGCCACAGGCTCAGCTCTTTCTTATGGGTCCCGCTGTCATCGCCCCGGCTGACAAACCGTGCCTCTGCCCCGGCGATCCGCTGCAAACTGTCGGTCGCGGACACGGCCTCCGCCAATGTTGCCGGGTCCTCCTCGGGGCCGACAAAGACAAAATCGTTATACATGATCTCTCGCCGGTGCGTGCCGTAGCCTTCGGCCACGAACGCATCCTCTGCGGCGCGGGAATGCACCAGAATGGCGTCCACATCGCCCGCCTGGCCCAGTCGGATGGCCTGCCCCGTGCCCACCACCAACAATTGCACCTCTAGATCCAGATCCTGCGCGATCTTCGGCAACAGCACATCCGCCAGGCCCGAATTATGGAACGACGTCGTCACCGCCAGACGCATCTGGTCCGCCGCAACCGCGGGCCACGTCCAGGCGAAGGCAAGCACCATCAAAATCCGGCTCATTCCACGATATCTCCCCTCAGAAAGTTGCCCGCCTCCGGCGTTTGCGGCCCCGCAAAAAACGCCGTGGCGGGCCCGGTTTCATGGACGCGCCCATGCAACAGGAAAACCACCCGATCCGCCAGCCGCCGGGCCTGGCCCATGTCATGGGTCGACAGGATCAGCCGCGTCCCCTGGGCCGCCACGTCCTGCAAAATCGCCTCGATCTCTCGCATGGCCCGCCCGTCCAGGGACGCGCAAGGCTCGTCCAGGAACAGCACCTCTGGGGCGCCAATCAACGCACGCGCCAGGGCCAGCTTCTGTTGCTCTCCGCCGGACAAAACCGGCGCGGGACGGTCCAGCATCTCTGCCAGGCCGACCCGACCGGCCCATGCCTCGGCCCGCTGCCGTGCCTCGCCCCGGGGCACGCCATGGGCCCAAAGCGGATAGGTCAGGTTGTCGCGCACCGACCGCCGCAACATGACGGGCCGCTGGAACACAAACGCTTGCCGCGCGCGGGCATCCTCGGTCGGACAGGCCCAGTCGATCCGCCCGGCGTTCAACCGCGCCGTCCCATGCAGCAAGCGCAGAAGGCTCGTCTTGCCCGACCCGTTCGGCCCCAAGATCACAACCGTGCCCGACCCGTCAAACGTCAGGGACACTGGCCCCACCAGCGTCTTGCCGCGCCGCCGCGTCTCGGCGGCGTCCACGGTCAGGGGGAACAGGGCCGTCACCACCGCCCCTCCCGCTCGGTCTGGCCCAACATGTGGATCGACGCATTGACCGCAATCGTAAGCAGGATCAACACGAACCCAAGCGCCAGCGCCAAGGCGAAATCGCCCTTCCCCGTCTCCAGCGCGATGGCCGTCGTCAGGACCCGGGTGGCATTGTCGATATTGCCCCCCACGATCATGATGGCCCCCACTTCGCCGATGGCGCGGCCAAACCCGGCCAGCGCCGCCGTCAACAAGGCGCGCCGCGCATCCCACAGCAGGGTCCGCATCTTCTGCCACTGCGTGACATTCATAGAAATCAACAGGTCGTGGTATTCCTGCCAAAGATCGCGCAGCGACTGGTGCGCGATACTGGCCACCAAAGGCACCACAATCACCATCTGCGCGATGATCATGGCCGTGGGCGTGAACAACAGGCCCAATACGCCCAGGGGCCCCGACCGCGACAACAGCACATACAGGATCAACCCCACCACCACCGGCGGCAACCCCATCAGCGCGTTCAGCACCGCGATCACGGCGCGCCGCCAGCGAAAGCGCCGCACCGCCAGCAACGCCGCCAAAGGCAACGCCACCACGCAGGCCAGAACAAGGGCCGTCAGCGTGACCTGTAGGGACCGCAGCGCAATCTCTATCAACTCTGCATCCAGGCTGACGATCAGCCAAAAGGCCTGTCGCAACCCGTCCCACAGATCGACCATTGGTCGCGGCCTCCCGTCCCTCCGTCCTGCGCGATTGTGCAGGTTTGACAGGGGGATACCAGCGCAAAAGCCGCGCGCGCCGGGTCAAGCTGACCCGTCCGGGGCCGACCGCCCCGGCCAGACGGGACAGTCTGTCCCCCACGCCCTACTCCGCCGCCAGGGCCCCCGGCTCTGCGGCAGGCAACCAGACCACGAATTGCGCGCCCCCACCTTCGGGGTTGGACGCCGTGATCAGGCCGCCGACCCGCTGGATCAGCGCCTGGGAAATCGACAGACCCAGGCCCGTCCCCTCCGCCTGCTTGGTGGTGAAGAACGGGTCGAACACCGTGTCCAATGTCTCGACCGGGATGCCCGGCCCGGTGTCGCGGACGGTCAGGGCGACCCCCGCGCGCCCATCCCGCTCGGCCTGGGTCAAGGTCAGGGTCACGGTGCCGCCATCGGCCATGGCCTGCGTCGCGTTCACCAACAGGTTGATGACCACTTGCTGCATCTCTCCGGCGTCGCCCTTCACCTCCGGCACGGGGGCCAGGCTTTGCACCACCTCCACCGGGCCTGTGCGCAACACATGATCCACCAGAACCAGACTGTCTTCGATCACATCGGCCAGGGCGATGGTCCCGTCGCACACCGCAAACTCGTTGGGCCGCGCAAAGGTCAAAAGCTTGCCCACGATGGCCTGGATGCGCGTCACTTGGCGGTCCACCAGGTCCAATTCCGTCTCCACCTCGCGGGCCCCTGGGCCCAACGTATCGCGGATCACATCCACATTGCCTTGGATGACAGCCACCGGGTTGTTGATCTCATGGGCGACCCCCGCCGTGATCTCTCCGATGGAGGCCAGCTTTTCCGACATCACCAATTGGCGATAGGTCTCCTCCAGCTTGGAATTGGCGGCGCGCAATTCGGCGGTGCGTTGGTCAACGCGGCTGTTCAATTCCTCGGCATAGGCGCGCAGGCGGGCGTCGCGGTCCTGCACCTGGTCCAGCAATTGATCCAGATGGTCCGCCACTTGCCCAATCTCATCGCGCTTGCCCCGGTGCCGGTTGCGCGCCGACAGGTCCCCCTGACCCACCCGCCGCATGGTCCGCGTCATCCGCTCCAGCGGGGAAAACACGCCCCGCGCCAGCCACAAAAACGCGGGCACCGACAAGGCCAGCACCGTGGCGAAGGCGCCGACCATCCACCAAATCGCGCTGCGTTTTGCCACCACAAAGGGCGCCTCTAGGAACCCGACATAAAGCATGCCGACCCGGTCCCCCCGACTGTCCACCAGGGGCAAGTAGCCGGAGATATACCAGTCATTCACCACAAACGCGCGGTTCAACCAGGTCCGCCCCTCGTCCAGGACCGCCCCCCGCACCACCGCCGACACACGGGTGCCCAGGGCGCGCTCCCCCTCGAACAGCCGGACATTGGTGGACACACGCACGTCGTCCAGAAACAGGGTCGCGGTCCCCCCCAACTCCCCCCCGGTGGCGGCGTTCAGATAGACCAGTTCGTTGATCGTATCGATGAAGTCCAAGTTGCGGTTCAACAGGATGCCGCCGACCAACACCCCTTCTGCCCCGACCAGGCGCACGGGGGCCGCGGAATGCACGACCATCCCGCGATCTTCCACCAGGCGGTCGGTGGGCACGGCGGCTTCGGTGTCGATCAACGCCACCCGCGCCAGGGTTGCCAAGGTGGGGGACAGGGCCGTCAAATCCGCCGCGCTGAACACGTCGATCTGTGTCGTCGCTTGGCCCGCCAAACCCTGCGCGATCACCGGCCATTGGGCCGCCGCATCTGCCGCGGCGACCGCGGGCAGGTAGTAGAGGAAGTCCAAGCCCAACGCCTCTTTCCGCCCGGCCAGGTACGAGGTCAGCGCCCCTTCCCGGTCCGACACATTGGCGAAGGTCGCGCTTTCGGCGACGGCGGCCAGGTCGTTGCCCGCGCTGGTCAGGATGCGGCGCAAATCCTGCTCGGCGATGCGCAAATCGCTTTCGACCTTGGCGATCAGCAACTCGTCATAATCCGCCGTCCAACGGGTCATGCCCAGCCACAGCAGAAACGGCAGCAGCAAGACCAAAGGCGCCAGGGCCAGCACCAGAAGGCGCAATCGGACGGATGTCACCGGTTCCTCCGCAGTGGTTTTGCGGAAGGCTAGCGCCGATGCCCGTTTCACGCAAATCGCAGGCGACCCCTTGGCGCAGCGTCTGCTCTGGGGTTGAGTCGGCGACCCCGCACATCACGCATAGAACAGGAGGCCATCATGGGCCGTTCGCATCGTCCGTCTGACACATCGCTTCCCCTGGGCGACATCCCCGTGGGACTGGTTCCGAAATCCGTCCGGCCCAAACGCCGAGTTGGCGCGGCCCTGGGACAGCGCCCCGCGCCCACGCCCCAAGACCCCCTAGCCGAGGAGTATTTGCGCCTGACCGGCCTTGGCCTGATCGTCGATCTGATCCCCGTAGTCGCCATTCAGACGGCCAGGCTGCAACGGGATCGGGCCCCTGCCGACGATATTGCCTTGACGGAACTGAAGACATCCCTGCGGGAGGTGGGCCTGTCGAACCCGATCCGGGTCGCGCAATCCGTCAAGGGGACCTACGAATTGGTCCAAGGGTTTCGCCGCCTAACGGCGTTCCGGGACCTGCTGGCGGAGACGGGGGAGGCCCGTTGGGCGCAGATCCCCGCAGGCGTCCTGCCTGCCGGGCAAACGGATGCCGCCCTTTATCGGCGGATGGTGGATGAAAACCTGATCCGCACGGATGTCAGCTTCGCCGAGATGGCGACCCTGGCCCGTGGCTATGCCGCAGGCGGCGTGGATGGGTGCACATCCGTGGATGACGCGGTGCGCATCCTTTTCGCCTCTGCCAGCCCGCAAAAGCGCAGCTACATCCGGCGGTTTGCCCAATTGCTGGACCATCTGCAGGGCGCGTTGGCACGGCCGCAGGACATTCCCCGTGCGCTTGGGCTTAGCGTGTTGGACGTGTTGGACACGGACGCCGATGCCGCCACGGATTTGCGCGCCCAATTGCAGACCATTGACGGCGCCGAACACGTGGCAGCGTTGCGCACCTTCCTGGACGCGCATCGCCCTGCCAAACCCGCCAAGCGTCGGCGCCCGCCTCTCAAGCCCGCCGAGGTCATCGCCCTGTCCCAACCGGGTGCCGAAGGCGTAACATGCCGTGTGACCCGGACAACCTGCGAAATCAGGGCGCCGCAGAATTTTCGAACCACAGACCCCGCGCGGCTGGAGGGCGCGGTTCTGGCCTTTCTTCGACACCTGGCGGGCGGCTGATTTCCCCGCGGGGAAACGCCCCTTAACCCTTTATTTCTTTGTGCGAAATCCCGGCGAAGCACGGGAACTTGGCCGCAAAACAGGCGCGGGGGATGCGTGTCCGCACCCCCGCAACCGGGCAACCCAAAGCGCGATTCACCCGCCGACCCGGACCCTTTGCCGGGACCGGTGGGCGGGGTGGACGTTTACGCCAGTTCGGCGGACACGTCCTGCAGGAAGTCCAGCAAGCTGTCGACGCTTACGGCTTCGGGGTTGACGTTGTTGGACGGGAAGTAGCGCAGGAAGATCTTGCGCGTCTCATCGCCCATCCCTTCATGCAGGCCCATGGACCAGGTGGGGAAGATGCGTTCGCGCACGTCGGTGCAGGACATCAGGATGATGTTCACGTGGCGCGGGTCGGCGGCGATGCGGTGGTAGATGGCGCTGACTTCGGCGCGTCCGCCTTCCAGGACCTGCAGGAAGTAGTTCCCGTTATAGTGCAGGATGCCGGTCACGTTCATGGCCGCGTTGTTGCGTTGGCACACCCCCAAAAGCTCCTCCATGTTGAGGCTGAGGGAAGGGTTGCGCTGGCTGTAGTAGACAAGGCGTGTAAGGTTCATTTTTCAGGTTCCCGGTTCGCTATGGGTTGGGGTCGTTCAGGCAAGCGTTGCTGCCGGTTTCGGCAAATCGACGACTGTGGACGTGGCCTGGCGGCTGCGTCTGTGTTCGCCATGGGCGTCGCGACGGCGTTTCTGCCGCTCGCGCTCAATTTCCATCTTGGCCTTGGTCAACTCACCCTTGGCCTGTTGGGCGCGGCGATTGGCTGTCAGCAATTCGGCTTGATAGATCGCCTCCACGTCGGCGCGGATGTCCTTGGCGGTGGACCGCTGCGACAGGTTGACGGCGACCAGCAACAACGCGAAGGCGCAGATCAAAGCCACATCGGGGATCGGCAATTCCACCCCGATCACGCGATCCAGAAGCCGCAGGGCCGGGTCTTGCAACGCCCTTAGTTCAGCGAGGATTTCCATTCACAATGCCTCCTTCTAGCGCAAGACAAGTTCGATCGGGCGGCCATCGTCAGAAAAGACGGCCATCTCGGCGGTGATGTCGGTGCCATCGATGACAGCAAGATCCAGGCGCGCGGCCTTCCGGTCCCAGCGGATGCGCAGGTCAGCGATGTCGGTCATGGCAAGTTCCAGACTGCCGGTGACGTTCAAACTGGCCGCGCCGCAATCGACGGCGTGCTGCATCAGAGTGGCGATGCCATCGCGGCGAATGTCCCAGTCGGGGGACTGGGCCGCCAACAGGTGCAGCGCCTCAAAGCTTTGCTCGATATCGTAGACGCAGGGCACGACCAGGGCGCGGGTGCGGGGCCGTGCGGGAACAGCGGCCGTTTCGACCACTTGGGTTGGGACACCCTCCTCCGACGGTGGGGCCGCGGCTGGGGCCGACGCAACCGGCGCGGAACCGGCCATGGCGGGCTGGTCCGGCGCAGGGTCGGCGGCGAACAGGATCGCGGTCACCGCACCGGCACCCACCAGGGCCAACCCGATCAGCGGGCGGCTTCGCGTGCTGCGCGTCGTGTCGGCCCGAGCAGAGATCCGCTGGGCCCGCGCAAGCGGCATTCCGGCGCGGGGCCGGACCGTGGCGTCAGTGTCGGGGGAGGTTGCCATTAGGCCCGCCGCTGAAACTTGAAGAGGACATTGCCCTCGGGCGTGGCCAGTTTCTTCACGTCAACATTCAGGCCATTGGCCACATCCGTCAGCATGGCTTCGTTATCCACGAGGGAGACGGCTGATTTCTCGTCCGAGATGATCACGTCGAGGCCAAGTTCGACGACCATTTGCTGGAGAACGCCATTGAAACGGTGCGAGTAAACGATCATTTTTGGCTGTGCTCACGATGTTTGTTTCGATTGTTCTCAATTAAGAAGAAAAACGTGGCGAAATCGCGGAATGGTCGCAGCTTCTTTGAGATTATTCTCGATTTTTGATGGTGTTCGCTCAGGATTTGAGGGGCTTTGTCGCGCACCCGGAAAACGGGGCGCGCGGAAACTGGCGGCGGGCCACGCCTGCGCCGCCCTGCCCTGTCCGCGCAGCTAAAGGGACAGCGCGCGGGCCAAAATGTCCGGCGCCGCCTCAACCTCGATCTCTGTGCTGGCAGGTTTGGCGCTGTGCTGTGGGGCCGGGGTCGTGGCGGTGGTGGGACCCTGGGCCGGGCTGCTTGGCGCAGGCGTCACTTCCTGCCAGTTCGCCTCGGCCAAGGCGACGACGTTTAGGGCGGCCTCCTCGGGCACGGGGCGGGCCGGTTTGGACGCGACCGGCGCGTCAGATGCGACCTTGATCACCATGACGGCCAGATTGTCTTGGCGCGGGTCATTGCGTTCGCCCACGGCACGCACGAGGGCGTCGGCAATGTCGGCGCTGGCCTTGCGGCGCAGGCGGTAAACGGTTTTGCCGATCACATCGTCGGGCAGGGTTTGCAGGCCGTCGCTGGCCACCACAAGAACGTCGCCCGTGCGCAGTTTGAACGGCGCATCCGGGCAGTCCACGCGCACCAGCGCGTCGCCACAAACGGCAGAGGTCAGCTGATGCCGGTCAGGGTGGTTGGCGCCGAAATCTTGGGACAGCATGCCCGAGGCCACCATGGCGTCGATCTGCGGCGCCATGGAGTGATCTTCGTTCAAGCGCAGCAGATTGCCTTCGCGGCACAGCAACAGCAGGCTGTCGCCCACGGACGCCCAGTACAGATCGGGGCCCATGGCCATGCACGCCACCACCGTGGAGCCCATGCCCTTGAGCGTCGCATCGCCGGTCGCGCGACGGTCCACGGCGGCGTTGGCCGCGTTCACGGCGGCACGCAGGGTTTGAGGCGCCCGGGCCGGGACGCTGGTGCAATCAGACAGGCGGGACCGCAGTTCCGCGAAGGTTTGGCCCACGACGATCCCGCTGGCCACATCGCCCGAGGCGTGTCCGCCCATGCCATCGGCCAGGATGCCGATGCCCCAGTCTTCGCCGGTGGGGAAATTCGCCAGCAGGGCGTCCTGCTGGTAGGGTCGGCTGCCTTGGTCGACATTGGTCGCCACATCAAAGCGGGATTTGGACGCGCGCCACATGGGTTCTTCCTTGTCTTATCTGTGGTTTAACGTGTTTCTTTGCCAGTCCGATCAGGCCCCGTCATCGGACAGGGCGACCCGTCCCACCCAGACGCTGTCGTCGCGGCGGACGGCGAATTGCAGGAGGGGGGCGCCCTCATCGAGCAGGGTGGCAAGGCTGCGGGCCAGGGCAAGGCTGTCGGTGGACGGTTCTGCCGCGCCCATCAACGCGACCAGGTGGTCGCCGATCAGAAGGCTGCCATCGGAGGTGGCCGGAAGGGCCGCGACCGCAGTTGTCCAACCGTCATCGGTCACCTGGGATGCGAAGCGCAAGCCGTCATCCAGGGTGGTTTCATGGATCAGGGGCGCGGTGATCGTGCCATTGATCGTGGTCCCGTCTTGGGCGTTGGCCACGCGGATGTCGACCGCGCCGGAGGGGGCGCCGTAGGCTAGGTCCAGGGCGGTGATGGCGGCGTCGATGGCCTGCGCGGTGGCGGTGGCGGTGCCGTTCACAGCCTCGACCGTCATGCCGACGGTCAGCCAGGAGGGCGCGTCCTTGGTGACGCTGGCGATGGTGGCGTCATCGGCCACAGTGAAGGGCAGATCCAGGAACCATGTGACGGTCACCCGGCCATCGGCAAAGACCGTCTGTTCGGGCGCGGGGGACGGTTCGGGCGCAGGCAAGGGGATTTGCGCGGCCTTCACCTCCTCTGTCGTGGTGCGCAGTTCCGCCGGAGGCAAAGGCGCGGCGGCCGCGGGCACCGCGTCGGGTGCGGGGGCGGCGACGACGTCTTCGATGGCGGCAGGCGCGGGGATCGGCGCGACCGTCTGAGGCGTGGCGACCGCGACCTGTGTGCCTGTCGCATCGGGGCCCGTCCGGTAGAACAGTGCGCTGCTGAGCAAGATGCCAAGGGCGCCGATGACCATGACGGCGGCCAGCCGGTTCGGGCCAGCCGTGGCCTTCGGCCTGGGTTTCGTCTTTGGCGCCACTTTGGACCGGGCGCGGGTCACACGGCGCGACTTGGGCTTGGCCGGGGCCACGAATTCGGCCACGGGCGGCGCCCCGGCGATCATGGTCTTCCACGCCTCGGCGGTTTGGACGCGGTCCTTGGGCAGGATCGACATGGCCTGATCCAGCGCCCTGCAGAAGGCGTCGTCATAGGCGTCGGTCATGGTGGCGAGGGGGATGTAGGGGTCGGGCTCTTTGGCGACGAAGGCGGACAAGCGCACCTGGCTGTCGGGCGGCAATTGTCCGGTGATCAGGTGATAGAACGTCGCGGCCAGGGAATAAAGGTCGCTGGACGGGCCCTGGTCACTGCCGGCGAGGTAGAATTCCTGAGGAGAGTAGCCGTCTTTGACCACACGCAGGGCCGACAGGGCCTGGGTCGCTTGGGTCGCTTTTTCGCGGGCCGCGCCGAAGTCGATCAGGACAGGGTTCAGGTCGTTCTTGACGATGATGTTGTCGGGGGAAATGTCGCGGTGCAGGATGCCCGCGCGGTGGACGAACCCGATTGCATCCAACAGCTTTTCCAACAGGGTGACGATCTGATCGGGGGTCAGCGCCATCGCGGGCTTTTCGATCAGTTGCAGCAGGTCGTGGCCTTCGACGAAATCGAGCGCCATGTAAGCCGTTTCATTGTCTTCGAACACCTGGTGGACGCCGACGATATTGGGGTGGGTCAGCTTCGACAGGCTGCGCGCTTCTTTGAGGAACAGGCCGACGACGGCCTTCAATTCCGCCGAGTGGGAGCGGGAGCGGGCCTGCACGATCAGATTGCTGCGGCGGCAGAACGCATCCGGGAAGCATTCCTTGATGACCACCGTGCGATCCAGACTATCGGTCGCCAGATACGTGATGCCGAACCCGCCGGAATTCAGATAGCCGCTGACCTTGTACTGCCCGTGCAAGAGGGGCGTGCCCGCGGGCAGTTCGTCTGCATAGCCATCATGTGATTTCACCTTGTCCAACCGGTCCACCTCGATACCCTTACAAATTGTGGTACAGCACTCAATTTTTGAGGATTAACCACGATGCGGGCGTTTCTGTGGCGGGGCAAAGATCAGTTTATGATGATCGGACCCATCGTTTCCGGGGATATGGCCCGGATTCCGAGGAAATTGGGCCTGGGCGCAACAGACGCGCGAATTTTGGTGGGCGGGCTGCCGGTTTGGGCGAAAGGCCATGTTACGATGCGGGCCAGACCGGAAGACCCAAGGACCCGACCATGCCCCAGCAGATCGTCTCGCTTCACCCAGCCAGCCCGCCCGATGTCTATGTCCATGTGGGGCAGAGATTGCGCGCCTTGCGTCAGGAGCGGGGGCTGACGCAAGCGCAGGCCGCCCGGATCATCGAGGTCAGTCCGCAACAATACCAGAAGTATGAGGACGCCCAGTCCAAGTGCAATCTGACCTATCTGATGGCCCTGGCCGATCATTACGGGGTCCATGTGAACGCCTTTCTGCCCGTGGAGGCCCCGGAGGTGTCGCGGCCCGCGTCCGAGGACCGGATGGCCAGCGAAGCGGATCTGTTGGCGCGGCTGGTCAGTTCTTTCGTCAAGCTGAGCGATGTGGGCGAGAAGCTGCGCCTGGTGCAGTTGGTCGAAGCCATTGTGGAGGCGCAGAAAAAGTCCGCCAGGGAGGGGGTTCGATGAGGTCCAACCCCTATACCGACTTTGTGGACAGCCGACTGGAACCGGAGACGCGGGAGGCGGCACACGAGCATTCGGCGGTGATATGCCTGGCCGGGCCCGGGGCGCCGGTTGTCTATGTGTCGGACGCGTTCAAGGCCCATACCGGCTATGACAGCGCAGAGGCCGTGGGCCGGAACCTATCGTTTCTGCATGGTCCCAAGACCGAGCCGGAGGCCGTGGACGCCTTCCGGCAGTTGATGGAGGCAGGGCAGCCCGGCACGATCCGCATCACGAACTATCGCAAGGACCGGTCCACCTTTGTCCATGAATGCGAGATGCGGCCGATCCGGGATGAGGCGGGGGCCATCACCCATTTCATCGCCATCCAACGGCCCCTTTCTGAGGCGGACGGGGCCGGTGACTGATTACTGACGCACATCCCGCGCATAGGCGCGGTAGATGGTGGGGTTGAAGATGGAGTTCGTCTGGATGTCGGTCTTCGATGTCAGATCGTTCGAAAAGACGCGCGCGGCGGCGAACGTGTCCGCGGTCAGGTAGCGCAGGCCGTCTGGGAGGGGGCCAAGGTCGGCGTCCGTGGACTTGCTGGCCAAGTTGAACCCCCAGATGCCAAAGGACGGGACCGACAGGTTGTAGGGCACGATCTGTGGAAAGATCTCTGCCAGGGTGTCGTGGATCGTCCAATAGGTCTCGGTCGCGAAGAAGGGGGAACTGGACTGCGTGACCAGGGCGCCACCTGGGGCCAGGATGCGGTCCACCATGGCGTAGAATTCCACCGAGTAAAGCTTGGACAGCGCCTCGTTATGGGGGTCGGGGAAGTCTATGATGATGCGGTCATAGGTGATGGGCGTGTCCTTCACGAAGGAGAACGCATCGTCGTTATGGACCGTCAGGATATCGCTGGACATGGCGTCCCCGTTGAGGCGGACGATGGGCGCGAACCCTTCGCCGAGGTCGGTCATGGCGGGGTCCAGGTCCACCAGGTCGATCTGAGCGACGGTGGGGTGGCGCAGCACCTCTCGCACGGCGAGGCCGTCGCCGCCGCCCAGGATCAACACGCGTTTCGGTGAGGTTGCGCCCCAAGCCATGACGGGATGCACCAGCGCCTCATGATAGCGGTATTCATCCACCTCGGAGAATTGGAGATGACCGTCGATGAACAGGCGCACGTCATCGCTGCGCCAGGTGTTTGTGACCACAAGGGATTGATATTGCGACTGCTTTCGCCAGACGATCTGATCGAAATAAAGGTGATCCTGGGCATAGGCGGTGATGCGACTGGCCAGCAGGGTCAGGGCGAACAGGGCAAACACCGTGGCACCCACATAGGCCAGCATGCGGCGCGGGGCATCCAAGTGGTCGCGCAGCCAGATGACGCTGACCAAAGCCACTGCGGCGTTGGTCAACCCGATGGCGAAGGACGACGTGATCAGGCCCAGCGAGGGCAGCAGCAGCATGGGGAACAGGACCGACCCGCCGAGTGCGCCGATATAGTCCAGCGATAGAACGTCGGCGATGGATTCTCGCGTGGTGGAACGTTCCGACAGGACGCGGGTCAGAATGGGGATTTCCAGGCCAACCAGGAACCCGATGGAGGAGATGAAGGTGAACTTCCCCACCTGGTAGAGCCAGGGCGCAAACGGGAACAGCATGAACAGCGAGATGGAGCAGAGCCCGCCGATGATGGCGAGCAAAAGTTCGATCCGGATGAACCACTGGATCAAGTTGCCCTCAAGGAAACGGGACACGTAGGACCCGATGCCCATGGCAAACATGAAGAACCCGATGGTGAGCGAGAATTGATAGACGGAATTGCCCAGCAGGTAGCTGGACACCGTGCCGATGATCAGCTCATAGACGATGCCGCAAAGGGCCACCGCAAAGATGGAGCCCAAGAGAACAGCGGCATCCCGTTGGGACAGCGCCACATAGCGCCCCGGCACAGTTTGATCGGTCATTGCAGCCCCACCTCGGAGGGTGGTGGGGGCCCTTTTGCGGGCCCCTCGTTGGTGATTTTACTTGCCGGCGCGCAATCCGCCAGAGCGGGCCGACGACGGCGCGCGATAATTGCTGCGGGGCGTGACAGTGCGGTTGTTGAAGCTGGCCTTAGAGACCCCTGCCGCGCGCTGACGGCTGAGGAGCGACCCGATCATGGCCCCTGCGAGAAAGCCCGTCCCGGAGAAGCGCAGGCCCGAGGAATTGCCCGACATGTCGGTGGCGATCAGGCGTCGGTTTTCTTCATCGATCTCGACGGTAAAAACATCGCCTTCGCCGCTGTCCTTGACGCCGTTCACATTGGCGTCGGCGAAGCCCAGGAACGTCGCGTCGTTCTGAATTTCCAGGCCAAGGGGCTTGTCGTAAAAGCGCGGTTCATTGTTGAGCACGGCGACCATGAGGCCCGTGAATTCTTGGAAATTGTCGCCCGTAACTTCGGTGACGCCGTTTTCATCCAGGTGGCCCTGGTAGGTTTGGATGGCCCATTCCGTGCGGTCCAGGACCTGGCCCAGATCGGCCGTCTGTTCGCCACCGGTGCCGCCGAAATAGCTGTAGGCGAGGAAGCCGATCAGGCCGACGCCTGCGAGAAGTTTGACTTTGTTCAACATGATATGTCGTTCCGTAAGTGAGGGTTCAGGCAGATGTCGCGAGGGGGGCGACCCACCATTCCTGGCCGAAATCCGGCCCGTAATACTCCGCCAATTGGCCAACGTGGCGGAAGTTCTTGCCCAATGCCTCTGCGTTGGCGTCGGACAAATCTTGTGGGAGGGCGAGGACGGCCAACCTGAAGCCGCGCTCCCGTGCTTGGGATAGGGTGATGTCGAGGCCGGTGAGACCTTCGGGAATTTCTTCCCAACGGATGCTGGCGACGTCTTCGGTTTCGGGCGCGACGTCCAAACCCATCAGGGCAGCGCCAGTCTTGTCGCCGAATTCGGGCGTGGGCATGTCGGGGTATTCTGGGTTCAGCAGGCCGTAGACCAGTTTGGCTTCGCCCGCCGCGTGGTAGTCGGGGACGGTCAATTCCAAAGCGGCGCCGAAATCTTCGTAGAGGCGGTGGGCGTTTTCATAGATGCAGACGCCATCTTCGGCGTAGTCTGACGTCTCGATAAAGATCTTGCGCACGCCCTGTTTGGCCAACATGCCCAACAGATCGTTAATGAGGGTGCGACCATGGCCTTGGCCGTGAAATGCCTGGGCCAGGTACGTCCAGGACAGCCAGGCCAGATCGGGGGCATCGGGATCGACGCCGTAACCGGTGACGCCCATGAGCGTGCGACCGTCCATCAGGACGAACATGTTCTCATACCCGGTATCGAGGAACGTCTTCTCCGCCTCGGCGGCGTCGTCTTCGTCGGTTTCCTCGATGATCGCGATGACTTGACTGACATGGGACCATTCCATCGGCTTCAGCCGGGGGCCTTTGGGGCCGAACAGGTTAGCGAACATGAACGCCCCCAACCCCAGGGCCGCGCCCGTTGCGTGGGCATAGACGGCCACGCTGTCGCGCAGCACGAGCCATTCCGCCGCGATGACGGCCGCAATCAAAAGCGCCGCGATCCTGTGGTGTCGCGGGGATATGCCGGCCACGATGGCGCAGGCCACCAGGGCGTATGCCACGCCCGAAAGCCCCACGAAGCCCGGCCCCCCGAGGACCAATTCCAACGCCGTGGCAGCAAGTGCGGTCAACGTCACCAAAACTGCCGTTCTGGCAGAGCCGATCCGCCCTTCCACCGTGGGACCGGCGAAGCCGATCAGCGCCATGTTGAGGGCCAGATGGCTGAGTGTGCCATGCTGTGCCACGCCGACCAAATGCTGCGGAAGCGTCCGGTAGAGGCCCGGATTTGTCGCAGGCCCCAGCACCACAAAGGCGGCCACCGCGCCCAACAACAGCAGCAGCGTGACCGGAGCAAAGCGGCGCAGGGTCAACTGGGGACGGCAATGGCATGGAACGCATCCACTTGGCCCCGCGCGATGGTTTTCACCGTCTGTCGCGTCGGCATGAAAAACTGGGCAAGGGCATCAAGGCTTTGATGGGGTTTGGCATCGCCGCACATGAAGATGTCGATCGCAGCGTAGTCATGTTCCGGCCACGTATGGACGGAGATATGACTTTCCGCCAAGACCGCGACCCCCGTAAACCCTGCGCGGTCCCCGAAATCATGGGCATGGACACCCAGAACGGTGGCCCCCGCCGCTTCTGCGGCACGGCGCAGCGCCTCCCCCCCGGCCTTGTGGTCAAAAAGACGTTGCGCGCCGTAAAACTCGGCAACGACATGGGTGCCCAAGGGGGGCACGGGCATGGGTATGCGAAGATGGTCGGTCAATTCAGCCTCAGCGATAGGCACATTCTTGTGATCTGTCCATAGCCTGACATTCCTCAAGAATATGGCATCAAAGTGTCCGCCAATTGATAAAATGACGGGTGATCTGAATGATGCGAAACAGGCGACGGATTTCGGAATTTTCGGGGACGGTCCTGATTTCACCTTGATCCTAGTAAGTCATTGGCACAGGCGATGATAAACCCGGGCTCAAGTGAGGTTAATCGCAATTCGCATGGCGCGGAGCGGAGATGCGCCGTTGGCGTTATCCGGCGGGGTCTGGACTGACCTCTCCGACGCCGGTCCAGGTGGCGAGTTTGCGATCAATGGTTTTGCGTGAAACCCCAAGCCGACGGGCGGCTTCGGCGCGGTTTCCACCGGTTTGATCCAAAATATGCAGGATGTGGCGTTGTACGACCAGGTCCAAATCTTCCACCGCGCGGTCGCCGCTGGTCCCATTGGGCTGACCGGAGAATTCTTCGGGAAACGCGCCCAGAATGACGGACCGTTCGATCAGATTGCGCAATTCCCGGACATTGCCCGGCCATTCATAGCGGCGCAATTTCAGAAGGGTATCCGCGTCAAGGGCAAGGGGCGGCATCGCCATCGCCTCGGAAAACTGTGCCATGAAGTGGGTCGCCAATTCCACAATATCATCGGCGCGGTTCCAAAGGGTTGGCATATTTACCCGGACGACATTCATCCGGTGATAAAGATCGGGGCGCAAGCGGCCCTGCTTCATCGCCTCGTCCGGGTCTTCATTCGTGGCAAATAGAAAGCGGAGGTCCAGGGGGATTTCCCGTTCCGCGCCCACCGGGCGGACGCGCTGATCCTCCAACACGCGCAGCAGGGCAGCTTGGGTCGGCAGGGGCATCTGCGCCACCTCGTCCAGGAACAGCGTGCCGCCATCGGCCAGCAGCAGAAGACCGGGCTTTAGTTGGTTGTCGTCATCGACCACACCAAACAGTTCGGCGGCCACGTTATCAGGCGCGATGGCGGCGCAGTTGACCGGCAGGAACGATCGTTCGGCCCGGTCCGATTGCGCGTGAAGGTGGCGGGCAGCCAGTTCTTTGCCAGTGCCGCTTTCGCCAGTGAACAGGACAGGTGTGGGCAAAGGGGCCAGTTTGGCCAGCATCCGGCGGACCACATCCATGGGCATGGACGTGCCCAGCATAGGGCCACCCGCGATACCACCGCTTAGTTCGCGGCGGAGAAGGGTGTTGTCGCGACGCAGGAAGCTGCGGTCCAATGTCCGTTCCACCGCGCCCAGCAGTTGGTTCGCGCGGAAGGGTTTCAGCACGAAGTCACTGACCCCTGCCCGAAGCGCGGTGATGGCGGTTTGCAGGTCCGCATAGGCGGTGATCATGATGACATCGGCAAAAATACCGCGGCGGCGTTGATCGGTCAGCCACGCCAGGCCCGTGGTCCCAGGCATGACATTGTCCAAGATGACCAGATCGAAATGCCCCTGTTCCAGCAGGTGCGTCGCCTCCGCCGGGTTGGACGCCGCCTCCAGCCGTTTGACCCGCGGGCCCAGCATCTTGGTCAGGAAATGGCGCATCCCCGGTTCATCATCGACCACCAGAACGGACGCCCCCGCCAAGGTCGGGCTAAGGCCGGGCACGCCAGCTTGGTCGTTCAAGGGGGATGCAACGGCCATGGTCAGTCCAGGCGGACGTTGGTGCCGGAGTTCACGGCTTCGGCCGAAAAGCCCGCTTGGCCCAAACCGTACCAGCCGGCCAATCCAATGACCGCCATCAGGGCAAAGCCGGTGAGCATTGCTTTCATTGGGTATCCTCCTCGGATGTGGCTTGCCTGAGGAACGCGATCAGATCGGTACGATCCTGCGCCTTGGCAATCACTTGCATCGGCATCTTTGACCCAGGGATGTAATGGTCCGGCCCCAGATCGAAAAGCGCGTCTATGGTCTGAGCCGTCCAGATGATGTCGGAACTGGCCAGAAGGTCGGAATAGCTGTAGCCGGGGACCGTGCCGGCCTGTCGCCCGAACACGTTGTGCAGTGTGGGTCCCGCCTTGCGCGACGGGCCGGGGTCGAGCGCGTGGCAGATGGAGCATTTGCGCATGAATTGCCGTTCACCATTGGACATTTCTTCGGGCGGACGCAGGAAGCTTTGATTGCCGTCGATGGCAGGGTCATAGGCATCCAACAGGGCCACCGGCCAGGCATAGATCGTGTCGTCCAGCCCGCCCGCATGGATGACCGACCCGTCCAGGGAGAAGGCCAGCGCCCAGACCGGCCCTTCGCGCGCGGCGCGGAAATCGCGGGTGATCTGCCAATTCTGGGTGTCGATCATCATGATGTAGCCATCGCCATCGCCCACGGCCAATTGGCCCGTGTCAGCGTGGTGGGCCATGGCCAGGATGGGGCGGCGTTCCAGGGTGAAATCGGCCAGGGCCGTCCCGGTGACGGCATCCACCACGCGGGTCACCCCGTCGACGGCGCCATAGGCCACCCAGCCATCGCCCAAGGCCACGCGGTTCACCCCAAAGCCGTGATCCGCCAGGGGCAGGCGTTTGACCGGGTCGCCCCTTTCGTAGCGCCAAAGCTTCCCACCGGAGGTGGCGACGATGGCCGCATCGGCCTGCGGAGTCAGGGCCACGGCGTTCACGCCCGAGCCGGGGGAGGGCCATGTCTGCGGCGCGCCGCGATCTGGCCAAAGGCGCAGCGTCCCGTCCCAGGATCCGGTCAGGACACCGGTGCCGTCGGGCAAGGGCGCGATGCTGGTGACTTTGTTCTGGTGGGTGCCGACCTGCGCCGCAGCGTCGCCCCAGACCCGCAGGGCGAAATCATCCCCGCCGGACCAAAGGCGCCCATCGGCGCCCCAGGCCAACGTGGTGACGGCGGCGGCATGTCCCTCCAACCAGGTGGGCGCGCCATCGGACCACAGACCCACCGAGTTATCGAAGGACGCGCTGGCCAATTGCCCAGACGGGGAGACAGCCAAGGCCATGATGGGACCGCCATGGCCCTTGTAGGTCGTGAACCCGTCGGCCGCGGCGCCACTGCCCAGCAGAAGCGCCACCACCCAAGCCCGTCTTCCCCAGGCCATCGCCTACTCCGCCGGGGTGGCCTGGCCGTTGGCGGTGGCCCCCTCCTTCTCCTTCAGCTCGTCCAGCCAAAGGGAGTGGTGCTGATGGGCCCAAGCCTCGTCCACCTCGCCGGAGCCCATGGCGTCATAGGCCCCCTCCATCCCGACAGAGCCGATGTAGATATGGGCGATGATGATGGCCATCAGGACAAAGCTGACGATGGCGTGCCAGGCTTGCGCCAGCTGCATCTCCTCCTGCGGGGCGAGGGCGGTGGGCAACGGATCCATCCCGATCAATCCGGGAATGCCGATCTGATTGAGCGCCGCGAAGGTTTTGGCAAACATCGGCAATTCGAACGGGAACAGAAGGGACAGGCCCGAAAGGGAGATCGAGCCGCCCAAAAGGATAACGGACCAGAAGATGATCTTTTGCCCGGCGTTGAATTTCTTTGCCGGCGGGTGTTTGGAGCCGACGATGCCACCCGCCTGGGCGAACCAGGTGATGTCGGTGCGGTTCGGGATGTTGTGCCAGACCCACATGAAGAAGATCACGACCAGGGCCAGCATGAACGCCCAGGACACGTTGTTGTGGATGAACTTGGAACCGATCAGCAGGGTCGAGTTGAACTCTGCCCCCAGATAAGGCGCGATGAAGTCCCGCCCGTATTTCACGAACAGGCCCGTGACCCCAAGCAGAAGGAAGGACCCGGCCAGCATCCAATGGGCCGCGCGTTCGATGAACTGGAACCGGGTGACGGTGCGGCCCGCTTTTTCTCCGTCGATCTTGACGCGTCCACGCAGCAAGAAGAACAGCGCCAGAAGGCCAATCGTGCCCAGCAACAGCAGGCCGCCATAGGTGGCCAGGGGGCCTTGGCGGAATTCGTACCACGCCATGCCGCCATCTTGGATCAGGACTTTGGCGACATCGCCACCCGCGCTGACACTGATATTCGCCTCGTCGAAGCGGAGGGCACGCCAAAGGTCAGGGTCAGAGGCCCCCCCCAGAGTGCCCAGTTGTTCTGCCATGGCGGCGGCGCTGTCCGGGTCGCCGAACTGGCGGCGGAAGTCGCTTTCGACCGTCTCACCGCGTTGGCGGGCCAAGATGTCTTCGAGGGTCTGCGCCCCGCCGGTGGCGGAGCGATCAATGGGGGCCTCGGCCTGTTGCCCATGGACGGCCACGGGCACCATCAGCACCAGCCCAAGGCACAGTGTCCAGATGCGTATAAGGGACTTCATCGCACAGCTTCCTCCGCTATTCCGCGAGAATGTGTCGTCTGGGTGCGCAAGATGCCGCCAGTTGCTGGCAGCCAAGGGTCGCTGCACCCGTCATTTCCTGATAAGCTCGCCCCGTTACTTTCAGTGTATTTCCATGGTCGAGCTTGCTAAATACTTTGCCAGCAATTGGCTGACCTGGTGGGTCGCCGGCTTGGTTCTGTCTTACCGGATGATCGTTCCGGCGCAGGATTTTCTGTCGGAGCGCAGCGCGGATTGGCTGCGGCAAACGATCTTGTCCACCCGCAACGCCACAGTGCGACGGCGCTTCAATGTCAGTTTCAAGCGCTACGTGGATCGCACGTTCGCCGCGCGTCAACGGACGCTGGGCGGCTGCAAGATCTGGACATTGCGGTATCGGAACACGGCGGTTGTGTCGTTCGGGACGTTCCTGGCGATCTACGGTCTTGTCCTGCTGACCCTGGACTTTGACCTGATGCTGCGCGGGGTCGAGGATATTTTCGCCCGGATGCAAGATCCCCAAAGCCCCGATTACAACCCAGCCATGGAGCCGTTCTTCGATATCATCCATACGGCGGGGGCGTTTGATCTGCGAATCCTGTTGGCCTCGATGCTGGGGGTCAACGGTCTGTTCTTGGGCCTGCTCAATACAATCACGGACTATGTGTCCTTTGTGGAGACGCGAAATGTCCTTGCGCGCCTGGGCCGTGGGCCCGTGCGCGACGTTGTGTGGGTGATCGTCGACCTGATATTGACGACGATGATTTCGGTCCTGGGGTTTGTGCTGTTCTGGGTGCTGACGACCTATTTTGGCACGATGTTTTCCGGTCGCAGCCTGCCCGTTCTGCCCATCTTGGAGGAAGGCTTGGCCATCGCTTTGACCGGGCTTGGCAATGCCCTGGCCCTTTTGATCGGCCGCGCCCCGCCCCTGGGTCCAACGGACCCGGCGATGATTTCGATGACCTTGTCGACCTATGCCACGTCGATTTGGATTTGGGTCTTCTTCGCGGGTGTTCTGGGCATCCGCTTGGCTGTCTTGTTCGCCCCGCTTTTGCGCCTCATCCGTTTTGTGATCGATGTCGAAGAGCATCCGTTCCGCGCGGTTTGGGTGATGTTTGCGCTGCCGTGGACCATGCTGATCGCATATGCAGCGTTAACCTAAGGCTCCGCCCGGCGCGGACGCCGGGCGGATGTGTGTTTGCGGTCAGCCGCCTTGGTTGCCGTAGGCAGAGCCCCAGCCCCATGCACCCGAGCCGAAGCCCCGGGCCACGACACGTTCCCGGTAGATGGCGGACACAACGTCGCCATCACCTGCAAGCAGCGCTTTGGTGGAACACATCTCGGCGCAGATGGGCAGTTTGCCCTCGGCGATCCGGTTGCGGCCGTACTTGGCGAATTCGGCGGTGGAATGTGTCTCTTCGGGGCCACCGGCGCAGAAGGTGCACTTGTCCATCTTGCCGCGGGACCCGAAATTGCCCGCCTGCGGGAACTGCGGCGCGCCGAAGGGGCACGCGTAGAAGCAGTAGCCGCAGCCGATGCACAGGTCCTTGGAGTGCAGGACGACGCCTTCTTCGTTCTGATAGAAGCAGTCGACCGGGCACACCGCCATACAGGGCGCGTCCGAACAATGCATACAGGCGACCGAGATCGACCGTTCGCCCGGCGAGCCATCATTGATGGTCACCACCCGGCGGCGGTTGATGCCCCAGGGCACCTCATGCTCGTTCTTACAGGCTGTGACACAGGCGTTGCATTCAATGCAGCGCTCGGCGTCGCAGAGAAATTTTGCTCTTGCTGCCATTCTCTTATCTCCTCGCTTACGCTGCTGAAATCTTGCAGAGAGTCGCTTTCGTCTCCTGCATCTGCGTCACGGAATCGTAGCCGTAGGTCTGGGCCGTGTTGGTCGATTCACCCAAGACATAGGGGTCTGCCCCCTCTGGGTATTTCGACCTCTGGTCCTCGCCCTGGAAATGACCGCCGAAGTGGAACGGCATGAAGGCCACGCCTTCGCCCACGCGTTCGGTCACCATGGCCATGACTTTGACCTTGCCGCCCTCAGGCCCTTCGACCCAGACATCTGCGCCATCGCGCACGCCCAGGTTGTTGGCATCCCTCGGGTGCATCTCGACGAACATGTCCTGTTGCAGCTCGGCCAGCCACGGGTTTGACCGTGTCTCGTCGCCGCCGCCCTCATACTCGACCAATCGGCCAGAGGTAAGGATGATCGGGTAGTCCTTCGAGAAGTCCTGCTTTTGGATCGACGCATAGAGCGTGGGCAAGCGGTACGCGTGCCGGTCCTCATAGGTAGGATAATCCGCCACCAAGTCGCGCCGGTTGGTGTAAAGCGGTTCCCGGTGCAGGGGGACAGGGTCGGGGAAGGTCCACACGACCGCCCGCGCCTTGGCATTGCCGAAGGGCGCACATTCGTGCTTGATCGCGACCCGCTGGATGCCGCCGGACAGGTCGGTTTTCCAGTTGGTCTTGGGACCGGCCACCGCATCGATGGCGGCGCGCTCCTCGTCGGTCAGGTCACCATCCCAGCCCAGATCCATCAGCATCTGCATCGTGAATTCGGGATAGCCATCCTGAATTTCCGACCCGACACTATAGACCCCTTCGGCCAGCAGGTTGTCACCATCCCGTTCCACGCCAAAGCGGGCGCGGAAGGTCAGCCCCCCCTCAGAGACAGGCTTGGACATGTCATAGAGGTTGGGCGTGCCCGGATGCTTCATATCCGCGGTGCCCCAGCAGGGCCACGGCATCCCGTAATAGTCGCCATCGGCGGGGCCACCCACGGCCTGCAAGGTGGTGCGGTCGAAGGTGTGCTGGTTCGCCATGTGCAGTTTGATCCGCTCGGGCGATTGGCCGGTATAGCCCACCGTCCACATGCCGCGATTGATCTCGCGCAGCGTGTCTTCGATGTTCGGCGTGATGCCGTCTTCTTCCAACGCGATGTTGCGGAACAGACGCTCATGGAAGCCGAACTTCTGCGCGAACAGACCGATGATCTCATGGTCGGTCTTCGACTCGAACAGAGGGTCGATCACCTGCTCCCGCCACTGGATGGAGCGGTTCGAGGCCGTGACAGAGCCATGGGTCTCAAACTGCGTCGCCGCCGGCAGAAGATACACGCCATCCGTCCGATCATGGAGCACGGCAGAGACGGTTGGGAACGGGTCGATCACGACCAGCATGTCCAACTTCTCCATGGCCGTCTTCATCTCGGTCATGCGCGTCTGGGAGTTGGGGGCGTGGCCCCAAAGAACCATGGCGCGGACCGGGTTCGGCTGGTCGGTGTTTTCCGGGTCTTCCAACACACCGTCGATCCAACGGCTGACCGGGATACCGCTGAGGTTCATCAGGGCCTTTTCCGTGCCATCCTTGCCGGTGGTGGTGGCGAACTGGCCTTTCAGCCAATCCAGGTCTTCGCCCCAGACACGCGCCCAATGGGCCCAGGAGCCTGCGGACAGGCCGTAGTACCCCGGCAGAGTGTGGGACAGAACACCTAGGTCCGTGGCGCCCTGCACGTTGTCGTGGCCGCGGAAGATGTTCGTGCCACCCCCCGAGGTGCCCATGTTGCCAAGGGCCAGCTGCAGCACGCAATAGGCGCGCGTGTTGTTGTTGCCGTTGGTGTGCTGGGTCCCGCCCATGCACCAGATCACGGTGCCAGGCCGGTTGTTGGCGAGGGTGCGGGCCACGCGCTTGAGCTGGCTGCCAGGGGCGCCGGTCACACGCTCGACCTCCTCTGGGGTCCACTTGGCCACTTCGTCTTTGATCTGGTCCATGCCCCAGACACGGGTGCGAATGAACTCTTTATCCTCCCACCCGTTGTCGAAGATGTGCCAGAGGATGCCCCAGACCAGCGCCACGTCCGAGCCGGGCCGGAACCGCACATATTCATCCGCGTGGGCGGCCGTGCGCGTAAAGCGCGGGTCACACACGATGACGGGGGCGTTGTTCTGTTCCTTGGCGCGCAACAGGTGCAGTAGGGACACGGGGTGCGCCTCGGCCGGGTTGCCGCCGATGATGAAGATCGCCTTGGAGTTGTGGATGTCGTTGTAGCTGTTGGTCATGGCGCCGTAGCCCCATGTGTTCGCCACACCCGCAACCGTGGTCGAGTGACAGATCCGCGCCTGGTGATCCACGTTGTTCGTGCCCCAATAGGCGGCGAACTTGCGGAACAGGTAGGCCTGTTCGTTGTTATGTTTGGCCGAGCCCAGCCAATACACGCTGTCCGGGCCACTTTCGTCCCGGATGTTCATCATGCCGCCGCCGATCTCGTCGATGGCTTGCTCCCACGAGATGCGAACCCATTCGCCGTTCTCTTTCTTCATGGGATATTTCAGGCGGCGTTCGCCATGGGCGTGCTCCCGCACGGCGGCCCCTTTGGCGCAATGGGCGCCCAGGTTGAAGGGGCTGTCCCAGCCAGGCTCCTGCCCGGTCCAAACGCCATCGGCGACTTCGGCCACCACGGTACAACCCACCGAGCAGTGGGTGCAGACGGTTTTGCGCAGGTCCACCGCGCCCACGGCCGTTGTCGCCGCGTCGGCCCGGGTCACGGTGCCGCCTGTTGCGGCGATCGCCGACAAGCCCCCGATCATCAGGCCAGACCCGCGCAGAAAGGCGCGCCGGTCAACCGAAGCGGTCGCCGCCTGGGACAGGATCGAAGTCCGTTGGGAGCGTCGCGCAACCCCGTTGGTCTTTTTCCTAAGCATGTTTCGTTCCTCCTGGCAGCATGGGACGGATCATCCCCTGCGTGCTTGGTCGTTCATGTGCATCGATCGGTCGGGCGTCACGCAACCAGTGGATCAATGCGGCGTAGCTTCGCCCGGGGACCGGACGCAGCGGGGCGGCTGGTCAGAAGCGCGCGGTGTCGTAGAAGGCACGGGTATGGGCCGTGTCCTGCATCGTCTCCTGGGTCAGGTCGGGCTCCGCGGCCTCGGCCGTTGTGCCCGTCGTTGCCACGGCCACGGCCGCCAGGGGCGCCGATGTGGCTGCGATCTTCAAAAAGGCACGGCGTCCGGTCTGTGCGACCTCCGGCTTCTTGCTCATGAGAGTTCCTCCTCTCGCTCTGCTTTTGGCGGTTGCCCGCCGGTGAGGGGTCCCGTCCGGGACCCGAATTCAGCCGTCTTGCGACAACCGAAAGGCTTCGATCTCGACCTCCATGAAGCACCGGCCCACGGTGCCCACGGGCGCGTAGAAAACGGACCCTTTGGCCCCTTCCAGGTCGGAAAAGAAATGCGCCGCCCAGGGCGCGATGTGGGTGTTGAAGAAGGTTTTTTGGCGCGCCAGATCCGCCGGAGTGCCGAAGCGGCCCGCGATCATGGCGCCCATCATCTCCATCAGGCTGGCGATGTTGTCCTCAGGCTCGAACACGGTTTCAGCGCGGGCCAGGCCGTAGGTGGACATGTCCCGGCGCAGCGCGGCCAGCGGCTTTTCGTTAAGAAACCCGGTCAGGTAGTAGCTGGCATAGGGCAGCAGCTCCCCACGACCCAAGCCAATGAACAAGGCATTGTATTCGGACACCACAGTTTTGGGCTTGGACAGCTTTGCAAGCTTCGACAGGGTGCCGATGGCCTGGCCCAGATCGGTGTCATCGCCGGACAGGCCTGCCACCTGCGCCAGCAACAACTCATCCGGCGGGTTGGCCAGAAGGACGCCGAGGAAATTGTACAAATCGGCTCGGCTTTGGTCTTCGGGGGTGATGTCGATCGCGGCTGCGGCTGTCATCGGGTCCTCAGGCATGGGGGTCAAAGGTAAAGGCCATGCGGCGCCGCAAGGGCGCCGGGGGCATGTCATCATCGGGATCGGTGGGGTACGGCACGGCAGCAATCGCGGGCGCAGGGGCCTCGGCGGTGGTTGCCAGGTCCTCATCGGTGGTTGGCTGATCGTCTGCCTCTGGATCGGGATCTGTCAGATCCTCGGCGGCGTCCGTTTCTTCGGCCTCTGCCTTGGCAGCCAAGGCTTCGACATGCTTGAGCATACCTTTGCCCACTTGGTAGGCGGTTTGAAGGTTTTCGATCACCGTGGCGCTATCGGTGAAATCTTCGCCGTAATCCACCAACCCATCCAGGTTTGCGAGGACCGGATTGAGCCGCCACAGGCGCCGCAGGGCACGGGTCTTTAGCCGTTGGGGCAGCGACTTGGATAGAAAGTCACGGACGGCTTCGGGACTGTCCAGCGCCTCTGGCTCGGGCAGGTCAAGCTCCGACAGAAGCTCCGCATCGTCACGGGCGGTCAGTTCCGCTTCGGTCTGCGCATCGTCGCGGGCCATGGCCTCCGCCAGGGCGGTCTTATGCTCCGCCTCGACGGCGGCACGACGGCGGGACCAGAAGTCGCTCAATGCACCCGCCTCCGCAGTTGTGACGGGGAGGCATAGATGTCGGCTGCCTTCGCCACCCGCGCATCCCCAATGCCATCCTGCACCAGATCCACCCGCTTCTTGTCACGGCGGCGCTTGATGAACGCCTCTTCCTGGTGGTGGGTTTCGATGAAATCTTCGATCCAACCCCGGATCACTGGCGGCATGGAGATTTTCTCGACAATCTCCTCTCCGCTATCGGTATAGTCCTGCGCCTCGTAGGGAGAGGCCGTGACCAGGACGACGTCCAGCGGATATTCCCCACCCACGTCGCGCATCACGACATAAAGGCAGGGCACCTGCGCTTGCAGCCCGTGAAGATACGCCTCCGTGTCCGCACCATGGAGGTCCATGGCAACGGTGGTCGCGTGGAAATCGGTGGTGTCGCCGTCGCGACGCAGGACGCGCCAATCGGACGGGCCTGCGCCGGGAAGAACCGCGCTGACGGACCAACTCCACTTTTGCCAACGGGTCACACCGGGGGTGCGGCGCAAAACGACGCCGACCTGGCATGTGCCATAGGCCTTCGGATTGTGGAGCATCCGGCAAGTTCCTCCCTTTCGTATACCTTGGTATGGAAACCGGGGCCTTGAAAAAGGAAATCTGCCCCTATGTTGCGTATTGCCGCAGTGCGCCCCGCGAATACCCACCCCAAATCCGAAACCATTCGCCAATCCGGACATCTTGTCCAATCCGACAGTTTTTGTCGGGAAGGCGAGGCAGGGCAGATCGGCGAATCACCCATACCCGGTGGGCGTGGTCAGAGCGGAATTGGCGTCAAGAAAACCGATTGTGGCCCTGACCAATCTGTGACTAGCTTTCGCCTGTCGCCCCGTGAAACCCGGCGGCGAACGCACCTTTGGGAGGGGTGTCGCCCATGGCTAAGACACTGATAACGTGTACCTGTTTGGGGACCCAGGCCATCGACGCAGAGGGCCTGTCCCGCACGACCGGCTTGGACGTGCCGACCCCGTGCACAGCGCTGTGTACGACGCAGATCGACATCGTCGAGGGCGCGATGACCGCCGGGGACGCAATTATTTGCTGCACCCAAGAGCAGGCGACATTTGAGACGTTGGCCGCAGATATCGGGACGGACGCACCGGCCTTGCTGGATCTGCGTGACCGCGCCGGGTGGACCGAAGATACCGCCGACACTCTGCCCAAAATGTCCGCCCTGGTCGCGGAAGCCATGTTGCCTGCCGCGCCCGCAAAGGCAGTGGATGTTGTGTCGGAAGGGATGTGCCTGATCCTTGGACCCGCAGACGTGGCTTTGGACGCCGCAGCGCAATTGGCCGACCACCTGAGCGTGACAGTCCTTTTGCCGTCTGCCGACGACGTTCCGGACACGCGCGCCTTTGACGTGATCGTCGGGCGCCTGCGCCGGGCGCAAGGGGCGTTCGCTGGCTTTACCGTAACGTTGGACGCCTTGCAGCAGGTGGTTCCAGGCGGGCGCGGCGCCTTCACGTTGACCGAGGCGCGGGATGGCGGCGCGTCTGTGTGCGATGTGATCCTGGACCTCAGCGGCGGCACCCCCCTGTTCCCCGCACCGGATAAGCGCGAGGGGTATCTGCGCGCAGACCCGGGCCATCCCCCCTCTGTCGCGGCGGCCATCCTGGCCGCGTCGCACATGACAGGAACGTTCGAGAAGCCGCTTTACGTGCGGGCAGAGCCCTTGTTGTGCGCCCATTCCAGGGCGGAGCAGACCGGCTGCACGCGTTGTCTTGATCTGTGCCCCACGGGTGCGATCACGTCCGCGGGCGAGCATGTCGCCATCGACCCAATGGTCTGTGCCGGATGCGGCGCGTGTTCGGCGGCCTGCCCGTCTGGCGCGATAAGCTATGATGCACCGCCGGTGGACCTGACCTTCCGCCGCGTGCAGACCTTGGCCAAGGCCTATCTGGATGCGGGCGGCGCGGCCCCACGTCTGTTGGTCCATGACGCGCACGGGGCAGAGATGATCCGGCTGAGCGCGCGCCACGGGCGTGGGCTGCCTGCGGATGTTGTCCCGCTGGAAATGTCCGCCATCGGTGCCTTTGGCCATGCAGAAATCGTGGCAGGTCTGGCCGCCGGATTCGCCCATGTGACCCTGCTGCCGGGCCCAGGCGCGGATCGGGGGGCCTTGGTCGCGCAGACCAGCTTGGCGCACGCCATCGGCGGCGAGGATCGGGTGACCCTACTGGACGAAAGCGACCCGGATGGCATGTCCGACGCGCTGTTTGCCGCCATGGCCCCGCCCCCCGTGGCCAGCCCCGTGCGGCCCATGGGCACACGGCGGCAGATTACCCGCCAAGCAGCGCGGGCACTGCATCCAGGCACCGACACGTTGCCCTTGCCCGAGGGGGCGCCTTATGGCGCGGTGCTGGTGGATACGGGTGCCTGCACCCTTTGCCTGAGCTGCGTATCGCTGTGCCCTTCGGGCGCGCTTGGCGACAACCCAGACAAGCCGCAACTGCGGTTCCAAGAGGATGCGTGCCTGCAATGCGGCCTATGCGCGAATGTCTGCCCCGAAGACGCGATCACCTATGCCCCGCAAATGGACCTGACCGATGCGGCGTTGTCCCAGACCGTCCTCAACGAGGAGGAGCCGTTCCCCTGCGTCGAATGCGGTGCCCTGTTTGGGTCAAAGTCCGCCATCGACCGGATCACGGAAAAGCTGACGGGTCACGCCATGTTCGATGATCCAAGCAAGCTGCGTATGATCCAAATGTGCGATGATTGCCGGGTCAACGCCCAGTTCCATTCCACCAACAACCCCTTCGCCAGCAAAGAGCGGCCGAAGCCCCGCACGACCGACGACTACTTCTCGGACCGCAAGGATCACTGATGGACCAGCGGCTCCCCCAGATCGGCGGCTGGCATGGCGGCCACATAGGCAAGGACGGCGTCCAGTTCGTCCAGCGTCATATCGATCGGGACAAGGGCGGGCGGACGGTCCACCGGGAACGGCTCGGTAATGTCCTCCACTTGCGTGAACGACGGGTGAGGTTTGAGGGCGTAGAAGGCCGCGAAGCGTCCCTCCCAATCGTCAAAGGTGCGCAGGACGCCAAAGCTGGGCGTGGCGCCGGTGCCGCTCCAGCGGGTCGCCTCGTCGACGCCGTGGCAGCGGGTGCATTTCGCCAGGGCGACGGCATGGCCTTGTTTGGCCAATTCGGACATGGGGCCGGTTTCGGTGACGACCGCCACTTCGGTGGCCGGGCCAAACAGGGACGTGCCGTCGGGCGCGAAACTTTGGACGGTGTTGCGGCCCACATCCGACCGCAGCCAGGTGGCCAGCCGGTCCACGCGGTCCCCTGTTCCGCGAATCGCCAGATGCCAAGTCTGACCCAGCCCCTCGAACAACGCGCGCCCCTGCCCGCCAAGGACCACGTCGGCGGCGGACTGATCGGTCACGAGTTCGACCCGAACCTGCGTCTTCAGCGTGAACCGCGGCAGGATGTGGCGCAGAAGTCCCGTGTCTGCCAGGGCGGGGTCCGCATACAGGCGCACGGGCCCGTCCTGGGCCTGCGCGGCCCCCGCCAGCAGAGCCAAAACCATCACTATTCCGCGCAACAGAGACATGCCGCCAGCCTAGGCACCCGTCCTGCCGCGCGTCAACAACCCCGAACGGAGAGACCATGAGCGACGATTTCAACATGTCCATGCGCAAGTTCCTGAAGCAGGTCGGCGTCACCTCTCAGCAAGCCATCGAGGATGCGGTGCGGGACGCCGGCAGCGCGGGCAAAAGCTATGCCGTACGCGCCGTGGTGACCATCGAAGAGCTGGGGATGACCCATGAGGTGACCGGCACCATCAAGGGACGCGACTGACCCCATGGCCGCCACACGGGAGGCGGTGCTGACCGCCCTGAAGCAAATCACCGACCCCATTGCCGGCAGCGACATAGTGGCCGCAGGATTGGTGCGCGCCCTGAATGTCGCCGAGGACGGGTCCATCCGCTTCGTCATGGAAATCGCCCCCAGCCAGGCCGAGACCTATGGCAAAGTGAAAGACGCCGCCGAGGCCGCATTGGCGCAGGTGCCGGGCATTGGCCCCGTGTCCATCGTGATGACGGCCCATAGCGACAGCGCCCCCCCGGACCTAAAGCCCCAGCGGGCCGCGGAACCCAAAGGTCCCGCGTCGATCCCCGGGGTGGACCGGATCGTGGCCATCGCGTCGGGCAAGGGCGGCGTGGGCAAGTCCACGGTGTCGTCCAACCTGGCCTGTGCTTTGGCGGCGCAGGGGCGGCGGGTTGGGTTGCTGGACGCGGATGTCTATGGACCGTCGCAGCCGCGCATGCTGGGCGTGTCGGGGCGGCCATCGTCGCCAGATGGCAAGATCATCCTGCCCATGCGCAACCATGGCGTGACGATGATGTCCATCGGCCTGATGACCAACGAAGACCAGGCCGTGGTCTGGCGCGGCCCCATGCTGATGGGCGCGCTGCAACAGATGATGACCCAAGTGCAATGGGGGGCCCTGGATGTGCTTCTGGTGGACCTGCCACCGGGCACGGGCGATGTGCAGATGACGCTGGCACAGAAGGCACAGGTGGATGGGGCGATCATCGTCTCTACCCCCCAGGACGTGGCCTTGTTGGACGCCCGAAAGGGCATCGACATGTTCCAGCAATTGAACGTCCCGATCCTTGGGATGGTCGAGAATATGAGCACCCATATCTGCTCCAACTGCGGGCACGAAGAACATCTGTTCGGCCATGGGGGCGTCGCCAAGGAGGCCGCCAAGCTGGGTGTGCCCTTGCTGGCCGAGGTGCCGCTGGACTTGCAGATCCGGTTGGCGTCCGACGGGGGCGCACCCATCGTGGTCAGCCAACCGGACAGCGCGCAAGCGGCGACCTTCGCCGCCATTGCCGCTGATCTTGTGACCAAAGGGGCCGCATGAGCGCCATGGATCGCCCCCTGTCCTTCCCGCCGCTGATGTCCGGCGAAGCGGTACAGGCGGACGCCCTGGGCCACGCCGCCCGCCGCGCGACACTTGGCTGCGACGCGGGGTTGGTGACGTATGTGACCGGCGCCGCGTCGCTCGAGGCGGCACTGGTGTTCGCACCCGAGGTACCTTTGGCCCGCGCCATGGCCATGCTGCCGCTATGTGGCGTGGGCTTTCAAAACGCGCTTGGCGCGCTGGCCCCGCCCGAAGTGGCGGTGCATCTGGCCTGGGATGGGGGCATCCGGGTCAACGGCGCGTCTTGCGGGCACCTGTCCGTCCAAGCCTCCCATAGTGACGCATTGGGCGTGCCGGACTGGCTGGTCATCGGATTGACCGTCCCTGTCTTGCCCGATCGGGACGATTTGGGCACGACGCCGGATCAAACCGCCCTCTATGCCGAAGGCTGCGCCGACGTGCAGGTGCCCGACTTGATCGAGGCTTGGGCCCGCCACACGCTCCACTGGATCACCCGCTGGGACGGCGAGGGCAATCGCCCAATCCATGCGGAGTGGCGGGGCCTGGCGCACGGCATCGGCGACGCCGCCACCCAGGACGGCCACAGCGGCACATTCGTAGGTGTCGACGAGGATTTCGGGATGCTTCTGCGCGAAGATGCGGGCGAAACTCACCTGATCCCCCTGACCACCTTGCTGGAGGAGGCAACATGAACCTGGCCCGAGCGATCCATTTCGATGAAAGCGACCAGCGCGTCTTTGCAAGCCCCGCGCGGACCGGGGAATGGTGCATCTCTGGCGGGTTTGAGTTTTCCAACTGGACCGAGGGCGATTTGACCGGCAAAGCCCGGCAAGCCTTTGCCAACGGTTGGATGGGCCTTGAGACGGGCGGTCGTGTGACCTTTGTGGCCGTCACGGCCATCGAGGACGCGGAGGTGGACACGTTGGCCACCCTTCTGGGCCAACACTTCGTCACCTATTACGGCGCGCCGTCCGCCGAGGCCGCCCTGCCGGTCGCGCGGGAGGAATTGGCGCAGATGGCCGCTTTGTGTGATGAGCATGATCAGAACACCCTTCTGACCGTCGCGCGGGACTTGACGGACGCGGGCGTTAAGGAAGCCTACCGCGTGATCGAACCCCAAGACGCGGACATCATGCAATTCGCGGTCCACGGGTCCTTGGACGAAGGGTAAGATCGCTGGCAGCGGCCTTGGACGACAAAGCCTGGACCTTGCGTGTCCCAAGCGGCGCAATGCCCCCTTGGGCGCGCGCGCTCCTTCGTGGCGGTGCTGTTAGGTCCCGAAGCCCCCGCTCTACCAAGATCCGCGAGGAATGCGATTGCGCGTAAAACACCCGGCTTGTTGGTTGCAGATGGCGGTTCCTGATGGCGCGGTTCGGTCTTTTGCGCGGAAGGTCTGGTTCAGGGCAGCGCGATTGGCGTCGGTCCGGTCGTTGAGACGATGCCAGTCGCCATGCCGGATGGTGGGCGGACAGTCGGTGGTCGATCAACTGACCTTCTCACACAAAAAGGCCATCTACCACACGCGGCCGACGCCAAGTCCTGGAACCAAACCTGGGCCCGGCACATGCCGAACCCAGGCGCCGCTCAAGGGGGCCCCGGCGACTAGCTCAGGAAGATGTCCGCCGCATCCAGCGTGGGATTCCCCATCAGGCGCGCAATGCCAATCGCATCCGCCCCCCCGGCCCCATCAGCGTCGTAGGACAGCACACCCCCAGCATAGATCAGCGTCGCCACGGCACCGGTGGCCACTGGCCCTGTTTGCAGTTGGGTCGGGTCCAAAGCTCCGGTCCCGAGGCCCGCAAACACCGCACTGTCCAGGTGGATCTGATCTTCACCGGACGTGAAATCCGTGACCCGATCTTGGCCGCGCCCCAGGTCTGTGCCGAAGACGAACACATCGGCCCCTTGCGCGCCCGTCAGTTCGTCGAACCCTGGCCCGCCCGAGAGCGTATCTGCGCCCGCACCACCGTCCAGGGTGTCATTGCCGAAGCCGCCGAACAGGCGGTCATCATGGTCGCCCCCAGTCAGATCATCGGACCCCCAGCCGCCGAAAAGGACGTCCTTGTTGGCGCCCCCGTCCAACGTGTCGTTGCCCGCCCCGCCAAAGGCACGGTCCGCCCCGGCGCCCGCTTGGACCAGGTCATTGCCCGCATCGCCGGACAGGCGGTCGCCGCCGCTGCCGCCCATAAGGGTGTCGTCCCCTGCGCCACCGCCAAGATCGTCGCGCCCAGCATCCCCGCGCAGCGTGTCGTCGCCATCCCCGCCCCGCAACGTATCCGCGCCATACCCACCAGACAGGTAGTCCTGGTCGATGCCGCCATCCAAGCTGTCGTCGCCCGCGGCGCCGAACAGACGGTCATTCCCTTCGGCCCCCAGAAGCGTGTCATCACCTGTGCCGCCAAAGGCCCGGTCGTTGTCCGCCCCGCCGTCGATGACGTCGTTCCCTTCATCGCCTTGAAGCTGATCTGCCCCGGCTTCGCCAAGCATCTGGTCATCGCCGTCGCCGCCGCGCAGGGTGTCGCTGCCTGCCCCGCCCAAAAGACCGTCGGAACCGTCGCCGCCTTCAAGCACGTCGGCACCCTCTCCGCCTTCCAGCCGGTCAGCATCCGCGCCGCCGTCAAGGGTATCCGCACCCTCGCCACCGCGCAGCATGTCATTGCCAGCGCCGCCAGACAGGCTGTCATCGCCGTCCTTGCCACTGATCAGATCATTGCCCTCCGTCCCAGTCAGGTCCGGGTCGGCCACGTCGGTGCCCACAAACTCTTGCCCCTGGACAAGGTCGCGCAGGGCATCGGCCATCTCATCAATCTGGTCGAAGCCCGAGGCGGCCATGGAATCGGCCACCTCAGAGTTCAGCCGGGCGGTTTTGGCCGCGCTCACCGCCTGTTGCATCAGCCCGATTGTCTGACCGATATTCGAAGACGCGCCATAGTCCCGAATGACGTCGTCCTTGATAACCTCGCCCGTCGACCGGTTCGTAAAGATCAATTCCGTATGATAATAGCCGTTATAGATGAACGTCGTGATATCAATAAACCCTGGCGGCACAGGCAGGGGAATCCGCTGCACCTGATTGTAGCCCCCGCCGCGGATCACGTTTTCTTCCACGCTCCATTGTTCGCGGAACATGTCTTCAATCTCGCCTTGCATCCCGTCATAGGCATCGGCGGCACGGTCCAGCAGGTTGCGGATGGTGCTTGTCCCGTAGCCCAGCCCCTCGGCCCGGTTGGCCACATCCATCCGAATGCCGACCATCTGCGTCAGGGCCCCAAAAAGACTGACCGCCTGGCGTGGATCGCCATTGGTGGGGTCCGGCGACTCCAGCGCGGTCTCGATGTTCAGGATGACCTTAGACAAGCCCAGGGTAGACCGCTCGATGGCGTTGTCGCGGTCTTCTTCGCGACCATCCCGCAGAAAGCTGTCCAGCGACTGCTTTGCCGTGATGGCGTCCGCCTCTGCGTCGTTGATCGCGGTATCGAGGATCAACTGCTCCACGTTGCTAAATCCGCGGCGCAAGTCGCGCAGGATTTCTTCGCCAACCGCTTCGATAGTGACGTTCAAGGCATCGACCTGATCGCTCAACGCGTCGAACCGATCCCCGACCTCATCAAATTTCAGGTCAAGCGGGTCACCATACACCTTTTCGTACAATCCAATATCAAACCCGGCGAGGCCGAGGCCAAAGTCGATGGTCTTAATGGCAACACTGCGTGTCTCTTCAGGCGTTAAAGTCATAACAATCCCCCACTGCCGCTTACGCGGCTAAAATGTATTTGACGAAAATTGGCGGCATACATGCGACGTACGCCCCTGCGTCGGAGTGCAGCCTTGCACAGTACCGGGGGACCCGTCTATGTCCTAACGCACAGAGTTGGACGTCAGAGGCCGCCATGCGCGCACGCATTTTCAAACCCGCCCGAACCGCCATGTCCTCGGGGACGGCGAAGACGAAAGACTGGGTCCTGGAGTTTGTTGCCGAGACGCCGAGGGAGTTGGACCCCCTGACCGGGTGGACCAGCTCTCGCGACACGCAGGCGCAGGTCAAGCTGCAGTTCGACAGCCAGGCCGAGGCCGAGGAGTATGCCCGCGACCACAAAATCGAGTACGTCGTGCTTCGCCCCCAGAAGCGGAAGGCAAACGTGCGGCCCGGCGGCTACGGAGAGAACTTTGCCACCAACCGTCGCGGTGCCTGGACCCATTGATCTACGCGCATCCCGGCCGGAGGGTCCCTTCAGACCCAACGGCCTGCTTTGACGTATCGCCTTACGCGGCGACGGGTGGTCATGGCGCTTGGCTGTCTTGTGATCACACCCCAGCGAAGCCAGGCTGAAACCATGAACCTTTCCCCAAATTGGACCTATGTCGCCGACACTGTGATGGGCGGTGTGTCCGATGGGCAGCTGTCCCACGGGACGGTTGCTGGACGGGACGCGGCGCGGCTGACGGGGAGCGTTTCGACGGAAAATAACGGCGGATTCATCCAGATGGCCGCAGATTTGGGGCCTGAGGGAGACGTTTTGGATGCGTCCGATTGGACAGGGATTTCCGTTGATGTGCTTGGCAACGGGGAGGCGTATGACCTGCGGCTGAGGACCGATGCGTTAACGCGTCCTTGGCAGTCGTTCCGGGCGGAATTCCGTGCCCGAGCGGAATGGACGGTGGTGTCCCTGCCATTCACCGATTTCGAGGCCCATAACACCCAGGCACACTTCGATCCCGCGCGCGTGCGCCGGGTCGGAATTCTGGCGGTGGGTCGGGCATTCACAGCGGATGTCGCCATTGCTGGGCTGCGGCTTTACCGCTGAGCTTTCAAGGCGATGTCTTGGCCTGCGGCCCAGCCCGATGACCACGCCCATTGGAAGTTATAACCGCCAAGCCAGCCTGTGACGTCGACGGCTTCGCCGATGGCATAAAGGCCGGGGACGGTCCGGGCTTCCATCGTTTTGGAGGAAAGGGCGGCGGTGTCGATGCCACCTGCGGTGACTTCTGCCTTGGCGTAGCCTTCGGTGCCGTCGGGATAGAAGGTCATATGGGTCAGATTTTTAGCAACTTGGTCCAGGGTCTTGTCGGACAGGTTTCCCAATTCCGTCGTCAGCCCCAGGCGAGCGGCGAGCGCTTCGGCAAGGCGGTTGGGCAGATGTTCGGCCAAGGCGGCCTTGACGTGGGCGCGGGGCATGCGCCGTTTCGCCTCAAGAAGCCTGCGAGACGCGTCGTTAAGCAGGTTGAGGACGACGGCTTCGCCTTCCCTCCAGTAAGAGGAGATCTGCAAAATCGCAGGCCCTGACAGACCCTTATGGGTAAAGAGAGACGCCTCCTCGAAGGTCGCGCCGCCCGCTTGGGCGATGGTGGGACAGGCGACGCCGGAAATGTTGAAGCGGTCCTTTTCTGGCAAGGTAAGCGGGACCAATGCCGGACGCGGGCGGATGACGTTCAATCCGAACTGTTGGGCAATATCGTAAGCAAGGCCCGTGGCGCCCATTTTGGGGATCGACGGGCCGCCTGTCGCGATGACCAAAGCGCGGGCGGTGGCGCCCGCGACATGGAACATATTGTTTTCATGTTGAATTTCGCTGATCTGAGTGCCAAGCTGAACCTGAACGCGCCCCTTAGCACATTCATCAAGCAGCATTGCGACGACCTGCTTGGCGGAACCGTCACAGAACAATTGGCCCAAGGTTTTTTCGTGCCAAGCGATGCCATGGGCCTGGATCAGGTCAAGAAAATCCCATTGTGTGTAACGGCTTAGCGCGGACTTGGCGAAATGGGGATTTTCGGAAAGGAAGCATGACGGCTCCACCCCCATATTCGTAAAGTTACAGCGTCCGCCGCCGGAGATGAGGATCTTTTTCCCCGCCTTTTCAGCGTGATCCAACACCAGGATCCGGGCACCGTTCTGTCCGGCGATGGCGGCGCACATCAGACCGGCCCCGCCAGCCCCCAAAATGATCGCGTCATACTCCATGGCGGGGGCGTTACCTTGTTTTGTACAAAGCTGGCCCCCCCCTGACACGGCCATTGTCCAATTTGTACAATTTGACACGTCTGCTTTTGAGACCGTTTGGCCCGAAACGGGCCGCGGCCGGTCACCCGTCTTTGGCGCAGCGAAATCCGGTGTCGATGAAACGCGCGTCGTCGGCGCCGATGACGGGGCGCGTGGCGGTGATGCCGCCCAGCCAACTGCCCCCGACTGCGCGGCCCAGGGGGCCATCGCCCACCAGCGCGTCATTCGGATCAGTGACCGCCCATTCCGCGACAGAGCCGAGCGTATCGCGGATGCCCCCCACCACAGTGGGGCGCCCATAGTCCGGGGGCCAAGGGCACAGCGTGACAAGGGCGTCCGCCTCTGGGGCGGGCAAATGGCCCTGGTCCAGTAGGACGCGGGGGTCGCGGGCTGGCAGGGCGTGGCTGGCGCAGATGGCGGCTCCATCGCCCTCGGCCATGAGGCGCACATCGCGGTTCACGGCGGGCGGGTCGCCTTGGACCCCGTTCAAGAGACGGTATTCGTCGGGCACTGGCAAGCGCGCGTCGATCCAGGTGCAACAGGCCGAAGCCTGGGACGGGGAGACGAGGGTCACCGGCAGATCCGCCACATCCGCCAGGGGGCGATCATAGCGGTCCAAGAACAGCGCCAAGGGACTGACCAGTGTGGGCGCGCCTTTGGGCATTGTGACGTGGTAGCCCGTGACCCCGTCGGAGGTGACGGGGGAGGGCATAGGCGCGGCCCGACACCAGACGCAAGGCGCAGGCAGGTCACCAAAAAGGCGGAGCCGCCTTGAGTCAGGCCATGCCGGTGGCACAGCGCCGTCGTGTCCTGGATCAGCCAAGCCAGCAGGTTGGGGCCATGTCGGCGGCCGTCTGGGGGAAGTTCTCAGTGATGAAGACGTGGGTGTCAGCGGGGGCGTGATCCGGTGCCAATATTGGCAGGTAACCGGCCAGGGCGTGGATGACGACCCGCAAGTATTCGCCAGATCGACCATAGACCTGTTGGACATGGGGCAAGGAAAGCCGTGCGCAGATCCTGGGCCCGTCTGTTCTGTCCGGCGCAGGCCTTGCATGTGCCCAGGACGTCGCTGGCCCAGGGCAGCATGGGGTCGATGTCGACCTCCGCGCCCATGACGAAAGAGATCTGGGTGAAAAGCGTCACCGGAGAGCGGCGGGACGGACTGCGCCGGTCTACGGGGGCGCATCAAGATGGGCGGCGCCGGTCGGATCACCGTGGCGCTGTCTTGGACGCGGATGAATTTGCGGAAATGGGACCAAAGCTCGTCCAGCGTTCCGCGGAACCGGAGGTAGAGGCCCGGCTCCAGGCGCCAAAGATGCCATCGCGCGTCACCGGCGGTGAAGAGGCTGCGGGTGAAGGCGCTGTCCCGGGTCAGGTGCACAAGCCAGGGGGCCACGTCGCCAAGGCCCGTTTGGGCGGTCTGTGTGAAGAGGCACCGATGCGGAAGGCCGGAAGTGTCCAGCATCTCGGCCAGGTTAGGGACCCGCGCGGCGTCGAGGATGACGAAGGTTTCCAGCGGAGGGTCAATGTCAGGGGTCGGCCCGAAAAGGGGGGCCATTAGCGCATCGGGCACGGGTTGGGGGTGCCACGCCCAACTGCGCGCCCAAGGGGACGACCCCGGCGATGCGCTGTGTCAGGCAGCCCGGGGCCTCTTCGGTCCGGGGGTCGGGGGGCGTCTTTTGCGGGCATAGGGCGCTTTACCGGGGCGGTCGAGCCGTGTAGCCAAAGGCGCAAGCGGGCCCATAGCTCAACTGGATAGAGCAGCCGACTTCTAATCGGCAGGTTGAGGGTTCGAGTCCTTCTGGGCCCGCCAGCTTCGTGCCAGCCGAGCAAGAAAACCCAGAAGCGTGCGCAAAAGAAACGAGAAGCGTGCGCAAACCCTTCGTATTGTGACTGTGATTGAAAACTAATTGAATAATTACAGCAGCTTAATTTGTCATGTGCTGATCAGGCTTTCTTTGAAGAAGTGCCGAATCCCGGCAACTTGACAAAATTTCCGACCTACCTTTCCTGTGGGATAAGAGGTTCCGGAACCTTTCATACTTCGTAGCCCGACGGCCGATCGGCTCAGGGCAGCCGCGCAAGCGCCGTTTTGCGCCCTGAAAGGATTCCGCAATGACCCGTTCGACCACGATGATCCCGTTCCACGATCTTAATTTCCTCGACCACATCCCTTCGGTGCGAGAGGTCGAGGACCGCTTGAAGAAATTCCTTCGCAGGCTTCGAAAAGAGCATCAGGACGCGGCGCATGAGGCCGCGTTGATCACCGAGGATGATCTCAAGATGAGCTTCGAGATGCTCGAGGATGCAGACAGAACCCGCATCCGGCGACGCGCGATGACCTATCGCGATCGCCTGCAAGCCTCGACCGGAATGTCTCACTTGAGCGAAGAGAACCGCACTCGCCTAACCGCTCTGCGTGGCGGGCTGCCTGTTGCGAGGATGGCGACGGAACATGAGGCTGATGAGATCGCCGCCGCCTTGCACGCCGAGATGCCCTGGATGGGGCGTGCCACCGAAGAGGTCTGGCATGGGCTTCGGGCTTCGGCCCGCGATGGTCTTGCGGGTGTCCGCTTCACCCCACTCGTGCTGAACGGTCCCGCCGGAATCGGTAAGAGTTATTGGGCGCGGCGGCTGGCGCATCATTTGGCCGTACCCACGGTGAAGTTCGACGCCACGAACGAACCCGCGTCGTTTGCATTGACCGGATCGCAACGTGGATGGGGCAGCGCGCATGCGGGCAAGCTCGTGACGACGGTGCTCGAACGCCGCCACGCTGGCCCGCTCGTGATTGTCGACGAGATCGAGAAGGCCGACGAGGTGTATTCCAACAGGGGATCGCGCCATACGCTGACCGATGCGCTGCTGCCGCTGATGGAGCGGATGACGGCGAAGACGTGGCAATGCCCGTTCTTCCAGGTGACGTTCGACATGTCGTGGGTCAACTGGATCATGACGGCCAACTCTCGCCAAGGGCTGCCTGAGCCGTTCCAAAGCCGCTGTGTGGTTCTCGATCTGCCGGACCTGACGGTCAAGCAGCTTCGCGCCTTCGTCATCGCGGAAGCCGCGCGTCGTGACCTGCCGGAGCCGGCCGTGGCCGCCCTCAATGATCTCTTTGACAGCGGCACATTTTCGAACGCGCGTCTGAGCCTACGGACTGTGACCCGAATGCTCGACCGCGCCGCGACCCTGGCCAACCATCCGATGCTGCACTGAGGAGAGTGCCATGACCCCGATGACCATTCCTTTCCAAAGCGGCACCATTGCGATCCTCTCGGACCTGCACTTCGACAGCTATCAACGATATGCGCTCGACCCGATCAAGATGTGGGGCCTCGAAGACATCCTATGGAACGCGGACGCGCTGATCCTCGCAGGCGATTTGACCAACGGTCCGGCCCGCAACTGGCCCAACGTATTGCAGTACTTGCCCGAGTTCATCCCGCCGGACCAAATATACGCACTGCCTGGCAACCACGATTACTACCACGGCAGCCTCAACGACGATCCGCACCTCGCCGATGTAGCACGCAAAGCGGGCGCGCACTTCGTCCAGAAGCAGGTCCTGTTTCACGGCGACACACGGCTGATCTGCTGTACGCTCTGGACCGACTTCAACCTGACCGGTGATCTGACGGACGCGATGCAGACGGCACAGCGCGCGATGCGGGATTACGACCTCATCACCGCACCGACGGACCCGGACACCTGCTTGGCAGATGTCAGTCCGATGCGAACTCCGCCCCGCATCAGGCCAATCGATACGCTGAACCTCCACCTTGATCATAGGGCATGGCTGGAGACGGCACTGGCCGCGCCGCATCCAATTGGTGCTGCAGGTCACACTGTGGTCGTGACCCACCACGGCCCGCACCCGGCGGTCGAGGGCAAGGTCGACGCGCTAGCGGCTAGTTTCCATTCCGACCTCGGCAACATGATACAGCGCCACCAGCCGGAAGCATGGTTCTTCGGACATTCCCATCGCCGCCTGCGCGCACAGGTCCAGGGGACGGATATCCGGAATGTCTCGGTCGGCTATGCCGGAGAGCTGATCGACGAGCCGATTTCCTACCTGCGGGAGGCATGTCAGTGGGATAGTTGTCCGGTGAAAACAGGAGGCAAGCAAGCATGAGCCGACACGATGAACCGCAAAGTCGGCCTGGTGCGGTCGTGCTGGATCTACGTTCGGAGGGGGACCTCAAATATCCTTTCAAAACGCCGACCGGAGCGATGACGAGCGACGATGTCGTCACGAGCTTCGAGGATGCCCTAGCCAAGGCCGCCTTGGATACGGGTTTACCCCTCGTCGTGCTAGTGAAAGGCGCACGCGACGCTCCTCAACGCTTCGATGAATGCCCGCGGTCTCAGGTGATGGTCCTTCCAATAGAGGGTCGCTCGCCTGGCATAGCGCTGCAAAAGTCTTTGACGGACATCCTCTGGTGCTCCAAGGGGGACTGCCTTTGGATAACCGAACCGAACCACCAAGGCGAACCGCCTGCCGGGGTCCGTGCGTGTTCCATGAAGGACGCTCTGGCAACGCTGGACAAGCTCTCACATACCCGTCGCAGCGCAGCATTCTGCGGGCATACGCCCATCATTGCAGAAATGGCGCATACGGTGCTGATGACGCTGGATTTCGGTATTGGATCAATATCGAACTCAGACCTTCTATACGATCACGGCCGATGCCTATTTGACGCCGTGTTGCTCGTCGAAGGGCTCATGCCGCTCGCGGGCTTCGGGGTGAAGAGCCTTGAGAAGTTGATCGCCGGATATGCGCCGCTTGTCTACAGCTTGGATGACGAAGACGCGACCGCAGAGTTGCTCGCGACATTTCAGCAGTTCAAGGCCGCCGGAGCACGGCGCATCATCACAGTGTCGCTGACCCATGATGCGCTTGGCATGCCTCAGTTTGTCGATAAAGCCCTTCGCAGCGCCGACCTCTCGTGGGACTACACAACGTGGGACGAGTTGATCGAAACCGCCGGGCAGATTGCGCGATCATGGCCGTCATCGGCGCGTCTTAAAATTTGAAATGCTCGGAACATTATCCTGGTGCAAAATTTTTGCCGCCGCACGCAACGAAGGGCGGGAAGCGACCATTCGCCGCAAACGCGAGGCTCTATTTGCAACGTCGCGAAAGCGGACATCTACCTAAGAAGTCATTAATGCCACGGTGCCAAAAGGCTCGTTCCCTTGCTCTCCTGAAGATATTCTTCCTAGCGCTCGGTTTCTGATCCGCCCATGTTGATTGCGAACTCTTCCCCGAAGAGCGCGAGGACGAAAATCAGCTCGCAGTCCCTCGTGTAGAGAAAATCAAACTCATGCAATATCTGATAGGGCGCCTTATCTGATCCAAAGCTCTGATGTTGGGGATAGAGACGCCTGCGACTAAAACGCCAGCTTTCCTTTTGGTCGCCGATGCGCACATATCGTCGCAGCGGCTCCATAGCCTCCTGTGACAGAATCTCTTCCCGCCAGCCCTCTATGCCGCTCAGTCGTTTTGCTAAGGCTTCAATTGCGACCTTCCCTAGAAAGCGGGACATAAGTCGGTCGTCGAAATGGGTAGGATTTGGCAACCAGAGTGAGCCACCTTTGTTGGTCAGCAGAAATCGTTCAAATTCTCCGTCGCGCGACCTGTCATGCGGTTGCACTGTGATTGATTGCCCGTCCAGCCAAACGTCTGCGGGCATCCTCAACTGCGGGATCACGGCAAACTGAGGGGGGACACGCTTGCGCTTGTTTTCCACCTGCATCGTCGCTCGCGCATGCCGGAAGTACTCGGTCTCGAGCAGAGGCCCTTCGATCTTGCGTGCAAAGTAGTTGTTGCACCTGTCACAAACGACGCCTGGCGGCAAAACATGCTCAGTGTTGCCTAGAGACTCTGGAAGGATATGTTCGCGCGAGCGCGATTGCGTCGCGTCTTCACGGCAAAAGATACATGGCTTGAACGGAGATCTCCTTAGCTGACAAAATTGGCTGTATGGAGACGATATATCACCATATGTTGTGGTATGCCACCAAGTATTCCTTGCATGGAATGTTGCGGACGCCTACAAGACTTCCCAAAAGCAGGAGGTAAGATATGGGCAAACTCACAGGCCAGATAGTCGAAGCCAAGGCGGTGCCAAGCGCACAGGGTGCGGCATCCGTTGGCCCTGAGCTGCGCAGGCTGCGCCTGCTGGCTGGTTTGACCCAAGATCAGATCGCAGAGCGCATGGCCGTTCAACAGGCGGCAATCTCAAAGATTGAAAAGGGGGGCGAGATTTATCTCAGCACCGTGCAACGCTATGTCGAAGCCCTTGGGGCCTCTCTGCGCTTGAACGCCCATTTTCCCGTGGATGCGCCATTCTCAGCGCGTCTCGATGGTGCGTTCGACATCGAACAGGGACATGATGATCAACTTGTGCTGCCCTTGCTTGGAGATGAACCTTTCAAACCGCAGCGCGACGTCGTTCTTTCGATCAAACCCATTTACTCCGAGAAAATCTTGGCCGGCCACAAAACTGTCGAACTCAGGCGCCGTTTCCCGGTCGCTGCGCCCAATGGCGCTTTAGCCTATATCTATTCAAGTTCACCTGTGAAGGCGATGGTCGGCACGGCGTCCATCCGGGATGTTCTGAAACTTCCAGTGGAACAGATCTGGACAGAGTTTGAGAGCACCGCCTTTATCGAGCGGCCCCATTTTGAAAAGTATTTTGATGGCCTTGATCACGGGTTTGCTTTGGTCTTTGACAAAGTGAAAGCGTTCTCCCGGCCCCTCCCGCTCAGCGAACTTCGCGAAAAGTTTGGCTTTGAGCCTCCACAATCCTTCCTTTACGCCAAGCACGATCTGAGAAAGGCCCTTCAAGATGAGCCAGCAATCGTATCTCATTGATACGAACATTCTGATCGGGCTCGAAGATAACCATACAGTTGAGGCGGCGTATTCGAGGTTTCACGCACTCGCCTTCACCCACAAGGTCGACATCTTCGTTCATGAGGCTGCCAAGGATGACATTGCGCGTGACAAACAGGCCGCGCGTCGACAAATCTCGCTCAGCAAGATTGCAAAGTACCGTCTTCTGAAAAAGCAGCGCGGATTGGCCCAGGCTGATCTCGAAATAGCCTTCGGTCCGCTGAAAAAACCCAATGATGTCGTGGATGCGACACTTCTCCATGCCCTTGAAAAGGGTGCCGCGGATTTTCTTGTTACCCAGGACAAGGGGCTTCATCAGCGCGCACAGAACCGTTCGCCCGACTTAGCGCGGCGCGTCCTCTTCATCAGCGACGCCACTGAACTGCTAATCCAAACATATGAACCCAAAGAAGTGCCGATCCGGCATGTCGGTGAGGTCGCAGCGCATGAAATAGACAGCCGCGACAGGTTCTTCGATAGCCTTCGAGATGGGTATCCAGAGTTTGATGAGTGGTGGCGAGAAAAATGCGTCAAGCAGCACCGGTCGTGTTGGGTCGTCTATGATAATGACCAGTTGGCCGGGCTGATCGTTCGAAAGGACGAGTCTGGGAGTGACACTGACGCTGTCACGAAGGCCGACAAGGTTCTCAAAATTTGTACTTTCAAGGTGGCACCCAATAGTCGTGGAGTGAAGCTGGGCGAGCTGCTTCTCAAGCAGGTCCTTTGGTATGCGCAGAGAAACCGCTATGGGCTCGCATATCTAACAACGTACGAGGATCAGGTCGCGTTGATGGAGCTGTTGGAATTCTATGGATTTCGGAATGCTGGCGAAAATACCAACGGCGAGTTCATTTATGAACGCGATTTCTCTGCAGAGGCGCTTGTTTCGCGGGATGACAAGTCGGATTTTGAGCAAGCGCGCCAACACTATCCGCGTTTTGTTCTTGATGATGACACGCTGGGGTTCGGCATTCCGATCCAAGAGGGATATCACGATACGCTTTATCCAGACCTATATCGTCCGATCCAAGCAGATCTCTTTGGCGGGGCATCGCGTGCTGAGGCGATCACGAGGCCTGGCAACACCATCCGCAAGGTCTACCTTTGTCGCGCCCAGTCACAACTGGGACCAGCAGGATCGCTGTTGTTCTTCTACAAAAGCACATCGAAGAACCCGCCGTCACAGGCGATCACAGCGCTCGGCGTTCTCGAGAGCGTGACGCTGGCAAAATCTACGAAAGACCTGATGCAACTGACCGGCGGCCGGTCAGTCTATAGCGAGAAGCAACTTGAAGAGTGGGAAGCAACGCCGGAGCGCCCGGTCAAAGTTATCAACTATCTGCTAGTATCATATATCGAACCAGCAGTTTCGATTGCCGAATTAAGAACGATGGGCGTGATCAAAGGGCATCCCCAGCAGTCAATCTACAAGATACCTCATCCGTTGATCGAAGGTCTTGTCGAGCGGGCTGACTTGGAATTTGACGTATGAACCAGCGCGTTGTCGCATTTACGGGAATTTCTGGGGTCGGGAAGACGACTTTTCTCAATAAGTTTGCTAACATTGTGGCTTTTCAGCATGTCACAGGTGGAAGTCTCATTGCTTCCGCGCGCGATGCCGCTGCGGAAAGCCGCGATGCCATGCGCCACGCCGATCTTGATGAGAACCAGCGCCTTCTAATCCGGGGTTTCGCGCTAGTACGTGATCCTACAGCAGATCTGGTCATTATGGATGGGCATGTGGTCATAGATGATGGCAAAGGCCTGATAAATATCTCGAGCGACGTATTCAACGCGCTGGACGTGACGGTCATGGTGCATCTGGAGGCCGATCCAGACCGCATCATCAAAAACCGGAGGCAAGATACCTCCCGTTCACGTCCAAGTTACGGCACCGAAAGGCTCGCGCAGCATCAACGCATGTCACGGGAGCATGCCCAGTCAATAGCGAGGACGCTTAACATCGGGTTCAATGTCGTGACGCACGATGATGTCGCCCATCTGGCAAAAGTGCTGGGCGGTGAGGGTTGAATACTGCGGAGTCCGCGATGCAAAGGCGTGATCGATATTCTTCATCGGAACTTTGGAGCGCTTACGTTGCATAAAGAACTACAGACTTTTGAATGCCGGGCTGACGCTGAGATCGCCAAGTTTGCACTCTGGCGGCAGCCCATTCGAACTATCCTGTCATCAATCTACCTGTCCGCAGACGGCCACTATGTAGGTGGCAGGTTCAACCGCAAGGGCCAGCGTGATGACGAGGTTGGGACAGCGATCATCTCGCGCATGTCATACGTCCTCGAGCACTTTGCGACGTGCTCCCGTGCGACGGGAGCGGATCTTGAAAATGCGATGAGTGTCATTGATGACCGCTTCGCCGCTGAGCTATCCCAGGTTTTGGGATATGCCCATTTCAGCGAAATCATGCCCTTGGCATGGCGTGGCTTCTTTGTCGTCGACCATGGGCCGCGAGCTTTCATTTTCCGCCACCCCGACGGTGATTTCGTCCGACATGAAGAGAACGATATCCTGATGTCGGAGATGGTCCTACCGCACGATTTGGCGCCACCACCCTATCCCATTGAGAACTGCAAGAAGATGATCAAGGCCTGGCCTCATCTTCCCGGTGACCGCCTGATTGAAGTCCTGATAGGCGCTCTCGACCATTATCTCGAAAACCTGTTCGAGTTACCGCTACTAAGTGATGCTGCCTTCGATGAGAGCTTCGATTTCTCCCGTGATGATTTCGTTCGCATCCGCGCAGCCCTCATGTCGTATGCGGACTTCTGTTTGGGCATGGCAGATGCGGCAGAAGTCCTCTCAGCCCGGGCATTCACCCGCCCTCGACGTGAGAGGCTTCAGAAAGAGGTCGGCGAATGGGTTGCCCCCCTTTTGAACCGGAATCACATTATAGGGACGGCTGCGGGTCTAGGCGGTGTTGAACCTGACAAAGCGGAAAGCATCGTTGACCTGTTTACACTCGATCTCGATAACCTGACGCACTTAGGGTTTGGCGAGGGCTTCTTTCCCCCCTTTCTCAGATTGGAAGATGCGCTGCTCTTTTCTCCGCACGCTGTGAAACGGATGATGCCGGAGAGGAACCTTCTCTATTCTATGCTTAGGACCGACCAAAAGCGCTTCGACAACGTCGTCTCGCAGCATCTTGAGCCAGCGCTTCTGGATGATGCCGCTCTGTACCTTTCCGCGCAGCCAGACGTTGAGGTGGTGACAAACGTCAATTGGGAGAAAGGAGAGATCGACCTCCTTGCGTTTCACGAGCCATCAAATTCGGCCCTGCAACTTCAAGCCAAGGCGGCAGTCCCGCCGCAAGGCGCACGCATGGTGGCCCAGGTAGAGTCCCGGACCAGAGAAGCCGCGGAGCAGCTCTCCCGGTTTCTTGATCTCGAGGCTGATGCGAAGGATTCAATTGCATCGGCCGCGTTCGGTCGACCGCTGTCCGCCATTACTTGGAGCAGTGGGGTATTGGCGAGGACCTGCCTTGGTACGCAAAAGGCCTGGGAGGCGATCGAGGGTTATATTCCGCTGAACCTTGTCCTCTTACGTGCCGCCGTGAAACACCTTCAGAAGAGCAGTGCGTTTTCCTTCGCCAATCTCAAAAAAAGCGTGGAGGATGAATTATCATCACTTCGCGCAAAGGCCGCTTTGGGATGGCAGGACAAAGACTTCACTCTCTTGGACGCAAATATCAACTTGCCGTTGCTCGATCTCGACTATGCATCGATCCATGCGTTTCGAGACCAAGCTATGCGCTGAACGCAGGTGCAGGTTAAGAGTGCGTCTGCAGGCTTAGGCTACCCGCCACAACCCAGACAGTTTTGACACGACTTCGCCAAGCCAGTTTGTGCCGAAAAATTTCAATGCGTGAAGATGACTCTGTCTGGCAGGCAGCACGGGAACGAGTCCAGTCGATGTGTGACTTAACAACGACCTCGTTACGATAATTCTTGGTTGTCGTGGCCCTGTACCGATGCGACTTGGCTTAAGTACTGGATGTCCTCTTTGAGGAAGCTGCGTCGCAGCATTTGGCTTCGACTTCAGCGGCCGCTCTGGGCCGTCCTCAGCCGCAGTTGAAGGCCCCGATTTCTTGGAGAACACGGTACGTGACTGCCTTTCGCTTTGAGAGATATGATGTATCTGGCATATCCACGTTCAAAGCAAAGACATAGGTCTCGCTTGCGCATACAAGCCACCCCGCGAACCATCCGATGTCCATTTCCGTCTCGCTGTACCGCCAGCCAGTTTTGGAACGCATGATCCAATTGGAGCTCGCATCGCTCACCATGATGTTATTGGCTACCGCATACGTCGCTCCACTCAATGGCAAGCGTTCCAGCGCGAGATCTGACAAAAACTCAACTTGCTCCAGCGCCGAAATTTTCAGTGTGTCGTCCAACCAATAGGTCGTGATCTGATCGACCGCGCCCACATTTGCGTTTCCGTAGTCAAAGCTTTCTAGCCCGTCAAACATGACGCGTTGCCCGGCAGTTCGGGCAATGGATTGGTACACCCAAACGACCGAATTGTGGAATGCGGTTTGAAGGGTGTGATCCTGGTTCCATATCCGGTTACTTCTGGGGACGCCGTCCCATTCAAACACCGACCCAGGTGCGGCCAATCCGTTTTCGAGCGCAATCAAACTGTGCGGTATCTTCGAGGTGGACGCTGGCGAAAACCGCCGTTGGGCGCGATCAGGATTTGCGATCCACAGTTGGCCATCAGATAGGCGTTGGATCACAATCGTCGTGCTTTCAGTCTTGGCACCCGCCGCAGATACACTGGGTCCGACATCTATTTCTTGGGCCACCGCTGGCAACCAAAGCGCAATTGCCAGCCAGCCGGCGGCAAACAACCCGCAGACCGTGACTGCATTCATACTTTCTTGCCAATATCTGGTGGCCAATTGGTCTCTTCCGTTCGTGGCCCGGTTTTATCCTTGGTGAGGTGTGCCTTGCCCCGTGTCGAGATATTGTTTGAGGCTGCCCAGAAAGAAAATGTCCCAGCCGGCCTCGCACACATCATAGCATAGCAATTCTTGCGTGAGGCCTTGATGCTGCATCTCAATTCTAGAGCCACCTTCTTCCTCGGTGATTTTCCAAAGCACCTTGGTGTTAAGCCACTCGGTTTCTATCTCTTTCGGTTGGCCTTCGTGGATGTGTAGGGCATCAACGCAGGTCCACTCGACCTGGCCTGGGTCTTCTGCACTGGTCAGCTCGAACGTCCAGTAGGACAGACCGGGTGGGAAGGTGAACTTGGCGCGATCCCCAATGTTGGTCAGCGGCTGATCCGGGCGGGTCCACCAGTGGGCGACCCCCTCGGTCACCGCCTTGAACGCGACGGAAGGTGCTGCCTGGACTTCAATGGATTTTGTATAGCTTGGTGTTGTCATCTGAATTGTCCTCAGGCGGCTTCGGCCCAATGGGGCGGAAAGGTTGCGGCGACGTTTGGAAGGGCTTCGATCCGCCCGATCCAATCTGCGATTTCGGTCGATACGGTTGTAAGGTCCGGCAAGCCGAGCGCTTGAATAATTTCCGGTTTCGTCTCCATCGCCCGGTGGATCAGACGCACGTGGGGGAAGGCGACGGCATCAGCCGCGCCCGGGCGGCCACCGGACATGTAGGGGTCTTCGACCAGGATGCCGGTTAAGTGAGCAAGTTCTGATTGCAGATTTTTGCTGGCATTTTTCAGATGGTCTGTGGCTTCGTCCGCGCCTTGAAAGAAGATCGGTGAAAGGACACCACTTGTTGCGTCTGGCAGATAGTCGAAGATTTCCATGGTCCGCTGCCAGATCAGCGCCGCGTCTTTTGGTGTGTCCCCAAACAAGGGAGCGTCTGGATATTCTCGATCCAGCCAGGCCAAGATGGCAATGGATTGGCTAAGGGTCGCGTCGCCGTCTTTCACCGTCGGAACGGTTCCGCGTGGGTTGATGGCGCGGTAGGCGTCGGATTTGTGCTCTTTCTGCGCGGCCGACAGCAGGTGGACGTCATAGTCGAGGCCTTTGAAGGCCATTCCAAGCGAGGCGCGCCAGGGGCTGGGGGCGCCGCTTACGGTCCAGATTTCCAGGGACATGATTACATTCCTCCGTGGGTGGGTGTTTGCAGAGACATATCCACGTCGGTATGATCAGAAAAGTAGGCAGAATTTTTTGCTATACTATCGAAATTGATACTATAGAGGAAAATAAGATGCCTGAGGCTATTTCTGATCCGGTTCAAACCCGTGTAACAGACGATAGCGCGTGCCCCGCGCCACGAGTGATTGGGATGATTGGCGGCAAATGGAAGCTGCTTATCCTGCAGATTCTGATTTTTCAGGGCACCAAGCGGTTTGGCGAATTGCGCAAGTCCATCGATGGGATCACCCAGACCATGCTGACCAACCAATTGCGGGCGCTGGAAGCCGATGGGCTGGTCACCCGAAAGGTCTATGCCGAGGTGCCGCCAAAGGTGGAATATTCGGCCAGCGCGGATGGATTGGCGCTGGCCCCGGTATTCACATCGATGCACGACTGGTGGGTCAATCGGTCAGCTGGATCGTAGCGCCTGATCGACGCGATCAATTTCCGCCTCGTACCATGCGATGGTCCCCGCAGGATCGTTGGAGTAACTTTCCGAAAAAGAGGCGGGCGCTTCGGTCGCCTCGTCATACTGTGTCGCCCAGATCATCATCGACACCAAAGCAGGCAGGAAATCCTTGGACTTCTGCGTGGGAAAATAGCAGACGCTGCTGGCTTTGCGCGGGTCGGCTTCGCGGGTCAACATTCCCATCGTTTCCAGCTTAGAAAGGCGGTTCGCTAGGATGTTGGTCGAGATGCCTTCTGGAGAACCAAGGAACTCTCGGTAGGTGCGCTTGCCGTGCAGCAGGACATCCCGCAGCAACAGAAAGCACCACTTGTCACCCACGATTCCGGCGGCGTAGCGCGTCGGGCATCCGTTCCACTCAGGTTTTTCGTTCGAGTTCATGGTGCAGATATAGAGGACTGAAAGGCACTTGCAATATGCAAGTAACCGAAGTATCAAAATGCTTGCAAATTGCAAGTGGAGAGAGAAATGCCTGCACCATTCGTTTGGTACGACAACATGACGGAGAAGCCGCAAGAAACGACCGCGTTCCTGGAATCAATGTTTGGATGGCAGCCCAAAGATATCGGCTCGATGACCTTTCTGACCGAGCAGGGAGCGGACATTCCCTTCGCCGCCATCTGCGACGAGATGGAGGGGATCACCGGCTGGGTCCACTACTTTGAAGTTGATAACCTGGAGGCCGCGACAGGTCGTGCGCGCGAAAACGGTGCACGGGTTATCGCCGAAAATGTCAAAGGCCCAGCGGGGGATGCAAGTTTCCTTCGCGATCCCGGCGGCAGCCCAATGGCACTTTGGAAGCGCGGTCAAGGGTGATGAAGTCCGAGATGTTTAAGCAACAGATCCTGGCTGCGGCGGCCTATCCTCTAATCGTTTTTCCGCTCGCAATCGTTTGGCATTTGGTCCTGTTCAAAGACAGGTACATGACTTTCGGATACTTCGATGGCGAGCCGAACATCGCTGTCGGCTTAGCGTCGATGATCATTCAAGGTGCCGTTTTGGCAGCAATTTACCCATTGTTCCAATTGGGTCGCGAAGGATTTGCGCGGGCGATCAAATTTGCAGGGTTGCTGGGCTTGTTCTTTTGGACAAGCCATGTGCCGGCGCTGGTGGCCAAGCAGAACGTACCGCAAGCGGGCACGTATATCTTGATGGAGACGGTGTATCTTTGTCTGCAATTCGGCCTGTTTGCGGTGGCCCTGGGTTTCATTTTTCGCGGGGCAGGGCGGCCGTCTGTCAGGCCCGCCTGAGGCACTGATGAGTTACGCCGTTTTCAAGTGTTTCGGCACGGGTCAGTGCGTAGGTGCGTGGGGCGGCGGTGCCTTCGAATAACCGCTTGCCCGCGCCAACGACGACAGGGAAAGTCCATATCCGAAACTCGTCAATCAGATCGTGCGCTTGCAGCGTCTGGATAAACGCAGAGCTGCCGTGAACTTGAAGCAGCGGCCCGTCTTGATGCTTCAACTCTTGCACCTCTTTTGCCAGTTCGCCGCTCAACACCTGCGAATTTTCCCAGCTCAGTGGCGGAGTTTGCGACGTGGCCACATACTTTTGCGCCGCATTTAGCCGATCGCCAAGATCAGAACGCGGCGCGTTTGGCCAATGTCCGGCAAAGATGTCATAGGTCTGGCGCCCAAAAAGGATGTCGTAAGGTTTCGACATAGCAACGCGTTCAACATGTGGCATCACGCCTTCCCAATAGGGTGCCGCCCAACCGCCTTGCGTGAAGCCGCCCGAAGGGTCTTCCTCGGGCATGCTTGGCGACTGCATCACCCCGTCCAGCGTCACGAAGGACAGCACCGCAAGTTCGCGCATGTTATGACTGCTCATTGTCCAGCGACTGTGCAAAGGCAGCCAGCTTGTCGAAGGCCTGGTTCCAACCACCAGCGCCAGCAGTGCCTTCGGTGACACCCACATGTACCATCACCATGCGCGTCTTTCCGTCGACCTCGCTCAGTTCGACGATGACCTCGGTAATGTCTGGAACAGTGTCCGGCATTCCCATTGACTGTGGTGAGATGACGGTGCCATCCGCGTCGCACATACTTTCCGTGTATACGAGGCGATCTGGCGCACTGACCTCTTTGTAGACGCCTGTAAACCACATCTCCATTGATCGCTCGGGCGATTGCATTGCCATGCTGACCTTGCGAGTTCCGCCGACTCTCACATCCATTTCGGCGGTTGGGACCGACATCCCGTTCGGTCCGTACCATTGCTTGAACAAGGTCGGATTGGTCCACAATTTCCACACAAGATCGATCGGCGCATCAAACACCCTCTCGATCCGAACCCAGTTGTTCTCTTCGCTCATGTGTCGTCTTCCTTCATGTCAGGCAAAAGAGTGTCGAACGTGTCGAAGCGCGCCTCCCAAATCGACCGATACCTCTCGGTCCAACTTGCGATTTCTTGGATCGGAGTCGTTTCGAGTTTGCACAGCCGAAACTGGGCGTCCTTCTCTCGCGAAATCAGGCCAGCGTGTTCCAGCACCCGAATGTGTTTCGACACGGCAGGCAAGGTCATATCGAACGGCTCGGCCAAGGCGTTCACGCTGGCTTTTCCTTGTGCAAGCTGTGCCAGAATTGCCCGGCGTGCTGGATGAGCAAGGGCAGAAAACGCGGCGTCTAGCTGGTCGTCTTTGGTCATAGGGCATTATTATACTACTATGTTAATTAAACAAGTAGTTTATTAAAACCCAAATGATGCGGCGCGAGTGCCCGAGCCTCCATTCTGAAACTTTCAAATGACAGGGTGTCTATGGCCAGCACGTCCAAGGGTCAGGAAATGTTCGCACTTGACGCGACATTTGTTGATCAATGTCCGCTATGCGGGCTGCAACTGCAGAAATCGGCGGCAGGACTGAAAGGCAGCAATGGGCCGATTCTTGTCGATGGTCTCCTAACGGTTCGATCAGGATGCTGCGCTACCTCCGAGCCTTACCTACATCATTGTTGGGGTGCCGAGTATGTCCGGTTTACCAACGCTGAGGGCTGTCATTCCTGAGAGCGATGTCACGTGGTCAAACTGAATGACCCGCCATGCAAGGGCGCTCTGCAACCGCGCTCAGGACGATTGTTGTACGAACGCGGGTGACCGATTCGACCGGGTTGATCTGAGTTTCGATGATTTCGTTAAGCTCATCTGTACCCGATGCCCGGATCTTAAGCAGGTAGCAATCATCGCCCGCGATCTTGTGCAGCTCCTCCAACCCGGTCACGCCGGACAAGGCGGCGGCCGTGTCAAAGCCGAGGCTCGGCTTGGCATCGGTAACAAAGACAAAAGCCAAGAGTGGTTTGCCAAGGGTGTGCGCGTTCAACCGCACTTCGTAACCTTGAATCACGCCGTCAGCTTCCAGCCTGCGCACACGCTCTGAAATCGCCGAGGGGGCCAGGCCGACCTGTCGGGCGATATCTGCCTTCGAAATTGCAGCATCTTCCAGAAGAAGCGACAGAATTTGTTTATCTTTTACGTCGATCATGCGGTGATACTATCAATTTACTATCGAATCGTCTACCGTTTAGGTCGATTGGATACGAAAAGCCCGTTGGAGATTGTAAATGGACTCAGGGACGCTTGATCTGACCTTTGCAGAGGGCACGGTCCGTTTGGACTATCTGCATCGCGCAGGAACGCGGCCACCATTGGTATGCCTGCACGGCTTCGGCTCCACCAAGGAAGACTACGCCGATCTGTCAATGCGCCCCGAATTTCGGGATCGCAGCCTGATCTTTTGGGATGCACCCGATTGCGGTGCATCTCAGGTCAGCACGCCCGATGCGCTGTCGATTCCGTTTTTGGTCAAGGTCGCGCTGGCCGCCTGCGATGCCCTTGGCATCGACCGCTTCCACATGTCGGGGCATTCGATGGGGGGCCTCACCGCGCTTTTGCTCGCGCATGAGCATCAGGATCGGGTCCTGAGCTTCATGAACATCGAAGGCAATATCGCGCCAGAGGATTGCTTCCTGTCACGCCAAATCGTCGAACACGCGGCCGACACGCCCGCAGGCTTTGCCAAAGGGTTCATCGACCGGGTGCGGTATCGCGCTGAGTATGGCTCTGGCCTTTATGCGGCGGCCTTGCCCGTTAAGGTGCGCGATACGTCGTTCAAGCCGATCTTTACCTCCATGGTGGGCCTGTCCGACGACGCGCCGCTGATGGGGATGTTCACGGGTCTGCCCTGTCCGCGCGCCTTTATCTATGGCGAACAAAACCGCCATCTTTCGTATCTTGGGGACCTGCCCGCGACAGGTGTTGAGGTGATCGAGATCCCGCATTCAGGGCATTTCCCGATGTATTCCAACCCGCCCGCGCTTTGGGCTGCGATGGCGAATTTTCTTGAAAGGCATGATCCAAACCCATGACCCCAACTGATTTCGCAGCCTTTCCAACGGGCAATCTCTGCAATGCCGATCCGCGCGTGCGCGCCATTGCGCCCGCGATCAGGCCGCTGATCCCGGGCAAACGCATCGCGGGCCATGCTCGCACAGCGCGGATTACACCGGGCCAGAACGGCGCGATCCATCGCGCGGTTCATCATGCTGACGCTGGAGAGGTCCTGGTCGTTGATGGCGGCGGCGCGGAGCGGTTCGGCCCGTTCGGAGACCTGCTCGCCGATGGGTGCCTCGCCAAGGGCATGGTTGGCGCCGTCTTCGATTGCACGATCCGCGACAGCGCCGATATCGCGACCCTCGGTTTTCAGGTGTTTTGCCGAGGCTTTCATCCTGAAGCGACCGCCAAGACGGACCGCGGCGACATAGACGTCCCGGTCGTTCTTGGAGGGGTCACTGTCCATCCCGGTGATATCGTTGTGGGCGACGACGATGGCGTCGTGGTGATCCCCGGCGATGCGGCCTCTGAGGTGCTAACCAAGGTCGCCGCTGTCGCCGCCCGCGAAGAGACGATCCGCGCACGCATTCACGCAGGGAAAACCACATTGGAAATCTTTGAACTGGACCCATAGGCCCGACCAAAACAACAAGAGGATACGATGGACAGACCTGACACTTTCTTCAATTTCGCTGACCTGAGCGACGGCATCACCCGCACATTGGCTGAGGGCATTGAAACCCGCGTCTTCCCGGGCGAGCAGGCGATGTTTTCCGTCGTCAGCTTTGAGCCCGGAAGCGAAGGATCGATCCACTCGCACCCCGAGGAGCAATGGGGCGTGCTGCTTGAGGGCAGCGGCACCCGAATCCAGGACGGCGTTGACGTGCCGGTTGGGCCGGGCGACTTCTGGCTCACGCCGGGCGGAGTCGAACACGGCTTCAAGGCCGGCCCGGACGGCGCGAAGGTGCTCGATGTCTTCGCCCCACCGCGCGAAGCCTATCGCAAGTCAGGTTCAGGGTTTGCAGCATAGTTTCGGCTCCTGCGGAACCCCTTGTCTTGGGAACTGGACATCAAAGTTTCCATGACGAAGGGCAGATTTAGCCCGCACGGTACCCGTTCGCCAACTGCTCGATTTTGCGCCTGCGGCGAATGGCCGGAATGCGAGCTGCGATTGCAGCATATTCGTTGGCTGCTGAACGTCGACTTTGGGCTGTCCTTGCAGGGGCAACCAGATCGGTTGCCTGGACATGCTGCAATCGATCTATTGGCCGCGAAGAGCCCATAACTCCCGATGTTGCGCTGTGAACGAAGGTCTGCTTAAGCTAGTCTCCGTAATAGCTAGGACCTATTAGACCTCTCGGAACTCGGGCCATCGGTGAATCTCTGGAACGTTATCGTGGCTGCGGATGAGGGTGGCGATAAATCGGAGGTATCGTCCAGAACGAAGTGACGTAACCGAACATATGTATCGTCCATTTGCTACCCGAAAACCGGTTCCATCTTTTATAGATTCAGCAGCACCGAACAACACTGTCTCGTTTTCGATTTTGATTGCCATCGGAGGTGAGACTTCGATGACCTTTTTGTACTCTGGGTTTTCGAGAAAGTGATCGGTTGCATCAATCAAACGGATGCACACCGAGTAAGACCCATCTGAGCCTACTCCCATCACAGCATAGCGCGCCTCATTCATGTGTTTAATGGCGGTCGCGGTATCATACCATTTGTCGGGCAAAGGCTTTGAAGAGACTGCCAAACTTGCTGTATCTGTGCCAATCAATTTGGGTCTTGTTGCGCTGATGATTGGGAGTTGCGCAAAGCCTGCGCGCGCCATCCGCACCTTTGCCAGCTTTGTAATCGAGGCATTCGGGTTGTATGTTCCACGACTGGCACGATACGCCAGTCTAAGGGTCTCCTGTACGTCTAAGAGTTCTGTTTCCGACAAGTCTTCGGCCGTTTTCACGGCTAGGTGACCCAACCCAAGCGCGCGCCTGCAAAACTGCATCCGTGTCAGTGCATCATCTTCTGAAAGTATGCTGGTGCGCAGCGTCCTGCATTCAACTGCAATGTTTTCTTCCAACTGGGTCGTGCCTCCGCCCGCAAAACACGTTATTGGTATAGACAGGTAATACTCGACACAACTTGCGCCGCGCAAACTCAACAAGCCGACCTTGGAGCAGCCGCAGCGAAATCTCACTTCGTCCCGCGATCTCTGAATTCGACCATTCGCTGATTTTGCAACTGCAGCGAAAGTCCGGGATTACGGGCCGCACTGCAGCGGTGGTAAGGCACAGTCAATGGCAGGAATGGGCCGTCCATGATGGCCCCTTGGCAGGCCTGTCGCACAAATGCTGCATCCGCTCCGATGGCCGCGAAGAGCGCTTACTTACCGACGCTGCGCAGCGGGCGAACGTTCGCCCTACTTCGGATCGAGCGTTGCGACGAATCCTTGCGCCATGGTGATCCATCCGCGCAGCGCATGCCTGTCACACGTGGCTTCATCGACAAAGTCCAGCCCGCCGAGTTTTCGCATGCCGTGCATGGCCGGAGCGGCACCGGGACGGCCAAGCGCGGCCGCCTCATTCTCCTTGCCGACCCGGAACATATAGCGCCGGTCGCCCGTCTTCGTGCGCTCGGCTTTGCACAGAAGGTGGCCGTTCAGCATGTAGCACAGGCCGCCCATCATCTTGCGCGCCTCGAACGGCCCCAGCCCTTCCGACGCCGCGAGGAACCGCGCGTTCAAATCGTCATCGACAGCCATCTACGCCTCCCTGCCCAATACGTCGCGCTCGCCCTTGAGCCAGCGCCACGTGTCGTAGAGGTCGAAGATGTTGCAGATGCCAATGATGACGACATAGGCCCAAGCCAGCACCAGCAAATGGCCGTGCAGGGTGCCCTGCATCAGCCACCAGACCGCATAAACCCACGCGGGTAGCCACACGATCAGGTGAGACGCGGACGTGATCTTGCTGACGCCTCGCTCGATCAGTGTGATCGCGGAGTTAACCACCACGACGAACAGCCATGCGAGCGACAGCCAGGCCGGGAGCGGATGATCGGTCGCAAGCCACGCGCCGACCGCCCAGAAGTTCACCGGCACCAGAAACACGAACACCCAGACACGCACCCAGGCAGGCGCGGACCAGAGTGAGAGGCTGACTTCGATAATGCGGCCCCAGAGGCCGGGGCGCTGCGTTGGCGTTGTGGTCATGACGTCATCCTTCAGATCACAGAGTTGACGCGCTTATCCGGTATCTGATGCTTGCGGGTCCATTCCCTTGCAGGGAATGGAACGGCGTTTTCAGCCGTGGTAGGTTTGCTCATGAACAAGCCCCTCACAGCACCGAGTTTTGGCGATCTCCTGCGGTCCTGGCGCGCGGAACGGCGTCTGTCGCAATCCGATCTGGCCTTGGCCATTGGAACGCCGTCCCGTCACGTGAGCTTCATGGAAACCGGGCGCAGCCAGCCCTCGCGCGAAATGATTCATCGACTGGCGACGGCTCTTACCGTGCCGCTGCGCGAGCGCAACCATCTGTTCCGCGCGGCAGGCTTTGCCGATATCTATGCGGATCGCGTGATCGGGGCGGAAGATGCCGCAATACTGCGTCAGGCCGTCACGCGTTTGATGACTGCCCACGATCCGTATCCGTCCTTCGTCGTGGATCGCCTGTGGAACGTGCGGGATGTGAACACTTCAGCACGCAAGATGCTGGCGCCTGTGGCTGCGGTATTTCCGCTGGATGATCCCGAGACCCCCGTGAACATGCTGGACCTTGCCTTCAGCGCGGAAGGTTTGCGCCCCTTCATCAGGAACTGGGAGGACTATGCCCGACAGGCCGTTCAACGGCTACACCGTGAGGCTCTGACGGATGCCGATCTCCGCGCCGGACTGGATCGCGTTGCAACCTACCCGGACCTGCCCACGGACTGGTGGGCGTTCGATGTGAAATACGCGCTCGGGCCAGTCTTCACGCTGGAGATGCACTTCGAAGGACTGGACCTGTCTTTCTTCTCCGTGGTCGCCTCGGTTGCGGTTCCAACCGATACGCTGGCCCAGGAATTGCGGGTTGAAACGCTGTTTCCAGCCGACCCGGCGACAGAAGTTTGCCTTCGAGAACGGAGTGCTTAAAACCCCGTGGTTACCGAGAATTACAAAAGCAGTCCTTCCTAAGGGTAAAGCGAACGACAACTTCGTCCCGCGTCTTTCCGGTTCGTCGCTGGTGTAACGAAAGGTACGACTCCCTGGACCCGGTGTTTGTGGAACACGTGGCGAACGCGCCAGAAGAGCCTAAATTACCGGGTGCTGTACCTGACCCCAAGGTCCGTTTTGAGGCGTGCTCTGGATAAGATGGTAGCTCTACTGAATCCAGCCTACCTTCAAATTTCGGGCCCATTTTCGCCTAATACGGCGGTGGCAACAAACGCCTAATCAGTCCAGGCTCGGAAGGTGACAAACGCCAACGGCGCTAAGGCGACTAGGTCAACCAGTGCGATTGTCCGCAGCGCACCTTCTGGCATTCCGCCTCGAAGATAGACAAACAAGAAGCCGATTACACTAATTTCTACAATACAAGACAAAGGTCGCCGCACAGACGGGTCGAGTATTGCAAAAATACAGGCTGCCACGACCGCCAAGAAAAGAGCCCCGCGATGGACGATTAGCAGTCCGATTTCACCGGTCGGAGCGGTTTGGTATAATCGTCCGGTCAGCGAGGGTGCAAATAGCACCAATGCGGGCATCACGTGGATCAGAGCAAGAAAAATCCAAGACGCTTTGGTCAGAGATTCCATTATTTCCCTATGTCATTTTTGTGACCTTGGAAGGTCTTAGGTGTACCGCTTTGATTTGAAAAGCTTGGTCGAGCTTACACGAAGGTGTAGGCGATCCCCCGACCAAACGCCTCATTGGTTCTTCACTGTGACAAGGATACGGCGCCGATTGTTGTCATGACGGCCAGCAAGTCAGTGAAGTATCTGCTTTCCGCGATCTTGCCTCCCTTCAGCCTGAAAATTGTTACGTCCGGAACATCGACATTGGCGCCGCTGGCAGGGATGCCTAAAAACGGCCCGTCATGCGTGCCCTTGAGACGCCCGCGAACTATCACGGTGTCGCCGTCTGCAACAATTTCTCGGATTTCGACTGCAAGTTCAGGGAATCCCGAAAAGAGGTCCTCGTTAAACTCGATGGCCGTATCAATACCTGTCATCACAGGATGAGAGTGGAAGTAGGTGCATACATCTTTTGACAGGGTGGCGCGCCAAACATCCTTCCAACCGGCATTTGCCCCCCATCCGGCGTCGAACATCTTCAAGACAGTTTCAATGTTCTCCATTACCTTTGCGCTGCGACCGTCCTTTTGGACTACGAAGTGGGCAGCTTCTCGTTTCTCTTCGGGCAAAAAATGTGTCGCGCTCACGCTCATTCTCCTCACCATACACGGTGTATGGCATCACTTATTGACGAGCGCCCTCTTTGTGTCAATACATGCTGTATGGAAAAAACAGCTGGCGTTCAACTGGGGCCGAAAGAGTGGATAGATGCCGCCTATGCCGCCTTTGAACGCGGCGGTGTGTCGGCGGTAAAAGTCGAACCTCTTGCGAAAGAGCTCTCTGTCACGCGCGGAAGCTTTTACTGGCACTTCAAGGACAGAAAGGCCCTTCTTTTGGAGGTTGTAAGGCGTTGGGACGCCAAAGAGACGGAGGCTGCCATTTCCGCAAACGAGAATGGCGGCGGAGACGCGCGATCTCGATTAGAGCGCCTGTTACAAACTTGCGGCAAAGATGATGGAAGGCTCGAAATCGGAATGCGATCTTGGGCGGCAGAGGATGCAGACGCCCGCGAAGCCATCGCGCGCATCGATCAAAAACGAATTGAGTATATGGTTGATCTTCTGGAAGAGGCGGGGGGCGCGCAGAGCGAGGCACAACGCCGCGCGCGCGTCGGTTATATTGCATGGTTGGGCGCCTATACGGACGCCGCACCAAGCAGCGTTGAGCAAAGGTTGGACGACATGAATTGCCTGTCTGAATTGATGCTTGCGGGAATCGGCAGGACGTGAACTGCCATTGCCGTCGGTGTACAGAACTTATGAGTCCCAAATGAAAGGGCCACGACGGCTCAACCTATTTTGCTGCAGGTGCAACGCGGACTTTTGGCAACGGGATTCGAATGGCAGCAAAAGTCCGCAGACTCCCAGTTGGTTGTAAGCTCTATTTTGCGTTTGCGGCAAACTGCGGGTTCGACGGGCTGCACCGCGGCATCTAATGCCCCGAACGGAGGACAGCTTGGGGCCGCCCTCATCGACGCGATCCGAGTTTGGCCATAGAATTCTGCGGTCGCTCCGACGGCGGCGAAGAACCCATTCCGACCGTTGCTGCGCCCGCAGCTAATGTCTGTTATCAAAACTCAAAGTTGACGAAGAACGCGAGGCAGGCCTTCATCACACCGTAGTCGAGCGCACTTCGGCGCAAATGGACACCTGCCTCTCTCCGCGGCAGGCCTTGCTTAATAGGATGTATGATCAGTCCCTCTTGTGCGACGCGAGGGGCCAATTGTAGCGGTGCCGACATGATGAAAGGTCCCTCGCGAACCAGCTGAAGGCCTGTCGTGAACGAAGTTGTCCGGATGTCGATGACATCCTGGGTCGCCGCACCGGGTTTGAGCAAGCTGCCAAGCCTCGTCTCGGTCTCGGGGTCGTTTCCGAATATGATCCATTGCTGTCCAGCAAGATCGCTGATGTCGATCGCAGTGTGCCCCGCCGCCGGGTGGTCTGGGCGCATGACGACGCCGTGCTCCACCTCGGTGACGGTTGTAGAATAGATTTCGGCTTCCACACCCTCGTCATTGATGACGCCGAGATAGAGGTCAATCTCGCCGCTTAACAAAGCTTCGCGTGCCAGCTGCGTCATGTCGGTTTTAAGATCAAGCCGAAGATCGGGAAAGCGGGACTTGAGCTGGGTGAACAGGCTCGCGACGCAGCTGAGATGAAAAAGTGGACCCGCACCGACACGCAGGACCGAAAGGCCGGGCGACGCAATGGCCCCAATCTTCTCGCGCGACAGCCGATACTCCAGCGCGATCCGTTCTGCGTTCTCCAAGAGCATCTTGCCTGCTTCGGTCAGACGCATACCGCGCCGGTCCCGCTCAAACAAAAGCGTGCCGTAGCTCGCTTCGAGATTGGCGATCCGCTTCGTCACCGATGGCTGCGTCACGCCAAGCGCATCGGACGCATCCGTGAGCGAGCCGTGCTGGGCGACGGCGAGAAAGGCGGCCAGATTTCGTTCCATGGTATTCGTTTTTGGAATGCGTTCAGTCGATAGTTCGATTTTACAGAATTTCCTGGATCGCGCAATCTGTCCCTCACCGACGGATAGGGCTTTGGGAGGGGCAATGCGTACGGTTTTTGTCCTTTTTGACTCGCTCAATCGTCTCGCGCTTGGCGCCTATGGCGGCACGGCCATTGCGACGCCGAATTTCGACCGCTTTGCCAAACGGTCGGTGACCTTTGACAAACATTACGTCGGTAGCCTGCCCTGTATGCCCGCACGTCGGGACATGCACACGGGCCGACTGAACTTCATGCATCGGCATTGGGGCCCGCTGGAGCCGTTCGATGATTCATACGCCCGCATTCTCAGCCAAAATGGTACATACACGCATCTCATCTCGGATCACCTTCATTACTTCGAAGATGGCGGTGCGGGATACGCCAACGCATTCGACAGTTGGGACTATATTCGCGGTCAGGAATATGACCCGCTCAAGGTTCTTGTCGCACCGCCTGTCGACCGGCTGCGTGAGGCTTATGATGAACGGCACTATCCGCTCGAAGGCCTACCAGACGGGACGGCGACGCGCGGCAACACCTCGAAAGTTGCGTGGAAAAAATCCCGAGCGGCGATCAACGCCCAGTTCCTGGAATCCGAAGCGGATTTTCCAACGGCAAAGTGCTTCTCCGCCGCGTTCGAATTTCTCGACTTGAATCGCGACGCGGACGATTGGTTCCTGCAGCTCGAATGTTTTGACCCGCACGAGCCGTTCGTGGCGCCGGAGCGCTTCAAGGACGCATACCGGAGCGGATATGACGGCAAGATCCTCGACTGGCCGATCTATGAGAAGGCGACAAATTCCGCCGAAGAGATTGCCGAGATCCGCGGAAACTATGCCGCACTTGTCGCGATGTGCGATGAGTATTTCGGCAAACTGCTCGACTACTTCGACGCACATGGTTTGTGGGATGACACCTGCCTGATCCTGACCACCGATCACGGATTTCTGCTGTCCGAGCATGACTGGTGGGGCAAGAACCGGATGCCCTACTACGAAGAGATCGCGCATATCCCGCTGATGATCGCGCATCCGGACGGCGAACGTGGCACGCGCCGTACGGCGCTGACCCAAACGCCCGATCTGATGCCGACGATGCTCGGTATACATGACTGCCCGGTTCCGCCCGGTGTCACCGGAACGTCGCTTGTCCCCTCCCTGACCGGGGACGTTCCGGGACACACATCCATTGCGCTGGGTATGTTCGGCGGTCCGGTCTGCGTGACCGATGGGCGCTACAGCTACTTTCGCTATCCCGACGATCAGAACGGCACAGACCTCAGCATCTACACGCTGATGCCCAGCCACATGACCGGCCCGTTCGATATCGGCGAGTTGCAGTCTGCCGAATTGGTCGGACCGTTTGATTTCACGAAGGGTGTCCCTCTCTTGAAACTCCAGCTTGCGTCGAAAAACAGTCAGGTCGGACAGGACGGTCAAACGCTCGAAGATTGCGAAACCGCGCTTTACGACCTGAAAAATGACCCGGGCCAGACCTGCCCGATCCACGACCCAGCATTGGTTGCGCGTCTTACCGTGCTGATCACCGCGCACTTTCGCGAACATGACGCACCACCAGAGATTTACGACCGGTTTGGACTGGCAACATCCGAACTCAAAGAAGCGATCCATCAAGGACGTTGAAATACACCTACGGGAGGAGACCTAAGATATGAAACCGACACTGAAGATGCTGAGCGCCGCCATTGTTGCAGGGTTCACGGGAACTGCAGCCATGGCGGAGTTTCCAGACCGCACGATCGAACTCATCCATCCTTGGGGGCCCGGCAACGCGATGGCGGTCAGCCAGATCATCGCCAAGGCGATGGGGGAAGAGCTTGGTGTCGATATGCCGGTTCTGTCAGTGCCCGGTGCCGCAGGCACAAAAGCGCAGACCACGGCCATGGGCAAACCGGCAGATGGCTACACGGTCTTTGACGGCTACGTCGCGCCGTTGGTCTTGCAGCCCATCCTTGGAAATGCAGACTGGGATTTTTCGGAGTTCACGCCGCTGCACTCCGCAGTGTCCAACGCCTTCGCAATCGGTGGACGCACAGACGAAACACGGTGGGCAACCTTCGAGGAGATGATGGCCTATTGCCAAGAAAACCGAGGAGAGTTGCGGTATTCTTCGGGCTCTCGCAACAACCTGCCGCACATGGTCATCGCCAAGGCCTTACAATCCTATGACTGCGTCGCCCAAAACGTGCCTTATACGCAAGACGGTAACGCGGTGAAGGATCTGAAATCGGGCGTTCTCGACTTTTCGTTCATCAACGTCGGCAACTACAAGTCCGACCCGTCCGCCTTCAACGTCATGCTGGTGCTCTCCGAATTGCCCGGATCGAAAGCGTCCTTCGATGGCGCGCCGACGATTGCCGATCTTCAGGTCGATGTCGGTCTGTCCAAACTAGGCCCGATGGGTTGGACCTGGTGGATCGTCAATCCTGATACGCCCGCCGACGTGACCGATGCGTTGCGCACGGCCATGGGAACAGCGATGGCGCGGGACGACGTCAAAGATGGCATTGCCCAGATCGGTTTTGTGCCGCTCGAATGGGATCACACCCAATACGAGGAGGTCGTCGGCTCGGTCCAGGATCAGCTGTCGGCTATGGGCAATGCGCTCACCTGGGAAGAAGAAGAGATGAAAAAGCTCCAGTAGGAACAGGTCATGTCGACCAAGGGTGCGGAATGGGTGGCGCTTGCGTTCTTCGGGGCACTTGTCGCCCTCGTTTTCCAGCAGATTGCAACGTCCATGTCGGAACAAGGGATCGCCTCCGGCGGTCCCTATGACAATGCGGCGAGCTACCCCCGCAATATCGCCATCTTCATGATGGGCCTGCTGGCTGTGCAACTGGTCCGCGCGTCTTTCCTGGACACCGAGCCGCAAAGTGAGCCGCCGACCGCGGCGGGATTTCGGCGCGGTGTTGGTTTGCTGGCGGTGTTCGCACTCTATCTCGCCTGTCTTAACGGGCTGGGCTACCATCTCTCGACGACACCAATGGCCGCGGCCGTCATGTGGCTTTGCGGGTTGCGCAATATCGGCAAAGTCCTTGGCGTCGCTCTTGTCATGGCCTTTTCACTGGCCTTCGCCTTCGAAAAGATCCTGAACGTGGTATTGCCGGGCGGGGTCCTGGGCCTGAACATCCCATGGTGAGCGCGCATGTTTGAGACCATCGTCGGCGGCTTCGACCTTTTCCTTTCACCGCTCGCCATCGCGCTCACACTCGCCGGTATCCTGATCGGTCTTCTGGTCGGGGCACTTCCCGGTCTCGGCCCGCTCATGGGCATCATCCTGCTGCTGCCCGTGGCCATCAGCCTGCCGCCGCTCGCAGGTATGGGGTTTCTCATATCCATCTTCGTTGGCGGGTCCTGCGGCGGTGCGATCTCGGCCATCCTGTTGCGCATACCCGGCACGCCCATTGCGGCGGCGACACTGCTGGATGGCTATCCGATGGCCCAGAAGGGCGAGGCGTCCAAAGCCATCGGTATCGCGCTTGCGGCCTCTTCGCTGGGCGGTCTTGTCGGCGGCGTCGTCCTGATCGTTGCTGCGCCTGTCCTTGCCGGGTTTGCCAGCCGATTTGCCCCACCAGAATACACCATGCTCGCCATCACCGGGCTGCTCACAATCTCGCTGATCTCGGAAGGGACATTTGTCAAAGGGCTGCTGGCTTGCAGTTTCGGTCTGCTTTTCTCGACCATCGGCACGGATGAATTTTCGACAGGGTACCGTTTCACCTTTGGATCGCACCACATGCTGAACGGGTTTCACATCGTGGCCGTGGTTGTCGGACTCTTTGCGATCTCCGAGATGGCGTTTCAGATGGCGCGCGACGATCTTATGTGCAAACCGAAGCTGGAGATCGCCCGGCCAAGCCTCATGGCGGTGGCGCAGACATTGCGGCATTGGAAAAACCTGCTGCGATCGTCTGCGATCGGCGTGTTTTTCGGCTCCCTTCCCGGTGCCGGTGGCGACATCAGTTCCTTCAGCTCCTACGCTGTCGCCAAATCCTTTGCCAAACCCGAAGAGAAGTACGGCGAGGGTGCCGAAGGCGGCGTCGTTGCCACGGAGGCCGCGAACAACGCGACCGTCGGCGGCACGTTGGTCCCGACGCTGGCGCTCGGTATTCCTGGCGACGCGTCATCTGCCATGCTTCTTGGCGCATTGTTGATCCTCGGGTTCATACCGGGACCCGAGATGTTCCTGATGCAGCCCGATTTCGTCGGCGGCCTTTTCCTGGTTTACATGGCCTCCAACGTGATGCTGCTTTTTGCGGGCATTCTCGCGGCACCGGTCTTCATCAGGGTATTGCTGATCCCGAAAGCCTACCTAATCCCAGCGATACTGATCCTGTGTTGTATCGGCACGTTCGCCTTGCAGGGTTCGGTGTTTGACCTGTGGGTCATGTTGGGTTTTGGGCTGATCGGCATCCTGTTTCGACTGGCGAAATACCCGCTCGCGCCGATCGTATTGGGTTTGATTTTGGGTCCAATCCTTGAGGCAAATCTTCGCAGGTCCCTTCTGATTTCCCGCGAAGGCTATTGGATCTTTCTCGACCGTCCGGTCGCAGCAGCACTTATCGCGATCGACGTGTTGATCCTTGTCGGGTTCGCGACAGTCGCTATTTGGAGCCGGCAAAAGGCTAAACGATCATTCTAACCTGATCTAGGAACGCGCGAATAAATTGCTGCACCCTCTACTACACCAAATGCAAGTGCTGGACTTAGCGCGACCACATGTGAAAGCAGCCGTTGGCGCAGCCGCAGCGAAGGCACCTTTCGTCCGCGAAATGTGAGTTCGAACACACCCCGTCTTCGCGTGTGCGGCGAATGTCGGTTATGCGGACTGCGACCGCAGCATTGGGACACTGAGGTGAACGGCAGGTTTGGGCCGTGCGTGAAGACGGCCCAAGTTGTTAGATTTCAATGGCCTCTGCAATCACAAGGGCATCTTCAAGTTCAACGCCGAGATACCGGACAGTGCTATCCATCTTGGTATGCCCAAGTAGGAGCTGGACCGCCCGCAAGTTGCCGGTCTTCTTGTAGATCTGTGTGACTTTTGTCCTCCGCATCGAATGCGTTCCGTATGCGCTGGCCTCCAGACCGATCGACGTGACCCAATCTCGGACGATTCGGGCATACTGTCGTGTAGAGATGTGCAGACGTTCATGGAACCGACCCGGCCATAGGTACTCCGAGCCGACCATGAGCTCGTCCTCCATCCACTTCCCGATCGAGGTCCGGGTACCTTCGGAAATCTCGAAGCGGACAGGTTTCTGCGTCTTGCTCTGCAGCACCGATGCTCGTTCTTTGATCCGGCCAGACGCCATGACGTCAACGACCTTCATCTTGACTAGATCGCAACCGCGCAGCTTGCTGTCGATCGCCATATTGAACAAAGCGAGATCGCGATGGTTTTCTGCGAGCTCAAGTCGAACCCGGATCGCCCAAACGTGCTTGGGTTTCAGCGGCCGCTTCTGACCGACTCAATGCGGCCCTTGTTCCATGCAGGGCGAAGCGCGCGAATGGCTGGTGGGTTTGGTGTTTCCATGACTGATCCTCCGATCCGCCATGCCCTCCCACAACGACAACCCGACGTTGACCAACACATTGTATCACAGGATGCTGCGCCGCGCCCGAGGTCAGCTCAGAGCCCCGGAATCTTGCTCCCGCTTACGGTCCGATCATCATTTCAGGTGTGCTTGACGTTTCAGCTCATTTTTCAAACTGAAATTGACCGCCCCGCCCATGCTTGGGTGTCTTCGGTAAAGTATGATCAGGGAGCGGATGTCCGTTCCCTGCGGTTCAAACGGTCGCAAACACAAAACTATAAAGGTGAAACATGCTTCAATATCTTATCACACCAGTTATCGGAACAGGCCTTGCCATGTCTGTCTCTGCAGCGGCGGCCTTTGCCCCTCTCGATCCTGTGCCTCAGCCGGGCCAACCGCCAATCGAGGTCAAGTTGTACGAGGTCGAGGATCCGGACCCCATTAAGCTTGCAATGTCGGTTCGGGGTGATGTGTGCATCTTGTCGGAAAAGTGCGGCGGTAAGGACAAAGAAAAGTAAGTACCTACTGTACCCAGCAACGAAATCCCGGGGCTCGCCCCGGGATTATCAACTTAAATCAACATCTTTCAAAATAATTTTGCTTGTGAAATCGAAGCGCCGCAAATCGTGGTAAATTACAAACGCACTATTTACTGCAAAAATTTGGAGCAAAGGTCATGCACAAACGCAAAGCAGAAACGTTCAAAAAGACGAATGCAGCCATGTCGATGGCGGCCCTGATCCATTTGATCAAGACCCTGGAAGACACGACACAGGGCGACGCGGGGGAAGTGCTCGACCTCTATCCCGCCTCGACTACCCGCATCATTCAAGGCTTGCTTCCGAAAGGCGTGACGGAAGGCGATTTGCAGAAAAGGATGATCATGCATGTGTCGCCTCCCGGCCCGCTACAGGAGTGTCTCGGGCAGAAGGCCGACCTTCTCCGGGAAACAAACGGTTCCGCTCAGCGTGCTATGCTGGTCCGCGCGATGCGACTGGCGAAAGAGGCTGCAGCCGAGGCCGCACGTCTTCCTGCCGGCGGAGAGGCGCAAACTGCGGCTAAGATCGGCGCGTTGTCGCTTGAGCTGTTCGTAGTTTCCCTCCAGGAAAGCATTGCGGAAGAGGCCTTACAGACACTGAAAGCGGCTGGATCGGAAACGCATTCGGACGCTCTGAAAGGCTCGCTGGTCAAGTCGTACAAAGCAGCATCTAAGAAAGCGATGGACCAGTTTGCGACGATCGACCGCGCGCTGTCATGGGTCGGCTGGGATGCGCTTGCGGCTCAGACGGCAGAATTTGAGCGCGAAAAACTTCTCGCGACCCGCGAAGCGGTTGTTGTTGCCAACAGCGCCGTTCTCTTCCTTGATGCCGCTCAGCGTGTCATGGGGAACAAAGATCCTGGCCTTGAGGCAGAGATGGCCAAAACATGCGACCGGATTGCCGCAACCTCGTTCGAGGCGCGCTGCTGCGAGATCGGAAAAATCACGAAAGACCCACGTCCGCCCTATGCCGCTGCTTCGATTCTGGCCCGCAGCAAGGGCGCGCCCGAAAAGGTCGCGAAGGCGCTGCGCCTTGCGGCTTCGCTGGACGGCCACACCGGACCTATTGAGGATTTCGCGCCCCGTTGGCTTCCACTCCCTATACCCGGCTATTGTTACTTTGCAAGGGTGTTGGACCATCTCTCCGCAAGCGTGAAGCCAGAATGATCTCACACTCTCACACAAGAAAAAGGATTTACCCCATGCTCACCATTCTCCGTCCCGTCTTCCTGTCCCTCATCATCGCAGGTTTCCTGGCCGCCGCAGTCGGCAAGGACGCCTCAGCCGAAACGGTTCCGATTTGGAGCAAGGGCAGCGTCACGCAGGAGCCGTAAGAACGCCGCACTCACCCCCAATACAATAAGCAGTCAAAGCGCGCTCGCCGCCAAGAAGACGGAGGGCGCGAGCGTTTCTGACGGGCGGCACACCGCGATTTCGACGCGTGTCGACCATCTGCCGCAGACACGAGAGGCCTCCAGCCCTACTCGGGGTCGTTTGAAGGAGGGGGCGAAAAATGGCACTCTAAGCTCTGTTTGGGTTAGCCGCCGTTTGTTCCCAACGTGGCGAACGAGGAAAAAGAGCCCAAAGTGACCGATGCTGTGCAACGCTTGAATGTCTGGTTCTGACGCGAGCGGATCACGTTGCGAACGGTTGCCTTATCCTTTCTTTACCAATTGTAAATAGAACCTCTCCTGCACGCGTTCGGAGGTTACATGCAACACAGTTTCAGCGATTTCCTCCGATATGGTTGCGACAGCCAGTACAGAATAGCGCAGCGACATGGTCGTCTGGTTGGCCACCACTTGGGATTGTCGCTCAAATCCACTTTCCCAAATTATTCCGCTTTGCAGGCCGATTTCAGCGAACGCCTCGATCAGGTGACTGCCGAAAATACCCTGATGTTGCTGAACGCGCTGACGCCGCCTGACTCAGTGCCAACTTTTGTGGCATCCGACTTGCGAGATGTGTCCGATGCAGAGACGGAAACGCTGAACGCATGGGACGCTCGGCTTGAGAGAATATACAGCGAATATCAAAATCATCCGCAACGGCTTAGGCCGCTTCGAACGGCCATGGAAGAACGCCTTTTGCGCGCCTTTGCAGGACTGATCAATCAACTCCGGCAGGAAGACCTTGGCTTTGAGGGGTATATTTGGCGCTCGCAGGACGATGCCAAGGTGCGCAATAGCCATGCAGAATATGACGACCAGGTGTTTCGCTGGGATGATCCCCCGGCGGGCGGGCATCCTGGCGAAGCACATAACTGTAGGTGCTTTGCGGAACCGATTGCGCCAACACCTCAAAGCAACGTAGTTCTAGCCGACTTCGACGGCAGCGTTCCCCCACAAGATCTGTTGGAACATGAAGTCCGTGGAGGGCATACCATTGCTCAACACGTAGGAAAGAGTGAAGATTTCCTATTGAGGTCTGTCACAACTCCTCGCGTTCGATCTCCATTTCTTAGCCTTTATCGCTATCGCCATGGGTCGTTTCGGTCGCTAGAAGCTGCGCGCAAGCTGACGAATTCCAACCTTGCTAACAATGCCGCCGTGGTCGAAGACGTTGTGAGCGGAAGGAGAACCAGAGCATTCTTGAAAAGCGAATTCTCTTCGCCGACGGGAACGGAGGCGTTCCGAATGACCCAACGACGCTCATCCCCGGTGATTCTGCGGCAGACGTTCGGCGTGGGGACTGTTATTGAGCATGCCCCAGATATGCCTGATGGCTTTATCGTTATCACCTCGTATCCAAGGAGTGACTGACATGAAGCCACCACAGTCCTTTTATGACTTTACGCTGCAGCTTCACCAGGACCTAGACCTTGTCTATCCCGGATGGGATTCAGACAGGCCTGGCGCACGCTATGAGATCTATGAGGATTTTCGGCAGGGATATGGTGATCAAGCCGTCCGGGAACTGGCCAAGTACGGCGAGAAACTCTTGGCTGATAACGAGACTGATCTTGGTTCGCTTTGGTTCAAAGAAACCAAGGCCGACTGGGTTATTCAAGATGAGGGCGTTCGTTTCCTCTTTAATGATTTTTTGGGATGGGCGGATTCGCTATCTTAGGCAACTGCCGCACCAAGGAACTCTAAAAGCCGACTTTGGCGCAGCCGCAGCGAAATGGCGCTCCGTCCGCAGTGTACGAGTTTGAGTGGGTCAGGATTTTGGCAGTGCGGCGAAAGTCCGGTCTGACGGGCCGCAGCACAGCATTGATGGTGGCCGCTGGATGTCTCCTTTGGGCCGTCGTCATCCGAAGCATCAAGTTTCGCCGATCAGATGTCGCACTTGCTCCAACGGCGGCAGACAGCCCCTTGTTTCCGCATTCTGCAGATGCGTCGAAAGTCTGCTCTAACGGCCCGTTTTCTCGAGCTGCCACACCAACCATTCGACAGACATTGCGATCTGGTCATCCAACTCGGCTGGCGTCCGCTGCATCGACGCCCCCGCCAGAAGTCGATCATAAGCATCACCGGGTAGCATTGTCAGGAACATGCGGGCGAGACGCATTGCATCGTCATGCTGCAAAGCGGGTGTTACCCCGCACAAATATCCAGCCAGTTGGCGATAGCCGTCTTCATACCCCGTATCGAAAAACACATCTGCAATTTCCGGGTTTCGGCCACCTTCGGTATATACAATACGCGATAACGCCAGAACATCCTCACCCCACAACATGCTTAGGAAGTTACGGGCAATGTGGGTCAACACCTCGCTGGTATTTCCTTCGATGCTGAATCCTTCATCAGGTGGCCCAAAAGCCGCTTCGCACAATTCGATGACAACAGTGTTGAATAGCCCTGCCTTATCTCCAAATTGCGCATAGAGCGTCGCCTTTGAGCCACCAGCGCGCTCAATAATCTGCGTCAACGATGTGCGCTCATACCCTTGTTCCAAAAAAAGGGATGCGGCCGCTTTCAAAACAGCGGCGCGGCGTGCGGACCCGCGTGCTGTCAAAGCTGATTTTGCGTTCTCATCCTGATCTGTCATTTTCTGGTTTTCTTGGCCTTGCCTTCACAGTGCTGTCAGTTAGGTACCGTACCGTACATTACAGCGATAGTCCCACTGCTCGTTATATCGTCAACACTGAAATAAAGTAAAACTGCTGGAGTCGCCCATGACTGAATTTAGCGCAGACGTTCTGATTGTCGGGGCAGGTCCAACGGGTCTGGCGACGGCAAACGCGTTGGCAAAGCTCGGCACATCGTTTGCGATCATAGACGCCAAGCCATCGACATCTGTCCACACTAAAGCGACAAATCTGATGCCCGGCACGTTAGAGCAACTGGACATCTTGGGTCTCACTGACCGGATGTACGAAACTGGCGGCGTGATGACCCGCTACATGATGCACATGTACGGCTCGAACGTTGGCCCGCGCGAAATGCATATGGGTGAAAGCCCGCATCCGAATGTGTTGTTTCTCGGACAGGATTTGATTGAGACAAACCTGCGAGAGGCGCAGTCCGACCAGAACGTGGTTATCCAATTCAACTCGCGGCTTATCGGTCTGGTGCAGGATGCGGATGGTGTCACTGCAACTCTCGAAATAGACGGCGTTCGATCTGACCAACGGTTTAAATATGTTGTCGGATGCGATGGTCCACGCAGTCAAACCCGCGCAGGCACGGCGTGTGAGTTTGAACCTGTGAAAACAGGCAAATACGTCTGGCAAGCTGATGCCAAGCTGTCGTGGAAAGGTCTACGGACCATGAAGCAGATGTGGCTTTACTACTACGATGAAGGGTTTGGTGCCGTTATTCATCTGCCTGGTGATCTGACCAAAGTCATGGTGTTCGAGGAAAAGGGCCGTCTGCAAGATCGCGAACCCACCTTGGACGAAATTCAATCCCGTCTTCGCATGATGAGCGGGGATAACACCGCCACCCTGACCGATCCGGTTTGGCTCAGCCACGGTGAGTTGTTGACCGGCGTAGCCCCTGCGTTAATTGACGGGCGCATCATCCTTGCGGGAGATGCCTGCAATCCGATTTTGCCAAATGGCGGTCAGGGGCTGAACATCGGGATACAAGATGGCATCAACCTCGCGTGGAAATTGCACGATGTCATTCAGGGCTACGCCGATAAGGCGCTGTTGCAAACCTATGAAGACGAACGGCGCGCATTGCGTTTGGCGTTGGAAAACGTCCAGATCAACACGCTGAAATACACGCTGCCTGCGCCCAGACTGAACCGCTTTATCCTAGGAAGGTTTGGCAACCGGTTGCTTAACCGCTTCTGGCCACTCATGGCACGTGCCTTCAGTCAATTGGGTCAGAAATACCCGAAAAGCCCTCTGACACAGGATGGTATCGGCAAGACAGGCTTGCGCGCCGGATCCAGAGCCGTCGATGCGGATGTGCAGCGTGTTTCCGACGGTATGGAAGTGTCCCTCCTCAAAGAGCTTTGCACCCCTCAATGGAAAATCGTTACCTTTGAAGGTGGCGGTGATTTCAATAAAATCACAGATCTGCCGTCAGAGCGTTTTCCATTTGCCGCCAAGCTACGTATCGGTCAGTCCGATAGGGCGACGCATTATGATTTGGACGGTTTGGCGCACAAAGCATACGGGATTACAGGTCCATCCGTGCTTCTAATCCGACCCGACAACTACATCGCCGCGAGATTTGATGCAGATTGGGAAAACAAAATAGCTACCTACTTTGCGCGTTGGTACCCTTCGGCATGATGGGTATGCAGTACTGTAACGCACGCTAACTATAGTTGGCTACTTAGGCTTACGTTCGGCTATCTAACCGGCCAATGAGACCGTTTTTATTAGGCCCGACTTCTCGAAGGCCGACCATGGTGCGGCCGCAGCCAAAACCCGCTTTGTCCGCTGACCAACAGTTCGTTGTCCGCTCTCGTGCCTCTGCAGCGAATGTCCTGTGTGGATGGCTCCCGTTAAGCAAGATTTAAATGCGGCTAGTGGCACCATTTCAGAAGCGGTCTTGTGTCCGGCCTGTTTGCGCGGCTGTTGACCGCTGGCCCTGATGGAGTCCGCAGATCAGGTTCCTTACTGCT
>JBCBVM010000002.1:0-200806 GCA_039817645.1 Pseudomonadota bacterium | reverse complement strand
TCAGCAGCTTGTTCAACTCGAACCCATTCCAAGGGATCACCATCGACCACGCCTCCACACACCGGAAGCGATAGATCCGCTCTTCCGTGGGCAGATCGCCAATCAGATCGGCCAAATCATACTCCCCAGGGGCGTCGACCAGCCCATCGACCTTCACGGTCCAGGGCGTCGTTTCCATGGCGCCAGCGTTCCGGGCCGGATCCTCTTTGCCAGTCCCGAACTCATAGAAGTTGTTGTAGGACGTGATCTCTTCCCACGTGTTCGGTTCAAGCGTGCTGTCGGCGCGTGCCTGTTTTGCCAGCATCCCCGCCGCCGATCCAGCCGCCAGCGTTGCGATGAAATTGCGGCGGTTGAACCAGATGGCCTCGGGGGTCACATCGGCTGCGGTCAGATCGGGCTTGAACATCGGGTCCTCCGTCATGGCGTTCGCGGCTGCTTACAGGATATTTATGGACGCACTTAGGCGCGCACCCTTTCCATCACGAAATTCTGAGGATGGCGTGAACTCACTCTGCGGCAAGATCGCTTTCGAGTGTGGGACGCACATGCAGCTTGTGCATGGGGATCGATGTTCCATCGGGCTGCACCAAACGGACGTGGCGACGGCGCATTTGCCTTGGTTCTGTGACGCCGACGGAATGGGCAATGACCTCCACCTCTTTTACGATGCCCGAGGCGTATTTTGCCACTTTGCGCCACTTGTCCTCAACCACGAGGCCCTTTTGGAACCGCGGGTTGTGGGTCGTGATGCCGGTGGGACAGGTGTTTTTGTTACACTTTAGGGCCTGGATGCACCCAAGACTGAACATGAAGCCGCGCGCACTGACCACGAAATCAGCGCCTGCCGCCAAGGCCCAAGCGATGTCGCCAGGGTTCACCAATTTGCCCGAGGCGATCAATCGGATGCGGTCCTTCAACCCGGCAGCGTCGCGCAAGCCGGACACCATGGGCAGCGCCTCTCGGATGGACATGCCCACCAGGTCGATCAGCGGCATGGGCGCGGCACCGGTCCCGCCTTCGCCACCATCCAGCGTGATGAAATCCGGCGCGCAGACCGCACCGCGGGCGTTGATCCGGTCAAATAAGTCCTGAAACGTCTCCTCGGACCCGCCGACCGTTTTGATGCCGACCGGTTTGCCCGTGACGGATCGGATGTGACCGATCAGATCAAGCAGCTCATCGGGGTTTGACGCCTCTTTGTGGCGGTTCGGAGAGATCCCGGCCTGTCCCTTCTTCAAACCGCGGATCGTCGCGATCTCCGCCGTGACTTTGGCGGCAGGAAGGATGCCGCCCTTGCCCGGCTTAGCGCCTTGGGCCAGCTTGAGCTCGAACATCTTGATCTCGGGATGGGCCGCGACCTCGCGCAGTTTCTCCTCACTCAGATTGCCCATGTCATCGCGGACGCCGAATTTCGCCGTTCCGATCTGATAAACCACATCGCAGCCGCCTTCGAGGTGGTAAGGGCTGAGCCCGCCCTCACCGGTGTTCATCCAAATGCCCGCTTCCTTGCACCCACGGCTGAGCGCTTGCACCGCCGGTTTGGAAATCGCGCCATAACTCATGCCGGAGAGGTTGAAGATCGACCCGGCGATGTAAGGCTTCGCCGCGTGGGGTCCGATCATCAAAGGCGCGGTCTTGGCCGCCTGCTGATCCAAAGGGGGGAAGGGCGCGTTCACGAAAAGTGGGGTCCCCGGCACGGCAATGTTCCGCGTGGACCCGAACGCGACGGTGTTCCCCTGCCCATCCGAGGCGCGCTTGATCCAGTCCCGCTGCGCCCGATTGAACGGCAATTCTTCCCGGTCCATGGCAAAGAAATACTGGCGAAAGAACTCCCCCAGTTCGGTGAACAGATGCCGGAACCGCCCAATCACGGGATAGTTTCGGCGGATCGCATCTTCGGTCTGGGTGCGGTCCATCAGAAACAGGACAGCTGCCAGCGCCACGAGCAGGCCAATCGCGAAGACAAAGCCAAGCGCCAAGGCTTGGATCGCCCAGGCCGTCCACTCCATAAAGATCATTGCGCAACCCTCCTGCCCTGTTGCGCCATCCTGCGCGCCACGGACCACATTCGCAATAACCTGACGTCAGGCGCCGCCCAAAGTGATCGAACGCACAGACAATCGGGCCGGATTGGTTCTATTTGAGCGCCAGTTTCACGGTGGGAAAGATGGCCTTCGTGGGACATAAGAGAGACGGAAAAAAGGCCAAAATAAGGCCAACACTGGTACACAAACATCCACTCTGGGGAACACTCGAACATGGCTGACATTCTGACGACCGTCGCATCTAGCGACCGATTTTCTATCCTCACATCCTTGGTCGCATTGGCCCAAACACCACCGGCAGAGGACAGCATCGCCGCGCTTCTGTCCGGGACGGCCGGGACACGGACGCTGTTTGCGCCCACCAATGAAGCCTTTGTGGCGACGGCGGCGTCCTTGGGCTTTGCGGGCGATGATGCCGACGCGGTGCCCTTCCTGTTAGAAGCGCTGGCCGTGATCGCAGACGCGAATGGCCTGACCCTTGGCAGCCTGATCGACGTGATCCTGCGCTATCATGTTCTAGAGGCCCCCTTGGCGGGCATGGGCACCGTTGCCCTGACCACGGCCGCCGGCCTGACGCTGACCTATGATGCGGTGGCGCAGTCACTGGTGGACGGCGCGCCCAACACTGGGGATGCCGCCCTGACACCGGGGGCGGCTGTGACCAATGGCACCCTGTTTGAAATCAGCGAAGTGTTGATCCCCCTGCCGGTGATCCAGCCCGGCGGAACCTTGCAGGTCGGGACCGATGGCGCGGACAGCCTTGTCGGGACGCCGGGAATTGACTTGATCGCTGCGGGTGATGGCGCGGACACCGTCCGTTCGGGTGGAGCGGCGGATGTTGTCTTGGCCGGCGCCGGAGAGGACCGCGTGTTCGCAGGCAATGGTAATGACCGCGTCCTTGGCGGGGATGGCGACGACCGCCTTTATGGCCAGAACGATGACGATGTCCTCGTGGGCGAAGACGGAGACGACGCCCTTTACGGCGGCGGCGGTGATGACACGCTGCTGGGCGGTGCCGGTGCGGATGCCTTGATCGCAGGGGATGGCGCAGACGCCGCCTTTGGCGGCGCGGGCAATGACACGCTGAACGGTGGTGATGGCGCCGACATGCTGATGGGCGATGGCGGGGCGGACCTGCTGCGCGGGGGCGACGGTGCGGACACGCTGAATGGCGGCACAGGCGATGACACGCTGATCGGAAACGACGGGGCCGACACCCTGCGCGGTGGGGCGGGCGATGACGTGCTTGTTGTGGGCTTCGGCGACGATTTGGCCTTTGGTGGCACCGGCGATGACTTCTTGACCGGCAACCGGGGCAGTGACCGGCTGTATGGTGATGACGGCGACGATACGATCAAGGGCGGCAGTTCCGCGGACGCGCTTTTGGGCGGGGCGGGCGCCGACTCGATCTCCGGTGACGGGGGGAACGACTACCTGCGGGGCCATGGCGGGGATGACACCCTGGATGGCGGCCAAGGCGACGACCAGGTGTTCGGCCTGGCTGACAATGACCTGATCCGGGGCGGGACCGGAAATGACACCCTGAACGGCGGGACGGGCGACGATCGGTTGTACGGCCAGGACGGAGATGACCGGATTCTGGGCGGCACGGGCAAAGACTACATCAACGGGGAGGATGGCGATGACGTCCTGTCCGGCGAAGGCGGCAATGACGTTCTGCTGGGGGGCAACGGCAATGACTTCCTGGCGGGGCGCGGCGATGATGACTGGCTGCGCGGAGAGAACGGCCAGGATACCCTGCACGGCAATACCGGGAACGACACCCTGGTGGGGGGTGCCGGGGACGATGACCTTGCCGGGTGGACGGGCGATGACATTCTGTTCGGAAATTCAGGTGCTGACCGCCTGCTGGGAGAGGGCGGCTCTGACCGCCTGTTCGGGGGCACAGGGGACGACACGCTATCGGGCGGCGCAGACAACGATACGTTGCGCGGCGGCGGCGACAACGACCGCCTTTTTGGGAACAACGGCGATGATAACTTAGGCGGCGGAGACGGGAACGACTCTCTGTTCGCAGGCAATGGCGATGACATTCTGAACGGCGGCAGTGGCGACGACGTCCTGAGTGGCGGGGCAGGCAGTGACACGTTCCAGTTCAACGGCACATCCGGCGCAGACACTGTGACCGACTTTGACCTGACGCTGGACATCCTAAAGATTGTGGACACAGCGTTCCTTTCCTTTGGCGGCGCTGTTGGCGGGGTGAATGTGAGCCACTCAGGGGGCGTCATTTTCCTTGAGGGGTTGGAGCTTACGTCGCTTGCGGATCTGTCGGCTTTGCAAGCCTCCATCGATGTGACGGTCCTCTGACATCCAATCCCAGACAACGAAAAAAGGGGCGCAGCTGGGCGCCCCTTTGATTTGGTGAAGACGATGACGCCTTAGCCTTCGGGCAGGATCACCTTGTCAATCACATGGATAACGCCATTGGATGCTTCGATGTCGGCGGCAGTCACCGTCGCATCTTCGATCATCACACCGCTATCCAGATCGACAGTCACCGTCTGTCCTTCCAAAGCGGTCGGGGCTTCCATGTCGTCCTGCAAGTCCGTGGACATCACCTTGCCCGGCACAACGTGGTACAGCAGGATGTTGGCCAACTGCTGCTGGTTCTCCGGCTTCAGCAGGTTTTCGACGGTGCCTTCGGGCAGGGCCGCAAAGGCCTCATCCGTCGGGGCGAACACGGTGAAGGGACCGTCCCCGGTGAGGGTTTCCACAAGGCCAGCCGCCTCTGCCGCAGCCAGCAGGGTGCCAAAGCTGCCTGCTTCCTGGGCGGTTTCGACCAAGTTCGGCGTGGCCGCCTGCGAAAAGGCGGGGCCCGCCAGAAGGGTGGCAGCAGTGAGGGCAGCAATTGTCGTACGCATGTCTTGTCTCTCCTGTTGATCTCGAAATCGGTTCGGTTTCGAACCGGTAACTGCCAGGTAGTGTGTAATTTTCACACGCCAAGGGTCTGATCAGAAAAGAATGATTGGGCGGCGGAAAGACGCGGAGAGGGCCAGCCCGGACCGAAAAAGGGGGCCGCACCCGCAACCCCCCTGACATGGGCTCTTGCCCCAATTCTTCAATGCACGACCGCGTTATCCGGCGGCACTTGGCCAGAACTTGCGACCCGCTCTCCGATGATTAGCCCTTCCTCGCTTGTAGTGATCGGAATGACGGCATCATCGCCAATTTCCCCGGCCAGCAACATCTCGGCCAGCGGGTTTTGCAACGCGCGCTGGATCACCCGTTTCAGCGGGCGGGCCCCAAAGACGGGATCGTAACCCTCATTGGCCAACCAGGCCTTGGCTTCGTCGTCCAATTGGAGGGAGATTTTGCGCCCCGCCAACCGCTTGGACAGGCGCGCCAACTGGATATCCACAATCCCGCCCATGTCGTCACGCTGGAGCCGGTCAAAGATGATCGTCTCATCCAGCCGGTTCAGGAACTCCGGTCGGAAATGGGTGCGCACGGCGTCCATGACATCCCGCTTGGCGTCCGTGGCGTCCGCGCCGTCTGGCAGGCGGCTGAGGGACTGCGCGCCCAGGTTCGACGTCAGGATGATCAGCGTTTGCTTGAAATCCACCGTCCGCCCCTGCCCATCGGTCAGCACGCCGTCATCCAACACCTGCAACAGAACGTTGAACACATCAGGGTGTGCCTTCTCGACCTCATCAAACAACACGACTTGATAGGGACGACGCCGCACGGCTTCGGTCAGCACGCCGCCCTCGTCATAGCCGACATAGCCCGGCGGGGCACCGATCAGCCGCGCGACGGCATGCTTCTCCATGAACTCCGACATGTCGATGCGCACCATGGCGCTGTCGTCATCGAACAGGAACTCGGCCAGGGCTTTGGTCAACTCCGTCTTGCCAACACCTGTCGGCCCAAGGAATAGGAAGGATCCCAAAGGCCGTGCTTCGTCATTCAACCCTGCCCTGGCCCTGCGGACGGCATTGGCGACGGCGGTGACGGCCTGACGCTGACCGATCACGCGACGGCCGATTTCATCTTCCATACGCAACAGCTTTTCCCGCTCCCCTTCCAGCATCTTGCTGACCGGGACGCCAGTCCAGCGTTCCACCACCGACGCGATCTGTTCCGGGCGGACGGCTTCTTCGACCATCAGGTCGTTCTCGCTGTCTTCGGCCTGGGCCAAATCACGTTCGAGTTGGGGGATCGTGCCGTATTGAAGTTCGCCCGCCTTGGCGAAATTGCCATCGCGCTTGGCTTGGTCCAGCTCGACCCGTGCCACGTCCAACCGTTCCTTCAGCGTCCGAGCGGTATCAAGCTTGTCCCGCTCTGACTGCCACTGTGCTGTCAGTTCGGCGCTGCGCTGCTGCAAATCGGACAGCTCTTTCTCCAGCTTCTCCAACCGATCCTTTGACGCCTTGTCATCCTCCAGTCGAAGCGCCTCCGCCTCGATCTGTTTTTGCAGGATGTCGCGGTCCAGTGCATCCAATTCCTCTGGCTTGCTGTCGACCTCCATCCGCAGGCGCGACGCAGCCTCGTCCATCAGGTCGATGGCCTTGTCCGGCAGGAAACGGTCCGTGATGTAGCGGTTGGACAGGTTGGCCGCGGCCACCAGGGCCGAGTCGCTGATGCGGACCCCATGGTGAAGCTCATACTTCTCCTTGATGCCGCGCAGAATCGACACGGTGTCTTCCACCGTCGGTTCTTCGACAACCAACGGCTGGAAGCGGCGGGCCAATGCCGCGTCTTTCTCGACATACTTGCGGTACTCATCCAGGGTCGTGGCCCCGACGCAGTGCAACTCCCCCCGGGCCAAGGCAGGCTTGATCAGGTTGGCGGCATCCATGGCGCCATCGGCTTTGCCCGCCCCGACCAACGTGTGCATCTCGTCGATGAACAGGATCACCTCGCCAGCGGCGGCGTTGACATCGCTCAGCACGCCTTTGAGGCGCTCCTCGAACTCCCCGCGATATTTTGCCCCGGCGATCAGCGCGCCCATGTCCAGGCTCATCAACCGCTTGTTCCGCAGGCTTTCGGGGACATCCCCATCGACAATCCGTAGGGCAAGCCCTTCGGCAATGGCGGTCTTCCCGGTCCCGGGTTCGCCGATCAGAACGGGGTTGTTCTTCGTCCGACGGCTCAGGACCTGCATGGCGCGGCGGATTTCCTCGTCACGTCCGATAATGGGGTCGATCTTGCCGTTTCGCGCCGCCTCGGTCAGGTCGCGGGCATATTTGTTCAAGGCGTCGTAGCTGTCTTCTGCGCTGGCTGAATCAGCGGTGCGGCCCTTGCGAACATCGTTAATGGCGGCATTCAGAGCCTGCGCATTGACGGCCCCCGCATCCAGCGCGTCCTTCGCCTTGGACTTCACCATGGCGAGGGCCATCAAAACCCGCTCCACTGGAACAAAGCTGTCGCCCGCTTTGTCGGCCAACTTCTCCGCCTCGGCCAAGACCCGCGTCAGCGGTGGTCCGACATAGACCTGCCCCTCGCCGCCAGATACTTTCGGCAGTTTTCCGACCGCCATGTCTACCGCCTCGCGCACGCGCGCAGGGGCGCCACCCGCCGCTTCGATCAGGTTGGCAGCCATCCCTTGCCCGTCATCCATGACGGCTTTGAGCAGATGTTCGGGGACCAATTGTTGATGCCCTTCGCGGGCCGCAATGGTTTGAGCGGCCTGCAGAAACCCGCGCGCCCGCTCGGTGAACTTTTCCAAGTTCATCTTCGCTCTCCTTCTCAAGCACCCGCATGCGCACCGCCCCATCCTGGGCACGGCACCGGTTCGGGCCTCACGATAGTGAGATGGGAAGAGTGTTGCGTTTCTGCAAGTCCGCTACGCAGGCGAGGCGGCCAGAATGACGCCGCATAGGGCCATCGACCCCCACCAAGCGATCTGCAACACCCGCTGTCGCCACATCGCAAGGGCCAGGCGGTAGGGCGCAATGAGGAACAGGCAGGCGGTGAAGGTCATGAACACGGTGAAGAGTGGCGAGAATTCCCCATGCATCAAATATCCCACGGCAAGGCTGGCGACGACAAACAACACGGGCGGCAGCCATTGCCATTGGGGCAGCCATCCGTGGCCGGGCGCATCCCATTTCGGGTTCGGCTCAAGCAGTGTGGTTCCCGGCGTCTTCACGAGGGAGGCCAAGACACCGCCCGCAATCAAGAACACCGTTAACGTCACGAAAAAGGTCCCGACATCCAGGTCTGTGCCAGCCGCCCATTGCATCACGGTGATGAACCCAGTCAGCCACAGGCCCCAACCGACGGCATAGCCAGCCTTCATCTGCCAAGTCTGGCCCGCGGACAGTTGCGCCGAGGGCAATTGACAGAGAAACCCGTAAACGCAGAAGACCACGACAATCGCCGCACGCCCCGCATCCCCCTGGGTCGAGACCAAGGCGCAAGCCGCGAAGACCACCAACAGCAATCCCTCGACGAACAGGGGGATCGCGAAAATGCGGGACACTCGACTGGCGCTGGACGTCGTCACGGTGGGACCCTCGGCTCTGACCTCCGCGAACGTTATAAAGAAAGGGCGGCGCGGTGAAGACCGCGTGCCGCCCCTTGCGAAGATCCGCCGCCCCGTCCAGGCGGCCCAGGGGTTAGCCGTAAACCGACTCTTTCCCGAAGTGCTTTGTCAGCATGTAATAGATGACGGCGCGGTACTTGTTGCGATCGGACTTGCCGTATTTTTCGATGCAGGTGTCGATGGCCTCGTCCAGCTTTGGCCCATCGCTGAGGCCCAGTTTCTTGATCAAGAAGTTGTTCTTCACCGTCTCGATCTCACCCGGTTGCGACGCAGCAATCGTCTCACTGTCGGCGTTGTAGATTGAGGGACCGCAGCCGATCGTGACCTTGGTCAACAGGTCCATGTCCGGCGTTTCGCCCAGGTTCTTCTTGATCGCTTCCGCATACTTTTCGATCAAATCGTCGCGCTTGCTCATGTCTTGTCCTTCATGCACTTGGCTTCTCTATGGGCGCGCGGCGCCCCCACGGGTTGGACCTTGCCGCCGTTGGCATACAAAATAAAGGAAAAGTTAATGCGGGCGGGCTTTCGGCGCGCCGATCACCGGCATAGGCCCCAGCCAACCGCTTGGAGATGAAAGTGATCCGCGTGGGCGGCGTTGAAGTCTGGCCCCAGGACCGTGGCGAACCAGCGGCAGGCGCCGTCGCGCGCTTCACGCCAGAAAGCGCCCTCTTCGCCCGTGTCGTCCCAGCCCGAGATCAGCTCAAATGCCCGCCCGTCGGCCAAACGGACACCTCGGATGTCAATCGCGCGCGCGGTGGCATGGGTGCTCATACGCGTGGGGTCGCCACGTATGCTGCGGCAGTTATAGCTGCCTTGGTGGCGCAGCCGCGTGATTTGGGTGCCCAAACGCGCGGCGGCAGGGCGCAGCGTATGGCGTTGCCACATGGCGACGCGAAGGGCGGTCATGCAGGTGGTCTCTACCGGCGAAAGCGGCACCCCATCGACAGATTGCAGCAGAAGGCGGGGTGCAATCCCACATTGGGGACCTGCGTCGAGCGGGGTCAAACGCTCAAAAACGGCGCCCGTGGCCAAGGCGGCAAAACAGGCCTCATCGGACGACACGGCCCGGCGGAGCTTCATTCCCGTAAGCCACGTCTGGTCAGCCGTGACATCCAATGGGGTGGCGGGGTGCCATTCGGGGGGCAACGGCGACTTCGGGTCCAACAGCAGCCACCAGAGCGCCCAGCCCAACACCACAAGGACGGCCACGCGGCGCACAATTCGAAACAGCAATGCCATCCGCGCAGTCATGGCGCCTTATGCCCAGATTAGGCAGCCGTCGAAACCCATGATAGGCCAACGGGGTCCGCATTGCTGCGAACCCCGCCTTGCGAGTGATGGCTGATGAACGGGACCAGGGCGCACCAACAAGACGAAAAAGTCTGGCTATGGCTTATGGTGCGTCCAAATTGATCAGCCTTCCGGGGCACTGCCCTCCTCAGAGAGGCTCTCAGGGGCAGCTGGTGCCACGGGCTCGCCCGCAACGGTGACATCCATGGGCATCTGCTCTGCCGAGCCGTCATAGGCGGGCAAGGCCTGGAGCATTTCCATATCCATGGATTTAAGCAGGATCGCCCCCTCAGCAGGCGACAATTCGGTAAGCGGGACGGCGACGTCATGTTCGCCAAAGCCAAGGAACCCGCCAATGCCGAGGACGGCCATCGTGTCAGCACCTGCCTTCACGATGCTTTCTACCTCTCCGACATTCTCGCCATTGCCGACGAGAACGCGCTGGCCAATCAACTCAGCCACGGCCACATCGGCAAAGGCGCCAACGCCGCCGGTCTGCGCATCCTGCGCAAATGCGGGGGCAGAGCCCAGGGCAAGGATGGCAGCGGCAAGTGACAAAGGAACCGGTATGTGCATGTCAGTACTCCTGTCAGGGCCCAAGCGGGCCAGATGACACCAAGGTGCGCCGGATTGGCGACAGGTCCGAGGGGAAGTCCGCCGCAGACGCCGAAGCCGCCGTTTCCTGCCCAATCGCCCCCTGCGCGCGCGCAAAAAAAGGCCACGTCAGGGAATGACGTGGCCTTGGGCCGGAAATGGCCGACGGTCACAAGACGCTTACGAAACGCCTAGTAGCGGTAGTGCTCGGGCTTAAACGGGCCATCAACCGAAACGCCGATATAGTCGGCCTGCGTTTTGTCCAGTTCGGTCAATTTCACGCCGATCTTCTTGAGGTGCAGCCGCGCGACCTTCTCGTCCAGATGCTTGGGCAGAATGTAGACGCCGGGTTCATACTCTTCGCCCTTCGTCCACAGCTCGATCTGCGCAAGGACCTGGTTGGTGAAGGATGCCGACATCACGAAAGACGGGTGCCCTGTCGCGTTCCCCAGGTTCAGCAGCCGGCCCTCAGACAGCAGGATGATCCGATTGCCCGACGGCATCTCGATCATATCTACCTGCTCTTTGATGTTGGTCCATTTATGGTTCTTCAGGTTCGCGACCTGAATCTCATTGTCGAAATGCCCGATATTGCCCACGATCGCCATGTCCTTCATGGCGCGCATATGCTCGATCCGGATGACGTCTTTGTTGCCTGTGGTGGTGATGAAGACATCTGCGCTGTCGACGACGTCTTCCAGCAACACGACCTCAAAGCCGTCCATGGCAGCCTGGAGAGCGCAGATCGGATCGACCTCGGTCACCTTCACGCGGGCCCCCGCCCCGGCCAAGGACGCGGCCGAGCCTTTGCCCACGTCGCCGTAGCCCATGACCACAGCAACCTTCCCAGCAAGCATCGTATCTGTGGCGCGGCGGATCCCGTCGACCAGCGATTCTTTACAGCCGTACTTGTTGTCGAACTTCGACTTCGTGACCGAATCGTTCACATTGATCGCCGGGAAGGGCAGTTGCCCCTTCTTGTGCAGATCGTAAAGGCGGTGCACGCCGGTCGTCGTTTCCTCGGACACGCCTTTGATGGCCGACTTGGTCTTGGCAAACCAGCCGGGGCTTTCGGCCATCCGCTTCTTGATTTGCGCGTGGATGACCTCCTCTTCTTCCGAGGTCGGGACACCCAGGTCTTCGCCCGCTTCGGCGCGGGCGCCAAGCAGGACATATAGCGTCGCGTCGCCGCCATCGTCCAGGATCATGTTGGGGCCGTCGGGGAACAGGAACGACTTGTCCAGATAGTCCCAATGCTCCTCCAGCGTTTGACCTTTGACGGCGAAGACCGGCGTTCCACCGGCGGCAATGGCCGCGGCGGCGTGGTCTTGGGTCGAGAAGATGTTACAGGATGCCCAGCGGACATCGGCACCCAAATCGACCAGCGTCTCGATCAGGACCGCGGTCTGGATCGTCATATGCAGCGACCCGACAATCCGCGCGCCTTTCAGGGGCTTGGCCTCGCCATATTCCTCCCGGAGGGCCATCAGACCCGGCATCTCGGTCTCGGCGATATCCAGTTCTTTGCGGCCATACTCGGCCAGGGCGATGTCCTTGACGACAAAATCTTTCATTTGAGCATCCGTTGCTAAGGCAAATTCGTTGCAGCGCGCCTAGCAGGGGCGGGTCCGTATATCAATGAGACGTCCCGTCCTGTGTTGACCCCAAATGAGGCGTCTGACGCGGGGCACCCTTTTCTCTGGCCGACGGGTGGGCAATAACTCGAGGAACGGCGGCGGAGGGACCCATGGCTCAGGCACGCGCATGGCAACGCATGCTTTCGGGACGGCGGCTGGACCTGCTTGACCCGACCCCCGTCGATATCGAGATCGAAGACATCGCCCATGGCCTCGCCTTTGTGGCCCGTTGGAACGGGCAAACGCGGGGCGATTGGCCCTATTCGGTCGCGGAACACTGCCTGTTGGTGGATGACATTTTCACCAGGCTGGGTCCGGCCACGCCGACGGATCGGCTGACCGCCCTTTTGCACGACGCACCGGAATACGTCATCGGCGACATGATCTCTCCGGTGAAGGCCGCCGTCGGGCCGGAATATGGAGCGCTGGATGACCGGCTGCAGGCTGCGATCCATGTGCGCTTTGGCCTGCCTGCCGAGACGCCGGCGCGCCTAAAAAAGCTGATCAAAAAGGCGGATCGGATCAGTGCTTGGCTGGAGGCCGTGCATATCGCAGGCTTTCAGCAGGCGGAGGCGGACAGGTTCTTTGGCACCCCGGATCGGGACATCGTGGCGGGCCTGTCCATCACGCTGCGCCCCCCCGCCCAGGTTCGGGCCGATTTCATTGACCGGCACAGTGCGTTGCTGGAGGCATCCGATGGGTGATCCCACAATCCGACGGGCGCAACCGTTCGACGCGGGTGCCATGGCCGCGTTGCTTCAGGCGATCATCGACAAGGGCGGCACCACGGCGCTCCGCGGTCCGGTCATGGGTGCAGACCTTCGGGATTGGATGGCGCAAACCGATACGATCTGGCACGTGGCCGAATTGGACGGCGACATTCTGGGGTTCCAGTGGATCGGCCCAAACAGCGCCCTGCCGCCCCAGGCCTGTGACATCGCCACGTTCGTGGATCTGGACCGACATGGGTTGGGCATTGGCACCCGTCTTTTCGATGCCTCTCGGAAGGCCGCCAAAGCCGCCGGCTTCGCCTGGATCAATGCCACGATCCGTAAGGAGAATACCGGCGGCCTGTCGTATTATCAGTCACGCGGCTTTGAACCTTACGGCCAAGACGCGGAGCGAGAGCATAGGCGTTACCTACTCTGACAGTTCACCAGGTGCCCACCCGCGCCATCCAGCCCAGGGTCTGATGGCGGACCGAACCCTGTGTCGGGTGCATCGGACGCGGGGTGGGTCCCACAGGGAAGCCGTCCCGGCGGGCGAGGGCAACCCCAAGAAAGAAGTCTGCGAACGTTCTGAACATGGCGTGCTCCAATGGGCCAAATGATCTGACGCTTGCTTAGACCCAAACGCCCTCAGACAGCCACTCTGGAATTCTTTCGAATTGTAAGTAGAACTAACACCTATGATCGATTGGAAAGACATCCCCTCCCTCGCGGCGTTGCGTGGGTTTGAGGCGGCGGCGCGCTGCGGCAGCCTGTCTGGGGCCGCGCGAGAGTTGAACGTGACACATGCCGCCATCGCCGCCCATGTGCGCAGCCTGGAGGCTTTCTTTGGAACGTCCCTTCTGGTGCGCGCAGGCCAGGGCATGGATCCCACCCCGGACGGGGCCCTTCTGGCCCGTGGCTTGGGTGAGGGCTTTGGGACAATCCTCGCCACGTGTCAGGATCTGCGCGATCGGGGGCGGGCGCGGCCATTGTCCGTGACGACCACCCCCACCTTTGCGGAATACTGGCTGATGCCGCGGATCAGCGCATTCTGGGCGAACCATCCGGACATCAACGTCACCATCAACCCAAGCCCGGAGATTTCGGACTTGGCCCGGGACGGCCATGACCTGGCCATTCGGTTTGGCAACGGCGATTGGCCCAATCTGACGGTGGAGCATCTGGTGGGCAGCGATTTCTGCATCGTGGCCAGCCCCAGCATTGCCAAACGGCTAGAGGGCGCGGACAAAGCGACCTTGCTGCGGCAATATTGGTTGATGGATCATACCCAGGTGGAACGGCGGTACCTCGCCCAGGCATATGGCGTGGACCCGTCCGAACTGGAAGTTCGGATTTTCGCGACGAACGGCATGGTCCTTTCCGCCATCCGTGCGGGGCTGGGGATCGGGCTCCAGGGGCGGTCGATGGTGACCAATGACGTGAACCTTGGCACCCTTCGGATCGTGAAAGACCTGCCATTTGAGGGTGTCGGCTACCATGTTGTCACCCGCACCGGCGCCCGGTCAGAGGCGCTGGACCTGTTTGTGAGATGGTTGAAGAAAGCGGTTTAGGTCCGCGCCCCATTGGGCAGGATTGGCGGGGCCGTGTGCGTCCAACATCCATTTTGCCCTGAGCCGCGTAAAACTCTTAAACAGACCGAAAGTTCACGATGCAGCTTCTCGTCCTCTATCTTTCCAGTGCTGGCTTCTTTTTGATCGTGGATGCCATCGCCCTCACGCTGCTGTTGAAGCCGCTATTTGACCGCCATCTGGGCGACATCATGGCCTCGCCCATCGACCTGACGGCCGCGGTGATTTTCTACCTGTCCTACATCGCTGGCATTCTCTACTTCGCAGCCCTTCCCGCCCTCCGGGCAGATTCGATAGCCATGGCGGCCATGAATGGCGCGTTGCTTGGGGCGTTTGCGTACGGAACTTACGAATTGACGAACAAGGCCACGCTGCGCGATTGGGACTGGTCTTTGGTGGCCGTCGATCTGACGTGGGGCGCCATCTTGACCGGCGCCACCGCCGCTTTTGGCGTGTGGGCCACCAAAGCCATCACGGGCTAACAGGTAGCGCCCGCGCGGGCCGCGTCGGTCGCCCACCCCACGAAGGCGCCGCGCTCAAAGACAAGCATCACTGCTTTGGTGCCATAGGCCACGCGGCCAGGTGCCGCGCAGGGAACCTCCTCTGGGGCCCGCCCTTCGATGCGCGCGACCGTTCGAAGCACGCCCAACTGATCTCGTCCGAACCCAATCTCTCGCCCCCCGGACCCGGCCACGTCCAGACCAGCCGCCGCAGGGACAAGTTGGAAGGCGGGCGTCGCGGGCGGCGGGGCGGACGCGGTTGCGCACCCGCCAACGGCGATCGCGATCAGCCACGCGCGCATCACCGGGGAGAGCGTTTTGCCAAGATCCGTTGCAAGGTCCGCCGGTGCATATTCAACCGCCGCGCCGTTTCGGACACGTTCCGATCACACAACTCGTAAACGCGCTGAATATGCTCCCACCGGACGCGATCCGCAGACATGGGATTTTCCGGTGGCGGTGGTAATTCTTCGTCCTTGCAGAGCAGCGCATTGGTGATGTCGTTGGCATCCGCGGGTTTTGACAAGTAATCCGTCGCACCAATTTTGACCGCCGCAACGGCGGTCGCGATGGCGCCATAGCCGGTCAGGACGACGATCCGGCTATCTGGGCGTTTTTCGCGCAACCGCTCGACCACGTCCAGGCCGTTCCCATCCTCAAGCCGCAGATCCACCACCGCGTAAGCCGCTGGTTTCACGGTTGCTTTCGCGATGCCCTCAGCGACCGAGGACGCAGCTTCGACTTCGAAGCCACGCTTCTCCATGGCCCTTTCGAGGCGCCGCAAGAACGGTTCGTCGTCGTCAACCAACAGCAAAGACTTGTCGGTGCCGATGTCTCGAAGGGCTTCTGCCATCGTTGTTCGTCCTCCTCTTGTTCAAGGGGACTTATGGCGGTTACCTGCCTTGGTCAAACGAGGCTTGCATGCAAACCCAACCAACGCAGTCATTATTGCCGCCAGAAGCCCGTGCCCCAAGGGTCCGTTTAGGAACGTTGATCAACCTGCGATGGCTGGCAATTCTGGGGCAGACCGTCACCGTGGTCCTGGTCTCTCTGGTGTTTTCGTTGACGCTACAACTGGGGCTGTGTTTGATCGCCATCGGCGCGTCCGTTATCGCCAACTTGGTCGCGATGACCGTCTATCCGCCCAACCATCGGCTGTCCGAGCGGGAGGCGTTTGCGTTCCTGCTGTTCGACCTTTTGCAACTGGCGTTCTTGTTGTTCCTGACCGGCGGGTTGAACAACCCATTCGCCCTCTTATTCCTGGCGCCAGTGACGATTTCGGCCACCGCCTTGTCACTCAGATCCACACTGGTCCTGGCCGTCCTTGCCATCGGATTGATTTCCACCCTGACATTCGTGCACCTGCCGCTTCAGACGGCGCGCGGGACCTTGTTGGAACTGCCCAATCTGCATGTGGCCGGGTTCTGGGTGGCCATCGTCGTGGGTACCCTGTTCCTGAGCGGGTTTGCCTTCCGCCTCACCCTAGAGACGGAGCGGATGTCGAGCGCCCTTCTGGCCACACAGACCGCGCTGGAGCGGGAACAGAAGCTCCATGATCTGGGCGGTGTTGTCGCGGCAGCGGCCCACGAGTTGGGGACGCCGCTCGCCACGATCAAGCTCGTCTCCACAGAGTTGGCAGAGGAGTTGGATGACCGTCCCGACCTCCGCGAGGATGCGGAACTGGTTCGGGAACAGGCGGACCGATGCCGCGATATCCTACGGTCCATGGGCCGCATCGGCAAACGGGACCAGCACCTGAAGGTGGTCCCCTTGGAAACCTTGGTCCGAGAAGCTGCGGAACCCCATGAGGACCGAGGCATCCAAGTAACCTATGACGTAGAGCCTTTGGACGGGGACCTGGACCACGCCCCCACGGTGCGCCGCCTGCCAGAGGTCATCCACGGTTTGCGCAACATGATCCAGAACGCCGTTGATTTCGCGCGGGTTCAGATCTGGGTCGATATTCGCTGGTCCGAAGACGTGATCTTTATCCGCGTGATCGACGACGGCGATGGCTATCCGCCCGAAGTGATTTCACGCCTGGGCGACCCCTTTCTGCGCAGTCGCCGCAACCGTCCGAACTACGAAGGCATGGGCCTTGGGCTATTCATCGCGAAAACCTTGCTGGAGCGGACGGGCGGCGAACTGTCCTTCGCCAATGGCGCGCCGCCGGGCCAGGACAAGATGCAGGGCCGAAGTGGCGCGATCGTCGAAGTCAGTTGGCCCAGATCCGCGCTTGAGGCGGAACGGACAGCCGCCCTGGGCGAAAACACGCCCTTGGAATGACCGCGCCGATGCGGCGTCGCGACATTCGGCGCGCCCGATTAAGACTGCCTTAACTTCTTTGTCTCAAATCTTGCCGTAGATTCGAGTTTGAGACGAAGAGGTGCATCTCCATGCCGGAACCTATCGTGTTGGTGTCTGTGGTTTTGTGCGGGATCACCTCCGGGCTGATTGCTTCGTCGCTCGCCCTTTGGCTGCTGCCCAAGCCCAAGCAGACCAACCTAGAAACGCCGCCCGACGTGCTGACGGAGCCGCGGAAATTCCTGTTTCGGAACGGCTATTTGGTCGAGCATTCGGAGAATATTGGCTTCTTCCTGGCGACGCCGATTGACCACCTCAAGGCTTGGGACAACCTTCAAGACGTGCTGTCCGAAATGGCAGACGGCGTGGCCGATCATTTCACCAACTTGAGGGAGTTTGGGCGGACCTTCCGCGCGGATTTCCAGATGGGCCAGGACCAAGTCACTGTTCTGGGCGCACGGGAAGGCAATGACATCCTGATAACTGTGTCACCGGGTGATGAGACGCAGCGCTCTATCCGGGTGGACCTTGCCACATTGGCCGCGTTGGAGGAGGAGAAACGCCTTCTGTCCCAAGCGGCAGACACCTCTCAGGTCCTGAGTTGGACAGCCGACAAAGACGGGCAAGTCACGTGGGCGAATGCAGCCTATCAAACATTTGCCGAGACATATGCGGGTCCGGATGCGAACCATGGCTGGCCTTTGGTGTCCATCTTCCCCTGTGAGGCCGACGCCCCAAGCGGCGTGTCCAGACGCAAGATCATCGACCAATCCGGCAAGGCCCATTGGTTCGAATTGCGCAGCTCCGCGCCCGATAGCACTGGCAAGCGGTTCATGCATGCGCAGACCCTCGACGCGATCATCGCCGCCGAAGGCAGCCTCAGGGCGTTCACGCAAACGATGACCAAGACCTTTGCCTACCTCCCCACGGGTCTGGCGATCTTTGATCAAGACCGCACGCTGGCCATGTTCAATCCGGCTCTGATGGACATGACCGGCCTTGATGCCGCGTTCCTGTCGCGCCGCCCCCATCTATTCGATTTCTTCGACGCCCTGCGGGAACGGCGGCAACTTCCCGAGCCCCGCGATTACAAGAAGTGGCGCGAAAGCCTGGCTGACATGTCCCGGGTTGAACCCGGTGGAACCTATCGGGAGCGGTGGTCGCTGCCTGGCGGGAAAACCTATTGTGTCACGGGCCGCCCCCAGGCGGACGGTGCCGTTGCGCTTATGCTTGAGGATGTCAGCGCCGACATCTCTGCCACGCGCGCCCACCGTGAGGAGAGAGACGCCTTGCACAGCGCGCTCGAAGGGCTCGACGAGGCGGTTTTGGTCTTTGCGCAGGATGGGCGCCGTCTTGCTGCCAACAAAGCGGCGGAAGTCCTTCCCAGCGATCAAAGCGGGGCCGACCTGCCGGACACGCTGGACGACTGCGTGAGCGCGTTGGCCAAAGCCTTTCAGCCCAGTCCGGCTTGGGGGGACCTGCGGAGCTTTGCACGCGGCGATGCCACCCGTGATGGGGCGGCAGATTGGTCCGACATGCTGCGGCGCCACAACGGTCGAGAGACCGAATTGAAGGTCCACCGGCTCACGGGTGGCGGCGTGTCCTTGGGGTTTGCCGACCTGCCACCCGCGGTCCCGTTCCTAGAGGCCGCAGCACGGCGCGCGAACACACGCGCCTAGTCACATGGGCTGACCGCCCAGAAATATTGGTGGGGGCCTTGCCCCTGCCCTCGACCGGCGGCTACTTCTGCCCCATGTCTACGGTCGGCTCGCCCCTCTCTGCTTCGGCACTCCTCCAAGGGGCCAGTGCCACGGACGCTTTTGCCGCCGCCCTCGCGCCAGACCTGGTGGCAGGTGACACCCTACTTTTGGATGGGCCCGTGGGCGCGGGAAAGACGGCCTTTGCCCGCGGCCTGCTGCACAGTCTCATGGCCCGCGCAAAACAGCCAACAGAGGATGTGCCCTCCCCCACTTTCACGCTCGTGCAGACATACCAAGTGGGTGGCCTTGAGGTCTGGCATGCCGACCTCTACCGCGTCTCTGGCCCCGATGAAGTGTTGGAGTTGGGTCTGGCCGACGCGTTCGAGACGGCCCTCTGCCTGATCGAATGGCCAGACCGACTGGGCACAGATACGCCGGACCATGCGATCACCCTGCGTTTCGCCCATGCGGACGCTCAGGCGCGAACCCTGGGCATCGCTGGCACCGGTCGCCTCGCATCGGCCGCCCACGCGGCCCTTGCATCGGCATCGGCCCCGCCATGACGCGGGACGCGCAAATCACCGCCTTCCTGGACGCCGCAGGACGGGGGGACGCGACCCAGGTGAAACTGCCCGGCGACGCCTCCTTGCGGCGGTATTCACGTCTGTGCCAGGGCACGACGACCGCCATGCTCATGGATGCGCCGCCCGCCACGGGCGAAGATACCGGACCGTTTATCGCCATCGCGCGCCATCTTGTCGCCCACGGTTTCTCTGCCCCGCGGATCTTGGCCGAGGATCGCGCAACCGGTCTTCTGTTGATTGAGGATTTCGGGGATGGGCTGGTGGCCCGCCTCGCCGACCGGAACTCCACCACTGAAATTGCCCTTTACAGGGCGGCGGGAACGACCCTTGGCGCGCTGCAAAGCCTGCCGCTGCCCCAGAACCTGCCAGACTACGTGCCACAGATGGCAAACCTCGCCGCACTCAGTTTGGACTGGTATGCGCCCGAATGCGCCGATCTGCGCGGCGATTTGGTGGCCGCCATCGAAGACCTCCTCCCCCTCGCGTTGCGAAAGACCGCGGTCTTCGTCCACCGGGATTTCCATGGCGAGAACCTGATTTGGCTGCCCGAGCGGACGGAAACGAAGCAGATCGGTCTTCTGGACTTCCAAGACGCGATGTCTGGGCCTGCGGAATATGACATCGGCTCACTTATCCACGATCCTCGCCGCACCGTATCGGACGGCGCCAAAGCCGCGGCCTGGCAGGCCTATCTTGACCGTGCAGGCCATTGTGAAACCGACGCGCGGCTTGGCTTGGCCATCTGTTCCGCCCAAAGATCACTCCGTATCTTGGGGGTGTTTGCGCGCTTGTGCATGCGCGATGGCAAGGCCCACTATCCCGACTTCATTCCGCGCACCTGGCAGGCCCTTCAAAGGGACTTGAGCCACCCGGCCCTTGCCCGGCTGGCCGGCGTCCTGACGACGTTGCCCGCGCCGACGGATGATCGGTTGGCGGCCATCAAATCCCAGGCGGGACAGCTGCGCGGCCACAGTCAGGCGAGGGTTTGGGCATGATGCCCGCAATGGTGTTTGCCGCGGGTCTTGGAACCCGCATGCGCCCGCTGACCAATGATCGCCCGAAAGCGATGGTAAACGTCGCCGGGCGCCCGCTGATCGACTATGCCCTGGATCAAGTCGCAGGTGCCGCGCCAATCGCCGTAAACCTGCATCACTGCGCCGCGCCGCTTCGCGACCACATGGCGGGGCGAGGCCTGACCCTGATCGAGGAAAGGCATACGCTTCTGGAGACGGGAGGCGGCCTGAAGAACGCCTTGCCCCACCTGCCGGGTGAGGCGGTTCTGACCACCAACTCTGACTCGATCTGGACGGGGCCCACGTTGCGCGCCACCCTGACCGGCGCATGGGACCCTGCGCGGATGGATGTTCTGATGCTCATGGTCCCGGCGGAGCGCGCTTTGGGCAAGGGGGGCCGGCGGTTCACGCTGAGCGAAGATGGCGCACTGAGCCGCAATGATGAGGGGCTGATTGCAACGGGCGCGGCCATCACGAAAAGCGCCTTGGTGGCCCGCGACCCCAGAGAGATCTTTTCCCTGGTCGACACTTGGCTGGCCCGCATGCCCGAAGGGCGCCTACATGGCGTCATCCACCCCGGACGTTGGGCCGATGTGGGAACGCCCGAGGCGATCCCGCGCGCCGAGACACTGCTGGAACGGGTTCCGTGACGGCCCTGGCGGGTGTGTTTCACGAACCGTTGGGCGTCGACTTCTCCGCGGCGTTTGCCGCCGGTCTGCGCGAACGCCTGTCGGACCCCCGGCCCGAGGCGGTGGCCCGCGTCACCCTCCTGGTCAACACCAACCGCATGGGGCGGCGGATACAGGCGGCGTTTGCCGAACAGGGCGCGACCCTGTTGCCAAAGGTCCGCATGGTGTCCGACATCGTCGGCTTGCTGCCCCCGGGCGCCCTGCCGCCGACCACCCATCGACCGTTGGCGGATCGCCTCGCGCTATCCCAGCTGGTCCGCGCCTTACTGGAGCGGGCACCTACATTGTCCCCGCCAAGTGCGGCATTCGACATGGCCGGGACATTGATGGCGCTGATGACCGAGATGCAGGAGGAGGCCGTGCCACCCGAGGCATTGGCGGCCCTGGATCTGGGCGATATGGCCGCCCATTGGCAAACCAGTTGGCAGTTCCTGCAAATCGCCATGGCCTTCGCCGCCGAGGCGGGCCTTGCCCCGGTGGCTGCCCGGCAGGAAGCGGCCCTTGCGCTGTTGGCAGATCGCTGGACCACGGACCCGCCAAAGGACCCGGTCCTGATCGCGGGGTCGACCGCCTCTCGGGGGCAGACCCAGCGGTTGATGAAACTGGTGCTGACCCTGCCGCAGGGCGGCGTCGTCCTGCCGGGGATGGACACGACCATGCCGGCCGCGGCTTGGACCGATCTGACGGCAGGCGAAGGCAACCTCTCTGCCCCACAGGACCATCCCCAGTATCGCCACGCAGCCTTCTTGCGCGCCTTGGGCCTCGACCGCGACCAATGCCAAAAGTGGAGCGGGACCGCACCCCGGGTGCCGGAGCGCACCGCCCTCCTCTCTCTGGCGCTGCGCCCCGCACCCGCCACCAATGCCTGGCAGGAAGAAGGGCCCAAGCTGAAAGGCGTCGGCACCGCCTGCGCGCGGGTCACCCTTCTCCACGCGCCGACCCCGTCGACCGAGGCGGCCGCCATCGCCCTTGGGCTGCGCGCCGCATTGGATGACAACAAGCGCGCGGCCCTGATTTCGCCTGATCGGACGCTGACCCGGCAAGTGGCCGCGTATTTGGGTCGCTGGAACATCCTGCCGGACGATTCCGCAGGGGTGCCCTTGGTGCAGTCCAGCCCGGGTCGCTTTTTGATGCTCAGCGGCCAGATGCTGGGCCGTCCCGTCGAGGCAGAGGCGCTGACGATCCTGTTGAACCACCCTCTGTGCCATGGGGCTGGCGGGAGGCGAAAGCACCTGGACCGTGCCCGCGCCATGGAACTGACCCTGCTGCGCAAAGGCCCCTGCCCGTTCCCGGACCCACAGCGCGTGACGGAATGGGCCAACAGGGCCGGAATCGACCCGACCTGGGTGTCCTGGCTGACGGACGCCCTGGGGCAGATGGCGGCCAGCACCGCCACCGGGCCGTTGGTGCAGTTCGTGTCGGCGCACCAGGCTTTGGTGGCCCAGCTCAGCACCGGATCTGCCGCGGCAGAACGTGACCCGTGGTCCGCACCTGGCGGTGCCGCGGCCCTTGGCGTGTTGGCATCCCTCGTCGATGCGGCCCCGGCCTTGGGCGACACACCCATATCCGTCGGGGAATACACGCGGATTTTGCATGCCGTCCTTGCCGCCGAAGAACTGAGGGAGCCCCACGCCCCCCACCCCGACATCATGATTTGGGGCGCCCTAGAGGCGCGGGCCCGAAGCGCGGACCTTGTGATCCTGGGGGGGCTGAACGATGGGATATGGCCCGCCCAACCAGAGCCGGATCCCTGGCTGAACCGGGCCATGCGGGCGCAAGTGGGTCTGCGTCTTCCGGACCGCGTCATCGGTCTGTCGGCCCATGACTTCCAGCAGGCCGCCTCCGCACCCGAGGTTTGGCTGACCCGAGCGGCCCGCAATGCCGAGGCAGAGACGGTTCCATCCCGATGGCTCAACCGGCTGGAGCGGCTTTTGACCGGATTGGGCGCGGCAGGGGAAACCGCCCACGCGTCCATGTTGGCCAGGGGAAAAACATGGCTTACCCAGGCCCAAGCGCTCACGGAGCCCCAAGCCAAACATGTCCAGCCTGCTGCCCCGCGGCCGGGCCCAAAGCCACCGGCGACGGCGCTGCCGGCAACCCTTTCCGTGACCCAGATCGAAACGCTGATCCGCGACCCCTATGCCATATATGCGCAGAAAATCCTTCAACTGCAAAGCCTTGCACCCCTGCGCCAGGGGCCCGACGGTCGCGTCCGCGGGTCAACCTTACACACCGCCATGGAGCGGTTCACCGAGGCGACGGGCGAGGGCTTGGGGCCGACCGCCGCCGCAACGCTGCGCCAATCCTTTGCCGATGCGTTGGAGCAGAACGCCCCATGGCCCGCCATGCAGCGCCTGTGGCTTGGCAAGTTTGACCGTATCCTCGATGACCTTCTGGCCGCGGAAACCGCGCGGCGGGCGCGGGGTCAGCCCCTTCGGATCGAGGAGAAAGGCAGATGGCCCATGGCGGGGCTGGATCTTACCGTCACCGCCCGCGCAGACCGGCTTGATCGGGAAGGGGGCCAGATTGCCATCTATGACTACAAAACCTCCATCCCGTCAGAAAAGAAACAGAAGGCGTTCGCCAAGCAGCTTCTGTTCGAAGCCGTGATGCTGACCCATGGCGCGTTCACGGGCCTGGGCCACCAACCCGTGAGCCACGTGACCTATCTTCAAATCGGGTCAAGCTACAAGGAAAGCCAGATCGCGATCACGCCCGACATACTGCGCGATACCGAAGACGGCCTTCGGGCATTGTGGGGCGCCTATCGTGCAGGTCGGCCATTCCTGGCGCGTTTGGCGCCCGATCTGATCACGTATTCCGGGGATTTCGACCATTTGTCTCGGCTTGGCGAATGGGGCGAAGCGGACGCCGCAACGCCTCAGACCGTGGGACTGTCATGACGCAGCAGGCCCCAATCGACGACGCAACACGGGCGCAGATTGGCGCCGCAGATCCCAGCGGGTCCGTCTGGCTTGCCGCCAATGCGGGGTCGGGGAAAACGCGCGTGCTGACCAACCGCGTTGCCTGGCTGCTGCTGGAAGGGACCCCGCCCGAGAACATCCTTTGCCTCACCTACACCAAAGCCGCCGCCGGAGAGATGCAGAACCGGCTTTTCGACCAGTTGGGCAAGTGGACGATGATGGCAGACGTCGACCTGCGGGCCGATTTGGCGACGTTGGGCGTGAAACCGGGGCGCGTCGCGTCAGAGCAGTTGGAACGGGCGCGCACGCTGTTTGCCAGGGCGATCGAGACGCCGGGCGGGCTTAAGATACAGACAATCCACGCCTTCTGCGCCTCACTCCTGCGTCGCTTTCCCCTAGAGGCGGGCGTGCCGCCTGACTTTCGGGAGATGGACGATGTCGCAAAGGCCCGCCTTCTGAGCGACGTGCTGGATGAAATGGCCGTCGGACCGGACGCCGCCCTTGTGGACGGGATTGCCCGATACCTGACCGACATGGACCCGACGCAGTTCCTGCAATCGGTTGTGGCGTCTTGGCCGGACGACAGTCAGGCTTTGCCCCCGGAGGATTTGCGTCGCGCCTTGGGCATGGGGCCGGAGAGCGCGCAAGACATCCGCGCCAGTGTGACTGGGTCAAAGATGCTTGACCAGATCGGAACCTTTGCTGACGCTGCGGCCCCTGCCCCTGGCAAGACACTGGCAAACATACGAGAAAAGCTGGCGCAGGTCCCGCTTGCCGACGCGGAGGATCGGCTGCCCCTCTTGCGGGACGTCTTCCTTACGCAGGAGGACGAGCCGCGCAAAACGACGCGATGGCCAAAAGAGGTCAAGGACGGTGCCCACGGCCCTCTGGTCGAGACCTTCGACGATCTGGCCGAACAGGTGAGGGACGCAGTCGCGCGACTTCACGCCTTTGGAAGCTTGCACCGTGCCCAGGCCCTCCACGCGTTTGCGCCCGTGTTCACCCGCGCCGTCGCGACCCGCAAAGCGGAGCGGGCCCTGCTGGATTTCGACGACCAGATTCAACGCGCGCGGCGCCTACTGACACGTGCGGACATGGCGCAATGGGTTCTGTTCAAACTCGACGGAGGGGTAGACCATATCCTGGTGGATGAGGCGCAAGACACCTCTCCGGCACAGTGGGACGTGATCGAGGCCCTCGTGGCCGAATTCGCCGCAGGCCAAGGCGCGCGACCGGATGTGAACCGGACACTCTTTGTGGTGGGTGACCTGAAGCAGTCCATATACTCGTTCCAAGGCGCCGACCCGCGGGCGTTTTCCCGAATGCGTGACCGGTTCCGGGCGCTTCTATCGCCACCGGGCCTGACCGACCTGCGGGACCATCAAATGCGCCACAGCTTCCGATCCTCGCCGGTGATCTTGGCGTTGGTGGACCGTGTCTTCAACCAGGGTGGTGGCGTGGGCGATGCCCCGCAACACCTTGCCTTCAAAAGTGATATGCCCGGTCGTGTGGACCTTTGGACCCCTATCGAGACGGAAAAACCCGATCACAGCGACCGAAAGTGGTTCGACCCCGTTGACCGTCCAGCCGCCAATGATGCGGGCCTTCGCTTGGCCGAGAACATCGCCCAGGCCGTCCACGACATGCTGCATGACGGCACCATGATCCCCCAGAAGGACGGGCGGCGGCCTTTGCGACCGGATGATATTCTGATCCTGTTCCAGCGTCGCTCTGACCTGTTCCATCAGACCATTCGTGCCTGCAAATCCAAAGGCTTAGACTTGGCTGGAGCGGATCGGCTGAAACTGTTGGAGGACATGGCGGTCAAGGACCTTTTGGCCGTATTACGGTTCATCGCAGTCCCAGAAGATGATCTGACGCTTGCGACGGTACTGCGTTCGCCCCTGGCGGACACCGATGAGGATGGGCTGTTTCGGTTGGCCCATGACCGGGGCGAGGCCAGGCTTTGGTCTGTTCTTCGTAACGCGGACAGCGACCCGGTTGCCGTTGAAATGCTGGCGGACGTGCTGAAGGTGGCGGATGTTTTGCGGCCCTATGAGCTGCTACAGCGCGTTCTAATCAAACATGATGGCCGCCGACGGCTGACCGGGCGCCTGGGACCTGAAAGCGCGGAGGCGATTGAAGCGCTTTTGGATCAGGCGCTTATATATGAACAGACGGAGACGCCGAGCCTTCAGGGTTTCCTAGGCTGGCTGGACGCCGCAGAGGTCGAGGTGAAGCGAGAGGGCGGCAAAGGGTCCATCCGCGTGATGACGGTGCACGGGTCAAAGGGGCTTGAGGCGCCCGTCGTGATCTTGCCGGACACCGCGAAACGACCGGTCAAATCCCTGACAGGTGTGCAGGTTATGCCGGATGGGACGGCCATTTGGATGCCGACCAAGGCGGAATACGCGCCTGCATTAATCGACCTGAACGAGGCCGCGACCGAAGCGCAACAGGCGGAGCGGGATCGACTTTTGTATGTGGCCCTGACCCGGGCGGAGAGTTGGTTGATCATCTGCGCCGCCGGGCCTGTTGGCGAGGCGCCGGAGGAAAGCTGGTACGCACGGGTCAAAGCGGCGGTGGAAGGCCACGGAACCGCCATCTCTGACGGGGTGACGCGTATTGAATTCGGGGATTGGAGCACGGGCGGTGTGGGCGAAGACGGGTCGGATGTGCCCGACCCTAACGTGCCAGATTGGCTGGAAACGGTCGTTGCGGCGCCGTCTGTTGGGGTGAAACCGATTGCACCCTCGGCGTTGCCAGGGGCGAAAACACTGCCCGGAGATCAGGGGGATGGCGCGCCTGAGGCCATGGCCCGGGGCACGGCGATACATGCCCTGTTGGAACATTTGCCCACTTTGCCGAGGGACGATTGGGACCGGGTTGCGACAGCCATTCTGAGTGGGCTTGGTCTGTCGGACACATCTGTGCTGACGGAAGCGCGCGCCGTGCTGGACGCGCCGCATCTGGCGGACGTATTCGGCGACGCAAGCCTGAGTGAAGTGCCCTTTGTTCTTCCGCATCAGGAGGGAACGCCCGCGATTTCTGGCACGTTCGACCGCGTCCTGGTGACCGAAAATCGGGTGCGCATCATTGATTTCAAATCGAACCAGATCGTCCCCACCATACCCCAGCAGACGCCCGCGGGCCTTCTGTTGCAGATGGGTGCGTATCTGCGGGCAGCGCAGGAGATTTGGTCCGGTAAAACGGTGGAGGTCTCCATCCTGTGGACCCGAACGGCGGCTTTGATGCCCCTTCCGCACGATCTTGTGACTGCCGCGTGGGAAGAGGGGGTGGGCCATTGACCGCACCGGCTTGGATGCATAGCGTGACTGTCCGATTTGGCGTGTTTTGCGCCCCGAAACAGGAGTTTGACCATGGCCACCGTTGCCGCCACCGACGCCACATTTGACGAAGTCGTCAAGCAGTCCGAAATCCCGGTAGTTGTTGATTTCTGGGCAGAATGGTGCGGTCCGTGCAAACAGATCGGCCCCGCTCTGGAGGAGTTGGCGACCGAATATGAAGGCAAAGTGAAGATCGTCAAAGTCAACGTGGACGAGAATCCTTCGGCGCCTGCGGCGATGGGTGTTCGCGGGATTCCGGCGCTTTTCATGTTCAAAGGTGGTGAGCCGGTAGATCAGAAGATCGGGGCGGCGCCGAAAGCCGCGCTGAAGGACTGGATCGACGGCGCCGTCTGACGGGTTGTCCAAAGCTGGCCTCGTTTTCTGAGGCGTCTGTACAAACCGGACCAAAGTTTCCCGGCCCGTTGCCACCTGTAGCGGGCCGTTTTGGTATCCGGTCACCGGCTGCATCATGGCCGAACCACCGAGGGCGGGGGTTGATGCCCGCGCGCGCCCCGGTCACCGTCAGACAACGTCCCAAGCCCCAGGTGTCCGACATGACCGAGCAGCCCCAGGTTTCGACCCATGATGCCGCGGAGGACGCGCGCAACGCCGATATCCGCATCTATGTGAACGGAGAGATCGTGCATCGGGACGATGCCAAAATCTCGGTCTACGATTCCGGATTCCTGCTGGGGGATGGCGTGTGGGAGGGGTTGCGCGTCCATGACGGGCATATTCCGTTCTTGGCCGAGCACTTGGACCGGCTGTTCGAGGCGGCGCTGTTCATTGACTTGGACATTGGCAAAACGCGCGAGGATTTGATCGCGGCCATATGGGCGACGCTTGGGGCCAACGGCATGACCACCGACGCCCATATCCGTCTGATGGTCACGCGGGGGCGCAAGAAGAAGCCATTTCAGCACCCACATCTGAGCGTCCATGGGCCGACGATTGTCATTATCGCGGAGCATTCGAAGCCGGATGCCAGCGTGGTGGCGCGGGGCATTCGGTTGTTCACGGTGCCACATCACCGGGGGCTGCCGCTAACGCAGGATGCCAAGCTGAATTCCCATTCCAAGCTGAACTGCATCATCCCCCTGACGCTGGCCGTCCGGGCGGGGGCAGATGAGGCGCTGATGCTGGACCCGTTTGGCTTTGTGAACACGACCAATGCCTGCAATTTCTTCATTGTGCGCAAAGGGGAAGTTTGGACGTCCACCGGGGCCTATTGCATGAACGGGATCACGCGGCAGGCGGTCATCGATCTGTGCCGGGAAGACGGGATCCCGGTGTTCGAGCGCGACTTTTCGTTGATGGAAACCTATGGCGCGGAGGAAGCGTTCCTGACCGGCACCTTCGGGGCGCAGACGCCCGTTTTCGAGATCGACGGCAGACCCATCGGACAGCGGCGCGCGGGGCCAGTGTTTCACCGTATTCGGGCGCTGTACCAAGCACGGATTGCGGCGGGGGCTTAGCCGGCGGGTACGAAAATCCCCCGGGCAATCGCTTGCCCGGGGGTGGGGGTCCAAAGTTTAACAGGGAGGGAGGTTGTTATCCTTTGGAGAATTCCGGATAGGCTTCCATGCCCAATTCTGAGGTGTCGAGACCCTGGATCTCTGCCTCTTCTGTGACCCGGATGCCCATGGTGGCCTTCAGGATGACCCACACGATCAGGGACGTGATAAACACGAACGCCCCGATGGAGACAAAACCGATGATTTGCCACATGTAGGACGCGCCGTCGGTGTAGACCGGAACGACCAAGGTGCCCCAGAAGCCCGCGATCAGGTGGACCGGGATGGCACCCACCACGTCGTCGATCTTCATCTTGTCGAGCATGGGAACGGTGAAGACCACGATCACACCACCGACGGCCCCGATCCACAGCGCACCGAAGAGCGTCGGGTCAAGCGGACCTGCGGTGATGGACACGAGGCCCGCCAAGGCGCCGTTCAGGACCATCGTCAGGTCGACCTTCTTATAGAGGATCTGGGTCAGCATAAGCGCGGCCACTGCACCGGCCGAGGCGGCCATGTTGGTGTTGGCGAAGATGCGGGACACATCGGTCACATCCCCAACGGTGCCCGCGGCCAGCTGCGAGCCGCCATTGAAGCCGAACCAACCAAGCCACAGGATGAATGTGCCGAGCGTTGCAAGAGCCAAATTAGACCCCGGCATGGGGACAACACGTCCATCACTGGCATATTTGCCCAGGCGCGGGCCAAGCACGATGGCACCAGCCAGGGCGGCGAACCCGCCAGCGGCGTGCACCAACGTGGAGCCGGCGAAATCATTGAAGCCGCCTTCGGACAACCAGCCGCCGCCCCACTGCCAGGACGCTTCGATCGGGTAGATGAAGCCGGTCAGCACGGCCACGAAGATGAGGAACGGCCAAAGCTTGATCCGCTCTGCCAACGTGCCGGACACGATGGACGCGGTGGTGGCGCAGAACATCAACTGAAAGAAGAAGTCCGACCCAGCGGAGGCGTAGTCGAGGGCCGCGTCGGCCGCGTCCAGACCCACAGGCTCTAGCGCGGTGATGGCGAAGAGGGGACCCACATAGCCTTCGACCCACCAATCGGCGGGGTACATGACGCCGAACCCGGTCAACCAGTACATGATGGCGGCGATCGAGAAGAGACCGATGTTTTTGGTCAACTGCGTCGTCACATTCTTGGACCGCACGAGGCCCGCTTCGAGCATCGCGAAGCCTGCGGCCATCCAGAACACCAGGAAACCGCCGATCAGGAACAGAAGGGTGGTAAAGATGTAAGGGTTAATGTCCGGCGCTGCCTCGGCCTCTTGCGCGAACCCCATCACGGGTAGCGCGGCCAGACCGGCCCCCAGGAGAAGTGAATTGCGGAGTTTCATTGGTTTTGTGTCCCCTAAAATAGCGTGTTCAGATGGCTTCTTCGTTCAATTCGCCCGTGCGGACGCGAACGGCTTGCTGCACATCGAGAACGAAAATCTTGCCGTCGCCGATTTTGTCGGTCTTGGCGGTGCTTGCGATGGTCTCTACGACTTGGTCTGCCATGGCGGCTGGCACCACGATCTCTAGCTTGACCTTGGGCACGAAATTCACGGCGTATTCGGCACCGCGGTAGATTTCAGTGTGGCCCGATTGGCTGCCGAAGCCTTTGATCTCGGTGACCATCATGCCGCGCACGCCCAGAGTGGTCAGCGCTTCGCGAACCTCCTCCAGCTTGAACGGCTTGATCGCTGCAATGATGAATTTCACGATTGTCCCCTCTGACTGCGGCCCGTCTGTCGGCGGGCCCGGATGGGGGGAGATCAGGGGCGGGAGGGACCAGAGGCAACGGAGGGGCACAGGCAAACCGCCGAGAAACTGCGCGAGATGACAATTTTTTGCACAATTTGACAGCACTGCCTGTTTTTTATGCAGAAGCAATATGCGGCAAATCGGACCGAATTCACGATTGGCGGGGTCCACATCCGACTCGGGAACGCGTATCTTGTTAGAAAATCCGAAACGGACGAGCAGCATCATGGCGAAACGCAGCAAGACCCGACTGGTGGCGGAGCGCCGCACCCCGGCGGCGAAAGCAAAGCAGGCGAAGAAGACCCCCGCCAAGCGGCGCAAAACTTCGGCCAAGACACCGGCTGCGCGGCGCGGGTTGGTGCATTGGATCGTGTGGCCATTCCGGATGCTGATCCGGGTGAGCTGGGCCCTGGCCTGGCGTGGGGCGGTCGTCTTGTTCCTGATCGTGGCGGCGGCAACCGCTTATAATTTCTCACAGATCCCCGATATGGCGACCTTGTCGGACGGGCGCGCGCGGGGGTCGGTGACATTACAGGACCGGTCGGGGGAAGTGTTCGCCTGGCGCGGCGACAATTTCGGCGGCTTGGTCACCACGGAGAGTGTGAGCCCTTATTTGAAAAATGCGGTCATCGCATCCGAGGACAAGCGGTATTACCGCCATCTGGGCGTCAGCCCCCGTGGCATTGCCAGCGCCATCCGCATCAACCTGCGAGAGGGGCGCGGGCCCTTGTCAGGGAATGGCGGGTCCACCCTGACACAACAGGTGGCAAAGCTGTTGTGCCTTGGGGTCGAGTACGACCCCACCTCCGGCATGACGGAGCGGGAGTATGAGAATGACTGCCGCGCAGGCTCTGTCTGGCGGAAGATGAAGGAAATTCCCTATGCCTTCGCGCTGGAGGCGAAGTTCACCAAAGATGAGATCCTATCGATCTACCTCAACCGCGCCTATTTGGGCGCCGGTGCGCGGGGGTTTGAAGCCGCAAGCCAGCGGTATTTCGGGAAGTCGGCGGCGCGGGTCACCCCGCAGGAGGCCGCGATGCTGGCAGGTTTGTTGCCCGCACCCAGCTATTACGCGCCCACCGGCAATTTGAAGCGGGCCCAGGATCGCGCCGCGACGGTCCTGCGCCTGATGCGGGACCAGGGATACCTGAGCAGTGCGGAATTCACCCAGGGCGTAGAGGCCCCCGCGACCCTGTCTGCGGCGGCGCGGCAAGACACGGGCGGGTACTTCGCCGATTGGGTGATGTCGGCGGGGCCGGATTTCCTGACCAAGGACACGACCGAAGACGTGCTGGTGCGCACGACCCTGGACAAGGACATTCAGGCGGCCGCCGAGGACGCGTTGGATCATGTGTTTGAGACGAAGGTGCGCGAAGGCTCGTTGGCCCAGGCAGCCATCGTGGTGATGTCGTCGGACGGGGCGGTGCGGGCCATGGTCGGCGGGCGCAACACGCGGGGCGCCGGGCAGTTCAACCGGGCGACCCAAGCCGTGCGGCAAACCGGGTCCAGCTTCAAGCCGTTCGTCTATGCGGCGGCGTTGGATCTGGGATGGACCTATAACTCCGCCATTTTGGACGGCGCGCTGTCGATCCAAGTGCCGGGGTCGGGGACGTATTCGCCCAAGAATTACACCAACCGCTACTACGGAGAGGTGTCGCTGACGCGGGCCTTGGCGCAATCCATGAACACTGCCGCGGTGCGTCTGTCGGAAAATGTGGGCCGGGACATTGTGCGCAACGTGGCGACGCAATTCGGCATCGAGAGCGATTTGGCGGCGGGCCCGGCCTTGGCGTTAGGGGTCAGTGAAAGCACCTTGTTGGAGATGACCGGCGCCTATGCGGGCATTCTGAACGGTGGCACGTCGGTCACGCCATACGGGCTGACGGCGCTGACGCTGCGGGGCGACCGGCAGCCCTTGGTGGACCATGACAGCGGCCTGGGCGAGCGGGTGATCAGCGATCAGGCGGCCCGCCAGCTGGTCTATATGATGTCGCGGGTGGTCGAAGGCGGCACCGGAGAGCGCGCTAAGCTGCCCGATGGGCGGCCCGCAGCGGGCAAAACGGGGACCACACAGGCGGCGCGTGATGCTTGGTTCATTGGGTTCACCGGCGACTACGTGGCCGGGGTCTGGATGGGCTATGACGACAACACGCCGTTGACGGGGGTTACGGGTGGGGGCCTTCCGGCAGAGATCTGGCGGGAGACCATGGCGCGGGTCCATGAGGGCCTGCCGATCAAGCCCTTGCCGATGATCACGCCCGAGCCACCGCGCCCCGCGCCCCAAGTGGCCCAGCAGCGCCAGCCACAGCCGCAACGCCAAAGGCAGCGGGAGCCCGACCTGGCGGAGCGCATCCTGATGGATGTGTTGGGCGGGATCTTTCGACGCAACTGACACCGGCAGGCCAAGGCCGTTGGCGGGCCCAAGCGCAGGCTTGTCCGGTGCGTTCAGGTCCCGCTGTTCGCCGGCGCGGGGCAATTAGATAGAACCGAAAAGGGACCCCGTGCGACAAACAAACGATCAGCGGGCGCACTCAAAGGCGGTTTGGGTCGCGAAAAGGTGTGGAATCGCCTACTGGTCAGTGATCGTGTGATATAGCACGATCCCAGGCCAATGGATGAGGGCCGCCATGAGGCGGGCCAAAGGGGACAGGACGATGAACCGACCACTACCGAACCGGACAGAGCTTGGCGCGCCGGAGCTTGCCGAGGTCCGCAAGCGCAGCAACAGCTTGCTGGTCATGGTTTTCGTGTTCTCCATGTGTGTGAACGCCCTGATGCTGACCGGGCCGTTGTACATGCTGCAGGTCTATGACCGGGTGCTCGGGTCTCGGTCAGAAGAGACGCTAATCGCGCTGTCTGTCTTGGTGACGTTCCTGTTTCTGATGATGGGCATTTTGGACCACATCCGGGGGCGCGTGATGGCCCGCGCCGGGGCCCGGTTCCAATCTGCGTTGGATGGCCGCGTGTTCCAGGCCCATCTGCGCCAAGCCGCTGCCAGCCCCGGCGGCCCCAAACACAACCCCCTGCGCGACGTCGAAGCGGTGCAGCGGCTGATGTCGTCGCCCGTCTTTCTTGCGCTGTTCGATATTCCGTGGACCCCATTGTTCTTGGCGGCGATTTTCATTTTCCACCCGTTCCTGGGCTATCTGGCTGTGGGCGGGGGTCTGGTTCTGATCGGTTTGGCGTTGGTGAACCAAATGATGACGTCCGGCCCGATGTCAGATGCGAACCAGGCCACGGCCCGGGCCGAAATGACGGCGCAGCAATTGGCATCGGACGCGGAACTGGTCCGGTCCTTGGGCATGAAGGGTGCGGCGTTCGAACGGTGGATGTCGGCGCGGGGCAAGTCGTTGGAGCAGTCGGTGTCCTTCTCGGACCGGTCGGGGTTCTTCACCGTGACAACCAAGACGCTGCGTCTGTTTTTGCAGTCGGCCATGCTGGGCCTGGGCGCGTATCTTGTGTTGCAGAACGAATTGACGGCCGGTGCCATGATTGCGGGGTCGATCCTGCTGGGGCGGGCTTTGGCCCCCATCGAGATGGTGATCGGCCAGTGGCAATTGGTGTTCGCCGCACGCAAAGGGCGGAAGTCGCTGATCGAGCTGTTGTCGCGTGTCCCGCCGGAAATGCCGCCGACCCCCCTGCCCCGGCCCCAGGCATTGTTGGCGGCAGAGAATGTGACGATCGTGCCCCCCGGGTCACAGCAGGCGTCCCTGCGCGCGGTGAGTTTCGTGCTGAAGCCCGGACAGGCCATGGGCGTGATTGGCCCATCGGGCGCGGGCAAGACGTCGCTGGCCAAGGCCGTGACGGGGGTTTGGCCGGCCGTGGGCGGCAAGATGCGCCTGGATAGTGCGACATTGGACCAGTACGATTCAGACGTGCTGGGGTCCTACATCGGCTACCTGCCGCAGACGGTGACGCTGTTCGACGGGACGATTGCCGAGAATATCGCGCGGTTGGAGACCAATCCCGACCCGGCCAAGATCGTGGAGGCAGCGAAGAAGGCTGCCGCCCATGAGATGATCCTGCAGCAGCCCGCAGGCTATGACACGCCGGTCAGTGCAGTCGGTGGGCGCCTGTCGGGCGGCCAGATTCAGCGGATCGGTCTGGCGCGTGCCATGTATGGCGACCCGGTTCTGTTGGTTCTGGACGAGCCGAACTCCAACTTGGACAATGACGGTACGATTGCCCTGAACTCTGCGATCAAGCGAATGAAGGAGGAGGGCAAATCGATCATCATCATCGCCCACCGGCCCGCCGCGATCCAGGAATGTGACGTTCTATTGATGATCGAAAACGGGACCCGCGCCGCCTTTGGCCCCCGCGAGGAGGTGTTGAAGAAAATGGTCAAGAACCACGAACAAATCAGTCGGCGGACCGAGCCGGGAGGCGTGTCATGAACCAGATGCCCAGTGAAACCCCCAAGCCGCAGATGCCAGCGGTGCCTGCCGCCCCGGCGCCCGCACCCAAAGCTCCAGCGCCCAAGACATGGTCAGCCACGCGGCACACCACATTGGGGATTATCGGCCTTCTGATTTTGCTGGGGGGCTTCGGATCCTGGTCGGTTCTGGCCAACATCTCTGGCGCGATCATTTCCAGCGGGCGCGTGGCGGTGGACAGCAACCGGCAGGTCATCCAGCACCCCGATGGCGGCGTCGTCCAAGAGATTTTGGTGCGCGAGGGCGATATCGTCGAAGCCGGGCAGCCCGTGATCCGGCTTGACCAGACGCTTTTGCAATCAGAGGCGCAGATCCTAAGCGATCAGCTGTTCGAGTTGTCGGCCCGGTCGGCGCGTCTGCGGGCAGAGCGGGATGGGCAGCAAAGCATCACGTTCGAAGAGGATTTGATGGCTGCCGCCCTGGACGACGCCGAAGTGGCGGACATCATCCAGGGCCAAACGAACCTGTTCGAGGCGCGGTCCGACGCCTTCGACAAGGAGGCCGAGCAACTTCAGCGGCGCAAGGAACAGATTGCGTCTCAGGTGGACGGCATCAACGCCCAGCAAGACGCGCTGACCCGTCAGCTTGGCTTCATCCGCGAGGAGTTGGCCGACCAGCAAAGCCTGCTGGACCGCGGTCTGGCCCAAGCATCGCGTGTTCTGGCGCTGCAACGGGAAGAAGCAGGATTGCTGGGTCAGGTGGGCGAATTCACCGCCGCCATCGCCGAGTTGGAAGGCCGCGCCACCGAGATCGATCTGGAAGTTCTGAAACTTGGCAGTCGTCTGCGCGAGGAGGCCATCAGCCAGTTGCGCGACCTGCAAGTGCGCCAGGTGGAGTTGGCCGAACAATTCCGGTCCGTCCAGGAGCGGTTGAACCGCTATGAGATCACGTCGCCCGTCAGCGGGGTCGTGTATGGCCTGACGGTGTTCGCGGAACGCGCGGTCATTCGCCCCGCGGATCCGTTGTTGTTCATCGTGCCCCAAGACCGGCCGCTGGTGATCCAGACGCAGGTGGATCCGATCCATATCGACCAGGTCTATCCCGGCCAGGACGTCACGCTGCGCATGCCGACTTTTGATGCACGGACGACGCCGGAACTGTTCGGCTCGGTCATTCGCGTGTCGCCGGATTCGTTCACCGATGAAGGGACCGGGGCCACCTATTACCAGGCGGAGATCTTGCCCAAGGAAGGCGAAGTGGACCGTCTCAACGGACAGGTGATCCTGCCGGGGATGCCGGTCGAGGCCTATCTGCGGACCGAAGACCGGACCCCGATCGAGTATCTGGTCAAGCCGCTGACCGACTATTTCAACCGCGCCTTCCGCGAAGGCTAGGATGCGCCGACCCGGCGTCGCCCGTGAGGACCTTATGAGTTATACCGACCGTCTTTCCGCCCTTGGGATCACGCTGCCCGATGCGCCCGCCCCGGCGGCCAATTACGTGCCTTGGGTGAAGACTGGCGATCTGTTGTTCGTGTCGGGTCAGATCAGTGCCGGGCCGGAGGGGATGATCACCGGCAAGCTGGGCCATGACATGGATGTGGACGCAGGGGCGGCCGCCGCGCGCGCTTGTGCCATCAGCTTGCTGGCCCAAGTGAAAGCCGCCTGTGACGGCGACCTGGAGCAGTTGGACCAAGTGGTGAAGCTGGTGGGGTTCGTGAACTCCACCCCCGATTTCCTGGACCAGCCCAAGGTCATCAACGGCGCCTCGGACCTTTTGGCCGAAGCGCTTGGGGATGCGGGCAAGCACAGCCGGTCCGCCGTGTCCGCGGCATCGCTACCGTTCGGCGTTGCCGTCGAGATTGAAGGAATCTTCCGCCTGAAATGACGCCACTGCCGAAGACCTTTCTTAGGGGCCATATCGCCCATCGGGGCCTCCATGACAAAAACGATGGGCGGCCCGAGAACTCCATTCCCGCGTTCCAAGCAGCCATCGCAGGGGGCATCGCCATTGAACTGGATGTGCAACCGTCATCGGACGGGCAGGCGATGGCGTTTCACGACTATGATCTTGGGCGACTGACTGGGCGCAATGGCCCGGTGAATGCGCGCAGCCAAGCCGAGTTAGAGAACATTCCCCTGATCGGCGACAGCCAAGGCGTCCCGACATTGCGCGATGCGCTTGACGTGATCGCCGGGCAAGTGCCCGTCCTGATCGAGATCAAGGATCAGGATGGGGATATGGGCCCCAATGTGGGCCCGCTGGAACAGGCGGTCATCGACGCACTGGACGGGTATGTCGGCGATGTGGCGGTGATGTCGTTCAATCCCCATGCCATCGCCTATTTCCACGCACACGCGCCACATATTCCAAGGGGTCTGGTGACGTCGGCCTATGAGGCGCGGCATTGGCCGGAGTTGAGCGACGCGACACGGGCGCGGCTGCGGGACATTCCCGATTTGGACTCGGTAGGTGCCGCGTTCGTCAGCCACCAAGGCGATGCCCTGATGATGCCGCGCATCGCCGAGATCAAAGAGAGGGGCCTGCCGGTCCTATGCTGGACAGTGCGCTCCAAAGAGCAGGAGCGCATGGCCCTGACCATCGCCGACGCAGTGACATTCGAGGGGTATGTCCCCTAGAGCGCGCGGTTGCTGCCTTGAACCTATTCCGGTCGTGCGATCCTCGCGCCGAAGGGATTTTTGATCGACGGAGGGTCTAACTGGCAGCGCCTCCGTTTCCGCTTGCGCCGAAACCTGGGCAAGTGGCGCGACGGGTCGCCTTTGTCTGTCTGGCCCGTTTGGCATCGGGTTTTTTCAGCATCTCTGAGGTGACACCCCACGGGACACGTCCGACGGGCAACCTGGACGGCTGATACGGAAAAACTGTGTCCGTGTTCCACGGATGCAGGCTTGTCCTTGGGGTTTCGCACCCCAAGTCCCATTGCATGAAAGACACCGCTGTCGAGATTCATGTGCTGTCCGATTTGGGGCAGGTTTCCCCGGACGTCTGGGATGCCTGCGCCTGCCCCGAAGCGGAGGATGGGGGGCGGCCAAATGACCCGTTCACCACATATCGATTCCTGCGCGCCCTGGAGGAGAGCGGATCCGTGGGGCCGGGGACGGGCTGGCATCCGCAATACCTGACCGTGCACTGCGGCGGAGAGGTCATCGGGTGCGCACCGCTTTATGCCAAAGGCCACAGCCAAGGCGAGTATATCTTTGACCACAACTGGGCCCATGCCTGGGAACAGGCCGGCGGCGATTACTACCCCAAGCTGCAAATCGCGGTGCCATTCACCCCTGCCACGGGGCGGCGGTTTTTGGTGAAGCCAGGCCATGAGGAGGTGGCGTTTCAGGCGTTGATCCAAGGCGCGCGGCAACTGACGGAGCAGAACAACCTGTCATCCCTGCACGCGACATTCTGTACCGAGGCGGAGCGGGCCGCCGGTGAGGACATGGGCCTGATGGGACGGTCGAGCCAGCAATACCATTGGTTCAACGACGGCTATGGCAGTTTTGACGATTTCCTGGGCGCGCTCAGTTCGCGCAAGCGCAAAAACATCCGCAAGGAGCGGGCGCAGGCCCAGGGATTTGGCGGAGAGATCCGCGCGTATACCGGCGACGACTTGAAGCCAGAGCATTGGGATGCGTTTTGGCGGTTCTATCAGGATACAGGCGCGCGCAAATGGGGCACGCCCTACCTGACGCGGGACTTCTTTGACCGCGCGCAGGATGTGCTGCGCGACGACATGCTGTTGGTGCTGGCCGAACGGGACGGCGTGGCGGTGGCGGGCGCGTTGAATTTCATCGGGCGGGACGTAATGTATGGCCGCTATTGGGGCTGTACCGAGCATCACCCCTGCCTGCATTTCGAGCTCTGCTATTACCAGGCCATCGACGCGGCCATCGCACGCGGTTTGGGCCGGGTGGAGGCGGGCGCGCAGGGTGATCACAAACTGGCCCGGGGATATGTGCCGGTGACGTGCCATTCGCTGCATTACATTCCCAATGACGGGTTCCGCCGGGCCGTGGGTCAGTTTCTGGAGGCAGAAACCCGCGCAGTAGAGCAAGACATCGAAGTGCTGACGGCCTATGGACCGTTCAAGAAGATCCAAGTGGAGGAACAAGAATGAACATCCCAGACGGGTGGACCGAGGAGAATGCGGGCATCGAACGCTCTTTCGAGTTTGCGGATTTTGGCGCGGCATGGGGGTTCATGTCGCGGGTGGCCTTGCTGGCCGAAAAGATCGACCATCACCCGGAATGGTCGAATGTTTACAACAAGGTGCATGTGCGTCTGACCACCCATGATGCAGGCGGCTTGACGGCGAAGGACACCGCGTTGGCGCAGGCCATCAACGCCGCGATCTAGGGGCGCTGCCGCCGTTTGGGGCCGGTCCCCTTGCCAAAGCCAAGGGGGCGGGGCCATAGCACGGCCATGACCGAGTTGATCGTCACCAATTTGAACCCGCGCTATACTGGCGTTTCGTCCACGGCGGCACGGTTGGTGCGGGTGCAGGCCAACGCCTATGACCTGGCGCTGGCCGGTTTTGCCTTGCCCGACTGCCCCGCGCCTGTGTCGATCCCGCAAGCGCGGGCGCTAAGCCGAAAGCCATCCAACGGGCGGACCTGTGCGGTCTGGCATGTGCGGCGCAACACTGAGATGCGTGCGGCGCTCTGGGCCCGGGATGTTCTGCGCCTGCCCATCCGGATCGTGTTCACGACGGCGGGGACGCATCGACATTCTGCCTTTCCGCGTTGGTTGATGGGGCGGATGGATGCGCTGATCGCGACGATGCCTGCCTCGGCCGAGGGCAAGCCCAACCTGGCAGCAATCGTGCCCCATGGCGTGGATTGCGACATCTGGCACCCGTCAGAAGACCGCGCGGCGGCCTGGGCGGCCACAGGGTACCCGGGCGCGCGGGGCGTGGCCGCGGTGGGCCGCATCCGCGACAGCAAGGGCACGGACCGGTTCGTGGACGTCATGCTGCGGGTATTGCCGAAGGTGCCCGATGTGACGGCGTTGGTGCTGGGGCAATGCCGCCCGCAGCATCAGCCGTTCCTGGACGGGTTGAAGGCAAAGGTGGCTGCAGCAGGGTTGGCGGACCGACTGCTCTTCCCCGGAGAGGTCGCGCCCGCGAACATGCCCGCCCTGATCCGGGCCTGCAGCCTGACCGTCCCCCTGCCCCGGTATGAACCCTATGGGATGACCCCGCTGGAGGGTATGGCCTCGGCCGTGCCGTTCGTGGGGGCGCCCACGGGGAACTTCCGCACCTTCGCCGCCGACGGGCACGCCGGTGTCGTTGTGGCGGAGGCAAACTTGGTCGCGGACGCGGCGGCGGCGGTGGAGGCGTTGCTGCGCGACACGGACCGGCTGGCGGCCATGTCCAAGGCGGCCCGGGCACGGGCGGTGGATGTGCATTCGATCCAGGCGGAGATGGCGGGCATCGGCAAGGTGTACGACATGCTGTGGGCAAAGGGTTGAGGCGGCGGTGGACCTATGGCGCCAGCGCCCGCGCTTTCATGGCCCGGTAAAACGGAAGGGCCGCCCGGAGGAGGTCGGGACGGGTACTGTCGGGCAGGGGCCCCTCGGGTCCAGCGAAGCCGGTGGAGCGGTGGACCGCGCCATACCAATGGGCCGCCCATACGCCATCGGCGGCGTGCCCCCCTGCGGGCCAGCCAAGCATGGTGTCCGACCAGGGCACGCCTAACGCCGCACAAAGCGCGCAGAGCATGGCGCGCGGATTTTGGCGGAGGTCGGATGTGTCCAGCACCAGCCCCCCGAACCGATCGTAAAGCGTGGCTTGGGCGGCAAAAGCAATGTCCGCTTCGGTGATCTGGTCCCGCTTGTTCGCATAGCTGGCAATGACGCGGGCGGGGTGGCGGATCAGGTGCAAGTGGACGGCCCCCTCCGCCCAGTGGAGGGGCATGCCTGCAACCATGTGGTGCGCCATGTGTTTCTGGTACGCATGGTTTGGCGGGTCCGCCTGACACAGGGCGCTGACCTGGGCAGGGTCCGTGGGTTGGCTGGCCAAGATGGCGTCGCGCATGGGGTGGTCGAGGCCTGTGGCCGACAGATAGGCGGCATAGAACGGCTCATCCATGACCTGAAAGTCCGGGCGGTTGCCGAAGGCGTACAGCATTGCGGTCGAAAGGTTCCGGGGGCCGGACCAGGCGATCACTCTCATGGGTCGATCCAGACATCCTGTGCGCGCGCACCGTTCGCGGCAACAGGCGGGCGGTCAAGGGGGCACGGCGCGTTGCCCTCACGACTGTGTCACGGGGGCGTGATTTGCCAGTGACACGCGAACGTCAGACATTGGGGTATCAGACCGGAGGACGTATTATGTCTCAGATGGCAGTCCAAAATCTCCGCATCGCGATCTTGGTGGTCGCCATGGTCGCGGGCGTCGCCTTGCAGAAGACCAATCACACGGGGCAGCATACCAACTGCCTTTGGTGCCACTACAACCAGACGGTGCAGAAGGGTTAAGCGCCCAGTAGGATGTTCCGCTTTGCGTCGCTGATGATCATACGCGCGATGATGATGGCCAACAAAAACACCAGCGGCGCCAGGTCCAAGGCGCCCGTGTCCGGCAGGATACGACGGATGCGCGCGTAGGCAGGTTCCAGAATGCGGTTCAGACCGTCCCAAAGCTGACCCACAATGGGCTGATGGGTGTTCAATACGCCGAAATTGATCAGCCAGGACATGATGATGTGGGCAATGGCAAAGAACCAGGCCACACTCAGCAGCAGTTCGATGATCTCTAGGATCGTGAGCATTGGGGCCTCGGGCTTGGTTTCGCTGATGTGGATTTAGGCATCCGCCAGCCGGGACGCAAGTTGACGTGACATCTTGCTTGACGTTCGCGTCAACTTTGACCAAGCGAAGGCGATGTATCCGTTCGCCCGCCTCTTCTTGCAACTATTGCGCCTGCGATCCGCGCCCCGAATTCAGCTGACCGATACCCATGTCTCATATCTGCGATGCTTGCCGTGGGATTTGGACGGGTTTCTGGAGTTGAACAACGGGCGGATCCTGACGCTGTATGATCTGGGGCGGTTCGGCATCGGGATGCGCATCGGCTTGATGGCTGCATTGCGTCGAAACCGCTGGGGGCTGGCGGTGGCGGGCACGTCCGTGCGCTATCGCAAGCGGATCACAGCGTTTCAGCGGATCGAGATGCGGTCCCGTTGTGTCGGCTGGGATGACCGGTTCATATATTTGGTGCAAAGCATGTGGGTGGACGGCGCCTGTTGTTCCAACGCGTTGATGCGGACGGCGGTCGTTGCCAAGGGACGATCCGTACCCACGGCAGATGTGGTGGCTGCGTTGGGCCATGTCGGCCCGTCCCCAACATTGCCGGATTGGGTCCAAGCGTGGATCGAGGCCGAGGGTCAGCGCCCTTGGCCGCCCGTGGACTGACGCCCGACCGTCACCGGCATGTTGCGTCGGCGGGCGAGGTTGCCCATGGTGAGGGAAACGCCATGGGGGGCAGATATGGGCGACACCACAGGCACCGCTGAGCCAAGCGCCGCGGCGGTGCGCCGCCGGGTTGGCGGCTGGATGATGTTCGATTTCGCGTCGCAACCATTTTACACGCTCTGCCTGACGTTCATTTTCGGCCCCTATTTCGTGGCCGTACTGGCGGAAGCGGCCCTGCTGGACGGGGTAGAGAGCGAGGCGTCGAAGGCACAGGCGCAACAAGTCTGGTCCTGGACGCAATCGGGTATCGGTTTTGCCATTGCCTTATCTGCGCCGCTGTTGGGCGCGTTTGCGGATCGGTCAGGCAACCGCATGCCCTGGGTTTGGGCCTTTTCGGTCATGTATGCCCTGGGCGCAGCCGGCCTTTGGGTCATGGCGCCGGACGGGTCTGCCATGTGGTTGGCGATCTTCGCATTCGGGCTTTTGATGATCGGAGCGGAGTATACGACGATTTTCACCAACGCGATGCTGCCCGGTCTGGCCCCACCGGGGCAGGAAGGACGCATTTCCGGCAATGGCTATGCCATCGGGTATGCTGGCGGGGTGCTGGCGTTGATCGTCATGCTGCTGGCCTTTGCCGACAATGAGACCGGCACAACGCTGCTGGGCGGCGTCCCCGCCTTGGGCTTGAACGGGGCAGAGCGGGAAGGAACCCGCTTTGTCGGCCCGTTCACCGCGCTCTGGTTCATTGTCTTCATGGTGCCGTTCTTCCTTCTGGTGCGAGAGCCGAAGATGCCAAAAACGCAAGTCTCCCTGGCGCTGGCCTGGGCCGATGTGAAGTCCCTTTTGGCGCAGCTTCCGGGACGGCCCAGCCTGTCCGCGTTCCTGGCGGGATCCATGCTGTACCGCGACGGGCTGGTGGCGCTTTACAGCTTTGGTGGGACCTATGCCGTTTTGGTTCTGGGGTGGGAGACGACGCAAGTGGGCGTGTTCGGCATTGTCGGGGCGATCACGGCGGCCATCGCGTCCTATATCGGCGGCGGCCTGGACGAGAAATATGGCCCAAAGCCCGTCATCGTCGGCGCGACGCTTATCCTGGCAAGTGTGGTCATTGTTCTGGCTTTCATGGCGCCGGACAGCTTGTTTGGCGTGCCGATCCCCACGGGGTGGACCGGCACCGGCGTCGTCGCGTTCATCATGGGGGCGGACTATGGCCTGGCAGATGTCTTCTTCTTGCTGATCGGGGCGGTCATCGGCGGCGCAGGTGGCGTGTTGCAGGCGGCAAGCCGCACGATGATGGTGCGCCACGCCGACCCGGAAAAGGCGACCGAAGCGTTTGGCCTTTACGCCCTGGCGGGCAAGGCGACGGCGTTCATTGCGCCCCTGTCCATCGGTTTGGCGACGTTGGCCACAGGGTCGGCGCGTTTGGGCATTATCCCGGTTGCCGTGCTTTTCCTTATCGGATTGCTTCTGCTACGCTGGGTGAAACCGGAAGGAGATGTCGGAAGATGATCCGTGCCCTGATAGTGTTTTTGTCCCTTGTCCTCGCCGCCCCTGCCAGCGCCCAGTTGGCGAAGGAGCAGTTTGGCGCCATGTCCCGGCCCAGCGCCCAGTCCCCTGCACCTTTTGGGTCCTATGCACGGGGCTGCGCCGCCGGGTTGGTGCAATTGCCGGAAACGGGGGACAGTTGGCAGGCCATGCGCCTGAGCCGGAACCGCAATTGGGGCCATCCCGAACTAGTGGATCTGGTCCAGAAAGTTGGCCGCCACATGAACCAGATCGGTTGGGGCGGCATCTATGTGGGCGACCTGAGCCAGCCGCGCGGCGGGCCGATGTTGACGGGCCATCGCAGCCACCAGATCGGGCTGGATGCCGATATCTGGCTGTATCAGGCCACAGACATGACCCTAAGCCGAAGCCAGCGCGAGAATATCTCCGCCGTCTCCATGCGGCGGGCAAATGGCGCGTTCGTGAATGATCGCTGGTCCCGTGGCCAGCATGAGTTGGTGAAGCGCGCCGCGCAGGACCCGCGGACGGCGCGGATCTTCATCTTCCCCGGCGCCAAGGTCCAGATGTGCAAGGACGAAACCGGCGACAGGTCTTGGCTGCGCAAGGTGCGGCCATGGTACGGGCATCACTATCACATGCATGTGCGCATCTCTTGCCCCAATGGCGCGCGCGGTTGTGTCAACCAAGATCCGCCGCCCCGGGGCGACGGCTGTGCGGAGGCGCAGGACTGGGTCAACAACATCCTGAACCCGCCGCCGCCGGACCCCAATGCACCTGCCCCCCGACCCCGGCGGGAACTTCGTCTTGCGGATCTGCCCCAGCAATGCGCCTCTGTGCTGTCTGCGCCTGCGCGCTAACCTGGCTGGGCGCCCCGCTGGCGGCTGCGGACCTTTTGGGCAGCTACACTTGGGCGCCTGATTGGGACGGCGCTGGCGGGTATTCTGCCCTTTGGGTCGGGCCAGACGGGCGCGCCTTCACCGCCCTGTCCGACCGCGGGCAATGGGTCATGGGCACCCTGAACCGAGACGGCGATGGCCGCATTCAAGGTGTGACGGTGTCTGGCCGGGGGCCACTCCTCCGCTCTACCGGGACGGATTTGCAAGCCGGAGAGACGGATGCCGAGGGGCTGACGCGTGTCGGAGACACCTATTTCGTGTCCTTTGAGGGCACGCATCGGGTCATGCGCCATGACCAGTTGGATGCCCCGCCCGACCGCATTCCCTTGCCCGACGCGTTCAACGCATTGCAGGGGAACTCCGGACTGGAGGCGCTGGCGTCCGATGCGGAAGGGCGGCTTTACGCCATTCCGGAACGGTCGGGCGACCTGGCCCGCCCCTTTCCCGTCTATCGACGGACCGGCACAACGTGGGAGCAACCTTTCACCCTGCGCCGCGACGGCCGGTACCTGGTCGCCGGTGCCGATGTGGGACCGGACGGACGGTTATACCTGCTGGAGCGTCAGTTCGCCCTGGTCGGCTTCCGCACCCGCGTGCGCAGTTTCACGCTGACCGGAGAGGATGAACGGCTGGAGTTGGAAACCGCCGTGGGGACCCATGACAACCTAGAGGGCCTGTGTGTCTGGACCGACGGGGCGGGGCGGCTGCGGCTGACGATGGTGTCCGATGACAACCAAAACGCCATCCAGCGGACTGAGTTTGTGGAGTATCTGGTGACGGAATAGGGGCCGCTAGGTTGGGTCCTCGGGGCGGGTCTCGAACCTCTCCCCGGCTTCGGCCGTCAGGTCGTAAGGCGCGGCCAGGGTCCAAATGTGGTCGGGAACCATGTGGCGCATGCGGTTGGGCATCGCTCTGCGCAGATGCAGGATGGTTTCGACGGCCTTCATCTCCACCCGGGCGCGGGCGAATTCCAGACCGCTGGGCCCGATCCGCGGTTGGAGCCAGGCCACGATGGGCCGCACCCAATCCGGCATACGGCGCAGGGGAAGCCCGCCCGCTGCCCGCGCGGTGTTGGCCGCAAAGCCCTTTACGGCGGCGGCGCGTTTGCCCCCCGTGGTCAGTGGGCGCAGCGTCACATCGGCGCCCAGACCGGCCAACATTTCCGCCCCGCGGGCGTTGCGCACGATCACCCATTGGTCGCCATCGCCAGCCATGTAGCCCACAGTGATATCGGCCAGGCGATTGGTGTAATCGGTGCAGGTTCGACACGTCAGCGGAAAGAAGTCCTGCGGCAGGTCCGACAGCGGCAGTTGCAGGAAGGGGATCAGGCGGATGCGGCCATCGGCAAAGCGCATCTCCACCCGGTAGTCGGCCCGAAATTCGAGGTAGGTCACGTCCTGCGGGCGGTCCGTCAAGCGCCGCAGAAAGGCATGGAAATTCTCGGTCGTGGTGTTGTCACTGCAGGGGGTGCCGATGACATAGAGCCGCTCCAGACCCAACTCCGCTTCGATGGCGCGGAGGGCATGGACCTGGCAGGGGATACCAATGATGCCGATGCGGGTATGGCCGTCGGCAATGGCGGGCTCTAGCAGCGCCAGAAGCGGGGCATACCCCATGCGCATCCCGCGTACGGCGGCCATGTCCTTGGGATCCGTCACAATCACGGGCACCGGGCGGAACGGGTCATCGGGGGCGGGTGCCAGCGTGAGGATGGCGGTCACCGTCCCAGCCCCGAGCAACGCGGCGCCGAGGGACGTGGTGATCCCCGTCCATTGCGCGCCCTCCGCCGGGACGGTCATCGCGGCCCGGTGCATGGCCAAGTGGTGGCCGAAATGCGGGTCTTGGGCGGGACCGCCATGGACCGCAGCCTCTTGCGCGGGGTAATCGGGCACGTTGAACTGACATGCCGTGCCGCAGCGTCGGGCCAAGGCCATGCGCGACAGGCCGCAATCTGTACACATCTCTCCGCGCGGGGCAGAGGCGGGGAGTGTTGGAAAGGTGGGGCCAGTAGTGTCACGCATGGTTGACACTTTGCGCGCAGCGGCCCGCCCTGTCCAGCCTTGCCCTTCCCCGCCCCCCGTGCGAGCGGATGGCCCGGGGGGACAATCATGAAAGCAGGCATTGCCATCCTGACGCTGGGCTACGTGCTCAGCCAGTTTTACCGGGCGTTTCTGGCGGTTCTGGCCCCCGACTTGTCCCAGGCGCTTGGGGTATCGGCGGCGGATTTGAGTCGTGCGTCGGGCATCTGGTTTCTGGTCTTTGCGGCCATGCAGATCCCGGTCGGATGGGCGCTGGACAGGGTTGGCCCGCGACGCACCGCGTCGGTCCTGTTGGGGGTTTGCGGCGGCGGCGGCGCCGCCCTGTTTGCCATGGCGCAGTCGCTGGTTCATATTGAAATCGCCATGGGGTTGATTGGTGCGGGCTGCGCGCCCGTTCTTATGGCCAGTTACTATATCTTCGCACGGGTCTACGCGGCGGCGGTCTTCGCCACGTTGGCCGGGGCGTTGATCGGCGTCGGCTCCCTCGGCAACATTGCGGCGTCCCTCCCGCTGAGTTGGGCGTCGGACGTGTTTGGATGGCGCGGCGCGATTTGGGCCTTGGCGGGACTGACGGTGGCCGCGGCCGTAGGGTGCCACTTCCTGGTGCGGGACCCGGCGAGGGTCGAGGGCGGCCCCCAAGGCCGCCTGTCCGACCTGCTGCGGATCCCGGCGCTTTGGGCGATCTTGCCGATGATGCTGGTGAACTACGCCCCATCGGCGGGGCTGCGCGGGCTCTGGGCCGGGCCCTATGTGGCGGATGTCTATGGGGCCGCGTTCGTTGGTACGGCCACCTTGGTCATGGGACTGGCGATGATTGCGGGCAATTTCGCCTATGGGCCGTTGGATCGCCTGTTCGGGACGCGCAAATGGGTGGTGTTCGGGGGCAACCTGTTGGGCGGCCTCGTCTGTGCGACGTTATGGGCGGTTCCGGCGCCGGGCGTGGTGATGGCCTGCGCCGCTCTGGCGTTGATCGGCGCGTTTGGGGCAAGTTTTCCAATGCTGGTGGCCCATGGGCGCGCGTTCTTTCCGCCCCACCTGGTGGGGCGCGGGGTGACGTTGATGAACCTCTTCGGCATTGGCGGCGTGGGTTTGATGCAATTCACCACGGGGCCGTTATTTGAGGCCGCGGGCGGCGGTGTCGCGGGCTACCAGGCTTTGTTTGGCGCCTTTGCGATGGCCCTTTTTGCGGGCTGTGCAATCTATCTGTTGGCCCCTGACAAGACGGATTGAGAACTTGCCCAGCGGGTGGCGGAGGCGCACGAAATCACGACCGAACTGGAAAGGGACGGTCGGGCAGAAGGTCCGTCAACCGGTCCTTCAACGCCGATCCGGTCGGCAGGGTTCGGTTCGGCACCGAACCTGACGGCAGGGCACGGGGACCCGCCAGGCCCGCATTCGCGCATTGAAAGCAAATCAAGGCCCACCAATCCAACTGCCCATCCGTGACAGTCGCAATGCCGTGGTTGGGCACGTAACACATCCAGGCTGCGTCACCGTCCGGTTGGTTCCACGCGGATAGAAGCCCGGGACAGTCATCGGCAGGAAGATAACGTCCGATAATCCGACATGGCGACCCAGGCTTGCCCGAAACCACCTGCACACCAGGCTTCGCCTCGTCCCGTGCGACCAGGGCCCGCAACCGGTCGGCCACGATGTCGTCCCCTTGCGACGACAGGACGTGAAACACGAGCAGCGCGTCCCATGGCGCCTGCGCCCGCCCAGCGATTTCCATCCGCATCTCCCGCTTGGCCGAATGTGGATGCCGATGTCAGGCGCCACAATCTGACCATTTCTTTCCGATATCCCACAGCCGATCTTTAGCGAGGGAACCCTGAATTGGAACTGAGAACCGAAGAGCGGCCCGCGACATTCGGGTTTTGGGGTTTCCTGCTGGGTGTCGCAAGTCTTGTCGTCATACTGATCCAGCTCTCGGCCTTCTTCGAGCCGCAAACGACCAACAGGGCCAGCGTCATCGGAGAGATCGCGGCGGAGATTAAGCAATCCGCGGCGCGCGCCCTAAACGGCGACGCGGCCCCCGTACCGGCACCGGTGCCGACGGACTATGACCAAGTCATAACGGTCTCGGCCCTATGCGCGGCGGGCGTGGCGGTTATGCTTGGCGCCATCGGGCTTTATCGAAATGAGCCGCTCCGGTTGTCCTACATGGCCGTTGGCATCGGCCTTGCGGCGTTTGTGATGCAGTTTGTGTTCTGGCTTGCGGTCCTGATTTGCGGTGTTGCGATCCTGATCAGTATCATCGGTAACCTGGACAGCATCTTCGGGTAGGCTCGAAACCAGCGTCCATGACGCCATTTCGGCGCCACGGTCCGCCACATATCCTCGACCCCCATCCCTCGACCGAATGTTACGGATCACACATCATCATCGCTGCGGACCTTTACCTGTGCCCTGGGCCGGTATAGGCGCATCTCGTTTCCCAACCCCATTCGGAGAAGTTAAATGGGCTACAAGGTCGTCGTTTGCGGCGCCACGGGGAACGTGGGCCGCGAAATGTTGAACATTCTGGCAGAGCGCCAGTTTCCAGTGGATGAGGTCGCAGCCTTGGCGTCGCGCCGGTCGCTTGGGACAGAGGTCAGCTTTGGGGACAAAACCCTGACGACCAAGGATCTGGACACGTTCGACTTCACGGGTTGGGACATTGCGTTTTTTGCCATCGGCGGGGCGGCTACCAAGGAATACGCGCCCAAGGCCGCCAAGGCGGGCTGTGTGGTGATCGATAACTCCTCGCTTTACCGATACGATCCAGATGTGCCGCTGGTCGTGCCCGAAGTGAACCCGGAGGCCGTGGACGGCTACGCCAAGAAAAACATCATCGCGAACCCCAATTGTTCGACGGCGCAGATGGTTGTGGCGCTGAAGCCGTTGCATGATCGGGCCCGCATCAAGCGCGTTGTGGTGTCGACCTACCAGTCCGTGTCCGGCGCGGGCAAAGAAGGCATGGACGAACTGTGGGATCAGACCAAAGCCGTCTACAACCCGACCTCGGACGTGGCGCCGAAAAAGTTCCAAAAGCAGATCGCCTTCAACGTCATTCCCCATATCGACGTCTTCATGGAGGACGGGTCGACCAAGGAAGAATGGAAGATGGTCGCGGAGACGAAGAAGATCGTCTCCAAGGACATCAAGGTCACGGCGACCTGTGTCCGGGTGCCGGTTTTCGTAGGCCATGCCGAGGCGATCAATATCGAATTCGAGGACTTCCTGGACGAGGATGAAGCCCGGGACATTCTGCGGATCGCACCCGGCTGCCTTGTGGTCGATAAGCGCGAGGATGGGGGCTACGCCACCCCAATCGAATGCGTCGGCGACTTCGCCACCTTCATCAGCCGGATCCGCCAGGACAGCACCATTGATAACGGGCTGAACCTTTGGGTGGTGTCCGACAACCTGCGCAAAGGCGCGGCCCTGAACGCCGTGCAAATCGCCGAGACGTTGGGCCAACGGGTTCTGAAGAAGGGGTGATCCCCCCGGCGGGCGCTGTCAGGGTGCCCGCCCTTTGGCTCGGTGGCGTCTCGCGGCGTGTGTTTGAGGCGGGGCCGTCTGCCTCTCGTCCAACAGATGTGTGCAGCCATGCCCAAAGGATCGGCCCCTGTCGCACGTCTGTTTGGTGGGCGCCCTAACGTGCCCTCGGTTGCTTGCCCCCGGCTTCCCTTAGGGTCAATCTGCCGGATAACGGATTTTGTCGCATCGGAACGACCATGCTCTCACGCCCTCTCCTTGCCCTTCTTCTTCTGTCTTTCCCTGCCTGGGCCGAAGACATTCCCCTGCGCGCCGACGTCACCGCCGCAACGCTTTACCCCCAGGGGGCCGAAACGGTTCGCAGGGTTACGGTTGACGTGGCCGCGGGCACCCACCGCATGCTGATCCCCCTTCCCGGGCAAACAATGCTGCCGGGCATTCAGGTGTCCGGCGCGACGCTTACAGGAACCGCCCTTCTTCCGGAGTCTGGCGTGGATCTGGAGGCGCTTGATACCCAGGCGCAGGCTGCGGCACGGGCCGCACTGACAGAGGCCGCGTCGGAGACCGAGGCCGCAGAGGCGGCCTTGCAGGCGGCGCAGGCCAAATACCGGTCAGCGGATATTCGGCTGCGCTGGCTGAACACGTTGACAGGCAACACCGAGGGGAGTTTGCAACCCGCGGAGGATCCCGACGCCCTGGTGGCCATGCTAGAGACCTTGGCGGGACAAGCCGCGCAGGCCGGGGCCGATGCCGTAACCGCCGATATCGAGGTCCGTGCGGCGGAGCGTGTGCTGGAGGAGGCACGGGCCGCCGAGGAGGACGCGAAAGCCGCCTTGGAGCGGTTGCGCCCCCTGCCCGAGGGGACCCCTGTTCTGGCGCTTTCGCTGGCGGCGGATGTGTCGGGGCCGCTGAACATCGTGCTGGATACATTCATTCCCACCGCGGCTTGGACGCCAGTTTATGACCTGCGCCTGGATACCGAAGCAGAGACACTGGTGCTGGACCGCAATGTGGAATTGACCCTGAACGGCCCGGAGGTTTGGACCGACGTGGCCCTAACCTTGTCGACCGCGAACCCCAACCGTGGGACAGACCCGACCGAGCCCTTTCCCGACGCGGCACGCGTGGTCGCGCCCGGTATCCTGCGGGGGACGGCCGAAATGGACGTCCCGCAGCTTGAGGCACGGGCCGCCGAGACGTTTGCCCTCGCGCCGGAGCCTGTCGTTGTGGCCGAGGCGCAAAGCTATGGCCTGTCGGTGACCTATGACTACCCGTTGCCCGTCACTCTGATCCCGGGGGCCCCGGCAACGGTGTCATTGGATCGCTTGGACCTGGGGCTAGAGACGGAGTTGCGCGCGGTGCCGCGCCGTGACCAAACGGCGTTTCTGGTGGCTACGGCAACCAACACAACCGCAGAGCCCATTTTGCCCGGCCGCGCAACGCTTTACCGGGATGGCGACCGGATCGGGGAACACGCCATGCCCGCCCTGGCTTCGGGGGCCGACCACCAATTGGGGTTTGGGCCCGTCGATACGATCCGTCTGTCCTGGCTTCGGTTGGAACGCGGCGAAGGGGATAGTGGGATTTTCCGCACTTCCTCCACGCTGCGCGAAGACGTGGCGTTCACGGTCGAGAACACGGGGCGGGACCCGGTCGAGGTTTTGACCCTTTATGCGCTCCCCTTCTCCGAACAGGAGAAAGTGGGGGTCGAGACACGCGCGACGCCCCGGCCCGATCAGATGGATTGGGAGGATAGGCGCGGCGTCGCGGCTTGGACCCTGTCCCTGGCGCCCGGGGCGACGGAGCGGGTGGAGATGGTTTTTGAGTTGGACTGGCCCGAGGGCGAAACGTTGGCTTGGCAGCCCTGACGGCTACGACGCGGCGACTTGGTCGTGGGAGGGCGCTTCCATTCAATCAAGGGATCATCCCCGACATGCGCAAGCCCAACGGCACCAAGAGGGGTCTCAGGCATGGCGCACTAGAATCGCCGCACCAGCGTATGCGGGGCGCCCCCGGTCAGACCCTTTGCAACGGCGGGACGCTTCGGTGGTGCCATGCGCACACCTGCCTGCCGCGCCTAGTTGCGAACTCCCTCTGCCGTATCCCCTGCATAAGACCGCGAACGCCTTGGGCCTGCATAGGCGCAGGACTGATGGGCTCTGGTCAAGAGACCCTAAAACCGTTCCGCCCGAAGGACTTCGCAATCGGTGACACAGACCACTCCGATATGCTTCTCCACCACGGCGAATGCCGCCTCCAACAACACGTCCAACCGCCCCGGCGCCACGATGCAGACCACGGCAACCATCCCGCCCGCGCGGCTCACCTGACCTGACCGGGACCAATGACCCGACCGTCCGGACCCGCCTTGGACCGGCAATACCGTAAAACCCGTGACATCCGCCTTCTTCAACGCCGCCGTCAGGCGACGCTCCATCATCGCCTCGATGATGATTTCCACACGCTTTGCCGCATGGGTTTGCATGGCTCAACCTCCGGTCACGAAACGGGCAACCACCAGATAGATCGGCAAGCCCAAGGTTAGATTGAAGGGGAACGTCACCCCGAGCGACAGAGTCAGATAAATCGACGGGTTCGCTTCGGGCAAAGCCACGCGCATGGCGGCGGGCACCGCGATGTAGGACGCTGACGCCCCGAGGACCATGAAAAGCATCGTACTGCCGGTGCCCAGGCCCAACAAAAGCCCGGCGACTGCGCCAGTGACCGACCCAACCAGGGGCATCAGGATGCCGAAGGCCAGCAGGCCGGGGCGCAAAACGCCCCGCGCCTCCCGAATGCCCCGCCCGGCGACGAGGCCCATGTCCAGCAGGAACAGGCACAACACCCCTTGGAAGGGGGAGACGATGAAACTTTCGATCCGCGCCAACCCATCGGCCCCGGTGATCCAACCGATAGCGAAAGACCCGACCAACAGAACGATGGACCCGTTCAAAAGGATCTCTCTCCAAAGTTCTGCATCCATCTCCTGGCCCTTACCTGACCGCGCGACCAGCCAGAGGGCGGACAAAATTGCCGGCGCCTCCATCACGGCGGCGACGGCCACCATCCAGCCATCGGACGCGATCCCCGCCGCATCCAGCACAGACGTGCCCGCCACAAACGTCACGATAGAGATGGAGCCGTAATGGGCCGCAACCGCCGCCGCATCCAGGGGCGACAGCTTCGTAAGCGCCCGCAGCAGGGCAAACGCCACAAAAGGCAACGCAAAAGAGAGGATGGCCCCGGCCAATAAGGCCCCGACAAGCGTCACGTCCAGGCCCGCTTTGTTGACTTCCACCCCGCCCTTGAACCCGATGGCAAAGAGAAGATAGATAGACATCCCCTTGGCCACGGCCTGCGGCACCGTCAATTCGGACCGAGCCAAGGCGGCCGCAAATCCCAACGCAAAACATAGGATGATCGGGGAGAGCAGGTTCCCCAGTGCAAGCTCCAATAGGTCCACGACGTCCCCCGGCCACATCCCCAAAGCCGCTGTTCCCTAAGGTCAGGGCCCAGGCGGTGCAACCTTAAAGCGGGATGAACGCGTCTTTCTGGTTGTCGTAAATCTCCACCACGCCTTCAGTGATGTTGTTCCACAGGCCGTGCAGGGCAAGGTCGCCCGACTCCACCGCCTGGGCCACAAACGGAAAGGTCATCAGATTGTCGATCGAGGTGAGAACCCCGCGCTTTTCCAACGCCTCCAGCCGGTCATGGGGGTCATCGATGTCTTTCACCAATTCCCACGCCGGGCGCAGCAGATCCATCCAACGGCCCACAAAACTGTCCCCGGCTTCCAGTTCCGGCGCCTCACCGGAACACATCTGAGCACAGCCTTTGACGCCGCCACACTCGGAATGGCCCACGACCATGATTTGCGCCACGTGCAACGCCGTTACAGCATATTCGATGGCGGCCGATGTGCCGTGCATCTGCCCGTCCGGTTCATAGGGCGGCACCAGGTTCGCAATGTTGCGGTGGACAAAGAACTCGCCCTGCTCGGCCCCGAAAATGGACATGACATTCACACGGCTGTCACAGCAGGAAATCACCATGGCGCGGGGGCGTTGCCCTTCGATGGCCAACCGGCGATACCAGGCAGAGTTCTGGGCGAAGGTCGTGGCTTTCCAGCCCTGGTAGCGCTGGACAAGGGATTGCGGCAAAGGCCGTGTCGGTCTCAAGGGGTCGTCTCCGGGTCGTTCCGCGCTTTCTATTCTGTCTATTCATTCAAATCGAGTGGTTTCTGCGCGCACCGGCCCAAGGCAGGTCACGGTTTCGCCCCGTTCTGAAGCGAGAGTTTTTTGGACGGCTGTGGGGGCCTGACCGAACACGGAGCACTTTATGACCACGCAACTCATCACCTTGCATCCCTGCGAGCCTGTGGAATTCGACCATGATGTGCTTGAGCGGCTGTGCGAGGTGCACGGCCAAAACGCCGAAGCCGTCATCGCGCGCCTGCTGACGCATATCGAAAAGGCCCTGCGTCTGGCCGAGCATCAGATGAAGAAAGACGAATGGAGCGGGTTCCGCCGGACCTGTGACGACCTCATCCGCCTAAGCGGTGAGTTGGGGATGCGCACGCTGGAGGCGGCGGCTTGGGCCGTAATCGACTGTCTGGACAATCGTCAGGCGGCGGCCTTGCCCGCCTGTGCGGCGCGCATGCTGCGCTTGGGCCAGCCTGAGACGATCAATCACTGGACTGTGCAGACCGGGACCGGCATTTAAGCAACCGTCCCAGGACGGTGACCCGCCCTATCGCGTGGGCCTCGGGTCCAGCTGCGCACGCATCCGAAGGAAAGGGCGCCAGCCATCTTGCGGCGGCGCGTGGGCGAACTAGTGTGGCGCGCAACCTTTTGACCGTTGCTGAGCCCGTCCATGACCGCCCGATTTGCCGACCCCGATGCCCGCGCCATCCCCCTTCGCCTGTTGGGGGAAGCCGAGTTCGACGCCTGGATGGAGCGCCAGGATGAGCCCACGCGGGATTGGGTCGCCGCCAATGACTTTGCCGGAAAGGCGGGCCAACTGCTGCGCCTGCCTGCGCCGGACCTTTCGGTGGCGCGCGTCCTATTTGGGTGGGGCACACCCAAGGACCATCAGCGGGGGCGTTTCTTGCTGGCGGCGGCGCCCAAGAACTTGGGATCCGGCACCTACCAGCTTGAAGGCGATTTGACCGACAACGCGCGGGAAGAGGCGGCCCTGGCCTGGCTCCTCTCTGGCTACAAGTTCACGCGCTATGCCGGCAAACCCACCGACGGCCCGCGGCTGAAACTGCCATCAGGTGTCAATGGCAAGCGCCTGGAGGCTGTGGCCGCGGGCGAGGGTCTCACCCGCGATCTGATCAACACCCCATCGTCGGATATGGGCCCTGCAGACCTGGAGGCCGCGTGCCGGGACCTGGCCGCAGAACATGGCGGACGGTTGGAGGTGACAACGGGCGACGCCCTGCTCGATGCGAATTTTACCATGATCCACTCTGTTGGGCGCGCCTCGACCCGCGCGCCCCGTTTGATCGACATGCGATGGGGGGACGCCGGTCCCACACTGACGCTGGTTGGGAAAGGCGTGTGTTTCGACACGGGCGGGCTCAACCTGAAGCCCGGCGCATCCATGGGTCTGATGAAAAAGGACATGGGCGGCGCGGCCACGGTGCTGGGTCTGGCCCATATGATTATGGCGCTTGGCCTGCCGCTGCGACTGCGCGTTCTGATCCCTGCGGTGGAGAACAGCGTGGCAGGCAACGCCGTCCGACCTGGTGACATTCTGACGGCCCGCAACGGCAAAACGGTGGAAATCAACAACACCGATGCCGAAGGGCGCTTGGTTTTGGCCGATGCCCTGGCCCTTGCGGACGAAGATCCGGCGGATTTGACCATCTGCATGGCAACCCTGACGGGTGCGGCACGCGTGGCCGTGGGTCCCGACATCGCCCCGTTCTTCACCGACGACGATGCGCTGGCCATGGCGCTCAGCCATGCCGGGCAGCGGGTGCGCGACCCGGTCTGGCGCCTGCCGTTCCACCGCCCCTACGATCAGATGATCGAACCGGGGATCGCCGATCTGGACAACGCGCCCTCTGGCGGGTTTGCGGGGGCGATCACCGCTGCACTTTTCCTTGACCGGTTTGCGGGCAACGCGCCGCGCTTTGCCCATTTCGACGTCTATGGATGGTGCCCCGCGGCCCAGCCCGCGCGCCCCAAGGGCGGCGTCGGCATGGGCGCACGCGCCATTCTCGATGCCCTACCCGGTGTGCTGGACCTGTCCGTATGAACGCGCTCGACCCACGGATGACGCCTGCCAACGGCTATGCCGCCGCCCATGAGCTGCGCGGGATCGTCGAGGCGACGCGCTATGTCAAAGGCTCCATCCGCACGGTCCAACAGCCCCTGGTCAACCTTAGCGATACCCCCCGGGGCGAACGTTCAAACCAGTTGCTTTTCGGGGAAGCCTTCCGCGTCATAGACGAGCGGGATGGCTATGCCTTCGGTCAATCCCTGCGGGATGGATATTGCGGCTATGTCCTGTCCGCCGCCCTTGGACGGCAAGAGGCCGCCACCCATTGGGTCGCTGCCCCCGCCACACATCTTTACCCCAAAGCGAAGCTGAAAGCCCCGCCCGAGGTGGCCGTCTTCTTCGGAAGCCACATGCGCGTGGTCGCCGATACGGGCGATTTCAAGAAAGTATCCACTGGACACTTCATCCCCTCCGGCCACCTGCAACCCCTGCGCGCGCGCTTCTCGGACCCGGTGGGCGTGGCGGATCTGTTCCTGGGCACACCCTACCTATGGGGCGGCTGCTCTCGCTGGGGGATCGATTGCTCTGGACTGATCCAGCAGGCCCTGGTGGCCTGCGGCACGGACTGCCCCCGCGACAGCGACCAACAGGCTACCCTGGGTCGCGACCTTCATCGGGAGGAACCGCTGCAGCGCGGCGACCTGGTATTCTGGCGCGGCCATGTGGGGATCATGGCCGATGACACGCAGCTGCTGCACGCCAATGCACACCACATGGCCGTGTCTTATGAACCGCTGACGGTCGCCGCGCAGCGCATTGCCGCAGGGGCGGGGGGCACCGGCAGCGGCGAGATCACGGCCCGCCGTCGACTGACGCCGCCGACCTGATGCGGCGGCTGTTCCGAAATCTATTCGTGGCACCGCCGCCGCCTCCATCGCCGGACGACTGGCCAAGCGCCGAGGATTGGGAGCACGCGCGCCAGGCTCTCCGCGACAGCCTTCGGCCCGCGACACTGGGCAAAATCGGGGGCCGCCGCCGCGACAGGGATGATGCCGTTGTCAGCCGCTGGGGCGGTCCGGTTCTAGACACACCCGGCACGCCCCCACCGACGGGTGCCTCGGGTCAAGCTATGGTGCCCATCGTCCAAATCCGCGCCGACGCTTTCCCTCAGGGCCTGTTGCCACCGGGCACGGGCCTTCTGGCGCTTTGGATGGATTTGGCGGACCCAAACACCGGCATCGCCGATCTCCTACCGGGTCGGCAGTTTGCTGTACGCCTGCACAAAGCGACGGACCCGCTGGTCACGCTGGGCATCAGCAGCGCGCATACCCTTCCCGCCTTACCGTTGGACTTTGACCTTCGGTTGCACCAACAACCGGATTGGGAGGACATGGCAGATCGCATCCCGTTAGCGGTGGCCCGCAGTCGAGACAGCCGCTGGTTCCATGACACACCCGAAGCCAGCGCACTTTGGGACGCGCTGGCCACACATCCGGTGAAGCTGGGCGGATGGCCCACTTGGATCCAAGGCAGCCAAAACCCTGACCGCGCTGACTTTCTCTTGCAGATCGACACGACCCCTAAGGGTCGATTGAGCGTCGGGGACGGCGGATCCCTCTACCTGTTCCGCCACCGTGATGGGGACGGCTGGACCCTCCGCAGCGACTACCACTGACCGTATTGGCAAGATGTTTAAGGCTTTTTCAGACAAGGCCAAAGACAAGGGCCCTGCGCCTCAATCGACGGCGCGAATCAACTTTCGCTCCAACACGCGTAGGACGGTTTTAAGGTCATGCCCCCGTCTCAAAATGCGCCCATCCATGCCGATGACACAATACATGCCTTGCTTTGCCGACAGTTTGGGCCGTTTTTCAATTCTGTAAATCGGCTGTTCCGCCGTGCGACGGAAAACCGAAAAGATTGCGACATCTTTCAGGGCAGAGATGCCGTAGTCTCGCCATTCTCCTGCGGCGACCATGCGACCGTAAAGCGACAAAATTGGGCCTAATTCGGTACGGTGGAAGTGCACAACGTCCTGTGTGCCGGAATGTCGGATCATGTTCATCCTCGAAACCCTACGTTAGCGCACCGATACTGCAAGGAAATAACGCATTGTCTCTGCGCCGTTAACTATGCCGCGGGGGGGTCGCAAAAAGACCGAGATGCGCGCAAAGCGTGTCCCAATTTTAGCCAGATGTATGGGGCATCAATAAGGCCATAGGAACGAAGGTTTCTAAGTTGCGCGGTGCTTCCCAGCCCCCACCCACGTCACCGCGCGACGGCTGCTTAGCCACGGTTTTGTAACGAGTTTTGCGCCCCGGCCGCCCAACGCGGTCGGGGTTGCCTCGTCTTAGGACCCGCCTGCGATGCGCCTTAGCGCCGGACCAGTTTTTCGTAGCCGTCCGAGATATCGCGGGTCATCGCGCCGACCTCAAAACTGTAGTCACCGATCTGGCCCACTGGCGTGACTTCGGCGGCGGTCCCCGTCAGCCAGCACTGCTCAAAGCCCTCCAATTCGCCCGGCTCAATGTGCCGTTCATGGATCTTGATCTGCCGATCTTCCAGCATCCCCATGACGGTCTGCCGCGTGATCCCATTGAGAAAGCAATCGGGCTTGGGCGTATGCACCTCCCCGTCTTTGACGAAGAAGATGTTTGCGCCCGTCGCTTCGGCCACATAGCCGCGATAGTCGAACATCATCGCGTCCGAGCAGCCTTTCGCCTCGGCGGCGTGCTTCGACATGGTACAGATCATATAAAGGCCCGCGGCTTTGGCCGTATGGGGGGCCGTTTCCGGCGAGGGGCGCTTCCACTTTGCGATGTCGAGCTTGGCGCCCTTCATCTTGGCGTCCCCGTAATAATTGCCCCAGGCCCAAACTGCGATGGCCATGCGAACGGGGTTGCGGCTGGACGACACTCCCATGTCTTCCCCCGCCCCGCGCCAGGCAAGGGCCCGCACATAGGCATCGTCCAAGCCATTGGCCTGCATGGTTTCGTATTTGGCCGCCTCAATCTCATCCACGGTCCAAGGGATGTCCATGTCGAGCGCTTGGCCCGACGCGATCAATCGCTGCGAATGCTTGCGGCTTTCGAAGATCTTGCCGGAATAGGCCCGCTCCCCCTCAAACACCGCGCTGGCGTAATGCATCGCGTGGGTCAAAAGATGCACATTGGCATCCTTCCAATCGACCAGCGTCCCATCCATCCAGATCTTGCCATCCAGTTCCGCATAGGACCCAGCCATAGCCCATTCCTTCATATCATTTCACGGATACGCCCGCTTCGGACATATTGTTGCGTCAAATCTGGGTTTGGCTATCAATATGGTCTTGGAATGTCAACAAGGCTGACGTAGTTTGCGCGCTATGGTCGATGACATAAATGACAGCGATACCCTGCTATTCTTGACCGATGAGCAGTTGCGGCGCGCCATTGAGGCAATGTTTTTTGCGTATCGCGGGTTCACGGCGGACCCGGACCGGATCTTGGCGGGTCAGGGCTATGGCCGCGCCCACCATCGCGCGATCCATTTCATCCAGCGGACGCCCGGGACGACCGTCAACAATTTGCTGACGATCCTGGGCGTAACGAAGCAGAGCTTGAACCGCGTCCTCCGCGCCTTGGTGGAAGACGGCCTGGTCGAAAGCCGCGTCGGCGCCCGTGACCGGCGGGAACGCCACCTTTTCCTGACCGACAATGGCAGGCAGCTAGAGGCGGAATTGAGCACTGCGCAGCGGGCCCGCATGCGCGCCGCCTTCCGCGAGGCCGGACCGGATGCTGTCGCTGGATTTCGTCAAGTGCTTGAGCATATGATGGATCCAGAATTGAGACGGCACTACGCCGCGACGAGGGACACTGACCGATGACCGGAGAGCCCGGCGGCACGCCAAACCATCAGGCGCATATCCTGTTGGTGGACGATGATGAACGGATTCGCACGCTTCTGCAGAAGTTCCTGATGCGGAATGGCTATCTGACCACTGCCGCGCGGGACGCGGACCATGCCCGGCGCCTTCTGGCGGGGCTTGATTTCGATATGGCCATCCTGGATGTGATGATGCCTGGCGATAACGGCTTTGTCCTGTGCGCCGAAATCCGCAGCAGCCGCGAAATGCCGATCCTGATGCTGACCGCCAAGGGGGAGACCACGGATCGGATCACGGGACTTGAGGCCGGGGCCGACGACTACCTGGCCAAGCCCTTTGAGCCAAAAGAACTTCTTTTGCGCCTGAAAGCCATTCTGCGCCGCGCGCCCCAAGCCGGGGATGCGATGCCTAAAATGCTGCTTTTGGGTCCCTACCGCTATGACATGGAACGCGGGGAGCTTTGGCAGGGCCAGGACCCTGTGCGTTTGACCGCGACGGAGACCACGCTGATGCGGATTTTCGCGGCCTCCCCCCATGAGCCGGTAAGCCGCGCGGATCTGGTGGAAAAGCTGGGCCGCGATGGCGGCCAGTCAGGGGAGCGGGCCGTCGATGTTCAGATCACCCGCCTGCGCCGCAAGATCGAAGCGGACCCCAAGCAGCCGCGCTACCTTCAGACAGTGCGTGGCGAAGGGTATATGCTTGCCCCGGATTGAGGGATTGCGCCGCCCCAAGGGCGCCGCGCCAGGCGAGGGGCGCTGCCCCTCGCGCTCCCCGGAGGTATTTTTGGCCAGACGACAACCAGGAAAGCGGGTCCGATGACATTGCTGATCACCCATCCGGACGCGTTGTACCATGTGAACCCGCCGGGCCACCCAGAGCAGGTGGCACGGTTGCGCGTCATCCTTCGCGCGCTGGAGCACATGGCCTTGGACCGCGAAGACGCGGAGGCGGCAAGCGACGAACAGCTTCTGCGCTGCCACCCGCAGGACTATCTGGACCAGATCGCCGCCGCCGTGCCGGCCGATGGCTGGGCGCAGCTGGACGCGGACACGTTTCTGTCGCCGGGCACATGGCGCGCGGCCAAACTGGCGGCGGGGGCGGCGTGCCAAGCGGTGGATGCGGTGCTGGATGGGCGCGCCGTCAATGCGTTTTGCGCCATGCGCCCCCCGGGCCACCACGCCGAAACGGCGACACCCATGGGCTTTTGCACGCTGGGCAATGTGGCGATTGCGGCGAAACACGCGCTGGATGGGCGGGGGCTGAACCGGGTCGCTGTGGTCGATTTTGACGTGCATCACGGGAACGGGACGCAGGACCTGTTATGGGATGAGCCGCGCGCGCGCTTCTATTCCACCCATCAGATGCCCCTTTGGCCCGGGTCAGGCGCGCCGACGGACCTGGGCGCCCATGGCAATGTCATCAACCTGCCGCTGGCGCCCAATTCAAACGGCGCCGCCTTTCGCCGCGCGATGGAGCAAACGATCCTGCCGGGTCTACGCGATTTTGCCCCGGACCTTCTGTTGATCTCTGCCGGGTTCGACGCCCACCAGGATGACCCGCTGGCGCAGCTTAACTGGGCCACGTCTGACTTCAGCTGGGCCACGGATGTTCTGTGCGCGTTCGCCCGCGACACGTGCCAAGGCCGGGTGGTGTCCTGTTTGGAAGGCGGCTATGACCTGGATGCACTGGCGGCGTCGGTCGCGGCCCATGTGGAGGTCCTGAGGGGGTATGCCAATGGCGGATGACGTCAAATCCATGAGCTTTGAGCAAGCCATCGCCGAGCTGGAGCAAGTGGTCACCAAGCTGGACAGCGGGGACGTGCCCCTGGAGGCTTCCATCGCCCTTTATGAGCGCGGTGCCGCCCTCAAGGCCCATTGCGAGGCCAAGCTGGGCGAAGCCGAGGCCAAGGTGCGCCAGATCAGCCTGGACACCAAGGGCCAGCCCACTGGCACCACGACGCCCGACTGACACCGTGACGTTCCAAGACAGCCTGACACAGGCCCAGGCGGACACCCAGGCAACCCTGGACGCGATATTGTCGCCATATGGCGACACACCAGTTGCCCAGGCCATGCGCTATGCTGTGGGCGGCGGCAAACGCCTGCGTGCCTATCTGGCGCTAGAAGCCGCTTCCTTGTTCGATGTGCCCCGCGACCGGGCGTTGCGTGCGGCGGCAGCCATTGAATGTGTCCACGCCTATTCTTTGATCCATGACGATCTGCCCTGCATGGATGATGACGACCTGCGCCGCGGTCAACCGACCGTGCACCGAAAATGGGACGAAGCGACCGCCGTGTTGGCGGGGGACGCGTTGCAAACGCTGGCCTTTGAGATTGTCACCGACCCGGCCACCCATCCCGATGGCGCGGTGCGGGCCAACTTGGCCCTGACCTTGGCCCAAGCGGCAGGCGGACAAGGCATGGTCCTGGGTCAGGCCCTAGACATCGCGGCCGAGACGGCGGGCGCGCCCCTGACCCTGGACGATATCTCTCGCCTGCAGCGGCTCAAGACCGGACGCTTGTTGGAATGGCCGTGTCGGGCCGGCGCGGTCTTGGCTGGCGCGGATCCGGCACCACTACTGGATTACGCCGCCAAAGTGGGCCTGGCCTTCCAGATCGCCGATGACTTGTTGGACGTGGAAGGCGACCCTGAGAAGGCGGGGAAAGCCCTGAGGAAGGACGACCAAGCGGGCAAGGCCACGTTTGTGTCGCTTATGGGGGTGGAGGCCGCGCGCGCCCAGGCCGTCAACTTGATCGCGCAGTCCGAAGTGTCACTTTTGATTTACAGTGCAAAGCGCGCTAACCTTGTGGATGTCGCCCGCTATGTGGTGACTCGCGACAGATGAGACCAACATGACCGACCGACCCAACACCCCACGCCTTGACCGTATCGCTGGCCCGGCCGATTTGCGCGCCATGGCCGATGAGGAGCTGTCGCTTCTGGCAGACGAATTGCGACAGGACACGATCTGGGCCGTCAGCAAGACTGGCGGGCACCTGGGCGCGGGGCTGGGTGTGGTGGAACTGACGGTGGCGCTCCATGCGGTGTTCAACACACCGCGGGACAAGTTGATCTGGGACGTCTCTCATCAGTGCTATCCCCACAAGATCCTGACTGGGCGGCGGGACAGGATGCTGACCCTGCGCCAAAAGGACGGGATCAGCGGTTTCACCAAGCGGAGCGAAAGCGCGTATGACCCGTTCGGCGCGGCCCATTCCTCGACGTCCATAAGCGCCGCCCTGGGTTTTGCCATGGGGCGCGAATTGGGTTCCGAGGATGTGGGCGATGCTATCGCGGTGATCGGGGACGGTGCCCTGTCCGGCGGCATGGCCTATGAGGCGCTCAACCATGCGGGCCACTTGAAAAAGCGGCTCATCGTGATCCTCAATGACAATGAGATGTCCATCGCCCCGCCCGTGGGCGCGATGTCGTCTTACCTCAGCCGGCTTTACGCGGGCGCCCCTTTTCAAGAATTCAAGACCGCCGCCAAGACCGCCGTCGGCTTCCTGCCGCCACCGTTCCAGGAAGGGGCCAAACGCGCCAAGGAGATGCTGAAGGGCATGACCGTCGGCGGGACATTGTTCGAGGAATTGGGCTTCTCCTATGTGGGGCCCATCGACGGCCATGACATGGACCAACTTTTGCAGGTGTTGCGCACCGTCAAAGTGCGCGCCACCGGGCCGACCCTGATCCATGCGGTCACTCAGAAGGGCAAGGGCTATGCCGAGCATCGTTCGGACCGGGGCCATGCCACCGCCAAGTTCGATGTCGCCACCGGAGAGCAGAAAAAGGCGCCGTCCAACGCGCCGTCTTACACCAAGGTGTTCGCCCAAAGCCTTATGGAGGAGGCCAGCCATGACGACCGCATCGTCGCCATCACCGCCGCCATGCCCGATGGGACAGGGCTGAACCTTTTTGCGGAACGTTTCCCGGCCCGCTGTTTCGATGTGGGCATTGCGGAACAGCATGGCGTGACGTTCTGCGCGGGCCTTGCCGCGTCGGGGATGAAGCCGTTTGCAGCGATCTATTCCACGTTTCTGCAACGCGGTTATGATCAGGTCGTCCACGATGTGGCGTTGCAGAACCTGCCGGTGCGGTTTGCCATTGACCGCGCCGGGCTGGTGGGCGCCGATGGCGCGACCCATGCCGGAAGCTTCGACGTGGCGTACTTGTCCAACTTGCCAAATTTCGTTGTGATGGCCGCCGCCGACGAGGCGGAGCTGTGCCATATGGTGGCCACCGCCGCCGCCCATGACAACGGGCCTATCGCGTTCCGGTTTCCCCGCGGGGAAGGTGTGGGCGTAGAAATGCCAGAGCGGGGCACGCCGTTGGAGATCGGCAAGGGGCGCATGATCCAAGAGGGGGAACAGGTTGCAATCCTGTCATTCGGCGCGCGCCTGCGCGAAGTGGAAGCGGCGTGCGAATCGCTGGCCGCCCGCGGCATCACGCCCACGGTCGCCGATGCCCGATTTGCCAAACCGCTGGACCGCGCATTGATCCTGGATTTGGCGGCCCGGCATGACGCGCTGATCACCATCGAGGAAGGCGCCGTTGGCGGGTTCGGCAGCCACGTGGCCCAATTGCTTGCCGATGAGGGGGTGTTTGATACGGGCCTGCGGTTTCGGTCCATGGTGTTGCCCGACGCGTTCATCGATCAGGCCGGACCGCGTGATATGTATGGTAAGGCCGGGCTCAATGCGGAGGACATTGAAGCGAAGGTTCTGTCCGTCCTTGGCGTTGAGGTGTTAGGCAAACGGGCCTGAGCGCAAAGAAAAAGGCGGGCCCGTCGACCCGCCTTTTCCAAAACTATATTTAGCAGCTTAGTTCGTTGTGGTGGTGGTGCTGGACGAGCTGCCGCCACCGGCCACGATTGCCACCAACGCGATGGCCGCCACGGCTGCGGCTGCGGCACCTGCGCCACCGACACCAACCAGAACACCTGCGCCGGTTCCGGCGCCGGCACCAGCGCCCGCTGCGGCGGTTGCGGTCGTCGTGGTGGTTGTCGTTGCGGTCGCCGCGCCAGCGGCTTCCTGTGCCGAAGCGGCGACAGGGGCGAATGCCAGCGTCGCGATTGCTGCGGCGGCAAAAATGGATTTCATTGGATTTCTCCGTTTCATGTGCACAAGACGCCAGTTACGACGCCTGCCCTCAAAACTCAAGCCAACTGCCCATGACGTAGGCAAGACCTGGGGGATTTTTGCCGACAATTGCGTCAAGTGTTTCCGCATTGCAGCAAAATTAGGCGCGGGGGCCCTGGTCTTTGGGCCAAGTTGTCACGGGCCATTCCCAGGCGCAGGGCAACACCCGCACGAAACCGCGCTCCTTCGTAAGACGCCGTCGCGCGTCACTCAACCAGCAGGGTAAGGTCCACGGCACCGATCTCATCGCTGACATGTTCGATGGACCGAACAATCCTACCATCGCCGCGCACCCAGTACTGATTCTCGAACCGCCCCCCCGGCCCGCTGCAGACCTCCCGGTAGAGTTGTGTGGCCATGTCGCGGCCCACAATGCTGAGGGTCTGTGTCCCCTCGGGCACCACGTCACAAATGAATTGCTGGCGCACGATCTGATTTTCACCATTCAGATAGCGATTCACCCGGACCACGTCAGGCCCGCCGCCGGTGCGCAAGGCCACGCGCAATTCCTCGACCTCAGAACTCCAAAGATCGAAACCGTAACCCCGCGTCCCCACCAAGATACCATCCCGGCGGATCATCCCAGCATTGGCTGCGTCGCGCCATTGAATCACGTCCCCCGCCACTTGCAACGGGATCAGCGTAAATCCGTTGTCGGGCTTGAGGAAGATCGCCAGCAGAACCGGCGTGTCGGAAGAGGCGAGGAGTTCTGGCGTCAACACCTCTCGGGCGTCCGGCACCTCCTCCTCAGACGAGATGAGCGCCGCCAAGCGGGATGTGACGAGGTTCAGGCCCGCATCCTGCTGGTCCGTGTTGCCGCACCCTGCAAGGACCGCAAGCCCGAGCGCCCATGCCAAATGTCGCGTCATCGCCAGAACCGCCCCCATTGATCCGTCAGTTCCGGGCCCGTCATGTCCCGCACCTTTGGGTAGAGACGATTGCGCAGGCTCAGCCGCGCGCCTCCATCCCGTTGCACGGGACGGATGGTGGTGCTGAACCGTTGCCGAGACGGCTGGCCCGTCAGCCACGTGGCCGGGATCTTTAGAAAGAACCCTTTGTCAAAACTGCCCTCGCCAAACTCCTCCGCGCTGACATTGGTCTTGGTGGCGAAGGCCCCGACCTCCCAACCATTGTCGAACAGGCGGCTAAGCGTATAGGTCGCGCCCCGGTCTCCGGCCAGGTACTGGCCCACATCCAGCTGGCTGTGGAACCCGTTTCCGTGGTTGTAGTAGCCGGTGACAAAGCCGGTCGTCGCATCCAAATCTCGGAACCCCAGTTTCATGTCGAATTCGCGCTGGCGCACGCGGTTCACTTCGACGCCGATCCCCCAGCGGGACTGGACGGGTTTCCATAGAAATTCGGCCGACACACCACCGAACTGTTGTTCCAACAGGCCGGCGGACACGCGGGCATAGGTGCTGCGCCCAGGACGAAAGAAGTATTCGGCCGTCAGGTGGTCGATGAAGGGGCCATCGGTGCGGAAAAACTCTGCCTGGTCGGTGCGAACCCGGGGCAGGACGGAGTTGCTGCCCCGCTCGATATCTCCGCGGTTGCCGACAATACGCTGACGGACCGCGCCCGAAAAAAGAAGGCCGCGCACAGGCTCGTAGGTTGCCTTGGCCTCGATCCCGAGGTCCAGTCGAAGGGGGGCATCAGGGTCGAATAGGCCGTACGCCACATAGGGTCCAAGGGCCCATTGGAACCGGGGAAAGACACCGTCGATTTGTTGGGTCCCGTCCCGCGATAAGGTCCGCGCATCGACGATTCCAGCGACGGCCAACGCCTCATCCGACCCATCCGGGCGGTATTGAAGCGCCTCAAGATCGGTGCGCCGGATGATCACGGCGGCGCCGGTTAGACCCACGTCATTCTCGGGGATCAAGACCAGCGTCTCTACCGACGGCGGCAACGTCGCGCTGAGGATGCGCGCGGCCCGGCCCATCGCCTGCGTGTTGGTGAGGAACCGGTTGTTGCGGAACTGCACCTCGGCGCGCCCCCCGTCCAGCTTGAGGGCGGTCAGCTTCAGCCCCTGCTCCTCCAGGCTGGCGGAAAGGGCGTTGGTGACGGGGGTCACGACGGCCTCGTTCCCCTCCCACGCGGTGGTCCAAAGGTCGGGTTGCACGTCCCGCGACGGGCGCTGGAACACGGGCATGGGGGCCTCTTCGGCGCCGGAGCCCGTGGGCGGCCGTTTGGGGTTCAAAGCGAAGGTGACGTTGATCCCGACTTCGGCCCCCTGGATGGCATAGGCGCCCAGACTGACCCCTGGCCGGATCTTGTAGTCCAAACCGAAGTTCAAGGGTGTTTTGGGCGTGAGCACGCCGCGCGCTTCTTCTTCCAGATACGCGTCAGAGGAGTATTCTGCCTTCAGGGTCAGCTTGTCGTTGAACTTATACGCCACGCCGCCGAACAGCGCGGCATCCCCGCGGAACACCTGATCGCTGGAAAACGTCCCGCCGCGGGAATTCACGTTGAATCCGGGGCGCGTCTCAAACCGGTCCGACAGCGCGCCAAGGGGGTTGGTGAACCCGCCCCGCGTGCCCAAACGGCCCCAACCAATGCCGCCCGTCACGGTCCAACGGTCGCCAAAATGCTTGGTCGCCACAATGTATTCGCCGCTAAACAGGCTGGTGCCGCCAAAATCCTGAAGACCAACAGTGACCGCAGGCCGCCACCCAGATTCGCGAAAGATCTGGTAGCGCAGGTCAAAGCTGCGGTCATAGGTTCGGATGAAGCCATTTCCGGTCTGAAGAAAGTCCGGGATGGTCGCATAGCGAAAGACGCCCTGGAGGCGCGGCGTGATCTGGAACGTGAGTTGGGTCCGGCCCGAAGCGTTCGAGAGCATGTAGACAGAGGTTACCAGCTCTGCATCGGGCTGCATCTCGGCGGAGGGCATATCGATCAGGCCGGGCACGCCATAGGTGTTGATGGATACCCGTTCGGGCGGGCTTTGGGCACCCGCCGCACCGGCACATGCAAGGGCCGCAGCCAGAGCCGCCGCAGCCATGCGTCGGGCTGAGTGAAGCACCATATCCATCCCCCACGTCCGCGTCAGATCTGCAAGCACAGCAGCAGATTTGCTTGCCCGCCCCATTGGTGAGGCACGCCTGACCGCTTTGTTATCGTTAGGGCAGGCACGGATGGAAAGTCCCCGGGACACAATCGGCAGGTTATCGCAGGGGCGGTGTCTTGATTCTGCAACGTCGCTGGGGCACCTCCTGTGGGGTATGTCTGCGCCAGTTTTGCTCCGAACGCCTGCCCGCCTTGCCTTCAACGGCGCCTCGGGACGCGTGGGCCGCCTGCTACGCGCTGTCATCCCGGATGCGGTCTGGACGTCGCAGGCGGATGGTTGGGCCCCTGCCAAAGGGGCGCGTGCATTGATCTGTCTGGGCGGGGTGACGTTGGGGGACACAACGGCGCTGCGGGCCAACAGCACGGCCGCCCTCAACGCCTTGGACGCAGCGGCGCGGCTTAGCGTACCGCGCGTGTTCCTTTTATCCTCGGCAGCCGTTTATGGGCGCGCGCGCGGTCCGCTTTTGGCCAGTGACGCGCCGACGCCCGCGGCCCCCTACGGTGTGGCGAAAGCGGAGATGGAGAGTGCTGTCCATACGTGGCGCGCCACCCATCCCAACGGGCCAGAGGCAACGATCCTACGGCTGGGCAACGTGTTGGGCGCAGACCAGTTGATCGGCAACATGACCCAGGCGCGCCCCGTGAGCTTGCATATTTTCCAGGACGGGACATGCCCCCGGCGCAGCTATATCGGGCCAGCGACTTTGGGGCGGGTCTTGCAGGAATTGGCGGCGATGCCAAACGTGCCCCCCGTTCTGAACGTCGCGGCCCCTGGCACGGTGTCCATGGCCGATCTGGTGCGCGCCGCAGGGGGAACCTACACGCCCCATCCTGCCCCGGACAGCGCAATCGCCACGGTCGAATTGGACGTCGCCCCCCTCGCCGCCCGCGTCCCCTTTGCCACCGAGGAGTCGCAGGCCGAAGGCATGGTAGCCCAATGGCGGCGCATTGTGGGGGCCGTGGCATGACGCTGGGCAAGCGCATCTTCGACATCCTGTTCTCGCTCTACCTGATGGCGTTCCTGGCCCCGGTGATCGTCGTCGTCACTTGGAAGGTTTGGCGCCAGCAAGGCCGCCCAATCCTGTACGGGTCCGAGCGCATGAAAAGCCCGACCGAACGCTTCACCTTGTGGAAGTTCCGCACCATGGAGGCCGACCCCGAAGACGAAGGCGTGACCGGTGGCAACAAGTCCCAGAGGATCACGCCCCTTGGGGCCAAGCTGCGACGGCTGCGTCTGGATGAGTTGCCTCAGCTTTGGAACATCCTGCGCGGCGATGTCAGCTTCGTGGGGCCCCGCCCGCCCCTGCACCGCTACGTGGAGATGTTCCCCGACCTCTATGGCGAGGTGCTCAAATCCCGCCCAGGGGTCACTGGTTTGGCGTCCTTGATCTATGCCCCCCATGAAGAGAGGATTCTGTCGGCGTGTCACACCCACGACGAGACGGAGGCGACCTATGTCAGCACCTGCGTTCCGCGAAAGGCCCAGTTGGACCTGCTCTATCAGCGCAATCGCACCTTCTGGATGGACATAAAGCTGATTTCCTGGACCACGGCGAAATTCTTCCCGCGCCGCATCCGACCCAGACGGAAAGGGCGCTTCGTCTAGGGCGGGACCGTCACTTTTCCAACCGGTCTTCGATAGCCTTCAATCGTTCCAGCACCTCGTCCCGGTAGGCGTCCGTGGCGGCGTTCGATTCCTCGGCATGGGCATCCTGCATGGAATTCACGATCAGACCGACCAGCAGATTCACGACGGCAAAGGTCGTTACCATGATGAAAGGAACGAAGAACGCCCAAGCATAAGGGTAGACGTCCATCACGGGGCGGACGATGCCCATGGACCACGATTCCAACGTCATGATCTGGAACAGGGAATAGCCAGATTTGCCCAGGTCCCCGAACCATTCCGGGAAACTGGTCCCAAAAAGTTTGGTGGCCATGACCGCCGCGATGTAGAAGATGATCCCCATCAGAAGGAACACGCTGCCCATGCCCGGTAACGCGGTGACGAACCCTTCGACCACGCGGCGCAGACGCGGAAAGACCGACACGACCCGCAGAACGCGCAGGATGCGCAGGGCCCGCAAGACGCTGAACGGTCCAGCATTGGGCGCCAGCGCGATGCCGACAATGGCAAAGTCGAACAGGTTCCAGCCTTGGGTCCAGAACCGCCGCCCCTGCCCCACCATTTTCAGCACCAGTTCCACCACAAAGATGGTGAGGCAGGCCTGATCAATGATGGTCAGCAGGGGGCCGAACCGCTCCATCACCGGGGGGATCGTTTCCAGGCCGAGCGTGACCGCGTTCACAAGGATGACCGCAATGATCAGATTGCGCGCCAGCGGGCGCTCTAGATAGGCGTTGAGGGTTTCGCGCATCAGGCTCTCTCGAAATCAGTCACAAGTTCCACATGGGGAGACCAGCGGAATTGGTCCACCACCGTAATTGGCCCCATGCGCCATCCTGCGGAGATAAGCACCTGTGCATCGCGCGCAAAGGTCGCCGGGTTGCAGGAGATGAAGGCGATCTTAGCAACCGTGGATTGGGCCAGTTGCGCCACCTGCGCGGCGGCCCCGGCGCGGGGCGGGTCCAGCAGGACTGCGTCAAAGCGGGATAGCTCGTCGGGCATCAAAGGCGCGCGGAACAGGTCGCGACGTTCGGTTGTGATCGGTTTCAGGCCAGCCGGGGCGCGGGTCCCATGGTCCAAGGCTTGCAATAGGGTCCTGTCGCCTTCCACCGCATGGACGGCCGAGCGTTCTGCGATTGGAAAGGTAAACGTGCCCAACCCCGCAAACAGGTCGGCCACCTGCGTCGCCCCGGACAGGATCGCTTTGGCTTGTGATACCAAGGCCGCCTCCCCGGCCTCGGTGGCTTGTAGGAAGGCACCTGGCGCCAGGGGAACCTGCCCACGACCCAAGCGGAGCATGGGCGGGGTTTGTTGCAGTGCTGTCTCTCCGTTCCAAGTGATCCGAGCAAATGAGGGGGCAAGCGGGGCCAAAGCCGCCATGGCCAGACGATCAAACGGCTTCGCCTCTGTAATCGCAAGGTCGAGCCCGGTCTGGGTCGCCGTCACGTGGAGGGTGACCTCCGCGCCACGGGGCGCGGCGATGCGGGTCACCTGCTCCAACGCGGGCAAGGCGGCCATGATCTCGGGCCGGAGCAGCTTGCAGTTCGGGATGGCGACGATCTCCGCCCCGCCGCGCACATGAAAGCCCACCTGCGCGCCGTTCTTGGTCTTGCGCCCCGCAAGGGCGGCGCGGCGGCGGCTTTGGGGTGGGGACGTCAGAACCTGGGCGATCTGCGCGGTGAGATCGACATGGGACAAAGCCGTGCGGACAAGGTCTGCTTTCCAGGTTTCTACAAACCCGTCAGAGGCATGTTGCAAGGCGCAACCACCGCAGCGTTTGAAATGCGGACATGGTGGCGCGACACGCTGCGCGCTTGGCGTCACGATCTTCACGTCGGCCAGACGGTCGCCTTCACGGGTGCCTGTTACGACCTCTGACGGAAGGGTCAGTGGCGCATAGACCGGACCCGCGGCAACGCCGTCACCGCGTTGACCGAGGTGTTGGATGGTGTATTGTGCGGCAAGTTCGGTCATGTCCGGGGCAACCCAGCCACAGGCACCCTGCGGTCGCTATTCCGCAGCCACCTCATCAATGCCGATGAACCCGCCGGACTGACGGTTCCAATATCGTGCATAGGTGCCGTTTTGCGCCAACAGCTCTGCATGGGTCCCCTGCTCCACGATTTGCCCCGCGTCTAGGACCACGATCCGGTCCATCTTGGCAATGGTGCTGAGGCGGTGGGCAATGGCGATGACGGTCTTATCCGCCATAACACGGTCCAGCGCGTCTTGGATCAACGCTTCCACTTCGGAGTCGAGCGCGCTGGTGGCTTCGTCCAGGACCAAGACCGGCGCGTCCTTCAGGATGGCGCGGGCCAAGGCGATCCGCTGGCGCTGCCCGCCCGAGAGTTTGACGCCCCGCTCCCCCAGGAAGGCCCCATACCCAGTGTTGCCCTTGTGATCGCGCAACCCGGTGATGAAGTCATGCGCCTCCGCGCGTTTGGCCGCCTCGATCATCTCATCCTCGGTGGCATCTGGACGGCCGTACAGGATGTTTTCCCGGGCGGAGCGATTGAACATGGCGGTTTCCTGCGTGACCATGCCGATCTGCTTGCGCAAGCTGTCTTGGCTGAGACGGCGGACATCTGTGCCGTCAACCAGGACCCGTCCCTGGGAAGGGTCGTAAAGGCGCAGCAACAGCGCCACCAAGGTGGACTTGCCCGCCCCAGAGGCCCCCACAAGGCCCAGCTTTTCCCCGGGCGATACGCGCAAACTCAGGTCTGAAATGCCGCCACCCTCGTCCTTGCCATATGTGAACGTCACGTCTTCAAACCGAATGTCGCCGTGGGCGACAGACAGGTCCACCGCATCGTCGGCATCCGTCAAGTCATGCAGATGGGCCAGAGTGTTCATGCCGTCTTCAACCTCCCCCACATTGGCGTAAAGCGCCATGAGCGTGAACGACACCCATCCGGTCATTTGGCTGAGCCGGAAGGCTATGGCGCCCGCTGCGGCGATATCCCCAGCGGTGGCTTGACCTGCGGACCAAAGCCAAACCGTGCCCCCGATCATAAGAATGGGCAGCAATCCGGCGCAGAACATCAAACTGAACCGGAACCCCGTGGACATGTAACCGAAGTCCAGCGCCCGGTCCCGCAAGGTGGCCATGGCATCCAAGGCAGCGCGGTCTTCGTGGTCGGAATGGCCGAACAGTTTCACCGTTTTGATGTTGGTGATCGTATCCACGACTTGGCCGGTGACCATGGCACGCGCCGCCGCCCGCGCCTTGGACCGCGCTCGGATGCGCGGCATGAACCATCGGAAAAGCAGGATGTAGAAGACCAGCCAAAGCGTCAAAGCCAAAGCAATGCGCCAGTCGATGGCAAACATCAAAAGCGCCGAGCCGATCAGGGACGAGGACGCAAAGGCCACCACGTTGATGAATTCGCCTGTCACCTCGGTCACGGCGCGGGCGGTTTGCATTTGCTTGGTCGCGATGCGTCCCGCAAAGTCGTTGTCGAAGAACGTCACGGACTGCCCCAGGGACCAACGGTGCAGGCGCGACTGGACCAAGGGATAGACATTCGGCGCGACAGTGATGCCGTTGAACGCCGCAGACGTGCCAAAGATCAGGGGGCGCGCGACAAGGTAGAAGCCAAGGAAAAGGGCGAATAGGCCCGCATTGCGCAGCAGATACCCGTCCGATGGGTCGGCCACGCTGTCAATCACGGCACCCAGGAAGAACGCGGTCGCAATCTCCGTCGTGCCAGCGAGGGCGGAGACGGCGAAAGCCGCGATCAACACCGGCCAAGACCCCGACAGACACCACTTAAAGAACGCCAGCAAGCTGCGCGGTGGTGGCCCGTCGGCCGCATCGAACGGGGCAATCAGACTGGCGAAGTACCGCCTGGCGCGCGCGATCATTCTGCTGCCTGCGTGTCAATGAACCCGCCGGACTGCCGGGCCCAAAACGAGGCGTAGAGCCCGCCCTGATCCAGAAGGTCGCCGTGGGTGCCGTCTTCGATGATGCGACCGTCATCGACCACAATGATCCGGTCCATCTTCGCGATCGTGCTGAGGCGGTGGGCAATGGCGATCACGGTCTTTCCCTCCATCATCCCATAAAGCGTGTCCTGGATCGCGGCCTCCACCTCGGAATCCAGGGCGCTGGTGGCCTCATCCAGGACAAGGATTGGGGCATCTTTCAGGATGACCCGGGCCAGGGAAATGCGCTGGCGCTGTCCGCCGGACAGTTTGACCCCACGTTCGCCCACATGGGCCCCGTACCCGGTGCGGCCTTCGGGGTCTGCCAGGTCCTGGATGAAGTCATGGGCCTGGGCCTTCCTCGCGGCGGCCTCAATCTCGGCCTGGGTCGCGTGTGACTTACCATAGCTGATATTGTCCGCGACCGATCGGTGCAGGAGGGAGCTGTCCTGTTGCACCATGCCAATGGCGTGGCGCAGGCTGGACTGGGTGACCGTGGTGATGTCTTGCCCATCGATTTCGATGCACCCCTGCTCCGGGTCGTAAAAGCGCAGCAGCAGCTTGACCAATGTGGACTTTCCCGCGCCGGACCGTCCGATCACGCCCACTTTCTCACCGGCGGCCACGCGCAGGGTCAGGTGCGAAACGCCGCCTTTGACGTTGCCGTAGAAATGCGTGACATCGCGGAAGGTGATGGCCCCGTCGGTCAACGCCAAAGCCTTGGCACCTGCGGCGTCGGTCAGGGTGATCGGTTGGGCGATGGTCTCCATCCCCTCCTCCACCACGCCGAGGGACCGGAAGAACGACGTCACCGCCCACATGATCCAACCGGTCATCGCGTTCAGGCGCAAGACCAGAGCCGTGGCCGCCGCCACGACGCCAACGGACGCCGCGTCCGAGACCCAAAGCATCACGCCCCATCCAACGACGCTGACAATCAGCAGCCCGTTCAGGGTGACCAGCGCCACATCCATGATCGTGAAAAGGCGCATTTCATGGGCAAAGGTGCGCCGGGTTTGTTCGATCGCGTCTTTCGCGTAGTCGAGTTCCCGGCTTTCATGGGCGAACAGCTTGACCGAGTGGATGTTCGTATAAGCGTCCACCACGCGCCCCGTCGTCATGGAGCGGGCATCGGAGCTGGCCTTGGACGCGGGTCCGACGCGTTTGATCGTCCACCGCACCAGCAAGGCATAAAGCCCAAACCAAATCAGAAGCGGCAGGACCAGGCGGGGGTCCGCCCCCCACAGCAGAATCGCCGCGCCGACCAGATAGGCCAAGGCGAAGGCAATGGCATCGAAGACCTGGAACACGGCTTCGCCTGCGGCGGGGGGCGCCTGCATGATGCGGTTGGCGACCCGACCCGCGAAGTCATTCTCAAACCACCCGACCGATTGGCGCAGGACATGCTTGTGCGCCCGCCACCGCATCAGCGTGCCGAAGTTCGGCAAAATGGCGTTGTTCAGCAACAGAACGTCCAATGCCTGCAAGGCAGGTCGGATCAGCAAAATAAACAGCGCCACCAAGATCAACTCGACGCCATGATCGGCCAAGAATGTGCCCGGCGTGCTGCTCGACATGTTGTCAACAAGGCGGCCCATATAGGCGATCAGCCAAAGCTCTACGATGGCGACCACGGTGCCAACAAGCGCAGTCCAAAGGAACACGCACTTGAAGGGCTGCGAATACGACCAAAGAAACGGCCAAAGCCGAGACGGGGGCGTATCATCCTCTGCATAGTCTGCATAAGGATCTACAAGATTTTCGAATCTGCGGAACATAGGGACCTCTGGTCGAGGTCATCATATAGGCGGTTATGCCAAAAAGACCATGACACCGGACGCCGCCAGCGCCGTCGCCATGACGGTGGTGAAAATCCGCCAAGCGAGGGGTGTCTTCAACAGATATGCAAGAAGGGTGCCTGCAAAGCTCCAGAACAGGCACACGAAAAGGTTGATGCCAGAGAAGGCGGAACCGATGCGTAATGCCTCCCACTGTGCGGGCAGGTCGGACGCAAAGCCGGAGGAGGCCGCTAGGGCCACCAGCCAGACCTTGGGATTTACCCATTGGAACAGCACGGCCTCGACAAAGGTAAACGGACGATCTTTCCCGTCCGCCGTCGCGCCTTTGGACCGCATAAGCTTCCAAGCCATCCAAAGGATCCAACCGACCGCGATCACCTGTAGGGTCAGTTTCAATGCCGGCACCGCCAACAACAACGCGCCGATCCCGAGGGAGGTTAAGGCCGACGTGATCCCCACCCCAAACGCCACGCCGAGTACGTGGGGGATCGTGGGGCCAAAGCCAAAGCGCGCGCCCGATGCCGTCAACAAGATCACATTCGGGCCAGGCGTGAACAGGCCGCCGAACACGAACAGGTAGAGGGGGTCAATCATGGGCGCTTGGCTGCGGCGATCAGCTTGGCGCGGTCGATGCGCCCCCGACGGGCGCGCCACATCTGTCGAGCGCGGTCCAGGGCGTGCCCAAGCGCAGGCCCGGAAAGATCGGGCTGAAAATCGGCGGCTTTGAGCGGAAACCTCTCATCGGCACCTCTGCGGGCCTCTTCAAGGTGGCGGGGATCAACGGGGCGACCCAACAAGGCGGCCCGGATACGGAGGGCGTCTTGCGCCCGCGCGCCCAGCATGTCGCCCAAAGCGAAGGGCGCGCTATCATCACGAGAGGCGGCGGTCAGGGCGGAAAGATCCCGCTCCTCGGCTTTGGACAATCGCAGGCCCGAAAGGTCCCCCCCCACAAGTGCCAAACGGGCAACCCAATCCGATGGGCCCATGGCGACAAAGGGGGCCAGCGCCGTAGCATCTGCCCCTGGGACAAGCCGCGTCAGGATGCCCACCCGCGCCATAGACGCCACGGCCATGGACGGGTCCGGCGCCCCCAAAAGCTTGCGGATCTCATGGCCAACCCGCTCTCGGCTCAGCCCGTCCAACCCGTCTTGCAGGGCGGCGCAGGCCGCAAGCCCCTCCGCGTCCAGGCCCAGGTCAGGATCACCATACCAAGCCGTAAACCGAAAAAAGCGCAGGATGCGCAGATAGTCTTCGCGAATGCGGTCCTCCGGCACCCCGATGAAGCGGACATGGCCCGCCTTCAGATCAGCCAGACCGCCTAAGGGGTCGATCACGGTGCCGTCGGCCTCGGCATAAAGCGCGTTCATGGTGAAGTCGCGGCGTCCCGCGTCTTCCGCAACCTCGGTGGAGAAGGCGACTTTGGCCCGGCGCCCGTCCGTTTCCACATCGCGGCGAAAGGTGGTGACTTCGTGCGGAACGCCGCCCGACATGACTGTGACCGTGCCATGGTCCAACCCGGTGGGCACGACCTTCAGCCCGGCACCTTCGGCCAACGCCGTGACGCGCGTTGGCGGGGCATCCGTTGCGATGTCGATATCCGCCACCGGCGCGCCAAGGGCGGCGTTGCGCACGCACCCGCCGACCGCCAGCGCTCGGTGTCCACCTGCAGTCAGCAGGTGGAACACATGCTGGGTCGCCTGCGCCTCTAGCCAGTCACCTTGAACCTTCATCCACCCTCTCTGCCAGCCCGCGCAGAATCCGCGCTGTGGCCCCCCATATGTAATAGGGACCATAGGGCACAGCATAAAAGTGCCGCCACTCCCCGCGCCAGCGGCGCTTTTCGATCAGGTAATGGCCGGGTGTCAGGACATGGGGCAACGGGACGGTAAACACCTCCTCGACCTCGCCGGGTTCAGGGACAGGATCGAACCCCGCCACATGGGCCAAGACAGGGGTTATCGTAAAACTTGTGACGGTTTCGTGGGTCGGCAACTGCCCGAGCACGCGGGCATTGGCGCGCGGCAGGCCGACTTCCTCGTGCGCCTCCCGCAGAGCGGTGTCCTCCGGACGCTCCCCCGGTTCCGCCTTGCCGCCAGGAAAGGCGATCTGACCCGGATGATGTTTCAACTTAGAGGAACGCTTGGTCAGCATCAGGCGCAGGCCGCGCGGTGTTTCCACAAACGGGACCAGGACCGCCGCTGGGCGCAAAACACGCCCCTCCGGCAGAATGACCCCTGGATTGAGATCGAAATCGGAGGAGGCGGCGCTGCTATGCGTCAGCGCCGCCTCCAGGGTCGCAATGTTCATTGCGGGTCCTTTGTCGCCTCAAACCCCAGCGTTTCGGGGTCGAACTCATAATGGGCCCCGCAGAACTGGCAATCGGCGGTCACGCGCCCATCATCGGTCGTCATGTGGGCAATGTCCTTGGCCGAATAGATCGACAGGCTTTGCCGCACACGATCGGCGGAACAGGTGCAGCCAAACCGCACCGGCTGGCTGTCATAGACGCGCGGCGCCTCCTCGTGGAACAGCCGCACCAACAGGTCCGTGGGCGCGATGGAGGGCCCGATAAGCTCCAACTCCTCAGTGGTGTCCAGCAGGATGTTGGCCCGGCTCCAGTTCTCTCCGTCATCTTCGGTCAACACATCCGCCGCGGTCAGAAGACCGCCCTCACCGGACCCGCCCTCGCCCTTCAGCAGAGGGGAGGCTTTGGGCATATGCTGCAGCATGACGCCGCCCGCGCGCCACGTCTCGGCACCGCCCGGCAGGGTGGAGCGTCCGTAGGCCAGGGCGAACCGCGTCGGGATTTGCTCTGACTGCGCAAAGTAGGTCTCTGCACAAGATGACAGCGATCCACCGGCGATGGGCGTGATCCCCTGATAGGGGGCCATGTCTTTGCCCTGGTCGATCAGGATCGCGAAGTAACCTTTGCCGATCAGGTCAAACGGCTCCGCCCCGGCGGCGATCATGTCCGCCACGCGATCCGCATCGAAGCTGGCATAGGCGCGAATGCGGCCGGGCTGGCCGTCTTCTGTCGGGCCGAAGTAATCGGTCGCGATCAGGCGGGCCGGACCGTCCCCGCGCACCTGCAACGACAGCTTCCACCGAAGCTTGATTGTCTGACCAATCAGCGCCGTCAGCAAGGCCATTTCAGCGACCAATGCCTCGATAGGGGCGGGGTAGTCGTGTTGGGACAAGACAGACTCCAACACCCCGTCGAGCCGCGCGATGCGGCCCCGGATGTCGGAGGCGTCGAGCTGGAACGGCAACACGGTGTCGTCCCAGATATGGGTCGTTGCGTCGGTCATGGCGGGGTTCCTTTATGCTACCAACCCGATCCGCGTAAGGGCTTTCCGGCCCCGGCAGGGGGTGGCATATCGCAGGTCGATATAAGCGGACCCTTCGGACCGTTAAACCCCTGACACTTGCACCCTGCAGGACGCTCCTATGACCAGACGATATGGCACCCCTCCCCACAGGAACCAGGGTTATCGCCTCAGACCGGGGGCCTATGCGCTTTTGCTGGGCACGGATGGTCGGGTCTTGCTGACCGAACAGACGACGCCGGACTTCACAGAAGTCCAGTTGCCAGGCGGGGGGATCGACCCCGGCGAATCGCCGGTGCCGGCGCTGACGCGCGAGGTCCTGGAGGAGACCGGCTATCGCTGTCGCATTCGGCGCCGGCTTGGGGCCTTTCGTCATTTCACGTATATGGTCGAATATGGGTTCTTCGCCGAGAAGCTGTGCCACGTCTATCTGGGGCAGGTGGGCACGCGCCTGTCAGACCCGCGCGAGGCAGGGCACCGCGCCCTTTGGGTTGCGCAGCATGCGGCAGCGGACCTGATCGAAAGCGAGGGTGCCAGCGCGTTCGCTTACGCCGCCCTGTCCCGGGGCGTTTGACCGAACCGCAGAAGGATCATCGACAGGTCATCATCGAAATCCTTCAACTCTGAGGTTTTGCGCAATGCCGCCTCAATCTCGGCCACAGCCTTTTCCGTGTCGCTTTCGACATGGGCTAGGATGTCCATCAGACCCTCTTCTTCCAACATGTCGCCCCAGGTATCGGTGCATTCCGTCAGGCCGTCGGAATAGGCCAAGTATAAATCCCCCGGGTGCAAATACTCCTCGATCAGGTCGAATTCAGCCCCCGGCAGAAGGCCGACCGGCGGCCCGCCGCGACCCACACGCTCCACCTGACCGTCGGATCGGCGGATCATCGGGTGGGGATGGCCCGCCTGGCAAAGCTGAATACGCCCCGTTTCCACATCCAGATAGGTCAGCGCCAGCGTGAAGTAGAGGTCCGACGTCAGGTCCTGCAGCATGAAGTCGCTGAGGCGTTCCACGACGACATTGGGCGGATCCGGCGGGCCCGAGGGGTCAGACCACAGAACGTTCCGGCCCGTGCCACGGATATCAAACAGTTCAGCCAAGCGTCCGGTCAACAGGGCGGATGCGATCCCATGTCCCGAAACGTCCAGCGAATAGATCGCCATTTCACTGGGTGAGATCGGAAAGTACCCGACCAAGTCACCGCCAATCTGATCGCAGGTCAGAAGGCGCAGACTAATCTCCGACATTCCAAAAACATGGTGCTTGGGGGGCAAAAAGGCCCGTTGCAGCTTGCGCGCTTCGGCCAGATCGCGGGCGATGGCGGCGTGGACGTCTTTCAGTTCGCGATAGGCGGTCTGCACTTCGTGATTTCGGTGGAGCAGCACCTCCTGCATCTCAAGAATACGGCGGCCCGACCGAATGCGGGCCCGCAGCTCCGCCATGTCGACGGGACGGCGCAGGAAGTCGTCGGCCCCGGCCTCCAGCCCGAGGGTCTTGGCACCCGTTTCCGAACTGGAGGTCATGAGGATGAAATATGCGTAATCAGTTAGATTGAGTTCGCGGAAGGCACGGCAGAATTCCGGCCCGTCCATGCCGGGCATTTGCCAATCGCTGATCACGAAACTGATGTCTTTCCCCTCGGGCGACTGGCAAAGGGCCAACGCCTCCTCTGCGTCGGCTGCGGTTAGGACGTCCAGGTCGCACCGTTTCAGAAATACCTGTAGCAACTGGCGCTGCGCCGCGCTGTCATCGACGACGAGAGCACAAAGCCGCGAGCTGAGCTTCGGCGGCGGAGCGAAGGGCGTCTGGTCAAGTTTCATCGGGCTGTCCAGGTGAGTCTGGGCGACACCTAAAGACGGGCCCTTAACGGCGCCTTAAACGTTCAATTGAATCGTTTCCGGTGGGCGGCGTTTACGCCGTCTTCATACTGTGCCGGCCAAATGACCACATGATTGATATGGATCGCATTAAAGAACTAGAGCAGGAGATCGGCGCCGAGGATCTTGGCGCTGTCCTCAGTATTTTCCTGAGCGAGGCGGAGAAAACCATCGCCTCCATCGGGCAGGGGCTTGATGATGGGGACCATGCGCGGGCGACGCATTTTCTGCGGTCCGGCGCGTTGAACATGGGCCTTGTTGGTTTTGCCGATGCGGCCGATCAAGCCGCCTCGGTGGATGCACCCTTGCGGTCCGAAACCGCCGCCGATCTTGAAACCGCGCTTGCGTCATCTGTGGCCGAGCTTGAGAACATTATGTCCGCCCTTTGCTAGGGCATCAGCTGGGCCGCGATCAGTGGAAACCCGTGGCGGCGCGTTAGGTCCATCCGCGCCACACAGCGGCGTCTAAAGTCGGAGGCGTCCGCGCGCCAAGAGACGGTTCTTACCTTCCGTAGGATGCAGTTCGGGAGCGAGCGGCCCGTTAAGCCACTGACCCCTTGCCATGGTCCTGCCATGCCGAGAGGCGCGGGCCGATGACGCGACCCCAAACCGCGACCGCGTCAGGTGCGGGGCATTCAGATCAACAATTCCCCCAGCATCGGATCGTCGGTCAGGTCGCGCCAGGCAAAGCCCAACTCGCCCATCTTCTGTTCCAACGCATCAAACGCCTCCGGCGCGGATGTTTCGATGCCGATCAGGACCGACCCAAAATTCCGAGCGGATTTCTTGAGGTACTCAAACCGGGCAATGTCGTCGTCTGGTCCCAGGATCGAGAGAAAATCGCGCAAAGCCCCCGGACGTTGTGGCATGCGCAGCACGAAATACTTCTTCACGCCCGCAAACCGCATGGCGCGTTCCTTCACATCCGGCAGCCGCTCAAAATCGAAATTCCCGCCGGTGGTCACGCAGACGACTCGTCGTCCCTCAATCTCAGGGCCCAAATCGCGGAGGGCATCCACCGACAGCGCGCCCGCCGGTTCCAAGACGACGCCTTCGGTATTCAACAACTCTTGAATGGTGATGCAAATGCGATTCTCCGGGACGCGAAGCACATGTTGCGGCGGCACTTGGCGCAAGATCTCAAACGGGCGTTCGCCGATCCGCGCCACGGCGGCCCCATCGACAAAGGTATCCAGATGATCAATCTTTATGGGTTTTCCGTCGCGCAACGCGGCCGTCAGACTGGCGCCGCCCAACGGCTCCACATACCGCATCTCGGGCACCTGACCGATGGCCCGCAGATAGGCCAACATGCCCGCGGACAAACCGCCCCCGCCGACGGGCATGACGATGATGTCGGGCATGTCCGCCATCTGCTCCACCATCTCCACGGCAACGGAGGCCTGGCCTTCGATCACATCAGGGTCGTCAAACGGGGACAGAAACTGGGCCCCGCTTTCCACGCACCACGCCTGTGCGGCGGCCAATGTATCATCGAAGAAATCACCGACCAGGCGGATTTCCACGCGGTCCCCCCCGAACAACCGGGTCTTGTCGATCTTTTGCCCCGGCGTCGTGACCGGCATGAAGATGACGCCGTCGACGCCAAGGTTTCGGCACATCCATGCGACGCCCTGGGCGTGGTTCCCCGCCGAGGCGCAGGCCACCTTGCCGCCATCCATCTTGCGCATGGCATTGAAGGCGCCCCGCAATTTGTAGGATCGAACCGGGGTCAAATCCTCTCGTTTCAACCAGATATCCGCGTTGAACTTGTCCGATAGATAGTCATTGCGTTGGCACGGCGTTGGATCAAACACCGATCGCATGGCTTCGGCCGCCGCCTGGGCGCGGGAGGCGAAGTCAGTCAATGGGGCGGCCTTCCACAAGGTGCCCGTAAAGCGATGTCAGCGTCGCAACGCCCAGCATCAGGCCGATCCACCCAATGACGGTTTGGTAAACCGTCCCAACCAATCCACTGCCACCGTCAATCATCGCGGGGATCTGGAGCGCTTGCGATATGCCGACAGTCAGCAGGGCGAGCACCATGACCGTTCCAGAATGCCCGCGCGTGGCATCCCAAGCATCCGACACGGTCATCTGTTTGCCGATGGCAATGGACGGCAACAGGATGCCGAGGCGATAGAACAAGATCATGCCCAAAAACAGCGCGCCAGAGGTCACGACAAGCGCGCCGACGCCTGCGGGCACAATCAACAGAACCAGGCCCAACGGGATAGAGGCCGCAAAGATCGCGATAACGATCATCAGCCCAATCAGCAGCGACCAAAGGAAATAGGCCCCCATCTCACTGCCGCGGAAGGTCGGAATGACCCCTGTGGGACGTTCATCAAGGAGGACGTAGCGATGCCACGCCACCGCCACCCAAAGGGACACGATCAACGTCGCAACGCTGACAAAGAACGCCGACCCCATCCCGTCCACCGGAAAAGAACTGCCATCGAGCGAGAAGTCTTGCGCTGTTGGCACATCAAGCCAGACGGACAGGACGATGATCCCAAGATACAGCATGCCTGACACCTTCAGCGCATCGCCAATATTGTCGACCAGCAGGGTGACGGCCCGTACAAACAGTTTCCAGCCCAGCATCGGACCCTCCCTCTTCTCCCTTCCGATATGCCGTGCGGCCCGGGCACGTCAACGCGGGGCATGTCTTGCAGCGCGCCGGAAATCCGCCTAGGGCCGCATTAAGAACACGGGAGACGACGCATGGACGCGCCAAAGAAAGTCGTGCTGGCCTATTCCGGGGGCCTGGACACCTCGATCATTCTTAAGTGGCTGCAGACGGAATATGGCTGCGAGGTGGTGACATTCACCGCCGATCTTGGCCAGGGGGAGGAGTTGGAGCCTGCCCGCAAGAAGGCCGAGATGATGGGCGCGACCGCCATCCATATCGAGGATCTGCGCGAGGAATTCGTCCGCGATTTCGTGTTTCCGATGTTTCGGGCCAATGCTTTGTATGAGGGGCTCTATCTGCTTGGCACCTCCATCGCGCGGCCTTTGATTTCCAAACGATTGGTGGAGATTGCCGCGGCCGAGGGCGCCGATGCCGTCGCCCATGGCGCCACCGGTAAGGGCAATGACCAAGTGCGGTTCGAACTGGCCGCCTATGCCTTGAACCCGGACATCAAGGTGATTGCGCCTTGGCGGGAATGGGACCTCAGCAGCCGGACCAAGCTGATCGACTTTGCCGAGAAGAACCAAATCCCCATCGCCAAGGACAAGCGCGGTGAGGCGCCGTTTAGCGTTGACGCGAACCTGCTGCACACCTCGTCCGAAGGCAAAGTGCTGGAGGATCCGTCCGAGGAAGCGCCCGACTACGTCCTGCAACGGATCACCCGCCCCGAGGACGCCCCCGATCAGCCTGAGATGGTAGAGATCACGTTTGACCGCGGCGATGCCGTCGCGATCAACGGGGAAGCTTTGTCGCCCGCCACGATCTTGACCAAGCTGAACGAACTGGGCGGCAAACATGGGGTCGGCATTCTTGACCTGGTGGAAAACCGGTTCGTGGGCATGAAGTCACGGGGCATCTATGAAACTCCGGGGGGCACGATCCTGCTGGAGGCCCATCGCGGCATCGAACAGATCACGCTCGACAGTGGCGCCGGCCACCTGAAAGACAGCATCATGCCGCGCTACGCGGAGCTGATTTACAACGGCTTCTGGTTTTCCCCGGAGCGGGAGATGCTGCAGGCCCTCATCGACAAAAGCCAGGAACATGTGACCGGCACGGTGCGGCTGAAACTCTATAAGGGGGCGGTCCGGACGGTCGCCCGGTGGTCCGAGCACAGTCTCTACTCGGAGGCGCATGTGACATTTGAAGAGGATGCAGGTGCCTATGATCAGGCGGATGCCAAAGGGTTCATTCACCTCAATGCACTGCGCCTGAAATTGGTTGCGAACCGCAACCATCGGGTAAAAGGCTGACCTTTAGCCGGATCCTGGTCACCTTCGTCGTCGGCGCGGCGGGGGTGATCATCTTCCGGGCCCTATCACTGCCCCTGCCCTTCCTTCTGGGTCCGATGTTGGCCTGCCTTGTGGCGGCATTGCTGGGTCTGCGAATGCAGACTTACGGCGCCTTGACCGACACGATGCGCACCATCCTAGGGGTCGCGGTCGGCGCGTCGATCACGCCCGCCGTGGTGGGGCAGCTTCCGTCGATGGCGCTGTCTTTGATGCTGACACCCTTGTTTTTGATCGCAGCGGGGGTAGCGGGTTACCCCTTCCTGCGCCGGGTCTGCGGATTTGACAAAGCCACATCGTTCTACGCGGCCATGCCTGGTGGGTTACAGGACATGTTGATTTTCGGCGAGGAGGCAGGCGGGGATCCGCGGGCGCTGTCCCTCCTGCACGCAACGCGGATTTTGCTGATCGTATCGATCGTGCCCGCAGTCCTGACCTTGGCCTTTGACGTGAACCTGTCAGGCGCCCCGGGCGCGCCGATCACGCAGGTCTCTCCGCTCAACTTGGCACTGATGGCAGGCGCGGCCCTTGTGGGCTGGCGGGTGGCCAAGCGCATCGGCCTGTTCGGGGCGTCGATCTTGGGCCCGATGGTCTGTGCTGCGGCCCTTTCGGTGACCGGCATCATCAGCGAACGCCCCCCGGCCGAGGCGATACAGGCCGCACAGTTCTTCATCGGGATCGTCGTGGGGGCGAAGTATTCTGGCATCACACTGGGGGAGGTTCGGCGGATCGTCACGTCCGGCCTGGGCCATGGGGCGATCTTGGCCATCTTGGCGGTCATCTTTGCGGAAATCATCGTGCTCAGCGGTCTGGCACCACCGCTGGACGCGTTCTTGGCTTTTTCCCCTGGGGGCCAGGCCGAGATGGCGGTGATCGCGATCCTGTCGGGGGCGGACATTGCCTACGTCATCGTCCACCATCTGGCGCGCATCGTCCTGGTGATCACGTGCGCACCACTGGTCTTTAGATGGCTGCGATAGGCGCACGGTCGCCAAACCCACTCAGCCCAGCTCGCGGGCCTCATCAATGAGCATAATCGGAATGCCCGCGCGGATCGGGTAGGCCAGCCCGGCCGATTTCGACACCAACTCTTGCGCATCGGCGTCATAGGTCAAGGTGCCCTGGGTTTGCGGACAAACCAACGCCTCTAGCATGTGGCGGTCGTGGGCGGCGCTCACATCGCTCATTGCAGGGTTTCTTCGCCACTGCCACGCAGCGCGAACTCCATCAACGTGACCAGCGTTTCCCGCCGATTGGCAAGGGACGGCCCTTCCAACAGGGCTTGCTTTTCCTCAGGGTCGAAGGGGCACAACATGGACAGGGAATTTATCAGCAATTCCTCGTCCGCCTCTTTCAGGCTGTCCCAGTCCGTCGACAATTCCTGACTTTCGAAATACCGTTGCAGTAGGTCCAGAAAGGCAGGCCGGTCAAAGGCATGATCCACCTCTGGCTTGCCCACGTCACGGTCGAACCCTTCCCAGGACACATCCGCTTTGAGGTACGGCGCAAAGCCCGAAATCTCCCGCGTGATGCGGTATCGGGACACGCCCGCGAGGGTCACCATGTAGCGGCGGTCCTCCGTCTCGGAGAACTGCGTCAGGCGCCCGGCACAGCCAATGGACTGCTGTTCCCGCCCGTCCTTCGAGGCGTGGGCGCGGGGTTGCACCATCCCGATCAGGCGGTGCTCGGTCTTCAGGCAATCATCGATCATCTGGAGGTAGCGCGGCTCAAAGATATGGAGGGGCAACCGCGCGCGCGGCAACAGAACCGTCCCCGGAAGCGGAAACACAGGGATCGTCACGGGAAGGTCGCTCAATCTGAACATTTGACAGAGGTAGGCCGCGCCGGGCCTCAGGCAAAAATCATCGAAGAGAGGCGCCGCCGCCCCTTCTGTGCGACCGGGTCTTGGGGCCCTGCTGCGTCGAATATCGTGAAGAGTTGGGCACGTGCGGCGCCGTCATTCCACTCCCGATCGCGGCGGAACAACTCTAGCAGGGTGTCTATGGCGCCCTCGGTGTCGCCGGCCGCTTGCTGCGCTGCGGACAGGTCGAACCGCGCTTGGTGATCATCTGGGTTGGCGTCCACGGCGGCCTGGAGTTCGGCCACAGGCCCGGCCGATGCGGCTTGCTGTGCCAGTGCAAGCTGTGCGCGCGCAGCCTCCACCTCAGTGGCGTCCTTGATGGCGTCGGGAACAGCCTCCAGCAGGGCGGCCGCTTGGTCCAATTCTTGCAGGGCGATGTGGGCCCGGACCATACCGCCATAGGCCGGCGCGTTCTCTGCCTCCTCCCCAAGGATGGCGGCGAAGGTTTGTGCGGCATCCACTGCGGCGCCAGCCTCCAACATCTCCTCGGCGGCGGCCACAGCTTCGCCCAGCCCGCCGTCATCGGCGTTCAGCGCGGCCACGCGGTCCACAAAGGCCTGCACCTCCGACTGCGTCACGGCCCCTTGGAAGCCATCGACCGGCTGACCCTGGTGGAAGGCATAGACTGTGGGGATGGATTGAATACGCAATTGCGCCGCGATGGCCTGGTTTTGGTCGACATCGACCTTCGCCATCCGCACCTTGCCCTTTGCCCCCGTCACCGCCGCTTCAAGCTGCGGGCCAAGCGTCTTGCAGGGGCCGCACCAGGGTGCCCAGAAATCCACGATCACGGGGGTGGTCATGGACATCTCGACCACGTCCGCCATGAACGTCGCCTCCGTGACGTCTTTGATCAGGTCTGCGGTATCGTCTTGCGGCTGGCCGAATTCGAGCATTTCCGGACTCCTTCCCGAGTTGTCCTGCAATTAGGGGTTCACGATCCGTTGAACAAGGGACCTTGAACGTCCCGCCCGTCGCGGGTCGTCAAAGGTCGAAGACTGCCCAGACCGGGGCATGGTCACTGGGCTTTTCCCATCCGCGCACATGGCGCAGCACGCGGCTTCCGTGGGCGGCGTTGGCGATGTCGGGCGTGGCCCAGACGTGGTCCAAGCGCCGCCCCTTGTCTGCCGCGTCCCAATCCTTCGCCCTGTAAGACCACCAGGAATAAAGCTGCCCTTGGGGGATGTCCTTGCGCGTCACATCCACCCATTTACCGGCGTCTTGCGTGGCGCCAAGCGCCTCTACCTCCACAGGTGTATGGCTGACCACTTTCAACAGTTGTTTGTGGGACCAGACGTCATCTTCGCGCGGCGCGATGTTCAGGTCCCCCACAAGGATGGATTTGCCAGGGGTGTCCCCATGAAACGCGTCCCGCATATCGGCCAGGTAGTCCAGCTTTTGGCCGAACTTCTCGTTCACGTCCCGGTCGGGCACATCGCCACCAGCGGGCACGTAGTAGTTGTGGATCGTGACCCCGTTCGACAACCGCCCGGCAATGTGGCGGGCATGGCCCAGGGCCGCGTGATCTTCGGCCCCGACTTCTTCTAGCGGCAGCTTCGACAGGATTGCGACACCGTTATACCCCTTCTGCCCCCGCGCGACCAAGTGCGTGTAACCGAGCGCCGCGAACCCATCGCGCGGGATCTTATCCACTGGGCTTTTACATTCCTGTAGGCACAGGACATCGGGCCCTTCCTCCGTCAGAAATTGCAGAACCAACGCCTCCCGAAGGCGGATCGAATTGATGTTCCAAGTGGCAAGGGTGAAGGACATGGGCGCGCTCCGGCTGGTGTCTGGCGTGGTGTAAAGCATCGGACCGAAAGGCCGCAACCGATGCGTCATATGAGGTCATGGTGCGCGGCACGACGGCCCGGCAGGGGGGCTTAGGTCCGTTGGGTCGAGCGGTCCTTTAGCGTCCCGTCGTCAAGGCGGGCCCGTAGAATGAAACCGAAGACCGCCAGGACCAACAGGCACCCTGCGCCGACCATGGCATAGGCCCAAAGCACACCGCGCAAATCCGCCTCGGCCATCAGACCGACATCGCTGGTTTGCGACGCGGCGACGGCAAGGCTGGCCGCCAACAACAGGCGCCCACACAGACTTTGCAGGGAAAGATACGTGGCCCGACTGTCATCCTGCAGCATCGGTTGGATCCGCGCGACGACGAATGGGCGGGCCAGGGCGTCAGGCACCATACGCGACAGAAGAAACAAGATCGCCAGCGGCCCCATAGCCCAAGCCAGAACGCCCGGCAACGCGATCTGCAACGCAAAGGCCATCAGCAACAGCAGCGTCAATCCCGTGGCACGCCGCAAACGGGGCGCCACGACGGACACCATCAACGACACGCACATCATGCTGGCCGTGACGATGCCGCTGACCAAGGGCACCTCGTCTGACAGGCCAGAGGACTGCAAGGCTTGCTGGATGAATGGCTGCCCAAAGACGAACGGCACATGGCTGAAGGCGTACATAAGGACCGTCAACGCAAACAGCCATGCCAGCACGGGATGCAGCAAGGCCGTCCTCAAATGGGACAGACGCGCTTTGGCCCCCGTGGGCGCGCTGCTTCGCGGTGGCTCTGCCAGGGCGAAGCAGATCCCGATCAATCCGGCGAAGGCCACGGCGCTGGCGACATAGGCCCAGGTCAGATCCCAGCGGGCCAGCGCCCCGCCAGTGACCGCTGAGACCGCAAGGGCCAAGAAACTGGCCCGCCACGCTCGAACCTCATGCCGCTCCACCTCGTCCCCGCGGCCTTCGGCAACCAATGACTGGTACAAAAGCGACGAGTCGGTGCCGGACGCGAAGGCCATATGAATGCCAAGCAAAACTTGTGCGATGGCAAACCAAAGGAAGTCCCCCCCAAGCGCCTGCATGGTCGCCGTGGCCAGGCCCGCAAAGGCGGCCAAGACAAGGGTCGGCCGCCGCCCCCAACGATCCGACAGCCACCCCGACGGCACCTCCAACACGGTCGTGGACAAGTCGAAGATGACGTACATCAGGACCGCTTCCGCCGCTGAAAGCTGTTCTTGCAGATACAGAAACCAGACCGACTGCCAGAACAACAGGTTGGTCAGAAAGCGGTAGGCCGGATAAAGGCGGATGTTGCGCGCCGTGCCCGTCAAAGACGTTCGACCATAAATGTGCGAAATGGCATCAGCGTCTCAATCTGGTCCACCAGGACCGAGGCCAGACCTTCCCCGTTCGCGGCCCAATCTGCGGGCAGAGGCTTGCCCAAAACCAGGTTCTTGCGCTTGAGCAGATCACCGTGCGGATGGTCCTGGTCGTAGGGCTTGGGCACGCGTTTCAGCGGCTCGGGCCCGAATTGTGACAGGCTTGCGCCGGTCTCCTCGATGACCTCTTGCAAGCGGTCGCCCCAGCGATCGACCATCGCACGATATCGCGTCAGCCCCTCTTTGTCGAAGCCGGGCGTGCCGCACCCAAGGAAGGTGCTGTCTGGCTCAATTCCGAAATAGAAGCTTGGGGCCAAGCTGTCCGCATCAGCGGGCGACCAAAGCAGGGCAAGGTTGGTCTTGTAGGGCGACTTGTCCTTCGAAAACCGCACGTCGCGATTGATGCGAAACACTTTCGGCTTGTGCGCGTCACCCGTCATACGGTTGATGTCTTCGGCCAGCAATTCGGTCAACAGCTTGGCTGGCCCTTCAATATCTTTCTTCCACTGGGACTTGCGCGGCTCAAACCACTCCTTCGAGTTGTTCTTCGCCAACGCCCCATAGAATGCCTGTGCCCGGATCAGCATCTCTGTGAAACCATCGGACATGGGTCCCTCCGTCAATGTCGCAGGGTCACATCGCCCCCCACGCCCCTATTTAGGGGTCAGGTGACAGTTGTAACCCAAAATGTGAGGGACCTTGCACCTTACAGGCGAACATGGTGCACACGCGTCCTCTGCCAGGTGGAAGGCGTTGACGTCTTGGCGCCAAGGGGAGACCTTGCCGGACAGGAGGGTTTCCATGTCCCTGTCATTGATCCGCGAGAATCGGAACTATCGCTGGTTGGTCTCGGCTTCGGCCATTTCGAACTTGGGGGACGGTGTGTCGGCGCTGGCCTTCCCTTGGCTCGCCTCGCTGATCACGCGGGACCCGCTGTTGATTGCGCTGACGGCCGTGGCCGCGCGTTTGCCCTGGTTTCTGTTCACCTTGCCCGCAGGCGTCTGGACCGACCGGGTGGACCGCCGCGCCTTGATGATCCGGGCGGACATCTTTCGCGCGCTGCTGACGTTTGGCATCGTGTCCATGGTGCTGACCACACCGCCGCCGGTGCAGAACGAAGCGCTTATGATTGCGGGGCTTTGCGCGGTTGCGTTCCTCCTGGGCTCTGCCGAGGTGTTGCGGGACAACGCGGCGCAAACTGTCCTGCCGTCAGTGGTAAAGGCCGATGACCTCGAAACCGCCAATGGTCAGATGTGGACCATTGAACGGGTCATGGGCCATTTCATCGGCCCGCCTTTGGCCGGACTGCTGATCGCGTGGGCCTTGCCTGCGCCCTTTGCCTTCGATGCCCTGACCTTTGCGGCGGCGGCGGCGTTCCTTTGGCTGGTCGTGATCCCGGCGCGGGTGGCGCCGCTGCGCGAAGGCTTTTGGATTGAACTGCGCGCGGGCCTGCGGTGGATTTGGTCCCATGTGATGATCTGGCGATTGGCGATTATCCTGGGGATTCTGAACGCCGTGGCCATGGCATCGCTGACGATGCTGGTCCTGTTCAGTCAGGAAATCCTGGGCATCGGCGCGTTGGGCCATGGCCTATTGCTGACCGCGGGCGCCACGGGCGCCGTCCTTGGCGGGCTGGCAGCGCCATACTTGACGAGATGGCTGGGCCCGACCCAATGCCTTGTGTCAGCCCTGTTCGTGTTCGCCGCCGCTTATGCCACCATCGGCCTGGCCCACGCCCCTTGGATGGTCGCCCTGGCCCTTGCCGTGGAAGCGGGGTTCGGCATGGTCTGGAACGTCGTCACCGTCAGCTTTCGTCAGCGGACGATCCCTGACGCCCTGCTGGGGCGGGTAAATTCGGTCTATCGGTTTTTTGGCTGGGGGATGATGCCCCTGGGCGCATTGGTCGGCGGCTTTTTGGTGACGGGGTTGGAGCCATCGCTGGGGCGCGAAACAGCCCTGCGCGCGCCCTATCTGATCGGTGCGGCAACGGTCGCCGGGCTCGGTCTGACGGCGCTGTTCTTGATCAAACTGCCCGCGCGGAAGGCACCCTAACGGCATCTTGACGCCTGACGGACGCCACTCGTCGCGGGCCCAAAAAAAGAGGCCGGACGCGAGTCCGGCCAAGTCCAACAGGGAGGTTGTGTCTGATAAACCGCAGACACCACGGTATGATCTTACCTAATAGCCGGAATTGATTAACGTAAAGTAAACGTTGCCGCGGCGCGCATTATGTCTCCGGCCTGTGGCCCCACAGGCACGCCGCAGCTTTAGGCCATCAAACGGTATCCACCACTCTCCGTCACAAGAAGGCGCGCGTTGGAGGGGTCGGGCTCGATCTTCTGGCGCAGACGGTAGATATGCGTTTCCAGCGTGTGGGTCGTCACCCCGGCATTGTATCCCCAAACCTCATGCAGCAGGACGTCCCGCGCGACTGTGCCGTCGTTGGACCGGTACAGGAATTTCAGGATATTGGTCTCTTTCTCCGTCAGGCGGATTTTCCGATCCTCCTCGGTCACCAGCATCTTCATGGCGGGCTTGAAGGTGTACGGCCCCAATTGGAAAACGGCGTCTTCCGACTGCTCATGCTGCCGCAACTGCGCGCGGATCCGCGCAAGAAGGACCGGAAACTTGAAGGGTTTTGAGATGTAGTCATTGGCCCCCGCATCGAGGCCCAGAATGGTGTCGGCATCTGTGTCGTGGCCGGTCAACATCACGATGGGGCACTTCACCCCTTGTTTGCGCATCAAACGGCACAGCTCTCGGCCGTCCGTATCGGGCAGGCCCACATCCAGAACGATCAGGTCATAGATCTGTTCTTTTGCGCGGGTCATCCCAGTGGCGCCGCTATCTGCTTCGAACACGTCGAAGTCTTCGGTCATGACAAGCTGCTCTGCCAAGGCGTCGCGCAGGTCGTCGTCGTCATCCACCAAAAGGATCTTCTTGAGGTTCGCCATAGTCATCTCCGAATTCTGTTGACGCCATTCGTGACCGACCTCGGCCGATCCGCCAAGTGAATTGGCACTGTTCTCACGGAGGGCTCACGGGGACGTGTCGCCAAGCGGCAAATTGTTTCATAAGTGTAGGTCCAACCGGGGATGCCCGGAGGAAATGTTTCAAAAGTCACCGCCCATGCTGATACCGTCCTTGCCAGAACTTGCCGCGCGTGCCCGCACGGACCTGCGAATGGGTCTTCCTATCGCGGTCGGTGGCGTCGTCCTTGGCGCAGCGGAGACCCTGACACCAGATCGCTTGGCTGACTTGCGCAGTATGGGGGCGCTTGTTCTGACGCTGTCGGGGCGCCGGGCGCAGACACTCAAAGCCCGCGCCTATGACGGCGACGTGGCCCGGATCGTCGTCCCGCCAGAGGCGGACCTGCGCTGGCTGCGGGCGGTGGCGGACCCCGCCGATGACCTTCGCGTACCGATGAAGGGGCCGCTTGCCACGTTGCGCGACGGCGACGCGACCCCTTGGCGAACGGGGGTTTCCCTGGCGAAATCGGCACATCTTCTGCCGGCCATTGTCGGCGTCGCTGGCGTTCCGATCCCCCCTGCGTTGACCCAATTGCCCGCATCCCTGCCGGATTTGGGCGCGGCCCATCCCAACGACGTGGCCTCCGCGCGCCTACCGATGGCGGCCCACCGCGCCGGGCGCGTCCATGTCTTTCGCGACGATCTGGCGGGCGAAGAACACTTCGGCGTTGAAATCGGCACCCCCGACCGCGCGGGCCCAGTTCTGGTCCGCCTCCACTCCGCATGTTTCACGGGCGACGTGCTTGGCAGCCTGAAATGCGATTGCGGCCCCCAGCTTCACGCGGCCATGGCCGCCATTGCAGAGGCCAATGGCGGCGTGCTCCTCTATCTCAACCAAGAGGGGCGCGGCATCGGTCTGGCCAACAAGATGCGAGCCTACGACCTCCAGGACCAGGGGTTCGATACCGTCCAGGCCAATCATCGTCTTGGGTTCGAGGATGATGAGCGCGATTTCCGCCTCGGCGCCAGTCTGTTGCGGCGCCTGGGGATTGGTCGGATCAGGCTGATGACAAACAACCCCCGCAAGATTGCGATGATGACCGGTCAAGGGATCCATGTGCACGAACGGGTGCCCCTCCATGTGGGCCGCCGCCCGGAAAATGCAGGCTATCTTGACGTCAAACGCGCAAAGTCGGGGCACCTTGAATGACGCCAAACGATCTGGTCCTGTCCCCGCTGGGCGTTCGATTTCAGGGGCGGACCTTCCCATGCAGCATTGGCCGCGGCGGAATATCCGGCAGCAAGCAAGAGGGAGACGGCGCAACGCCGCGCGGAACCCATCGCATCATTGGCATGTTGTACCGCCCGGACCGCATGGCGCGCCCCGCCGACTGGGCCCTGCCGATCCGACCCGGGGATCTGTGGTGCGATGACCCGGGACATGACGATTACAACCTGATGGTCCGCGCCCCCTTTTACGCGTCCCATGAACGTGTTTTCCGGGCCGATCCGCTTTATGATTTGGTGATCTTAACGGATTGGAACTGGCCATACGCCCAGTGTGGGAAGGGATCTGCCATTTTCATCCATCGATGGCGTGGGCCCGGCATCGCGACCGAAGGCTGCGTGGCGTTTGCGCCGGGACATCTGCGCTGGATCGCGCGTCGCATCGGTTTCGAGACGCGCTTGATCGTGCCCTAGCGCCCGCTTTACCCTGCCGCCCGCGCCCCGAAAATGGCGGACCCAACGCGGATATGGGTCGCCCCGAAGGCAATGGCCTCCTCGAAATCGGCGGACATCCCCATGGACAGGCCAGTCAGCCCGTTCCGCTCCGCCATCTTGGCCAGTAGGGCGAAATGCAGGGACGGGGTCTCCTCCACCGGTGGAATGGCCATCAACCCGGCCACTGGAACATCCAATGCACGTACATCCCGAACGAAGTCATCCACGTCGGACGGCATCACTCCAGCCTTCTGCGGCTCCTCCCCCGTGTTGACTTGCAAAAACACCTGCGGACAGTGCCCTAGGTCTTGGGCAAAATCGGCGATCCGGCGGGCCAGCTTCAGGCGGTCAACCGAATGGATCGTGTCGAACACCTCCAACGCCGGGCGGACCTTGTTCGATTGCAACGGCCCCAGCAAATGCAAATCCACGCCACCATAGGCATCTTTCCAGGCCGGCCATTTCCCCTGGGCCTCTTGCACGCGGTTTTCCCCGAACACGCGATGGCCTGCGTCCAGGACAGCTTCGACACGGTCGTTTGGCTGCACCTTCGAGACGGCGATCAGCGTGACATCAGATGACGACCGATCCGCCTGGGCGCACGCCCCTGCGATCCGTGCTTTGATTTCACTTAGGGACATGGTGCAGCCTCCCTCTGACAAACGCCGACGTGGTACCGCGAACGTTATCCAGGTGCGACCCACAAACGAAAAGAGCGGACCCAAAGGCCCGCCCTTCCCGAGAAAACTAATCCGAAAGGAATTAGAAGTTCATACGGACACCAAAGGAGAAGGTGTCGCGATCGTCGAAGGTGGGCTCACCAACGGGCATGTCGATCGAGGAACGGCCGTAACCGAACTGAACGATTGCGCCGCCACCGAGGTCGTAACCAACGGTCAGGCCGAGGCCGGAGATGTCGGTGCCGCGGTCGTGGCTGTACTCACCGTAGTTAGCGGACATCGCCCAAGGACCGGTGCTGTAGCCGATGCCGACGCCGATGTGATCGGTGTCCTGGTTCGGTGTGATCAAGCGACCGTCAGTCACGGCACCGCCGGACAGGAAGGTCACCAGCGTGTCGCTGACGTCGGGCAGGTGGTTCTCGAAGGTCATGTAGCTCAGACCTGCTTCGAAACCGTTGCCGAAGTCCGCGCTCACGGACAAACCGAAGGTGTCGACGTCGACATTGGCCACGGACGCAGTTTGAAGACCGATGCCGAAGCTCAGGGCCGTGCTGCCGAATGTGGCGTCGTATGTCAGACCCAGGCCGAAGACGTCGTCGTTGCCAACGCCATCGGTGTCGTCCAGTTCGGCGGACAGTGCGATGCCGAAGCTGCCGACGGTGTAGTCGTAGCGCAGGATCTGGCCGTCATACAGACCGTCGAGGCCGGCGTTGCCGTTGTAGCCAGCGGTCTCTTCGTTGTCTGCCAACGAACCGTTGGAGAACAGAACTTCGTCCAGGGCCCAGTCCAAAGCACCGTCGGTGTCACCCATGGTGATCGTGCCGAAGTTGCCGGACAGGAAGATGGTCTCACCACCCTGCGTGGCCGAACCGAATGCGTCGCCGTCGTTGCTCTCGTCCAGGTCGATCGATGCGCCGAACGTCAGGCCGCCATCGGTTTCGCCGGACATCGTGAACGTCACGTCGATGTCGGTGAAGAAGCCGGTGTTCCCGTCCGCGTCGAAGTTGTTCGTCGCCGCGTTGAACGTGTAGGTCTCGTTTTCGTTGATACCCATTTCGGCGTTACCCGTAAGGGTGATGTCCGCCGCAGCGGCGCCAGCGAAGGCAACCAGAGCGGTCGAAGCAAAGAGAACTTTTTTCATAGTTTTCCCTCGTGTTTCACATATCCCCACCACGGGAATCGCGTTGGGCATGGGGTCGTTTCCCCCATCAGACCGTCCCCCGCAAGAAAGCCCCCCGCCGAAGTCCAGTTTTCGCCCTTTCGTTGGTGCGTTCTTGCCACAGTGACGCCACACGCTGCCCAAGTCCCGCCCCAGTCGACGAAATACTGTTGCGGAGAAGCCTTGTGACAGGACGCTTTCCTGCGTTAGAGCGGTGCCCACCGGCGCCTGTGAAAAAGCGCAACTGGAACGAAGGGCAAAGGTCTGACGGAATCCAACTCTGACATGCGGAAAACCTGATTCAGGTTTAATCCAAAGTAAGTTAGGCAGGGACAGGCCAAGAAGGGGATGGGCATCATGCGGGCACAAGCCATTATAAGAAGTGTGATGGGTATCACTGCGCTGTCCCTCATCGCCGCTTGTGGAAACAGTACGTTTCTGGGGCAGACAAGAGAGGAACGAATTGCGGCAAACCGCGCCTCTCTCGACCGTTCCCTGGGCGAGCGGAATGCCCAGGGCGAGAGACAATCCTCGCTGTTTGACCTCTTTGACAACCGAGATGATCCAAACACCACGCTTGAGGTAAATAAGTACCTTTGGGCGGCCTCGCTCGATGTGCTCAGCTTCATGCCGGTACAGAATGCGGACCCGTTCTCGGGCGTCATTCAATTCGGCTTCGGCACCCCGCCCGGTGGCGGGCGCGCCTATCAGGCCACGGTGTTCATCCAGGACCCCGCCCTGGACGCGCGCAGCTTGAACGTCGCGTTGCGCACGCGGGGCGGTGCCGCCAGCCGAGAGACGCAGCGCGCCATCGAAGACGCCATCCTCACGCGCGCCCGCCAGCTGCGCATCCGCGACAGCCGCCTTTAAGATCACGCGTCCGCCCGGGCCACGGGGCACGGCGGACCCCACGCCGAGACCTGCCCGATGAGCCAGTACGACACCGCCAATATCGAACCCAAATGGCAAGACGCCTGGGACAAGGCCGATCTGTTCCGCGCGGAACGCTCGGACAAGCCCAAGTATTACGTGCTGGAGATGTTCCCATACCCATCAGGGCGCATCCACATTGGTCACGTGCGCAACTACACCATGGGCGACGTGATCGCGCGGTATAAAATGGCGTCCGGCTTCAGCGTTCTACATCCCATGGGCTGGGACGCGTTTGGCATGCCCGCCGAGAATGCCGCCATGGCCTCGGGCGGGCATCCAAAAGACTGGACGTATGATAACATCGCCACCATGCGCGGACAGATGAAGCCCCTGGGCCTGTCCATCGACTGGTCCCGCGAATTCGCCACCTGCGACCCGGAATATTACGGCCAGCAGCAGGCCCTGTTCCTCGACATGCTTGGCGCCGGGCTGGTCTACCGCAAGAATGCGACGGTGAACTGGGACCCGGTGGACATGACCGTGCTGGCCAATGAGCAGGTGATCGATGGCAAAGGCTGGCGGTCGGGTGCCGAGGTGGAGCGCAAGGACCTGACCCAATGGTTCTTCAATATCTCCTCCATGGCTGATGATCTGTTAACGTCGCTGGACAGGTTGAGTGACTGGCCCGAGAAGGTGCGCCTGATGCAGGAAAACTGGATCGGCAAGTCCCGCGGCCTCCAGTTTGGCTTTGAGCGCAGCGATGGCGGCGACCCGATCGAGGTCTATACCACCCGCCCCGACACGCTGATGGGCGCCAGCTTTGTGGGCATTTCCCCCGGTCACCCCTTGGCGAAGTCCCTGTCCGCGGCCAACCCAGCGGTCGCGGATTTCATCGCCGAGTGCAACAAAGGCGGCACCACAGCCGAGGCGTTGGAAACCGCGTCCAAGCTGGGCTTTGACACCGGGATCACGGTGAAACACCCGCTGGACCCGTCCTGGGAATTGCCGGTCTGGATCGCCAATTTCATCCTGATGGATTACGGGACGGGCGCCATCTTCGCCTGCCCTGCCCACGACCAGCGGGACCTGGATTTCTGCCGCAAATACGGCTTGCCGGTGATCGACACGTTCTTTGCGTTGGACGACGTAACACCGGTCGGGACCGAGGCTTTCGTGCCGCCCAAGACAGATGTCGTGCAATGGGTGAACCACTTCGCCGGGCTTGATCAGGCAACGGGGACCGAGGCCATCGAGACCACAATCGACTTCGCCGAGGCTCGGGGCTGGGGCCGGGGCGTCGAACAGTTCCGCCTGCGCGATTGGGGGCTGAGCCGCCAGCGCTATTGGGGTTGCCCCATCCCTGTGGTGCATTGCGACGCCTGCGGGGTCGTGCCCGAGAAGAAAGAGAACCTGCCGGTTCGCCTGCCCGATGACGTGACCTTTGACGTCCCGGGCAACCCGCTGGACCGTCACCCAACCTGGCGTGACGTGCCCTGCCCCGCCTGCGGCAAACCCGCCAAGCGCGAGACGGACACCATGGACACGTTCGTGGACAGTTCCTGGTATTTCGCCCGCTTCACCGCGCCCCGCGCCGACACGCCCACGGACCTGGACGACGCCGCCTACTGGATGAATGTGGACCAGTATATCGGCGGCATCGAGCATGCGATCTTGCACCTGCTCTATTCCCGCTTCTTCGCACGGGCCATGCAGAAGACGGGCCACTTGCCCCAAGGCACCGAAGAGCCGTTCAACGCGCTTTTCACCCAAGGGATGGTGACGCACGCGATCTATCAGACAAAAGATGACAAGGGGCGCCCCGTCTATCACCTGCCCGAGGACGTGGATCTGGACGCAGGGACCGTGACCGCAACCGGAGAGGTGATCGAGATCATCCCGTCGGCCAAGATGTCCAAATCCAAGAAGAACGTGGTGGACCCCCAGGCGATCATCGCGGCCTTTGGTGCCGACACCGCGCGCTGGTTTGTCCTGTCGGACAGCCCGCCCGAGCGCGACGTGGAATGGACCGCCGCTGGCGCCGAAGCGGCCCATAAGCACCTGGCCCGCGTGTTGCGTGTGGCCCAAGACATCGCCAAAGCCGACCGCCCCGCGAACGATAAGGATGCGGATCTGGCGAAGGCCACTGCCCGCGCCATCCATGAGGTGACCGAAGGGGTGGAGGGGTTCGGCTTCAACAAAGCCGTGGCCAAGCTCTATGAGTTCACCAACACGATCAACAAATCCGATGCTGGTGCGAACGCTCGGAAAGATGCCATGAAAGTGCTCGCCCAATTGATGGCCCCCATGACGCCGCACTTGGCGGAGGAAGTCTGGGCCCTGCTGGGCGGCGACGGCTTCGTGACCACCATGCCCTGGCCCAAGGCGGATCCGGCCCTTCTGGTGGATGACACCGTGACCCTGCCGATTCAGATCAACGGCAAGAAGAAGGCCGAGATCGAAGTGGCCAAAGATGCCGCCAAAGACGCTGTCGAGGCCCTGGTGATGGACCACCCCGCCGTGACCAAGGCGCTGAATGGCGGGGCGCCCAAGAAGGTGATCGTTGTGCCGGGACGGATTGTGAATGTTGTTCTCTAGGCGCGCGTTCTTGGTGTCCGCGGGTGCGGCGCTCCTCGTGGGATGCGGGTTCACGCCCGTCAATGGTCCGGGCGGGTCGGGCGCCGCGTTGCGGGGCGCTGTCCGCGCGCAGGATCCGGATACCGATCTGGAGTTTGCCTTCACCCGCCGGTTCGAGGACCGGCTCGGCCCACCGGACGCGGCGCGCTATGACTTGACCTATACCCTCTCGACCGAGGAAACGGGCCTGGCCATCGACGGCTCCAACAACATCACGCGCTTCAACCTAGAGGGACGCTTGGTTTGGCAGCTGACCAAGCAGGGGGCCGACACGCCCACGCTCAGCGGCGCCGAGGCATCGTTCACAGCTTACTCCGCCACGGGGTCTACTATTTCGACCTTGGAGTCGGAGCGGGACGCTCAGCGGCGGCTGATGACCATCTTGGCGGACAAAGTGGTGACCCGCCTGTTGGCGGAGGCCGCGACCCTATGAATTTGCGTGGCGCCCAGGCGACGCGGTTCTTTGCCAAGCCCGACCCCAGTACGGCAGGTGCGCTGATCTATGGGGCCGACGCCATGCGCGTGGCCCTCAAACGGCAGGAGTTGATCAAGAACCTGGCCGGTGCGGGCGCCGAGGAAGAGATGCGCTTGACCCGCCTGTCTGGCGCCGACGTGAAGGCGGACCCGACTGCGGTGTTGGACGGGTTGAAGGCCGTGGGGTTTTTCCCAGGCCAGCGCGTTGTGTTTGTGGATGGCGTGACCGAGGTGCAGGCCAAGCCGATCTTGTCGGCCTTGGACGGCTGGGTCGCCGGCGATGCCGCGCTGGTGGTGACGGCTGGCGCGCTCAAGAAAACCTCCAAGCTGCGCAAAGCGTTTGAGGGCCATCCCAAGGCGGTGGCGGTGGGTCTCTATGATGACCCAATGGGCCGCGACGAGGTCGAGGCCGCTTTGACCGCCGAAGCGCTGACCCTCACGAACGACGCACGCCGAGACATCGACGCCCTGGCCACCGCCCTGGACCCTGGCGACTTTCGCCAGACCCTGACCAAAATCGCGCTCTATGCTGCGGGCGAAGACGTCACGCCCGACATGGTCGCCGCCATGGCGCCCGCCACCGTGGACGCGGAGACCGACGACGTGATCGCTGCGGCCGCCAATGGCCAAGCCGCCGCCATCGGCCCATTGATGAAACGCTTGGGCGGGCAAGGTGTGGCGGCCGTGGCGTTGGTGATCTTCGCGACCCGGCACTTCCAGCAACTGCACCAAGCCGCCATAGGCGGGGGCGTCGGCAATCTGCGCCCGCCGGTCTACGGCCCCCGCCGCGACGCCATGGACCGCCAGGCGCGCAGTTGGGGCGCTGCCAAGCTGGAGGCGGCGCTGGCGATCTTGATGGATACGGACCTAACGCTTCGCTCTGCCTCCCGCGCGCCGCAGATGGCAGTCATGGAACGGGCGTTGATCCGGCTCGCCATGATGGTGAGGTAGCGCGGATGTACACGCTCTACGGCCATGTTCGGTCCCGCACCCTTCGACCGCTCTGGCTTTTGGAAGAGCTGGGCCTGCCCTATACTTTTGTCACCGCTGCGCCCCGCAGTGCCGAGGCACGGGCGGCCTCCCCTGATGGCAAAGTTCCGGTTTTGGACACACCCGAAGGACGTTTGACGGAGTCTGTCGCCATGATGACCTACCTGTCTGATCGCCATGGCCAATTCACCCGGGCCGCCGGGACCTTTGCCCGTGCCCAGCAAGATGCCCTGACCCACACCATCCTAGAGCGCTTAGACGCTCTTTTGTGGGAGAATGCCAAGCACACGCTCTTTCTGCCAGAGGCTCAGCGGGTTGCGGCGGTTTTCCCCTCGCTTCGCTGGCAATTCGCCCAGAACGGAACCGCGTTGGCCGATCTTCTGGGGCACGGTCCTTACCTGCTGGGCGCAGACCCTCTGGTGCCGGACTTCGTGCTGGCCCATTGCGCGATCTGGGCCTTGCGCCAAGACTTCCCGCTGCCCGACGCCCTACATCGCCACACAGAAATGATGCAGGCCCGCCCCGCCTTCGCACGGGCGATCAGGCAGGAGGTGCCATGACCTACACCCTTTATGGGCATGTCCAATCCCGCGCGATCCGGCCCCTCTGGCTGTTGGAGGAGTTGGGGCTGCCCTACAGCTTTGTGACCGCCAAACCGCGCAGCCCCGAGGCGCTTGCCGTCCATCCATCGGGCAAGGTTCCGGTGCTGGATATGCCCGAAGGGCGCATGACCGACTCCGTGGCGATGATGACCCTGCTGACCGACCGAGAGGGGCGGTTGACCCATCCGCCCGGCAGCTACGCACGCGGCCAACAAGATGCGCTAACGCAACGGATCAACGAGCAGTTGGACGCCGTGCTCTGGGCTTATGCCAAGCACTCTTTCGTGCTGCCCGAGGACCATCGGGTGCCAGCGGTGAAAGACAGCCTGGAATGGCAGTTCGCACAACATGCCGAAGGTCTGGCCGCCGCGCTTGGCGCGGGATCTTACCTGATGGGCGCCAACCCCGTGGTGCCCGATTTCCTACTGGCCCATTGCTGTTCTTGGGCCAAGGGGCGCGGCTTTGCCTTGCCGGATGCTTTGCGCGCGCACATGACGATGATGCGCGCGCGCCCTGCGTTCCGCCGCGCCCAGGCCCAGGGGGACACATGAGCGATATCAAACTGCGCGAGATGCTGTGCGCCATGGCGCGGTCCCTCTATGACCGGGGTCTGACCCATGGGTCCACGGGCAACATCTCCGCCAGGACCGAGGATGGCGGCGTGCTGGTATCGCCCACCGGCACGTCGTTCGGGCGGCTCGACCCTGGGCGGCTGGCTCGGTTCGACGCCGAGGGGCGGCATATCTCGGGTGACAAGCCCACAAAGGAAATGCCCCTGCACGCGGCGTTCTACGACACGCGCAGCACGGCGGGCGCGGTCGTGCATCTCCATTCGTGCCACTCCGTCGCGCTGTCCATGCTGCCGGAGGTGGACGAAGACAACTTTCTACCGCCCCTCACGCCCTACGGCATCATGCAATTGGGGCGGGTCCGCTTGCTGCCCTACTTCATGCCCGGCGACCCCGCCATGGGCGACGCGGTGCGCGGGTTGGCGGGCAAACGGTCCGCGGTGATGCTTGCCAACCATGGTCCCGTGGTCGCGGGCAAAGACGTGGAGGCCGCCTGCAATGCCATCGAAGAGCTGGAAGCCACCGCCAAGCTGACCCTGATGACGCGCGGCATGGGGGCGCGCGGCCTGACCGATACGGATGTGCACGCCTTGGTGACCAAATTCAACGTGGACTGGGACGAATGAAGTTTTCTGCCAACCTTGGGTTTCTCTGGGCGGATCTGCCCTTACTGGACGCCATCCGTGCCGCCCGCGCGGCTGGCTTTGACGCGGTGGAGTTTCACTGGCCCTACGACGTGCCCGCCAAGGATGTGCGCGCCGTTCTGGACGAGACAGGCTTGCCCGCCCTGGGGCTCAACACCTCCAAAGGCGGCGGCAACGGTCTCTGTGCAGTTCCCGGCCAGGAGGCCGCGGCCCGGGCCGCCATTGACCAGGCCATCGCCTATGGGCGGGTGATCGGCGCGGGGGCCGTTCATTGCATGGCGGGCTTTGCCGAAGGGGCCGAAGCGCATCGCTGCTTCGTCGACGCCCTCTGCTATGCCTGCGACACCGCACCCGAAATGACCATCCTGCTGGAGCCTTTGAACCGCTACGATGCGCCGGGTTACTTCCTGACCACCACGGACCAAGCCGCCGAGATCATCGCCGAAGTGGACCGCCCCAATGTCAAACTGATGTTCGACTGCTACCATGTGCAGGTGATGGAGGGGGACCTGACCCGCCGCTTCACGGCGCTCCGCGACATTATCGGGCATGTGCAATTCGCCTCGGTGCCCGAGAGAGGGGCGCCGAACCGCGGAGAGATTGCCTATGACCGCCTGCTGCCCGCCCTTGATTGGGACGGACCTTTGGGCGCGGAGTACAAGCCCGGAGAGGACACGGAAGCGACCCTTGGCTGGCTCGCTCAGTTTCGCGCATGACGCTGCGGCCGGGGCCAAAGAAGCCATCATTCAGCCCCCAAGACTGACCCCGGACGGAGCCCGGCAGGGCACCCCCTGGGGCGGTGTCGCATCCGACGAAACCCGAAAACGCGCGAGCAGACTGTCAGGCGGCGTTTTATTGGGAAGGACCCAGCCCGAGCGAAATTGCCCCTATTGCCCCAAATAGGCCGCCGCCGCGTCCCCGGCCCAGCGGCCCGTGGCAAGACATATTGTCAGTAAATAGCCCCCCGTGGGTGCATCCCAATCCAACATCTCCCCACAGGCAAAGGTGCCAGGGCGGTCGCGCATCATCAGTTCGGGCGTAAGGGCATCGAAACGCAGCCCACCCGCCGTGGAGATGGCCTCGTCCAACGGGCGCAGCCCCTCGGTCGGGACCTGGAGCCCTTTGATGTGGGCCGCCAAATCATTGGGCAGGGGGTGCAGCACTTCGTTCAGCAATCCGATGGCGGCAGGCGACAGCCGCAGGGCCTTGCGCAGGTGATTGGACCAACTGGCTTTGCCGCGCGCCGCCAGACGTTCCGCCACTTGGGCCAAGGGCACGTCCGGTTTCAGGTCCAACAGTAAGGGCGCCCGCGCACGCAAAGCCGGTGTCAGGGGGTAGAGGCCACCGCCTTCGATCCCACGTTCGGACAGCACGATCTCGCCCCGGGTCCGAAGGTCACCCGCGCGCAAGACCAGGTTCTTCAGCGGCGCCCCGAAATGCGGCGCCATATGCGGGCTCCAGGATCTGCGGAGCCCTATATTGGACGGCTGAAACGGCGCGACATGGTTCGCCAATCCGCGCATCTGCGCCCATACCCCGTCAGACCCCAGCCGCGCCCAAGATCCGCCACCAAGCGCTAAGACCGTCACATCCGTTTGCACGGGCGGCATCCCTTCAAAGCAGAGTGCGGCATGGTCCCACCCGGTCCAGAGGGCACGGCGGTGGATCGTAACGCCCGCCGCGTTCAAACGGGTCAGCCAGGCGCGCAACAGGGGCGAGGCTTTCATCGCCTTGGGAAAAACCCGACCGGAGGACCCCACGAAATGCGCCTGCCCTAAACCGTCCATCCACGCCATGACGTCGGTCGGCCCAAAAGCCTCCAAGATCGCCTCCAGGCGCGCGTTACCGTCAAAGGCCACGGGGCCAGGCCGGGTGTTGGTGATGTTCAGGCCGGACTTGCCCGCCATCAGGAACTTGCGCGCGGGGCTGGGCATGCGATCATAGATATCGACTTTGATGCCCCGGACGGCCAGCCGGTCCGCCGCCATCAACCCGGCCGGACCCGCCCCGATCACGGTAGCCCTTGCTCTGTGTCGGATCTGCCCCATCCTTCGGCTCATGTCAGACGAAGACGCGCCGGACCACCCCCTCTGCGCCCTATGCCAACGGCCCGTCCTGCCGGGGATGCCGCAAAGCTGGCATCACTTGGTGCCCAAGCTGCGCGGCGGCAAAGGCGGGCCAACGGTTCTGGTCCACCAGATTTGCCACAATGAGATCCATGCCAGCGCGTCCGAGGCGGAGTTGGCGCGGCTCTGGAACACGCCCGAGGCCTTGCGCACCCACCCGCGCCTGGCGCGCTTTGTCAAATGGGTCCGAAAACGTCCGCCTGGCTTTCACTCCAAAACCCCTGGGGCGCGACGCGGGTGGAAACGCCGGTAGAAGATCGTTCCGGAACGATCTTCGAAGGCAAACTCTTCAGGAAGAGTTTGCCTTACCCCCGCATCAGCGGCGGGACATCACCGGTCAGGCCCGCGGCTTCGCGGATGAAGGCGCGGCGGACGGCGGGCAAGGCAGACACGGCGCCCATGCCCAGGTCTCTGCCCAAGCGCAGCAATGGATTGTCGTTGGAAAAGAGGCGGTTCACCGCATCGGTCGCAACGCCCATGGCGGTCGTATCAAACCGACGCCAACGCTCATAGGCGGCCAGCACGGGCGCCGCGCCAATATCGTCACCCCGCCGCTTGGCCGCGCCCAAAGTCTCGGCCAGGGCGGCGATATCCCGAAAGCCCAGGTTCAGACCTTGCCCGGCAATGGGGTGGATACCGTGGGCCGCGTCCCCCACCAGGGCCAGGCGCGGTGCGATGAACCGCGCGGCCAATGTCAGGCTGAGCGGGTAGGAATGGCGCGCGCCCTCCAGCCGGATGTCGCCCAAGAAAGACCCAAACCGGGGGCGAAGGATCTCCAGATACTCCGCATCGGGCAAGGCGTTCAGGGATGTTGCGCCCGCGGCCGTCTCCGTCCAGACGATGCTGGACCGGTTGCCGCGCAGCGGCAGGATCGCCAGCGGCCCCGCAGGCATAAAGAATTGATGCGCCGTACCGCCATGGTCCGCCCCATGGGCCACGGCGCAGACCATGGCCGTCTGATGATACGTCCGCCCCACGCGCTTGATGCCCGCACGCGCCGCCGTGGCCGACCCCCGCCCGTCACAGCCCAGCAGCAAACGGGCCGACAGGACCGTGCCATCCCCCAACGTGACCGATGTCTGACCCGCCTCTGCCGTCTGCCCGACCACGGTTTCGCCAAAGCGGAGCGTGACCATATCCTCCGCGTCGCAGGCCGCCAAAAGGTGCGGGCGCAGGAACCGATCCTCTACCATTTGGCCCATGAACGGCTCGGCAATTTCGGCGGCGTCAAAGGCCAAATGCAAGGGCGAGGCCCCCTCACCCTGGCGGCCATCGCTGGCGCGGATGCCGGTGATCGGTTGCGCTGTCTCGGCCAGCCCGTCCCACAAACCCATCGCGCGCAGCATTCGGACGGACCCGAGCGCCACCGCATAGGACCGCCCGTCAAACGCCGCATCAAACGTGGCCCGCGGCATGCGATCGATGATCGTGCTGCGCAGGCCGATGCGCGCCAGGGCCAAGGCCGCCAGCGGGCCATTCAACCCGCCGCCAACGATCAAAACGTCCGTATCCATGGGCCCGAAATGGCGTAGCTTTCTAGGTTTGTCCAACGGCGGATACCGGCTTTGCCCCATCCGCGACGATATGACGATGACAGGCTGCGCCCCCATAGGCAGTTTGGACAGGTGCAAGGACCCATTGGGCAATCGCCCCCGCTGAAACCGCGATTGCAGCAGTTCACCCCGCCGTCATCCTGCTTTACCCTGCCCCTACGCCACGACGGAGGGGACGATGCAAGACTGGCTAAGACAGACCGCAGGCGACCTGGGCCGCGGCATCGCGCGCGGCGATATCGACCCCGTTGCCTTGTGCGAGACCTATCTGACCGCCATCGCAGACCACCCTTACGGGGATCTTATCTATGCCCGCGTCACCCCTGATCGCGCCCGGGCAGAGGCGCAGGCCGCCGCCGACCGCGCCCGCCGCGGTCAACGGCGCGGACCTTTGGACGGGGTGCCCGTGTCTTGGAAGGACCTGTTCGACACCGCGCGCATCGCAACCGAAGCGGGCTCTGCCCTTCTCCAGGGTCGCGTGCCCGCCCGGGACGCACAGGTCGTGGCCAACGCCACCGCGGCGGGCGCGGTCTGCCTTGGCAAGACCCATATGAGTGAATTGGCCTTCTCTGGGCTGGGCCTCAACCCGGTGACGGCCACGCCGCCCAATGTCCATGACCCGGAGCTGGTGCCGGGCGGGTCTTCTTCGGGCGCGGCGGCTTCGGTCGCGCATGGCCTTGCCCCGTTGGGGATGGGGTCGGACACCGGCGGCTCGGTCCGGACCCCGTCGGCCTGGAACGACTTGGTGGGGCTCAAGACGACCTTGGGACGGGTATCGACCAAAGGCTGCGTGCCCCTGGTCGAAAGCATGGACACTCTGGGGCCCCTCTGCCGCAATGTGGAGGACGCGGCCCTGGGCCTCGCGCTTTTGGAAGGCGGCACACCCGCCGACCTGTCCGGCGCCACGTTGAAGGGTCGCCGCCTCCTGGTGCTGGCCGACTACACCGAAAGCAGCCGCGACGCCCCGCGCACGGCCCTGACCCATGCCGCGCGCGTGTTCCGCGACCACGGCGCCGACATCGTATGGGACCGCCTGCCCGCTGTGGACCAAGCCATGGAGCTTACGCCCTATCTTTTCTCGCCCGAAGCCTACGCGATCTGGCGCGACCGCATCGAAGCCGCGCCGCAACTGATGTATGACCGCATTCTAGAACGGTTCCGCACCGGCGCAGGTATGGATGCCGCCGAGGTTTTGGCCGCTTACCGCGCGCGCGCCGCCGCCCAGGCCGCCTTCCTGGACCAAATGGCCGGGTTCGACGCCGTCCTTCTGCCGACCGTGGCGATCACCCCGCCCGATCGGGCCCGGTTGATGACCGATGACGCCTACTACGTGTCCGAGAACCTTCTGGCGCTGCGCAACACACGGGTGGGCAATGTGCTCGGCCTCTGCGGCTTGACCGTGCCCACGGGCGTGCCGTCTTGCGGTGTCATGGCCCTGGCCCCGCCGATGCAAGAGGAAGGCTTGCTGCGCCTGGGCGCCGCCATGGAGGCGGCCTTGGCATAACGCGTTGCCACGCGAACACCGCCGCCCCTCGACAAGCCGCGCCAAGCAGCGCACCAAGGCGCCATGAATACCCTCGTCCTCGCCTGCATCGCCATGGTTCTACTGGCGACCAATTCTCTCTTTACGCGCGCAGGCGTCCTGGACGGCACTGACCCTTTGGCCTTTGCCGCCATCCGTGTGGGCGCGGGCGCAATTGTCCTGGGCCTTCTGGCCGCGCGCCGCGGTATCTCTGTCCGGGGGGCGCAACGCTGGATAGCTGCGACGGCGCTTGTCACGTATCTGGTGGGCTTCTCGCTCGCCTATCGCAGCCTGGATGCGGGATTGGGCGCGCTGATCCTGTTCGCCACCGTGCAACTGACCCTGTTCGGCATTGCTTTGCAACGGGGCGAGGGGACGAATGCGCGACAGATCGGCGGGATGGCCTTGGCCCTTGGCGGGCTTGCATGGCTCCTCTGGCCCGACGGCACGACCCAGACCAATCTCGCCGATGCGGCCCTGATGATCGTCGCGGGGGCCGCTTGGGGCGTGTACACCCTGGCCGGCCGGTTGGAACCACGCCCCCTTGCAGGCTCCGCCGGGAACTTCATCGCCGCCGCCGGGGTCTTCGTGCTGCTGGCGCCGGTTTGGCTACAAGCGCCAGTGACGTTGGTCGGCGCGGCCATGGCCGTCGCCTCCGGCGCAGTGGCGTCCGGGATCGGCTATGCGATCCTGTTCCGCGTGCTCCCCAGCATGGGCAGTACCACGGCAGGGCTCATGCAGCTTTCCGTCCCCGTCATCGCCATGGGGTTGGGCGCCGTGCTGTTGGCAGAGGTGCCCTCGACCCGCGCCATGGCGGCGGCGGGTCTTGTCCTTGCGGGCATCGCCTTTGCGACCTACCGCCCGCGCAGCGCCTAAGACCTTTCGAAAGGCGCGCTCGGCCCCCGCCGCCTATGCCTCGGGGATGAGGATTTCGCGTTTGCCCACATGATTGGCGGCGCTGACGACACCCTCGTCCTCCATCTGTTCCACCAAGCGCGCGGCCTTGTTGTAGCCGATGCCCAGCTTGCGCTGAATATAGGACGTGGAGCATTTGCGGTCCTTGGCCACGATGGCGACCGCTTGGTCGTAAAGGGCATCCTCGCCGCCCGTGTTCCCGCCCAGACCGAGCACTGCGTCAATGTCGGACGACGCTTCGCTATCGGGGCCGTCCAGCACGCTGGACGCATATTCAGGTGGGCCGAAACTCTTGAGGTGGTTGACGATTTCTTCAACCTCTTCGTCGGAACAGAACGGCCCATGGACGCGGGTGATCTTCGACCCACCGGCCATGTACAGCATATCGCCCATGCCCAGCAGTTGCTCGGCCCCCATTTCACCCAGAATGGTGCGGCTGTCGATCTTGGACGTCACGTGGAAGGAAATCCGCGTGGGGAAGTTGGCCTTGACCGTGCCGGTGATCACATCGACCGAAGGGCGCTGCGTGGCCATGATCAAGTGGATGCCAGACGCCCGGGCCATCTGCGCCAGACGTTGGATGCAGGCTTCGATCTCTTTGCCCGCAACCATCATCAAGTCGGCCATCTCGTCCACGATGACGACGATATAGGGCATCTTCTCGGGCACGGTCTCCTCGGTCTCGAACACCGGCTCGCCGGTTTCATCGTCAAAGCCGGTTTGGACGGTGCGGCTGAACATTTCCCCCTTGGACAGCGCGTCCTTTACGCGGCCATTGAACCCGTCGATGTTCCGGACGCCCATTTTGGACATCTTGCGATACCGGTCCTCCATTTCGCCTACGACCCATTTCAGGGCCACCACGGCCTTCTTGGGGTCGGTCACGACGGGCGATAAAAGGTGCGGGATGCCGTCATAGACGCTCAGTTCCAGCATCTTTGGATCAATCATGATCATCCGGCACTCTTCCGGTGTCAGTTTGTAAAGCAGCGACAGGATCATCGTATTGATGGCCACCGACTTGCCGGACCCCGTGGTCCCCGCGATCAGCAAGTGAGGCATCTTGGCCAGGTTCGCCACGATGGGCGCGCCGCCGATATCTTTTCCAAGCGCCAAAGGCAGGGCCTGCGTGCTGTCGCCGAAATCGCGGACCGCGAGGATTTCGCGCAGCACAACCTTTTCCCGCTTCTCATTGGGCAATTCGATCCCGATGACAGACCGACCGGGCACCGTAGACACACGCGCCGACAAAGCCGACATGGACCGCGCGATGTCATCGGCCAACCCGATCACGCGGGAGGCTTTGAGGCCCGGCGCAGGTTCCAATTCGTACATGGTCACCACCGGGCCGGGACGGACGCTGACGATCTCTCCCTTCACGCCATAATCATCAAGCACGGCTTCCAGCATCCGGGCGTTCTGTTCCAACGCATCATCCGACAGGTGATGGCGTTCGACCGTGCCCGGGTCGGCCAGCAGGGCCAGGGGTGGCGTCTCATAGGCGGCCATCTTGTCTTCGAATTGCAAGGCGGGCTGTGCCTCCGCCTTGGCCTGGGAGGAGGGTTTGGCCGGTTTCGCTTGCGCCTGGACCACACGGCGGTTCAACGCCGGTTGCGCGGGCGTATGGCTGAAGGTGACGGTTTCGGGCGCAGGCTCGGGTGCGTCGGACTCGATCAACGGGTCCTCATCCTGCGGGGCGTCGACCGCAGGCGCGGGTGGCATTGCGGTCAAAGGCGGCTCCGCCCGCACGGGGGCAGCGGTCGGATCTGCGCGCAAAGCAGGCTCCGCGGTCGGCGCGGGCGCCAGGGCCTGGGCGATGTTGGCGCGGCGCACCCGGGTGCGCACGGCATTGGCGATGCGCGCCTGGATGCGGTCGTCTTGGGGCGCATCCTCAGGGATCGGCGCGCCCAGATCCGGCTCCTCCCGGTCGTCATAATCGGGCAGGGCCCGGCCCTTCGGCAAAAGACTGGACAGGCCTTGCTTCAGGCTGCCGATGGAGAGAAGGGGCGCGCGGCTCTCCTCAAAGATCTGCGGCTCCTCTTGCAAGGCTTGCGCTTGGACCTTCGCCAGACGCCGCTCTTTCAACTTAACGGCGGTCTTCGCCGTGCCCGTGGCAGCACCCTTCGCCACAGTGCCAGTGGCGACCAGCCCGATATGCCAGGCGGACCCAAAGCCCGCGAGCAGAAACAGACCCGCTTTCAGCAGGTCGTCCCGGGTGAAGCCCATGACCCAAACGCCCAACCCCACGGAACCTATGCCAAGCAAGAAAGACAGCACCTTCAACGCGAACGCCGCGCCAAACGGGAACATGGCCAAGATGGCGCCCATGATCGTGTCGCCGAACATGCCGCCCAGCCCATGATCTTCGACCCAATTCGCCCCCGGCGGCGTGGACGACCAATAGATCGACAGCACCAGAACCCAGCCGCCGACGAACAAAGCGCGGGGCAAGGCCCGCTCCGACCCCCAGTGGAACGCAAAACGCGCGCCCCAGACCAAGCCGCCAAGGGCCAGACCATAACTGCCATAGCCCAGGATCAAATGCAGGGGCGCCGCGATAGACGCGCCGAAGATGCCGAACCAATTCTGTGCGGGCGCATCGGTGGCGGCCAACCAGTTGGGATCTTCGGGATGGTAGCTGAACAGGATCGCAAACAGCAGCAGGCCCATCAGGGCCACCACCACGCCCAACCCCTCGCGCCCCCGGCGGGCCAGGGAAATCTGGACATTGCTGTCAAGGAGCGGGTCGCGTTGTCTGACTTGATACGCCATGTTCTTATTCCTTAACCATAAAGGCAGTCGCGCAGGCGGGTCAGCCCAGCCACTGTTTCATCAAGCGGCGCGACCAAAGCCGCGCGGATATAGGGTTGGCCCGGGTTTCCGGCCTCCGTGTCGCGCGCCAGATAGGTGCCGGGCAGGACTTTGACGCCCACCTCTGTCCACAGCTTCAGTGTCGCCGCTTCGCCATCGGGCACCGGCAACCAAAGAAAAAACCCTGCCTGCGGAATGGTGACACCGGGCACGTCGCCCAGGATGTCTTCAGCGGCTTTGAATTTCGCCGCGTAAAGCGCCCGGTTGGCAATCACGTGATCTTCATCGGACCAGGCGGCGGCGGCCGCCATTTGCAACGGCAATGGCAACGGCGCGCCTGCGTAGGCCCGCAACTGCCGCATACGTCTGATGTTCTCTGGCCCAGAGACGGCAAAGCCAGACCGGAGCCCGGCCAAGTTCGACCGTTTGGAAAGGGAGTGGAACGCGACGACCCGGTTGGGGTCCACGCCTTTGGTCCGGACGGCCTCCAGGATACCAGTGGGGGGCGTGTCGCGATAGACCTCCGCGTAGCACTCATCGGCGAAAATCTTGAAATCATGGGTCTCAGCCAGGTCCAGCAGGCCCGACCAATAGTCCAGCGAAGCCGTCGCACCTTGGGGATTGGCGGGGGAGCAGATGTAGACAATCGCCGCCCGCCCCAACACTCCCGGGTCCACGGCGTGGAAATCCGGCAAATGCCCCGTCGCTTCGGTCGCGTTGATATAGACCGGCTGGGCGCCGACGCTCAGACCCGCGACGGCATAGACCTGATAGAACGGGTTGGGCGTCAGAATGGCGGGCGTCTGGCCGTTCTTCTGCTCCGGGCAAAGTGCCATACACGTGTTGTAAAGCCCCTCGCGCGTGCCGTTGAGAACCAGGATGTCTGTCGCCGGATCAGCGCCATAGCCATAGCGGCGATCCAGCCACCCCGCACAGGCCTGCAGCAATTCGGGCGCACCCTCATTGGGCGGGTAACCCATGAAGCCTGCGTTATTGGCGGCAATGATCTCGCCCACAAAGGCGGGTGGATCATGGCGCGGGTCACCGATGGTCATTTGCACGGGTGCGTTGCTGCCCGGCGCCAAATCGCCAAGCAGGGTCCGCAGACGCGGGAACGCATATTCGGGCAGTTCAGAAAACCGCTGCGGTGAGGTCATGCCTAATGTGCCTTGTGGGGCTATATGCTCGATTTGGGTGCTCTGACGGCCCCGTTTCCACGATGGTAGCAAAAGCGGTGCCTGCTGGTCCATGGAAAACACATGCCCGCCCATGGGTGTGTGGCTTTCATGCTGTGCAGGGCCAAACACGGCGGGCCTATCCAAAAGAAAAATCGCGCCACGACCAAAGGAATCGCCAGCAAGGCGCGTCCCAGGTCAAATGCGCGTCGTAGTTGAGATCAAATCCCTGTCGGATGCCGAGTTGGCGGGCCGCGCCCTGGATGGGGACCGGACGGCGTTCGCTTGCCTGCTCGACCGCCACTACGACCTGTTCGAACGCGCCGCCTACCGCTGTTCTGGCCGCCGGGATGAGGCAGAAGATGTGACCCAAGACGTATGCCTGCGCCTGCCCAAGGCCCTGCGGTCTTGGTCGCGGGAAGGGCAGTTTGAAACCTGGGCCTACAAGGTCGTCCTCAACGCCGCCCGCGATCATGGCCGCAAACGCGCGCGCGACGGTCGCCTCAAAGACGCCTGGGCGGCGGAGCCCCCGCAAGACCCGGATACTAGTTCCGAAGACGCCGCCGTCGCCCGCCTTTGGGCCGCGGTCCGGCACTTGCCGCCGAAACAGCGTATGGCCGTCACCCTGGTCTATGGCGAGGGGCTGAGCCACGCGGACACCGCCGCCGCCATGGACTGCGCCGAGGCCACGGTCAGCTACCATGTCCACGCCGCCCGCACCCGCCTGAGAACCTTGATGGAGGAGGAAGCCGCATGACCGACGATCTCGACCGCCTGCGCGGCGACGTCCCCGCGCCGCACCCCGCCGCCCGTGCCGCCGCCATCGGGGCAGGTCTTGGGGCCTATGACCAGGAATACACCAAGCAAACCCAAGGATCGGCCCGCGCCACCCGTCTCTCGAATGTCCTTCAGATCATTCGGAGCAAACCCGTGGTTCCCCACCTTTTCAGCATCCCACGCGCCGCCATTGCCACCCTTTTGGCAGCCACCGTCGCCCTACCTGTCACTCAGTTCGTCATCTCAGACGGGGGGAACAGGGGGAATTTCGGCGGTTTCGCGCGTCGGTGGTCCCCGTCTCGACGCCCGCCGAGGCATCGCTTGACGCCCCCGCCGTGACCCGCCGGGCAAACCCACCCAAGCGCCGGGACGCGCGATACCGAACGCCTCTTTCGCGGTGACATCCGTGCGGACGACTATGCCTCGCCCGAGGATTTGCGGCCCAAGCGCCCGGTCCTTCGTTTCCGGGACGGCGATGCGTCCCCCATCCCAGACACCGCCGCCGCGCCAACATCGGAAACCTACGCCAACCAGCCCGCCTCCGGGGTCCAATCCGTGGCCGAGGCGCCCGTCTCCACCTTCTCGGCGGATGTGGACACGGCGTCCTATGCGCGCCTGCGCCGGGCGATCCTGGCGGGACAGATCCCATCACCGCACATGGTCCGCACGGAGGAGGTGATCAACGCCTTCGCCTACGACTACCCCGCGCCCACCACGCCCGACACACCCTTCCGCGCCACCACGACCGTGACCGACAGCCCTTGGACGGAAGGCGCGCACCTTCTGCATATCGGCATTCAAGGCTACGCCCCGCGCGACGCCGACCGTCCCGCCGCGAACCTTGTGTTCCTCGTGGATGCCTCCGGCTCCATGGCCGCGCGGGACAAATTGCCTTTGCTGGTTCGATCCCTTGAGATGCTGCTGGGGCAGTTGGCCCCCGACGACACCGTCTCCATCGTCACCTATGCCGGCAGCGCGGGCGTGGTCCTCGCCCCTACGCCGGCCCGCGACGGGGACACGATCCGCGACGCCCTCGCGCGCATCCATAGCGGCGGGGCCACCGCAGGCGCCGCAGGGATCGAGGCAGCCTATGACCTGGCCCAACAGGCGTTCATCGACGGCGGCGCCAATCGTGTCATCCTGGCCACCGATGGCGACTTCAATCTGGGCGTTTCGGACCCCAAGGCGCTGGAACGGCTCATCGCGCAAAAGCGGAAGACCGGCATCTTCCTCAGCGTCTTGGGCGTCGGCACCGGCAATCTGCGCGACGACACGATGCAAGCCCTGGCCCAAGCAGGCAACGGCACCGCCGCCTATCTCGACAGCCTGCGCGAAGCGCGCCGTGTCCTGGTCGAACAGGTCTCCGGCATGCTGTTCACCATTGCCAAGGACGTAAAACTGCAAGTGGAGTTCAACCCCGCGCAGGTGTCTCAATACCGGCTTCTGGGCCATAAGACGCGCGCCCTGGCCCGGGCCAACTTCGACAATGGCCGCGTGGATGCGGGCGAAATCGGCGCAGGCCACAGGGTCACCGCCATCTATGAGATCCGCCGCCCCCATGGCGTCACGCCCCCAGGGCGCCACGGGGCCGAGGAGGTGGCACCGCTGGGCGCCCATACCGAAGAGTTGGCTTTCCTAAAGATCCGCCACAAAGCCCCCGACAGTGGGACCAATGTCGTAAGCGAAACGCCGATCCTGGCCGATGTCGCGATCCCGCTCCAGGACGCCCCTGCCGGGGTCCGCTTTTCCATCGCCGCCGCCGTCTTCGCCGAGAAACTGCGCGGCACGCCCGCCCTGGCCGATACGCCTTGGTCCGACATCGCGGCCCTGGCCCGCTCCGGCCTTGGCGACGACCCCATGGGCCGCCGTCGAGAGTTGATTGACCTGATCTAACTGTCCGAGAGCCTGGCCCCCTGAGCGGTGCCAATTTCCTTCCCAAAGGAAATTCGGGCGCGGCGCAAATTCCTTCATGAAGGAATTTGTCCCGCCTCACACCATCCGGATCACTTTCGGATCCAGGGCAAGCACATAGCCCTGCCGCGTGATGTTCCGGATCAACAAATGCGTCACGATCTGATTGCCGAGCGCATCGCGCAGGCGCTTGATCCGGGTCGCCCCCGCCGCCTCCTCGCACTCGGTCTCATCCCGGCCCGAGATCATCGCTTCAATCTGTGTGCCCGTCAGCGTGTCGCCGTCCAGCCGCGCCTCCGCCAGAACTGCCAGCGTCTCCATGGCGCTGTCGGTCAGCTTCAGCTCGATATCGTTGAGCATCACCACGTTCTCCGCCCGCGCCAGCACGAGGGAGGTGACCTGAATGCCCGACCGCTCGATCTCTCCCATGCGGCGGTTCAGTGTCACGATGGCCACAAGCAACACGACGCAGGCAATTAAGAGGGCCGTGGCAAACACGAGCAGCACAAAGATCACCACACGGTAACTGCCCAAGACTTCGGAAAAGGCGGTGCCGGATTGGGCCAGCACCTCCAACAGCCCGATCTCTGCGGGGGCCGTCAAATTGCTCTCGACGAAAATACGTTCCACCCGGGCGTTGAACGCGTTGCCATCGGGCAGGGTCGCAAACAAGAATACCGCCGCTGCCGCCAGGATCAGGACAATGGCGGCAATTCCCAGGCCCACGACGCGGGCAGACGCGGCGCGGGTCTTAGTAACGGAGGAAGTAGGCGCCTGCACTGGCTCTCCTCTGATCCAAACCTTCGGGTCCAAAGACCGACACCACATTGAGCAACTGCCAGCCGTCCCGCAACCGTCCCGCCACGACGGAACGGGCCGCCCCGACCGAACAGGCCCCGTCGGGGACCTGCATCACACCGTAGTGCAATTGCAAGGGGTTGTCCTTTTTCGCCTTGTAGTCCGCGTAGCAGACGGCCTGCGCTGTGCTGGCGCTGCACAGAAGGAACGCGAGGAGGAGAAGACCTTTTTTCATGGCACCACCTTTGGGCGAAACCCCGCCCGCAGGCAATAACCGCGTCCATGTTATCCCATGTCATTGCGCGGTTATTGAGGCGCAAAGCGCGGGTCCGCCATCGTCAGGGCATCGAAAAGAAACCCTGCCTCAAAAGGAGTTCCCAATGGTTCGGTCCCTACTCGCTGCCACGCTTGCCCTGGCCCTCGCCCTGCCCGCAGCCACCACGCCCGTCCGCGCAGATGCGGAAGACGCGGCCCGCGTGGTCGGTGGTCTTGTCGCTCTCTATGTCCTCAAGGAGGCGTTGGAGCGTCGGCAAGACCGCAAGGAGGTGCGCCGCGTGGCGCCCTCCACCCGCCACCACAACACCGTCCGTCGGCACAGCCACATCCAACCCCGCCACCGCCAAGGCGGGGCACGGCACCGCGACCGGGTCCGGGATGTGCGGATCATCCCCTCGACGTGCCGGCGCAACGTGACGCTCAACAATGGCCGGGCGGTCACCGCCTATGGCGCGCGCTGCATGCAGAACCGCGTGGCCCGGCCTGGCATCCTGCCGCCGAATTGCATCCGCCGGGTCAGCACCCATCGCGGCCAGCGCAATGTCTACGGTCCCCGTTGCCTGGCGCGCAACGGCTGGTCCGAGCGGCACGCCCGCCGCTGATGCGAGACGCGCGACCTATCCATCTTGCATTGGCCCAGGGAACGTTTCTCCGACTGGTCCCCCCAGAAGGCCAAGCAAGCGGAACGAAGAGATAGGCGCGCACGCATCCTCTAAGGTGCAGGTCCCCCCTGCCCAGACACCCCCCGATACCAATCCGGGGGGTGTTTCCTACGTTGGCGCCCGGATCTTTGGCAACTCCGCGCCCGGATTGCGACCAAAAGGGCCCGGCGGCGGACGCAGAGGCGAGACCCGTGCGCACTGGCCCGACCATCTTCGTGCCGTTTGGGAAAGGGCCGCTCAAGCCCGTCACTCCGTTGACGCCCACGCCCGCGCCCGGCAGGGTCCCGCCATGGCCACCGGACCCGATCTCTCCTTTGAACGCGCCGCCCAATCGCGGGGGGCGCGGTGTGTCGTGGGCCTGGACGAGGTCGGGCGCGGCCCTTGGGCGGGCCCAGTGATGGCCTGCGCCGTCCTCCTCCATGGCGAAGCCCCCGACGGGCTCAACGATTCTAAGAAGCTCAGCCTCAAACGTCGGGGCGCCATGGAGCCTCTGCTCCGGCAATGTTGCCAGTTTGGCATCGGCGAAGCCTCGGTCGATGAGATCGACCACCTCAACATCCGGCGCGCCACGCATCTGGCCATGGAACGCGCCGTTGCGGATCTGATGGCCAAGGGCGTCACCCCCGACCACCTGTTGATCGACGGCATCGACATGCCGCCCTGGGTGGATTGCCCCGCCGAGACGATCAAACGCGGCGATGGCAAGTCATTGTCCATCGCCGCCGCATCGGTTCTGGCGAAAACGCGGCGGGATCAAGGCATGGTTGCCTTGGCGCAACAATTCCCCGGCTACGGGTGGGAGACGAATGTGGGCTACGGCACCGCTGCCCATCGCATGGGCATGGAAACGCTTGGCCTGACACCACATCATCGCAAATCATTCAAGCCTGTCCACAACATCTTGTGCCAGACGGTCTGACACGATCTTGCCGCATTCCATCAGTGGACGCCGGATTCGCGCCCCGTCATGGTGGGTCTGCAGTAACGATGACCCCGGAAAATCGGGGCGTGTTTTGAGGCGACAGACATGGCAAAACCCATCCCGGAGGCCGCACGGCTTCCGCTCGATACCATCATGTCCGGGGATTGTGTGGCGGCAATGGACAGCTTGCCCGCAGGCTCCGTCGATCTGATCTTTGCCGACCCGCCCTATAACCTGCAGCTCAAGGGCGACCTGCATCGGCCAGACAATTCGACCGTCGACGCCGTGGACGACCATTGGGACCAGTTCGACAGCTTTGCCGCCTATGACACATTCACCCGCGACTGGCTGACCGCCGCCCGGCGCCTGCTCAAACCCACCGGCGCGCTTTGGGTCATCGGCAGCTATCACAACATCTTTCGCGTGGGCACCGCCGTCCAGGACGCGGGCTTCTGGGTCCTTAATGACGTGGTCTGGGCCAAAACCAACCCCATGCCCAATTTCCGGGGCAAACGCCTGACCAACGCACATGAGACGCTGATCTGGGCGTCCCGGGCAGAAGGCGCGAAATACACATTCAACTACGAAGCGCTGAAGGCCGCCAACGATGGCGTGCAAATGCGTTCTGACTGGGTGTTCCCCATTTGCACGGGGCATGAGCGGCTCAAGAACGCGCGCGGGGAAAAGGCGCACCCGACTCAAAAGCCCGAGGCGCTGCTGCACCGCATCCTCATGGGAACGACCAACCCTGGCGATGTTGTCCTGGACCCGTTTTTCGGCACCGGCACGACCGGCGCCGTGGCCAAGATGCTGGGCCGCCACTTTATCGGGATCGAGCGGGAGGAGGCTTACCGCGCCCTCGCCCAGGCCCGCATCAACGACACCCGCCCCTATGAAAAAGCCGCACTCGAAGTCACCACCTCGAAGCGGGCCGAACCCCGCATCCCCTTCGGTCAGTTGGTCGAACGCCGCATGTTGCGGCCGGGCGAAGAACTCCTGTCCCAGAACGGGCGCCACCGCGCCAAGGTGCGGGCCGATGGCACGCTGGCGGGCAAGGATGTAAAGGGGTCCATTCACCAAGTGGGTGCCGCCTATGAGGGCGCGCCCAGTTGCAATGGCTGGACCTATTGGCACTTCAAACGCGAAGGCAAGCGCGTCGCCATCGACACCTTGCGCCAACAAATTCGCGATGAAATGGCGGCAAAACGCCAGACGTAGACATTCCAAGTTACCGCCTGCGCCCACTGTCCCAATGTCCGGTGGGCGCAACTTAAACCCCTGTTCCCGCGTGTCGGGTTCAGGGGTTCTTTTTGTTTCCGTGCCATAGGACAGGGCGAAGCGGACGCAGGACGCGACCCCGGCTGGGCAACCCGCCACAAAACTGCCCCATTCTGTTGCGGTTGCGCGATGTTTGGCCGACCTGGTGGGCGCGTGGCTCGACCGGTCCCAACCCGTCCGTTAGTCTTCTCGAAACAATGGTCGTGTAACTCCCCCACCATTGGTCAGCCGCACAAAGGACAGCCGCCCATGGCGATGCCCGACAAGATGACTGCGCGTTACTTCAGCGGCTATGGCTTTGAGGCCCCCGTGATCATCGACGTGGGCGTCCTTGGCGGCACTCCATTTCTTTACGACAGCTTTCCAAATGCCAAATTCCTCCTGATTGATGCCTTGGAGGAATCGGAAGACGCCGTGAGAGAGACCTGGGGCGACACGCTGGACTTTGAATTCGTGAACGCCGCCCTTGGCGCCACGGCGGGCCGCGTTCCCATCGCGATCGAGCCGGAGCGGCCGTCTCGGACCAGCCTGTCTGCCCGCGCAGACCTGTCCGAAGACCATTTCGAACGCGACGTGCCCATGCTTCCGCTGGACCAAATCACCGATGGGCGCAACGGCCCCTTCGGCCTCAAGATCGACACCGAAGGGCACGAGTTAGAAGTGCTCAAGGGCGCGACCGCGACCCTGGAGCGATGCGAATTTGTCATCGCCGAAGTTTCCATCAAAAAGCGGTTCGCCCAAGGCTACCGCTTCTCGGACGTGATCAATTTCATGGCCGATCACGGGTTCGAGGTCCATTCGTTCCTATCCGGCCTGACCCGCGCACCGCGCATGTCGGATGTGCTATTCCTACCGGCGGACAGTCCCCGGTTTGACATGAAAACCGAAGACGAGGTGACCCGATGAACAAGAAGGCCGAAGCCAACACGTTCAACTTCCAGCACACCCGCAAGGAAGGCGTCTTCCGCACGTGGTTCCGGGGGGAGCATACGAACTTCAACCCCGATTTCGAAAAGATGGCCGACGCGGATGCCACGTTGAAATGGGTCACCCAAGGCTGGGAGCCGTCGGCCCGCATCGTCACGCCGGACACCAAGATCACCGCCTTCGGGTCCTGTTTCGCGGCCAACATCTCCAACTGGCTGGCCAAGCGGAACTACAACATTCTCACCCGCGACGAAGGCTCCAACGCCTATGTCGTCAAATGCGGCGAAGGCATGGTGAATTCCTTCGTGATCCGCCAGCAATTCGAATGGGCCTTCGAAGGCAAGAAATTCGAAGAGGCGCTGTGGCACGGGTACGAGGCCGAAAGCTATGGCTATGACGAAGACATTCGCAAACAGACGCTCGACATCTTCTCCAAGACCGACCTGTTCATCCTGACCTTCGGCCTGTCCGAAGTCTGGTACGATGAAGTTACCGGCGGCGTCTTCTGGCGCTCCATCCCGCAGGAGGCGTATGACCCGGAACGGCACAAGTTCCGCGTCACCTCAGTGGAGGAGAACAAAGAGAATATCCGCGCCATCTACGATTTGATCCGCAAGCATCGCCCAAACGCCAAGATCATCTGCACCCTGTCGCCGGTGCCTCTGATCGCCACGTTCCGGCCCGTATCCTGCATCAGCGCAAACTCCGTATCCAAAGCCGTTCTGCGCGTTGCCATCGATGAATTGATGCGAGAGCTTGGCGACGAAGGCTACCTCCACTACTGGCCATCCTACGAAATCGTGACGGACGTGTTCCATTCGCCGTTCAAACAGGATCGGCGGCACCTGCCCCGCGCGGTGCTCGACTTCATCATGATGCTTTTCGAACAGGTCTGGTGCGAGAAGCAGCCAACGGATGAAGAGATGCTGAAGCATTGGCTCTCTGCGCTCTCTTCCGCCGGGCTGGTCTCCGACAGGCTCGAAGCGGTGGTCCGCGATGACAGCTTGTCGAACCTCAAGCGGATCATGGCCAAACGCAAAGTCGCCCGCCACCCGGAGGCCGAGGCCGCGATCCGCGCACAGCTGGAGCGGCTTGAGGGGATGCTGAAAGGGTGAAGCCAGTGCGCAAAAATGCCATGGCCATCTTCGAGGCCTTGCCCAAAGGCGCCCGCGGCGCCGAGGTCGGGACTCATATGGGCCGCTGGACCCGCCCTCTGCAGGACGTGGCGCAGCCCGTCGCATTGACCCTCATCGACCCCTGGCGCGAAGATGCCGAGCAAGACGCCCGTCCGCACGCCTACGCCGCGCCGCAAGAAGACCGCGACGCGCAACACGACCTGATCCGCGCCGCCTACCCCGAAGCGACGATCCTTCGCCAACCCTCGACCGAGGCGTTGGCGTCCATGGATGACGCCGCGCTCGACTGGATTTTCCTCGATGGGAACAAACAGTACGATGTCGTACTATCGGATCTGGAGCATGCCGCCCGCGTCGTTCGACCCGGCGGCATGATCGCCGGCGGCGGCTGGCATTTCGGTCGCGAAGTCGGTTGGCCCGTCCGGGCCGCCGTTCACGATCTGGGGGGCCGTTTGCCGGGGTCGGAAATTGTACAAAAGGGACAATTCTGGTCTTTGACGTTACCCGAGGTTGTCCAAATCTCGTCCAGACCCGCGGAAGACCGCTTCCTCATCATCTCCACGATGAAAAATGAGGCGCCCTACATCCTCGAATGGATCGCCCATCACCGCGCCATCGGCTTCACCGATTTTCTAGTGTTCACAAACGACTGTGACGACACCACCGACCCGTTGCTGGACAGGCTCGAAGCCATGGGTGTCGTCACCCATGTGGTGAACACTGTCCTCAAACGTGGACCTCACAAAAGCGCACTCAAATGGGCACGGGACCACGTTCTGCGGCACAAATGCTCCTGGACGCTGATCGCCGACGTCGATGAATTCATCAACATCCGCACCGAAGACGGCACCATCCAAAGTCTGTTGGCCGATCTGGGTCCAGAGACGGACGTGGTCAGCTTCCCTTGGAAAGTGTTTGGGAACAATGGGGTCGAGGGGTTCAAAGACCGCCCCCTCACCGCACAGTTTACCGCCTGTGAGCCTGTGCCGCGCCGGGGTGGTCGCAAATTCCGGGATGTCAAAACCCTCTTCCGCAAGCCAGAAGCAATGTACCATTTCGGCCTGCACCGCCCGCGCGTGAAGGACGACTGGAAAGACAAGATCGTGTGGAAATCCCCGTCGGGCGAAGACATCAGCGCGCGCATGAATAAGGGGCAAAACTGGCTGATGAAGTGGGATGGCTGCCAGGAAACTGCCTATATGCACCACTACCCCCTCCGCTCCCTAGAGGCTTATATTCTCAAGAAAAATCGCGGTCGCGCCAACCATATCGGAGAAGATCTGGGCCGCGAGTATTGGGACAAATGGAACATGTCCGGCGGCCGCGACAAGACGCTGACCAAAGGCGCCCCCGGCTTTGCCGAAGCCCTAGCCGAGTTGCGAGCCGACCGGCGCATCCGGCAGTTGCACAAGCAAGGCGTCGCCTGGCACCGAGAGCAATTTCAAGAGCTTATACAAGACGCGCGCTACCGCGCCTTGTGGGATGAGTTAACGACACAAGAAACGGTGGGCTCAGCCGCCTGAAGGAACGGATATGGCAGGAAAGAGAGATGAGACCCGGCGCCGCATGCTGGAAGCGTTGCCCAAAAACGGCGTGGGCGCCGAGGTTGGCGTGTGGGAAGGTCGATTTAGTGAAGTAATTCTAGAGGTTTGCACTCCGACGGCGCTGCACCTCATCGACCCATGGGAATATGATCCGCGCTTCAACAACACCGGTTTCGGGCGCAAGAAAAACGCCGAGCGGATGCCGCAAATGCACGAAATGGTCGCAGACAAATTCGCGGGCGACGACCGTGTCCACCTGCACCGCGCAACCTCCCAGGATGCCTTGCTGGAGATGGAAGACGACTCCCTCGATTGGATCTATATCGATGGCAACCACAATGAACCGTTCGTTGGCATGGACCTTGCGCTGTCTGCCAAAAAGGTCAAACCCGGCGGCGTTATTGCGGGCGATGACTACCACTGGAACGATGGCCAAGGCACACCGGTGAAAGAGGCCGTGGGCAAGATGGTCGACAAACTGGGCGACGCCGCAAGTTTGGAAGTGATGGGTCAACAATACATCATCCGATTGGCCGAATGAATCACCCAAAACGGGGGCATCAAGGGCTTTCTTGGGGCAAAGTTGACGATGGGTAAATTGAGCGAATTCCCCACGAAACCGCGGTAAAGATGCGCGAATTTTTGCCGATCTGCCGCCACTCTGCGCCGCATTTGGCCTCTGTCCCGCCACATTCAACGATCCCGCCACGAGATTGCCCCATTCGGACGGTATTCAGATCGTGTTTATGACGGGGTGCTTAGTAATGAATGTATGCTTCGATGGTTTGAAGACAGGGCCGATCTGCATCGGCGACGCGCTTGGCGCAATTCACGGATCAGAGATTGGAATGGGGCATGTCGGTATCGGCATTCTTGTTTTGATTGCCGTGTTTGTTGCCATTTTTGTATTCCGGTCCCCGGCATAACGGCGCGTGTGACACGGCGATTCCGGCGGCGCGCCGCCGCCGGGATCACCGCCAACCCGTCGCCGGACGTCAGCATTCCGGCAAGTTGACCGCCAAGCCCCCTTGGCTGGTCTCTTTGTACTTTTCAGACATGTCGAGGCCGGTTTGACGCATCGCCTCGATACAATTGTCCAGCGGCATGAAATGGGTCCCGTCCCCACGCAATGACAGGGACGCGGCAGATACGGCTTTGATGGCGCCCAGGCCGTTCCGCTCGATGCACGGCACTTGGACCAGCCCGCCCGCCGGATCGCAGGTCATGCCCAAATGATGCTCCAGCGCAATCTCTGCCGCGTTCTCCACCTGGGCATTCGTCCCCCCAAGCGCGGCACACAGACCGGCCGCCGCCATGGCGGACGCCGACCCAACCTCACCCTGGCATCCCACCTCCGCCCCGGAAATCGACGCGTTGTGCTTGATCAGCCCCCCAATGGCCGCCGCCGTCAGAAGGAATGTGCGAATCCCATCGGGCGTCGCGCCGACGCAATGGTCGCGATAGTAGCGCAGGACCGACGGCACCACGCCCGCCGCGCCGTTGGTGGGGGACGTCACCACCCGTCCGCCCGCCGCGTTTTCCTCGTTCACGGCCATGGCGTAGACGGACAGCCAGTCATTCACCACATGGGGCTGCGCCAGATTTCGGCCCGCCTCTGACTGCAATTGGTGGTAAATGGCCTTGGCCCGCCGCCGCACGTTCAAACCGCCCGGCAAGACACCGTCTCGGGCAAGGCCTCGGTCGATACAGTCGTCCATCGTCTGCCAAAGGGCATCCAGCCGCGCACCCAATTCGGCTTCGGGCGTCAATTGCGCTTCGTTGTGCCATTTCATCTGCGCGATGGTTAGGCCCCCCTTTGCGCCCATCTCCAGCATCTCTGCCGCCGAACCGAAGGGGTAGGGGAAGCCATGGGCCGCCTTCTCGGCGCGAAGATCGCCGGGACTGCCCAGGTCCTGCGAGGTGGCGATGAACCCACCGCCGATGGAATAGAACGTCTCCTCCATCCGCAGGTTTCCGGCGCCATCGAAGGCGCGAAAGATCAACCCGTTGGCATGGCCTGGCAAGGGCGGCCCGTAGTCGAAGATGACGTCCGTATCCGGGTCGAACGCAAGCTCTGGCAGATCATCGGGCACAAGGCGCCGCGCCTGTCGGCATAGGGCCAGCGCATGCTCTGCCGCGTCGATGTCGATGGTTGCGGGATCGAACCCCAGCAGCCCCAGACAAACGGCGCGGTCCGTCGCATGGCCCTTACCCGTAAACGCAAGCGAGCCGTGCAATGTGACCGTCACGCGCGCCGGCGGCCCCGCCCCCGGCTCCGGCTCCGACCCGCCGCGCAGGGATGCCAGGAACCGAAGGGCCGCCACCATCGGTCCCATCGTGTGGGAGGAGGACGGCCCAATCCCCGGTTTGAACACGTCGAAGATACTTAGAAACATGGGTCCCCTCACAGCTACGGCAGCCTTCGACGTCACCCGTAGGACAAAGCGTCCGTCGATGCGACCCAAGAACGCTGGCAAGGACCAGCCGCACCTGTCTCAGATATGGCCCTGGGATTTGAATTCAGATACGATCTCGCCCCAAGAAACGAGGGAGTGTTTTCTATGTTCAAGCGACTGCTGCCGATCGTCCTTGTCTTGGCCGCCTGCGTGTCCACGCCCGAGCCAGAGGACCCGCCGATCATCCTGGAGCCTGCGCTTTTCCCGGGCGAGACCCAGGAGGTGCGCACCCTCGTGAACAAATGGGCCGATTACTACAGCGTCCCACGCAGTCTGGTGCATCGCGTCATCCAACGCGAAAGCGACTATCGGGCGAGTGCGCGCAATGGACCCTATTGGGGCATGATGCAGATCCTGCCCGCGACGGCGCGAAACATGGGCATGGTCGGCGATCCGTCGCAATTGTTGGATGCGGACACCGCGCTGAAATACTCCGTCCGCTACCTGCGCGGCGCGTGGATGGTGGCCGATGGGGATGAGTACGAAGCCATGATGTGGTACGCGCGCGGATTTTATTATGAGGCGCGGGACAGGAACCTCCTGCGGGAAACCGGCCTGCGCGGAGAGTTGTGGCAGCGCTTCGACGCGGGTCAAGCGCAGATGCCGCCCATTGACGAAACGGGACGGCTGATGCCGGAAATCGCGGCGGCGGAGACATGTGAGCCACGCCAAGGCTTGGGCGCAGTTCTGCGCGGAACGGGGTGCCAGGACGCCTGACCGGACCGCAGCCCGCCCAAAACATCCCCGCGCCCCTACGTCAGCAGCGGCACATCCCCGACCACCCCAATGCGGTTCAACACCCAATAGGCCCCGATGGCCGCGATGATCAGCGACCCTGGGATGACCACGGCCTTGCGGTAGAACGGCTTGTTCCCAAACGGCAACCCCAGCAGCAGGAACGCAACGGCGATCACGGTCAATTGGCCGATCTCTACGCCCACATTGAATGAAATCAATGACGCCACGAAGAACTCGCCCAAGCCGAACTCAGATAGGACAGAGGCAAAGCCCAAACCGTGCAACAGGCCAAAGGCGAACACCACGGCGATCCGCGCCCAGCCTATGGTGCGGCGTGCGCCGCCCAGCATATTCTCGACCGCGATCCAGACGATGGACAACGCGATCAGCGCCTCGATCACCCACATGGTCGGCTGCACAATGCCCAGCGTGGCCAAAGCCAACGTCACTGTATGTGCCGCGGTGAACGCCGTGACCTGCCAGATCAACGGCCGCCATGCCAATGAATAGAGGAACAGGCCCAGCACGAACAGGATGTGATCCAGACCCTTGGGGATGATGTGATCGAAGCCGGAGACGACATAGCGGACCACGACATCGCCCAAGCTTTGCTGATAGACGCCGTCGCGGGGCATCGGGTCCGAAAGGGCGCCACCCGTAAGATACGCCTCATAGCTCCCGTCACCGCTGACTTGGCGCAGGATCAAGGCCCCCAAGGATGCGTCCCATCCAAAGGTCACTGGGGCGTCCCCCTCGGGCAACGCGGCGGTTAGGGTCAATTGCGAATCCCGCCGCAAGTCCAGGTCGGGCACATCGGGGACGGACACGGCGGTCAGGTCTGGCACGATCCGTTGGTCGCCCGCCTGCAACGTGATCTGCGCGGCGATGCCGGGCCACGCCGCCTCCAACTCGGCGGCCAACGCGTCAGGTGCCAAGGCGCGCAAGCTGTCGTTGCGATCCGCCAGGGGAGACTCGTCGGTGTCCTGGACCCCGGCCAAGTCGATCCCCGCGATCAAGGGCTCGACCGCGACGCGCAGGTCAATCGTCACCGCCGAGGCGCCGATGGCGACATCGGCCACCGCTGGCTGGACCTCATGGGCCAAAACCGTGACCGGCCAAAGCATTGACACCAGCGCCCAGAGCGTGACCTTGATCCGTATGCCCAGGAGGTCCGTCATGTCCATTCGTTCCGTTCTTATTGCCACGGCAGTTTGCATCTTGCCTGCCTGGGCACAAGCGCATGAATTCTGGATCGGCGCCGAGGATTACAGCGTCGCCTCCGGGCAACCGGTGACGGCCCGTTTTCACGTGGGCGAGGATTTCTCCGGCTCCTCGTTCAGCTACATCCCAAATCGCACCGCGCGGTTCGACATGATTGTCGGTGACACCGTTGTGCCTGTCCCGGCGCGCATTGGTGACAACCCCGCCTTTTCGGTCCCGGACGTGCCAGAGGGTCTGTTAACCATCGTGCACGAAACGACAGACTCGACCCTGACCTATCGGGAGTGGGCGAAGTTCGAAAAGTTCGCCCACCATAAAGCCTTCACCGACGTCCTCCGGGCCCACGCCGAACGCGGCTTGCCGCGGGAAGGGTTCCGCGAAGACTATCGCCGCTTCGCCAAGGCGCTGATCGCCGTCGGGGACGGCATCGGGGAGGATCGCGCCGTCGGCCTGCGGACAGAGATCGTGGCCCAAGCCAACCCCTACACCGACGACATGGCCGGAGGCATGCCGGTTCAGGTCTTGTTGGAGGGCGCGCCGAAACCGGGCGCGCAGATCGAGGTCTTTGAGAAGTATCCCGATGACAGTGTGAAGGTGACCTTGCACACCGCCGATGATCAGGGGCGCACCGTCATCCCCATGAAAGCAGGCTGCGAATACCTTCTCGATTCCGTCGCCATGGTCCCGATCGAGCCCGAGGAGGACGGCGACGCGGTTTGGCTGTCCCTTTGGGCATCGTTGACCTTTGCCGTGCCACAGGGGTAGAGGCAGGGCGTTCCAAATCGGAGGCGCCCCATGGACACGTTCGAGACCTTGACCGGCATCGCTGCCCCCTTGCCGCTGATCAATGTCGACACCGACATGATCATCCCAAAGCAGTTTCTGAAGACGATTAAGCGGTCCGGCCTTGGCGTGAACTTGTTCGATGAGATGCGCTACGATGACGAAGGCGCAGAAATCGCCGAGTTCGTCCTTAACAAGCCCGCCTACCGCAACGCACAGATCATCGTGGCGGGCGACAACTTTGGCTGCGGCTCCTCCCGGGAACACGCGCCCTGGGCCCTGCTGGATTTCGGGATCCGCGCCGTGATCGCGCCCAGCTTTGCCGACATCTTTTATAACAACTGCTTCAAGAACGGCATCCTGCCCATCGTGCTGCCCCAAGACCAAGTGGACGCCCTGATGCGGGATGCCGAAAACGGCGAGAATGCGCGCCTGACCATCGATCTGGAGAACCAGGTTGTCACCGGCGCGGACGGCGCGACCTATGCGTTTGAGGTCGATAGCTTCAAGAAACACTGCCTTTTGAACGGCCTCGACGACATCGGCCTGTCGATGGAGAAGGCCGCGTCCATTGATGCCTTCGAAGCGGCCACCGCCCAACAGCGGCCCTGGGTCTGATTGAAGCACCCCCGATAAACACCTGATTTGCTTGGGCCTTCCACTGAAAATGGAGGGCCTGATGCTTTCTGGGCACACAAGTCCGCGCATATCTTTCTGTTAACGATCAGGAACTTGCGAGGTGAACTTAAACAAGGCACCTTGGTGGCAACTTTGAGGCAGCCGCGCTGAACACAGGGCGGAACAGACATAATGGAATAAGGGGCCCGCACGAACGGATCCCATCCAATGAGGAACGATAGGGCAGTGATTTCGCAGCTTACAGGTGCGTCTATTCGTGCGCTTCTCGTGGCGGTGATGGTGATGATGCCATCGCTCTTGCTGCCGGGATATTCGCCGCAGGTCACCGACACCATTGTGTTGATCGCGCTCTTCAGCGCCGTCTTTGTGATTGTGGAGTATGGCTCAACTTACCCCGGTCTGGTCGAATTTCGTGACGCCCCCCCGTTCAACCGTGTCCGGTTCGGCATCCTTGCTGTAACCCTGTTTTTGGTCGCGGTCGCGTTCCGCGGGATTGAGGCACCGTCCACCCTGGCCCGTCTTATCCAAGCCATCGGCCTTCTGTTGGGCGAGGCGCTTGATTTCCCCCTCAGCCCGGTCCGCCTGCTCATGTGGATCATGCCCGAGGGAACGACCCTTGTCGAAGCGCACATGGTTAAGATCGCGTCCGGCATCGCTTACCTGGTCGCCCTGGTCGGGCTGACCATTTTCGCCATCATGATCCGACTGAACAACTGGCCCTCCCCCAGCGGGAGTTTCAACGTTTGGATCAACCTGCCGACCTTTGATCCCACGGCGGGGGCAGATGTGGTCAAACGCCTGAATCGCGACGGCGCCGTTAACATTCTGTTAGGGCTTGTCCTGCCATATCTGGTCCCACCTTTGGCTATGCAGATCGCGGGCACCTATGGCGTCTCGATGCTGGACAGCCACCTTCTGATGGTTTGGACGATGTCGCTATGGGCCTTTATGCCCGCTTCTCTCTTTCTCCGCGGCATCGCCATGCGGCGACTGGCGCTGATGATCTCCGAGAAACGGCGGCGCCACGCAAGCGCCCCCGGGGCCGAAGATCCGGCGTTCTTGCCGGCCTAGTCTTCCTCGCCTTTCCCCTTGCCGCCGTGGCCGATGCGTTGCGCGTGGCCACCTTTCACACCGGGCTCAGCCGGAAGGGTCCGGGCGTCATGCTCCGCGATCTTCAACGCGGAAAGGACCCGCAGTCTACCGCAGTGGTCAACCTGTTGGCCTGGACGGAGGCGGATGTCCTCGTGCTTCTGGACATCGACTGGGACCTTGGCGGCCGGGGCCTGGACGCGTTGGTGCAGCGCCTGGCCGAGGCAGGCCAAGAGTATCCGTATCGCGTCAACTTGCGCCCCAATGCCGGTCGCCCCAGCGGCCATGACCTGGACAGCAACGGCCATCTGGGGGACGCGCGGGACGCCCTGGGCTATGGGCGCTTTATGGGGGACGGCGGCTTGGCTGTTCTGTCGAAACACCCCGTTGGCCCCGCCGCGGATCACTCGGGCGTCCTTTGGCGGGACATGCCCGACGGCGCCGCGCGGGACCTGTACCCCCCGGCGATCCTCGACAATTTGCCGGTTGCGACCGTCGCCCAATGGGCCGTTCCGATTACCGTGGGAAACACGACGATCACCCTCATTCCCCTGGCCGCAGGTCCGCCCGTTTTTGACGGGCCGGAGGATCGGAACGGCCTGCGCAACCGGGATGAGTTGCGCTTTGCTGCCCGGCTGGTCGATGACGTCCCCCACCCCATCGTCATCGGTCGCGCCAACCTGGACCCCGACAAGGGCGAAGGACATCCCGACGCCCTGCGCGCCCTTCTGGACCATGGCGCCCTGCAAGACACCCGCCCCGAATGGCAGGACCGGGGGCAGGCCCGCATGGACACGGTCAACTGGCAAGGGCCGGGGCCGATGCGCGTCGACTACCTTCTGGCGGACCGCGGCCTGGGCGTCCGCGCCTCGGGCGTTCTTTGGCCGTCTGCGGACGATACGCTTTTCAAGTCCGTCGAGGCAGCGGGGCCAAGTCGTGTGGTCTGGGCAGACCTGACCCTTCCTTGACGCGGCTCTGGCCACTCGCTACGCGACGGCCAACACGCGACGAACGAAGGTTAGACACATGGCGACCCCCTCACTGTTGATCCTGCCGGGCGACGGCATCGGCCCCGAAGTCATGGCGCAGGTCCGCCGCGTTATCGACTGGTTCGGTGCAAACAAGGATCTGACCTTCGACGTCTCCGAAGATTTGGTGGGCGGCGCGGCCTATGACGCCCATGGCGTCCCGCTGCACGATGACACCATGGCCAAGGCGCAAGAGGTGGACGCCGTCCTGCTTGGTGCCGTGGGCGGACCGAAATACGACAACCTGGATTTCAGCGTAAAACCCGAACGCGGTCTGCTGCGCCTGCGGAAGGAAATGGATCTCTTCTCGAACTTGCGCCCGGCGCAATGCTTCGATGCGTTGGCCGACTTCTCCTCTCTCAAAAAGGACGTTGTCGCCGGCCTCGACATCATGATTGTCCGCGAACTGACGTCCGGCGTCTATTTCGGGGAACCGCGCGGCATCCATACGGAAGGCAATGAACGGATCGGCATCAACACACAGCGTTATACCGAATCCGAAATCGCCCGCGTCGCCCGCTCCGCCTTTGAACTGGCCAAGCGACGCAGCAACAAGGTCTGCTCCATGGAGAAGGCCAATGTCATGGAGTCCGGCATCCTGTGGCGCGATGTCGTGACGGAGATCCAACAGGCCGAGTATCCGGAGGTCGAGCTGAGCCATATGTACGCCGATAACGGCGCCATGCAGCTTGTCCGCGCGCCCAAACAGTTCGATGTCATCCTGACGGACAACCTCTTCGGCGATATCCTGTCTGACTGCGCCGCCATGCTGACCGGGTCCCTGGGCATGTTGCCCTCTGCCAGCCTGGGCCTGCCCATGGAAAACGGCCGACCCAAAGCGCTCTATGAACCCGTTCACGGCTCTGCGCCGGATATCACCGGACAAGGCAAGGCAAACCCCATCGCCTGTATCCTCAGTTTCGCGATGGCCCTGCGCTACTCCTTCGACGAAGGCGCGAATGCCGACCTGTTGGAAGGCGCGGTCGAAACGGTGCTGGCCGATGGCGTGCGCACCGGCGACTTGATGGGTCCGGACGGCGGCACCCCCGTCTCGACCAGCGGCATGGGCGATGCCATCCTCGCCGCGTTGGACGCGGCCTAGGACACGGGGCGCGCGCACCGGCGTCTTTTCGCGCCCTGCCCCGGAAAGGGGCTTTCGCGCCCCGGGCACGACCGCTAAAGGGCAGGGGTCTCAGGGACCCGGCATTAGGTCCGCGAGCACACTTCTGGTGACCTGCCCATGCCCGATCGTCCTTCCCCCCTACCCGGCATTCTGCTGGCCCTTGCCGCATTCGGGCTCTTTGCCACCCATGACATCGCCGTGAAAATGCTGGGCGGCGGCTATGCCGTCTTCCAGATCGTTTTCTTCAGCGTCCTTCTCACGTTTCCCCTGGTCGTTCTGATGCTTCTGCGGGACGAGGTATCGGGCACACTGCGTCCCAAACATCCGTGGTGGACGGCTCTGCGCACGGTCTCCGCGGTGCTGACGGGCATGTCCGCCTTCTATGCCTTCACCGTCCTGCCCTTGGCACAGGTCTATGCGATCATCTTCGCCTCCCCCCTTCTGATTACCTTGCTGGCCATTCCGATTCTGCATGAAAAAGTCGGCCTGCACCGCGGCGGCGCTGTCATCGTGGGGCTTTTGGGTGTGCTGATCGTCTTGCGGCCACAGAACCTTACGCTGGAACTTGGGCACATCGCCGCGCTGACCGCCGCTTTCTTCGGCGCCCTATCCTCGGTCATCATGCGCAAAATCGGGCGGGAGGAGCGGACGGCCGTCATGATGCTTTACCCCATGGTGGCGAATTTCATCGTGATGGGTGCCGTCCTGCCCTTCGTCTATCGCCCCATGCCTTTGGGCGACCTGGGGCTTTGGGTTCTGATGGCCGCTTTCGCCTTCCTTGCCAGTATCGCGCTGATCCAGGCGTACCGCCGTGCCGATGCGGTACTGGTGGCGCCCATGCAGTACAGTCAGATCATCTGGGCCGCGCTTTACGGGTGGGTGTTCTTCGACGAAACCATCACCCCGGGCACCGCTTTGGGCGCGGGCATCGTCATCGCCTCCGGGCTGTACATCGTTCTGCGCGAAGGGCGCGGGCAGTCGCGGAACTCTCCGGTTTTGCGCACCCGGTCCCGGCCCGAGACGGGGACGGTGGCCCGCGTCGGCCCCCTGCTGACGACCCAGGAAAAAGAGGTGCCGCAGGCGAAAACACCCGAACATTAACCGAAGCTTCATGGTCCATGGCGTACCCCAATCTCAGCAAAGCGCGGAGGCCGCATGACAAATTGGCAGACCGACCCGATGGTGCAGATCGAAAGACGCCTTTTGCCGTTCGTCGAAGGCGCGCTTTTGCACCTTCTGGCCGATGCGCCACGGGCGGGCACCGCGGCCCTGGAAGACAAGTTTGCCGATATCGACCGACTGCTCCGCCGCGATGGCCGCACGATGCTGGACGACCGCGACATCGACCTAGCCCCGGAGGCGCAGCGCAGGCTGGACGCCATCGCAGGCCAGATCGCGAATATGCGCCAATCGATCATCGCGCCCGGCCCCGCCTTGTCGAAGGTCGCGACGAATGTCGAAACGTCACTCATTCCCCTGGTCAACGAAGCGCTCGACATCTTCCGAGAGGGATTTCTCGCCCCGGTTTTGGAACGGCAGGAAAGGCACCAGACGCAAGCATTGCGCGCCGCAAAAGAAATCCAGATGATCAGTCGCCAGATTTACTTCATCTCCGTCAGTGCCTCGGTGGAAGCGTCCCGTGCCGGGGACGCAGGGCGCGGCTTCGCCATCATCAGCAAACAAATCCGCGAACTTGCCGCCGCCACGCAGGAAGCGTTGGACAGTTTACGCGGCAATGACCGCAAGGACACGGCCGCATAGAACGAGCTGTCGGTTTGTCCCTGCCTGACGCGCAATCACGGGGCCGTGGCCGAGCAGCACGTTTGCACAAATTGTGCCACGCCACGCATCACCACTCCCCCTGGGCGCCACCTCTGCCATCCGCGCTCAGCGCGATCAGCCACCGGCCCTCGGGCCCTGATTTGGCCTTGCCATATCAATCCCCACTCACTACTCCGCGTCCACGGTCGGAGTGTAGCTCAGCCTGGTAGAGCACTGTCTTCGGGAGGCAGGGGTCGGAGGTTCGAATCCTCTCACTCCGACCAAATCCATATCACCATAGCCGCCGAAGGCTTGGCTTCGGCATACGCCCGGGGCCTCTGCCAAGCATCGCGGGCATTCCCATCTATACCGCTTGGCTCCGCCCGCGTCTGATGTTGTTAGGAATGCCTCGCGCCTATTCTGCCCTTTGCCATAGTCGGTTCTGATCCACCGGCACGACCCGTAAGATGCCGTGCGCCGCACCTGGCGCGGCACGGCCCGCATGAACCGTTGGACCCATCGCATGCCCCCCGTCCGGCGCGCCCACCTGTCCGGCCCCGTGACTCCTCAGAATCCGGTCTACCTTCTCAGAATGACGTTTTCGGAGGTCTCCATGGCCCGCCTTCTCAGCAAAGTCACACTTCTGGTCTTGGCCCTGGCGCTGCCCGCAGCCGCCCAGCAAGGGCCATCTGCCGTGGGGGTGGACGTGGTCGACATGCGCCCCTTTGCCGAAACCGTCCCCATCTTTGCCGAGGTGGTGACCGCCCGCGACGGCCAGGTGGCCACCCGCGTCACCGGCAGTGTGACATCCGTGGACGTCATCGAAGGCGCTGCGATCTCGGCCGGTCAACCCCTGGTGCGCCTGGATACGGAACTGCTGGAAATCCTGCTGCGCCGGGCGGAGGCGGAGGTCGCCGTGGCCGACGCGCAACTTGCCGTCGCCGGTACCCGGCTCAACACCACCCGCACCGCGTTCGAGCGGATCGAGGGGCTGCAAGGCACCACCGCCTTCTCTGACAGCCGGTTCGACACCGCCGAGGGCGAAGTCTTGGAAGCCGAAGGTCAAATCGCCGAGGCCGAGGCCCGCTTGGCCGTTGCCCAGGCGGCCCGCGCCGAAGCGGCGTACAATCTTGAACGTTCCACCGTGCTCGCACCTTTCGATGGCACCGTCCTCGATGTCCTGGTGAACCCCGGCGAAGTCATCCAAGCGGGCTCCCCTGTTGTCCGCCTCCTCGACACCTCCACCCTGGAGGTTGAGGCCAGCGTCCCCGCCCGTTACGTCGATGTGATGACCCCCGGCTTGAAGGTCGCCGCCCAAACCGAAACCGGGGAGTCGTTCGAATTCGAACTCCGCGCCCTTCTGCCCATCGAAACGGCGGCCACGCGCACCCGCCCCGTGCGGTTTGCCGCCCCGACCTTGGCCACATCCCGAACCACCGCCTTGGGGCAATCTGTGACCGTCATGATCCCGGTTGGTGAAACCCGCAACGTTTTGACGGTTCCCAAAGACGCCCTAGTGCAAGGGCGGGGCGGGTGGACCGTTTTCGCCGTCCAGGACGGCGTCGCCCAACCCCGCCCGGTCCAGATTGGCTTGGCCGTGGGCGACCGCTTCGAAGTCATCTCTGGCGTGGCGGAAGGCGACATGGTCGTCACCCGCGGCAATGAACGGCTGCGTCCCGGACAGCCCGTCGCCCCCATGGACCAACCCGCCGCGGACACCACGGAGGTGGCAAACTAATGGACCCCATCCGCCTTGCCATCGACCGCCCCGTCGCCGTGTTGGCTGCTGTCATCATGGCTGTTCTGTTTGGCCTGATCGCCGTGTCGCGCATCCCCATTCAGTTGGCACCCGATGTGCGCAAACCCATCGTCGTCGTGTCCACCAACTGGCCCGGCGCCGCCCCCGCCGAGGTGGAGCGCGAGATCGTCAACCCGCAAGAGGAAGCCTTGCGCGGGTTGGACGGGTTGGAGTTGATGACATCCCGCGCTCAGACGGGCGAGGCCGAGGTGACGCTGGAGTTCGCCATCGGCACCGACATGTCCCAGACGCTTCTGCTGGTGTCGAACCGCCTGGACCGTGTTTCAGGCTACCCGGAGGAGGCGAATGAGCCGTCCCTCGACACCTCCGGCGCCGATGACAGCGCCATCGCCTGGGTGATCCTGCGCGCAGGCGACGGCAACACGCGGTCCATGCCGACCTATGGCGACTTTCTTGAGGATGTCGTCCAAGACCGCCTGGAACGCATTGACGGCGTGTCTGCCGTGAATGTTTTCGGCGGCGTCTCGCGGGAATTGCAGATCGTCATCGACCCCCGTCGCATGGCCAATTTCGGCCTGACGGTGCCCGAACTGGTGGCGACCCTGCGGCGGGAAAACATTTCCCTTTCGGCGGGCGATGTGGAGGAGGGCAAGCGCCGCTATGTGGTGCGCGCGGAAGGCAACTTGAACACGGTGGATGCCATCGGCTCCGTCGTTTTGCGTTCGGACATCGCCAATGGCTCCGCCGGGCGCTTGCGGGTCAGCGACATTGCCGACGTCGCCTTTGCTTACCGCGAACCCACCGCCCGCTTGCGATTTCGCGGGGAACCCGGGCTGGCCTTCAACATCGTGCGCGAACCGGGCGCCAACGTCATCGAGACCATGGAAGAGGTGCGCGTCACCCTGGCTGAGTTGGAGGCAGGGCCGGTGGCCGAACAAAACCTCATCATGCGCCAGGTCTATGATGAGACCGTCTACATCCAAGGGGCAATCGACCTGGTGATCCAGAACATTTGGATCGGCGGCATCCTGGCGGCCACGATCCTGATGCTGTTCCTGCGATCCCCCCGCGCCACGCTGGTGGTGTCCCTGGCGATCCCTGTGTCCATCGTGGCGACCTTCGTGGCCATGGCCGTGACGGGGCGAACGCTCAACGTGATTTCCCTGGCGGGCATCGCCTTCGCCGTGGGCATGATCGTCGACGCCGCCATCGTCGTGTTGGAAAACATCTACCGCCTCCGCGAGAAGGGGCTCAGCCGACCCGAGGCGGCGTATCAAGGCGCCAAGCAAGTCTGGGGCGCCATCTTGGTGTCGGCCCTGACAACGGTCTTGGTGTTCGTGCCCATCCTCATCATGCAGCTTGAGGCGGGACAGCTCTTCCGCGACATCGCGGTCGCCATCTCGGTCTCGGTCCTGCTGTCCCTGGTGGTCGCGGTCACGGTCATCCCGGCCCTGGCGTCTCGCGTGCTGAAGGGTGGGGACCAAACGACCTTGCGCATCTGGGGTCTGGACCACGCCGCGGGCGCCTTCAAAGCCGCCGTGATGGCCTATGTCCGTCTCACCGTTCGGTTTCGCACCGTTGGCCTGGCACTTGTGGCCGTCATCGCGGGCGGTGCGGCCGTGGCCACCTGGGCCTTCTTGCCGCGGTTGGAGTATCTGCCCGAGGGCAATCGCAACTTGGTCTTCGGCCTGATCATCCCCCCACCCGGCTACAACTTGGACACCACAGAAACCATCGCGGAGCGGATCGAGACGGTGGCCAAACCCCTCTGGACCATGGCGCCGGAGCCGCAAACCGAAGACGGCACCCCCGCCATCGACAGCTTCTTCTTCGTCGCCACACCCGGCAACTCCTTCGTGGGCGCCGCCGCGGTGGACGGCACCCGCGCCGGAGAGTTGATCCCCATCCTTTCCCGCCCCATCTTCGCCGAGCCGGGGACATTCGGCTTCATGACCCAACCGTCCCTCTTTGGGCGCGGCGTCGGCGGCGGGCGCACGATCGAATTGAACATCTCGGGCCAGGACCTGAACGAAATCCTGTCCGTCGCGGGCCAGGCCGCTGGCATGGTTGCGGGCCTTCTGCCCCGGTCCGAAGGACACCAGTTCCGCCCCATCCCAGGGTTGGAACTGGGCGCCCCCGAAGTACGCCTGATCCCCGACCGTCTGCGCCTGACCGATGCCGGACTTGACACCTCGGCCCTGGCCGGGACGGTCGATGCCTTCAATGACGGGTTGCGCGTGGCCGAAATCACCGTGGGCGCCGAACGCCTGGACCTGGTCCTGAAGGGTGACCCCAACCTGCGAACGGGCCAGCGCACCCAAGATGTGGGCCGCTATCCGGTCGTCACCCCCACCGGGGACATCGTGCCCGTGTCCGCCCTGTCCGAGGTCATCGTGACCGCAGGTCCCACGGAAATCCGCCACCGCGACCGCTTGCGCACGGTCACGCTGGAGGTGCGCCCCTCCGACGCCCTCCCGCTGGAGGCGGCGGTGGAGCTTTTGGAGACAGAGGTCGTCGCCCCCCTCACCGGTCAGGGCCTGCCCGAAGGCGTCCGCCTCAGCGTGTCAGGCACCGCAGACCAACTGAGCCAAACGTGGGGCGCGATCCAAATCAACCTGCTGGTTGCCCTCGTCATCGTGTTCCTGGTCATGGCCGTCCTGTTCGAATCCTTTGTGTTGCCGCTCGTCATCCTCATCTCCGTCCCTGTGGCGGCGGCGGGGGGCGTGGGCGGACTGGCCCTTCTGAACACGTTCCAGGTACAACCGCTCGATATGTTGACATTGCTGGGCTTCATCATCTTGATCGGCATCGTGGTGAACAACGCCATCCTGATCGTCCACCAATCGCTGCATCACCTGCGCGAGGATGGCATGCCCCCCATCGATGCCATCGAGGAAGCGACCCGCAACCGCATCCGCCCGATCTTCATGTCCACGCTCACCTCCATTTGCGGCATGCTGCCCCTGGTGATCTTCCCGGGCGAAGGGTCGGAACTCTATCGCGGCCTCGGCGCCGTGGTCGTGGGCGGCCTTTCCATGTCGGCCTTTCTGACCCTGCTCACCGTCCCACCCCTCCTGCGTCTGTGCCTCCGCGCGTCGGAGCCGGACACCACAACTCAAAGCACCGTCGCAGCCGAGTAACGCGTGCCATGGAACACCGGCGTCTCCCCCAAAGGCCACAGTCGCGGGGCAAATGCGGGAATCATTACCGATCGCTCCGTTCCCCACCCATGGTGCGCAGCCGCAGGTCCGTGACCAAAGCCATGCGCGCCAGCCGCTTCAACGCCAAAGCAAGCTTCAACCGAGGGGGTCTGCACGTCCAAGGCATCGGCTCGTGCCGTTCGTGCCTTAGCGTGCAGAGACCGGCGGGGTGACCGCCCGCGTCATCTCCGTCGCACTCGAAAACCCGAAGACAGGCGCAAGCGGTCCCAGCTTCGTGACAGATGTCGCCATGAACCCCTCCCGCTCGTAAAGCGCCCGGGCGCGCGGGTTTCGGTCGATCACATCCAGGCGCACATGAGACAGCCCCGCTGCCGCCGCTTGGTCCAAAATCGCCCCAAGCAACGCGCGGCCCACGCCCTGACCCCGCGCCCCAGGCTCCACGAAGATGCCGTCCATCAACAACGTGTCCGCAGCACAGCGTCGCTCCAGCGGCGCAACCAAAAGGCCACGCACCAACGCGCCGGGCCAGCCATAGATCGCCGCCAGGTCGGACACCGCGCCGCCCACGAAGGACCCCTGCGCCGACTTGAACCCCGCCACGCCCAGGAATGTGCCGTCGGACGCGACCGCACTGATCGCGTGGCGCGGGTCCAACACACGCTCAAGGAACCGAACCGCCTTCCCCTCCGGCCCCAAAGGAAAACGCAGTTTGCGCGAAAACGCGGCCCAATAGCCCCGTGCGACCTGGGCCCGATGCGGGGGCCGAAATCCGCGCTCAATCTGAAACCCGACATTGGGGTGGTTCTCGGTCACGCCTGCCCTCCCTATATGCCAATCCAGATGGACAGTTACCGTGGCCAGTTCAATTGATGTTGCGCGCTTTTCTCGTTGCAACTGCCCTCGTGCTTCTTATTGCGGGGGTCGTGATCTGGCGCCTCATGGACCACGACGTGGCGCGGCACCCGTCCGAGCCGTTTCGCTTCGCCGTCAACGATCAGACCCTCTCCGGCACGCTTTGGCTGCCCGACGGCCCGCCCGTCACTGCGGTGGCCCTGGTCCACGGGGATGGCCCGCAGGACCGCGTCTCCGGCGGGGCCTACGCGCCGCTGATCAACATACTTTTGGACCAGGGCATCGCCGTGGCGTCGTGGGACAAACCCGGCATCGGCGCGTCCGAAGGGGCTTGGCGCACTCAGTCCATGGCCGACCGCACCGTCGAAGCGCAGGCCGCCATGGCACAATTGCAGCACCGCTTCGATGGTATCGCCCTGGGTGCGATGGGCTTTTCCCAGGCGGGATGGGTCCTGCCGCACCTGACCGAACACGACGCGGATTTCCAGGTGCTGGTGGGCCCCGCCGTCTCTTGGCAGGCGCAGGGCGCCTATTTCACACGCACCCGTCTGGAGCGCAGCGGCCTGACGGGCGCCGACCTGACACGCGCCATCGCCGCACAAGACCGCGCCAACGACCGGGCCTTCGGCCCAGGCGCCCACATCAATGACAGACCCGCCGACATGGCGCCGGACCGATGGCGCTTCATCCGCACAAATCGCATGGCAGATGCGCGTGACGCCCTGTCCCAGTTGCGCCTGCCCCTGCTGGCGATCTGGGGCGCCAACGACCTGAACGTCGATGCCCATGCAGACGCGGCCACCTGCCGACTGGTGATGCGCAATCCTCACCCAGCCACGGAACGCGTCCTTTGGCCCGACGCGACCCATGGCCTGCTGAAGGCGGGTCCATACAATTGGCAACTGACGCAAGACTGGTCCCGCACTGCCAAATTGCGCTTCGCTGTCGAAGGACGCTACGCCTATGCCCCCGGCGCCCTGGCGACCATCACAGACTGGATCATCGCGCGCGCCTCCGCCAGACCGCCCACGTAGGCCCCCCATCCACGCACAAGTTCCGCTTTGCGACAGAGGCGCCACCCCTCAAAGCCATGACGCGCGAGATCCGACCTGCGGAAGATGTATGGGGCCCTCCTGCCCATCCTGGGCCGTCAACCCTAACGCTGGGCTGCATGCACCGCCACATCGACCCACCCCCAAATGGCGCCAGTCCCTCAGGAGTTGCCGGTATCGTCGGAATTCAGGTTCAAATGGGCCACCCCGCTCTGCCCCAACTCCACCGCGGCGAACGGCCCGCCGTGATGTGTGTTCGCCGGGTCCTGCGGGTCCAACGGCCCCGCGTCCGCATAGATGCCTTCCGCGAATTGCTCCGCATTGTCCTTCGGGCGATAGCCCAGATGCTGCGCGCGCGCATTGTCCACCGGGGCCCGGTCGTTGTTGGACACGCCATACACCACCGAAAATCCGGTGATCGGCGTATCGATGGACCGCTGCACCAAATGGATCAGATCGTCATAGGACAGCCAGGTCCCCACTGCCCGCGGGTTCGACACCTGCGCACAGGACAGGATGCGCAGACACACGGCCTCCAGCCCGCGCTTGTCCCAATACAGGCTTGCCAAGTCCTCGGCAAAGCACTTGGCCAGCCCATAGAACGTGTCTGGCCGGTGTGGCGCATCCGTGCCGATGAAATCAGTCTTCTTATGCATGCCCACCGCGTGAATGGACGACGCATAGACGACGCGGCGCAGCTTGTTGCGCGACGCCGCCTCCCACACGGTATAGGCGCCGTAGAAATTGGGCCCCCACAACTGCTCCATGGGCGCCTCATCCCCGATGGCGCCGAAATGCACGACCATATCCGCCCCTTCTAACAGGGCGACCATGGCGGCCAAATCCGTGATATCAGCCGTCACATATGTCTCGTTGGGCGCCAAATCGGAGACATCGTCGGCAATGTCCGATGACACAAACGTTTCGCACATCTGCGCCAACGGCCCCCGCAGATAAGACCCAAGGCGCCCCGCCGCGCCCGTCAGGACAAGTTTCTTCATGGCTCAAGCCTTTCTTGTGAATGTCAATAGGACCGCGCCAGGCGACCCATCGCATTGGCGAATGCGCGCAGACGCCATCAGATCACCGCTTTTTCGATGATCTTCCGTCCCGCCGGGATCCGCTCAAAATGAAACGGCGACAGGTCCAGCGTGCGATACCGCCCGTGGACCATAATCTCTGCCGTACCACGCCCCATGGCAGGGGCCTGCTGCAACCCGTGACCGGAAAACCCGTTGAGGAAGAAGAAATTCTCCACCTCCGTATGGGGCCCAATGATCGCGTTATGGTCGAAGGTGTTGTAGGCATAATGCCCCGCCCATTCCGACTGTACCTTGATCGCCTCAAACTGCGGAATCCGCGTCGCCAGGATCGGCCAGACATGGTTTTCCCATAGGGCGAAATCCATGGTGAAATCGTCATAGTCCACCGCCGGGTCGATGTCCGAATGGCCGCCGCACTGATAGGTGCCACCACCATTTTCCCGCACATGCACACCCGATGGATCAATCGTCAGCGGCAGATCGCGGTCCAAGGGCGTCTCGGCTGCGAAAATCCAGGAGTAGCGCTTGCGCGGCTCCACCGGCACCGCAATCCCGGCCATCTCCGCCGTTCGGCTGGCCCGTGGGCCGGAGGCGTTCAGCACCTGACCACAGGCCACCACCTCGCCGGAGGCCAGCGTCACACTCTCCACGCGGCGACCGCCTGTGTCTTTGGTGATCGCAACCACTTCGTTCTCGATGTACTCCACACCCCGCTCCCGCGCGGACTTGCGCCACCAGTCGAATACCGCTGTCGCGTCCCACAGCCCCTCATCCACCAGGTTGATGGAGCCGAGCACGATGTCCTCGACTTGATAAAACGGATAGGCGGCCTTGATCTGATCCGGCGTCATCAAGTGCGTCGCCGCCCCCTCGGCGACCTGGACCGCATGGCTCTGTCGCAGGGTGTCGGCAAATGCGTCGGTGTCGGCCAGATACATATACCCAAATGACCGGATCGACAGTTTGGGCACCCGCGCGTCATTGCCCATGTACCGCCCCAGGTTCTTGACGAAATCCGCAGCAAACTGGCTGATCTTAATGTTCAGCGCGCCCGAGAACTGCTGCCGCATGCACGAATTGGTGTGCATCGTCGACGAGGTCTCATAGGTCAGATCGCGGTCCACAACCAAAACCGTCCCGTCGAAGTCCTTGTCATCCGCCAGGAACCACGCCGCCGAGGCGCCCATGATCGCGCCCCCGATGATCACCACGTCATACTTTCCATGGGCCGGGGACGTCCGCGTCATACCGCGTCCCCCCGCGCGACGGCGGCCGCGACGGCGGCAATGTCCTCGGCAGACATGCCGTAGACCTGCGCTGCAACCTCGGCCGAGATATAGCCCAATGCCAAATCCCGACGCACCAAATCTGGGGACCGCTCAGACGGGTCGCCATAGCCAGCTCCCCCAGGGAACGCCATCTTGACGCGCGCCCCGTGCGGTACGAATTGCTTGCCCTTCACGCGCATCTCGGCGCCATCGCTGCGCATTATCGTCGTGTTGGCCCCGTTCTGGCCGCCCCGTCGTCCGCGCGCCGGGTGCGCGCCCCGGTCAAACATGGCCTGGATGTCGAACTCGTGCCCGTCTTGGGCACCGACTTCCATATATTGCCCAAGGCCGCCGCGCGTCTTGCCCGCGCCGCCACTGTCGGGCCGCAACTCCTTGCGCCAAATGATCACCGGGCCCGCATGCTCCGTCGCCTCGATGGGCATGGTCATCACACCCGATGGAAACGCCGTCGCGTTCAACCCATCACGCTCGGGTCGCGCACCCGATCCGCCCGAGTTAAACGTCAGCACTTCGGACCGGCGCGCCCCGGCAGGGGCAGGCGCATCCGTCCGCGGGCGCAGTGACACTTGGAAGTTGCACAAACACCCCGCCCCCTCGGCGGGGACCAAGCCGGGCACAATCTTGTCGAACGCATCATAGACAGCGTCTGGCACGAAATGCCCCACGATATGGCGCAACGCCACCGGCGCGGGGTGCAGCGCGTTCACGATGCTGTTCTCTGGCGCGGTGATCTCGAACGGGGCCAAGGAAGCCGCGTTGTTCGGGATTTCGGGCGCAATGGCCACCTTCAACGCATAACAGGCATAGGCCTTGGCATAGACCAGCGGGCAGTTGATCCCCTTCTTGTCCACCCCCGACGACCCCGTGAAATCGGACACGATCCGGTCCCCCTGGACACTGACCCGAACTTTCAGGGTGATGGGCCGGTCGAACCCGTCCATCGTCATCTCTCCCGCCGCGCTCTGCTGCGGCAGGGCGGCAATGCGCTCCTCGGTGGCGCGGCGCGAATTGTCCAGAATGAACGCCGCGATCCCGTCCAAATCGGACAGATCGAACTCCGCCATCATGTCGATCAGTCGCCTGTGCCCAATCTCATTGCAGGTGGCCAAGGCATAAATGTCCCCGATCAGCTGATCCGGCTCTCGGACATTGCCCCGGATGATACGGACCAACGTCTCGTCCACTTCGCCCTTCTCGGCGAACTTCATGATCGGGATGTAAAGACCCTCTTCATAAACGCTCTGGGCATCCGCCCCAAAGCCGCGCCCGCCAATATCGACGATATGCGCCGTGCAAGCAAAGAACCCGACCAGAACCCCATCCCGAAAAGACGGCGTGACCATTGTGATATCATGCAGGTGCCCCGTCCCCTCCCACGGGTCGTTGGTGATATAGACGTCGCCTTCGAACATGTTCTGCCGCCCGATCCGGCGGATGAAATGCGCCACCGCGTCGGCCATGGCGTTCACATGACCCGGTGTGCCCGTCACCGCCTGGGCCAGCATGGTGCCCGTGGGGTCATAGACCCCCGCCGAAAGGTCCCCCGCCTCCCGGACGGAGGTGGAGAACGCCGTCCGAACCAAGGCTTGCGCCTGTTCCTCCACCACGGAAATCAAGCGGTTCCACATGACCTGATGGGCCACTTTCGAATGCTTTCGCGTCATTGGCCGTCCCCCTTTGTGACAACGTCGATACAGCCATCCGGCTGGCAAACGGCATCGCGGCTGGCGGGCACGATGATCGTCGTCTCGGCTTCGGTCACGGCCACGGGCCCCACGGCACGCTGTCCCGGCGCGAAATCGCGACGCTGGACCACGTGGGCGTCCAGATAGGTGGCCGACGCCGCATCGAACAAGAGACGCGTCCCGGTCAATGCCGCACGCCCCTCGCCCTCGGTCACGTCGACCGCCGCAACGTCTTCGGGTGGGGTCGTGGCATTCACCGACCAGACCGTGATCTCCACATCCATGCCCGCCACGGGCCGCCCGAACAGCTTGGCGTAGTCTTCCTCGAACCGCGCCTGGAATGTATCCGGGTCCGGGTCCATGGCCTGCGCTTTGGTCAGCGCGATGGGAATTTCCCATCCCTGCCCGGTATAACGCATATAGACCTTGAATTCCGACAAGACCGGGCTGTCCGCATCGCAGGTCCGCACAAAACCCGTCGCCTCCGCCTTCAAGTCGGTCAGCAGCGACGTGATCCGACCCGCGTCGAAATCCGACAGCTTCATATAGACGGACCGGTTTGCCTCGAAACTGAACGGCGCGCGCAGAAACCCAATGGCGGACCCCACGCCTGCCCCCGGCGGCACAAGCAAGCGGTCCACGCCCAGTTTCTCGCACAGGCGCCCCGCATGCAGCGGCGCCGCGCCCCCGAAGGCGATCATGGTGTAATCCGATAGGTCCTCCCCATTCTCAACCGCGTGGACACGGGCGGCATTGGCCATATTCTCGTCCACGACTTCGGCCACCCCAAAGGCGGCCTCCACCGCGTCCATGTCCAACGTATTGCCCACGTGGTTGGCCAAGGCCGCCTTGGACTTTTCGGGGTGCAACGTGATCGTCCCGCCGGCAAAGCTGCTGGGGTCCAGCTTGCCCAAAACCAGATCCGCATCGGTCACGCCCGGCCGCTCTCCGCCGCGGCCATAGCAGGCGGGTCCCGGCTCCGACCCAGCACTTTCTGGGCCGACGCGGATTTGGCGCATGCTGTCCACATGGGCCAGCGACCCGCCGCCAGCGCCAATCTCCACCATATCAATCACCGGGATCGAAATTGGCATCCCCGATCCCTTCTTGAACCGATAGGTCCGCGCCACTTCGAACACGCGGCTGGTCTTGGGCGTCTGGTGCTTGATCAGACAGATCTTCGCCGTGGTGCCCCCCATGTCGAAGGACAACACTTTGTCCAACCCGTACCGCGCCGCGATATGGGCGGCAAAGACGGCACCACCCGCTGGCCCCGATTCGACCAGGCGCACCGGAAATTCCGCCGCATTCCGCAGAGAGATGATGCCGCCGCCCGAATGCATCAGAAACACCCGACAGATCACGCCCTCGCCCCGCAACCGATCCTCCAACCGGCCAAGATAGGACGCCATCAACGGCTTGATATAGGCGTTCGCCACCACTGTGTTGAACCGCTCATACTCCCGCATTTGCGGCGACACCTCAGAAGAGATCGAGACCGACACATCCGGCAGCTTTTCGGCCAAGACCGCCCGCACCAATTCCTCATGGGCGGGGTTTAGGTAGGAATGGATCAGGCCGACCGCGACGCTCTCGAACCCCGCTTCCGCGATCCGGTCGACCACCGCCTCGACCTCGGGGCGGTCCATATCGACCAGAACCTGCCCGTTGGCGTCCACCCGCCCCTTCACCGTGAACCGCATATGCCGTGGCAATAGCGGCTCCGGCAGGTTCAAGTTCAGGTCGTACTGTTCAAACCGCGACTCGGTCCGCATCTCGATCACGTCGCGAAACCCCTCGGTCGTGATCAGGGCCGTCTTGGCGCCCCGCCGCTCGATCAAGGCGTTCGTGGCCAGCGTCGTGCCATGGACAATTTGTGAAATCTCTCCCGGAGAGATGCCCAGTTTTGTACAAACTTCGTGAATGCCCTGCAAAATCGCGTCTTCTGGGGCGGCATAGGTGGTCAAAACCTTGGTCGAGACCACCTCCGACCCAATCTCAAGCACGACATCCGTAAACGTCCCACCAATGTCGACACCCACGCGAGGTTTGGTCGTTTTCATGGCCCGCTCCGCCTCGGTGGTGGATCTATCCGTTCAAAGGGCCAGACTTTCGCCGACATAGCAAATTGATTAATTTTCTCAGGCCTATCAATAAAAGCGATTGTCCGTGCGTGACGCATCCATCGCCGCCCAAGCCAAATCGGCGGCCTTCGCCACAAACAGGGGCGCACGATCCGCGTTGTATCGCGCAAAGAACGATAATGGCTCTGGCAGCCAGGGCGCGGGTACGATTTGCAAGTCACCTGCACGCAATTCGTCGTGGATCAGGGTTTCCGGCAACAAGGCAACACCCAACCCCTCAAGCACCATGGGCACACAGGCGGACAACGCGCTGGAATGGACGATCTGACCTGCATCAAGCCCGCGCGCTTCGGCCAATTGGTGCAAGGCAAGCCCGGCCTGGGTGTGTTTGGCATGGGTCAGGATCGTTTGTTTGAACAGGACCTCCACCCCCACCGACCCAACCCCTTCCGGCAAAAGGCCCGGCACAGCGGCCCAGCAATAATGTTCTTCTTGCAATGGCTTGGTGATACACTGGGTGTTCTTGAAGGGGCCGGTTTGGAAGGCCAAGTCCAATTGCCCCTCTGCCAGACGGCGGTCGATCACGGTCGACAGATCCACCTCAAGTTCAAGGCGCAGGCGGGGGTATGCCTCCTTCAGCCGTCGTAGGAAATCCCTCAGCCAAGAACAGGCCACAAGTTCGGTCACGCCCAGGCGCAACCGTTCTTCGATCAGGTCTTGGCGCCCCGCTTCCTCCAACAGGGCCTCCCCGGCCCACAGGACGGTGCGCGCCTTGGCCAGCACTGCCTCCCCCTTTGCCGTCAACCGAACGGAGCCCGCATCCCGGTTCAAAAGCCGGGTGCCAAGCGCCCCCTCCAACGCGGTGATCCGGGCCGAGATGTTCGGCTGCGTTGTCCCCAATGCCACCGCAGCGGCCCGAAAGGTGCCGGTATCGACCACGAAGGCAAAGGCTTCCAATTGCTTGAGGGTTATCTGGCTCTTGATCATGACAGGCTTGTCGATAAGGAATTTCGATCAATGATCCGGCAGATGATCGTCGGAACGCAAGTCGGTCCCGCCCCGTGTTACAGGCGCAAGCCTACTTGCCCAACGCCTCCAACGTCTCGGTCAGCGCTTGAACAACGTCCCCTGTCCGGTCGCCTAAACTGTTCCCGCGGCAGATCGAAATGCTCAACGTCTCCGTCAATCGCTTGTTTTCCAAGGGACGAAAGACAAGCCTTCCCGCCGTCACATCCGCGCTGACATCGGGCCATGTCAAAAACCCTATCCCTTTGCCTTGCCGAAGAAAATTCAGAATGGCGCCAATGGAGTTGCTGCTCAGGCTCACCCGCGGATTGACCCTTTCACTCAGGATCTCCGCAAGCAACCGCGTATGCATCGACAGCGCCGAAGACGGCAGACACAGCGGGTGTTGCAGCGCCTCCCCCAGCGACAGCACCCCCGCACCCCCGGGCAGATACCCTGGCGCGTGAACCGCGCCCAGGTGATATTCCTCACTATGAACCACCACCAAACGCGACAGCCGGGGCATGTTGAAGGCCGCGATCATATCAAGCTCCATGGCCTCCGCCCGGTCCATAACCTCCGCTGTATTGCCGACGACCAGGTCCAACTCGACCGTCCCGAAAGACGCCTCAAGCCGTGCGGTCAATGGCGGGATGAGCGTCCTGATCAGCCCCTCCATGACCCCCAACCGGACGCGCAGGTCGGATTGATTATGTTTTTGTCGCAACCGCTTAGAGAACGCGGCGTCATCCGACATCCAGCGCATGGCCTCGTCTCGCAACGCTTCCCCCTCCTGGGTTAAGGCGACGCCGCTGGCGCTTCGCACCAGCAATTTCGTACCATAGCTGCGCTCTAGAATCTGAATCTGACGGCTGAGTGCGGGCGCCGACAGGTTCAATCGATCCGCCGCCGCACGGATGGAGTCCGACTGCGACACGACCAGAAAAGACCGGAGTTCACGGGAGAAAGCGGACATCGAAGACCTGATGTTAGAAATTTTGCACGGCTATGTGAAATTCTTTCTACTATTTCGAACAGCCCTCAACCCCTTAGCGTCGTGACATCACACAGTCTGGGGAGAATGGGTGAACATCGACCGCGATCTGCTGCTTGAGACGGTGCGCCTGGCCGAACAAGCGCGCGCCGACGGGAACCATCCGTTCGGCGCCCTTCTGACCGATGCGGGCGGGAAAATCCTTCTGTCCAGCGGCAACACCCACAGCACCCATGGCGGCACCGGCCATGCAGAACTGAATGTGGCGCGCGCCGCCTCGGCCCGCTACACGCCTGATTTTCTTGAAGTATGTTCGCTCTACACGTCAATTGAACCCTGCTCGATGTGCGCGGGCGGGGTCTATTGGGCGGGGATCGGTCGCCTGGTCTATGGCGTGTCCGAGGCGCGCTTGCTGGAGCTTACGGGCGACAATCCCGAGAACCTTACAATGTCCCTACCGTGTCGAACCGTACTGGGCGCCGGCCAGCGCGATGTCACCGTCGAAGGCCCGTTCCCAGACCTAGAAGAAAGAATTGTTCAATCCCATCAAGGGTTTTGGTGATCGTCGCCGACCCTCCACCTGAAAGGCCCTGCCATGACGCTTTGCCCTCTCCGTCTCTTTGCTGCCCTCACCCTGTTGGCTGGTGCTGCCCTGCCCGCTGCGGCGCAGGACAAGGTCACCTACCAGCTCGACTGGCTGCCCGGTGGCGATAAGGCGCCGATATATGTCTGCATTGAGCAAGGGTTCTGTGCCGATGCCGGGCTGGAGGTGCGCATTGAGCCGGGCCGCGGCTCCTCCGAAGCGGTGACAAAGCTCGCCACCGGCACTTCTGACATTGGCAGCGCGGGAATTGGCGCCTTGATGGCCGCCGTCGCCACCGAGGACGTGCCAGTCACAGCGGTCATGTCGATCTTCAACATGGGCCCGCACGCTTTCTACACCACGACAGAGTCGGGCATCACATCCCTCGACGATGTGAAGGGAAAGTCCATTGCGACCTCGCCCTTTACGTCGTCCAACGTCTACTTGCCCCTCGTGTTGGCCGACAATGGCATGACGGAGGGCGACATCACCCTGACCAAGTCCGACCCGGGCGCCCTGGGCCCCCTTTTGATGACAGGTCAAAGCGACGCGATCATCGCCTGGTTGACCGATGTCTCCCGCTACGAGGGGCAGGCCGCAGAGGCAGGGAAGGAATTGGTTGTCTTGCCCTGGGCGGATGCCGGGCTGCAGCTTTACTCTGCGTCGCTGGTGGCCAATGACAGCTTCTTGGCGGAGCGTCCGGACGTGGCCAAGCGCTTCGTCGCCGCGTTCAAACAGTCCCTGGAATTCGCCAATGACAACCCGGACGTCGCCGCGGCGTCCGTCGCCGCGCAAGTGCCTGAGTTATCGGCGGAAGACGTCAAAGGCAGCTGGCTTGACGCATCCAAACTGGCCTTCAACGATGTGTCGGATGCGTTTGGCCTGGGCACCTTCGACGCCGACCGCTTGGCCGCCACATGGGGCCGGGTGGCGGAGGCCCAGGGGTTGGACATTGGTGCATTGGACCCGGAGAGTGTCGTCGACCGTTCCTACCTGTCGGCGGAATGAGCGGTGATCCGCGCGCAGGCAGCGATTGAACTCCAGGCGGTTGGACAGACGTTCGTCACGGACACAGGGCCCCTGACTGCGCTTCAGGGGGTCAGCCTGTCCATCGCCCAGCATCAGTTCGTCGCGGTCCTGGGCCCTTCTGGCTGCGGGAAGTCTACGCTGTTGCGCCTTACCGCGGGGTTGGTGGCGCCCACGGTTGGCCAGGTTTCGGTCTACGGTGTGCCTGTCACGGCCCCACGAGAGGATGTGGGCATCGTCTTCCAACAGGCGACGTTGCTTCCTTGGGCGACGGTGCAAGACAACGTCACCTTCCCCGCCAAGCACAAGCGCGGTCGCGTCGATGCCAAGGACCGCGCCCGCGCGACCGAGGTGATTGATGCCGTCGGCCTTGCCGGGTTCGAAGGGCGCCTGCCATCTGAGTTGTCGGGCGGGATGCAACAGCGCGTGGGCATCGCCCGGGCATTGTTTCTCAACCCAGAAATCCTGTTGATGGATGAACCCTTCTCGGCCCTGGACGCGCTAACGCGGGAGGAAATGGGGATCGAGTTGCTGAGACTCTGGCAGTCCAGCCCGAAGACAGTGATGTTCATCACCCATTCCATCCCCGAGGCGGTTTTGCTGGCGGACCGTGTTTTGGTGATGAGCGCGCGTCCCGGACGGATCATTGCGGATTTGCCCGTTCCTCTGCCGCGTCCGCGTACGGAACGGGCGCTGCGTGACCCGGAGGTTCAGGATTTTGCCGCACAGCTGCGCGACCTTCTTATCAGGAAGGAGGCGGCCTGATGACCCTAGACACGGACGTTGCCGCGACAGACGCGACCACCGCGCAGCGAACGAAGGGGGCCACACCCAAACTCCGCCTAGGTCAATGGGTGGTAGCCACGCCTGCGGCCCTGCCATTGCTGACTTTCGCGGCGATCCTAGTTGTGTGGGAAGCGTCGGCGCGGCTCTTCATGATCCCCAGCTACATTTTGCCTGCTCCGACCCGCATTCTCCAAGGGTTCGGCGCCGTGGATGCCGGCCGTTGGGCGCAGCATGTTTGGGCCACGCTGCGGGTGGCCTTGACCGGCTATGGGGTTGCCATTGCCATCTCCTTGCCGATTGCGATCGGGCTGGCCAAATCGCGGATCTTGTCGCGGGCGCTCTACCCGCTTTTGGTTGTCATCCAATCCGTGCCTGTGGTCGCGGTGGCCCCGATCATCATTGTGGTCCTGGGCACCGACGATGCCCCGCGCATCGTCATCACCTTCATGATCTCGTTCTTCCCTTTGGTCGTGTCCATGACAACCGGTCTGATGGCGACGCCGCCAGAATTGATCGAGCTGTCGCGCAGTCTGCGCGCGCCGCCCCACCGGGAAATCACGCAGATCCGGCTGCCCTATGCGGTGCCCTACATCTTCTCCGGCCTGAAGATCTCCATCACGTTGGCGGTCATCGGGGCGGTCGTGGCGGAATTCGTGGCCTCGGACTTGGGCATCGGCTATTTCATCCAGTTCTCCACCTCCATGTTCAAGCTGCCCCAAGCCTGGGCCGGGCTGGTGATCCTGGTGGCCCTGTCCCTGACCCTGTTCCAACTGGTCAGCGTGGCGCAGCGGGTGTTTTTCCCTTGGTCCCTCCCGAAGGAGAGGACATGAGCCTGCTGATCACCAATATCGCCCATGGCTGGGTCGGAGATGCCGCAGGTACACGGGTTTCGGGGGCGATCCGGATCGCGGCTGGGTTGATTGTGGAAATGGGCGACCTGACCCCAAGGTCGGGTGAGGCGGTGCTGGACGCCACTGGCTGTGTGGTCGCCCCCGGTTTGGTGAACACCCACCATCATCTATTCCAGTCCGCCCTCAAGGGGCTCGCCCTGGATTGCGGGTTGGACGCCTGGCTGGAGCGGGTACCTTACACATATTGGCCGCGCCTGGACGAGGAAGCGCTCCGCATTTCTGCCCGTATTGGGTTGGCCGAACTCGTCCTCAGCGGAGCGACGACGGTCTGCGACCACCATTACGTCTTCTCGGACCAGTATGACTATGATCCGGCGGAGGTTCTGTTTGAGGAAGCCGCCCGCTTTGGCATCCGCTTCGTCCTAGCCCGTGGCGGGATGGAGCGGGGGCGCGACTTCGGCCCCGGCACGCCCCCGCCGCCGACGGAAAGCGTGCGCGCCTTTCTGGATGACATCGCTCGTACCGCTGCACGTTGGCACGACCCTTCTGAGACCCCCATGAGCCGGGTCGTCTGCGCCCCGACCACGCCCAACTTCAACTTCACTGCCGCAGCGCTGCCAGAGATCGCGCAGGAGGCCCGGCATCACGGCCTGCGCCTCCATGCGCACCTGTCGGAGAATACCTCCTATGCGGCCGATACCCTGGCGACGCATGGCAAGCGCCCCGTGCCCTGGCTGTCGGGGTGCGGTTGGCTCGGCCCGGACGTGTGGTTCGCCCATCTGGTGGACATCACGCGGGACGAGGTGGCGCAACTGGCGGACAGTGGCACGGCCATGGCCCATTGTCCGCAAGGAAACGCGCGCCTCGGCTCTGGCATTGCCCCGGCGCCGGCCTTGCATGCCGCGGGCGGCACCGTGTCTCTGGCCGTCGATGGGGCAGGCGCAAACGAAGCCGCACATATGGGGGCCGCGCTTTACAGTGCGTTCCTTCTGCACCGGGCGGCCCATGGGGTCGGCGGCAGCGATCCCGGTACGATTTTGCATTGGGCGACCATGGGTGGGGCCATGGCCCAAGGTCTGCCACGCATCGGCGCGCTACGCCCCGGTATGGCGGCCGACATCGTTCTGTTCGACCTGTCAGCGCCCTGTAACCTGGGCCTGCACGACCCTGCCCTTGGCCCAATCGTTACCGGCACCGCCCAAGCCCGTCACAGTCTTGTTGCGGGGCGGATGATAATTCAGGACGGGCGGGTGCCCGGATTGGACCTTGGGACCTTGGCCGAGGACGCCACCCGTATCACCGCCCGCCTTGCCAAAACCCCAAAGCCGGAGCCCGCTTAACCCGACCGGAGTAGAAGCTGTCAGCGCCCAAAAGGCGTCGGTCATTGCTCCCCTCAAACCGGAGATCGCACCATGAACACCGTCAAAGACTATGAGTTGACCGAGTTAACCAAGGAAGCGAGGCTTGGCGCCTATGGCGAAGAAATTGCGCGCGACATCCCGCAGATCGACATGTCCGACTATTTCAACCGCAAGGCGGACATAGCGGACGCGCTGTGGGACGCGGCCACGGGCATTGGTTTCTTCCAACTGGTGAACCACGGCATTCCCGAGACGCTGATCGACGATGCGTTTACGCTGTCTGCAGAGTTCTTCGACCTTCCACCTGAAACGAAGGGGAAATATCCGCTCAAGCCGGGCACCAACGCGGGGTGGGAATACAAGGCGCAGGTCCGCCCGTCGACCGGGACACCCGACCAAAAAGAAAGCTATCAGATCACCTTGCCGCGCATGGCAGCGTTGTGGCCCACCGGCGCGGAGCTGAACGGCTTCAAAGAAACCATGATGGCCTTCGAGAGGCACAACTGGGCCGTCGCCATGAAGGTCCTCGACTGTTTCGCGGACCGGCTGACCTTCCCGCCCGGCTTTTTCACCGAAGGGCACAACCCGGACACGCCGGAGTATCAGTCCACACTGCGTTTGATCCACTACCTTGGCATAGAAGACGCCAAGCCGGAGGACTTCAAGTTCTGGCGGGCCGGGGCGCACACGGATTTCGACTGCCTGACATTATTGCACCAAAAACAAGGACAAGGCGGGCTTCAGGTCTGCCCCGGGAAGGACGCGCAGGGGCGGGCAACGCAATGGACGGATGTGCCGCCATTGGGGGGTGTGATTACCTGCAACATTGGGGACATGTTGATGCGGTGGTCGGACGATAAGCTGCTGTCGAACGTGCACCGTGTTCGGATGCCCAAGCCAGAGGAGTCACTGGGGCCGCGCTATTCCATCGCCTATTTCGCCCAAGCCAATATGGACACGCTGTTGGCCGGGCCAGAAGGGAAGTATGAACCCATGACCGCACACGACTATATCCAGATGCGTCTTGGCGCGAATTTCGGAAAGAAATGATGGGACTGCCGATCATTGATATTTCGGGCCTGGGTACAACGGACGACGATGCGCGGCGCGCCGTCGGGCAGGCCCTGCGCGAAGCGTGCCTGGACCATGGGTTCTTCTACTGTGCCGGTCATGGGGTGCCACAGGGGCTGATTGATGCGGCGCTTGATCAGACAAAGACGCTTTTCGATCTGCCGCCGGAGGCGAAGCAAGCCTTGGACAAGGCACAGAACCCAGCCAATCGCGGGTATGAGGGGCTGGGGGCGCAAACCTTGCAACCCGGGGCGGCGCCCGACTTGAAAGAGGGGTTCTACCTTGGGGAGGATCTGCGCCCCGACCACCCCCATATCATCGCCGGGGTTTTCAACGCTGGCGCGAACGTTTGGCCCAGCAACCTGCCTGCGTTTCAACCGGTTATGGTCGCGTACTTTGCGGCGCTCAAGGTGGTTGCGGCGCGGTTGATGCGGGGGTTGGCCATCTCTCTCGATCTGGTGGAAACCCATTTCGACGCCTTCACGCGGGAACCTGCGGCGACCCTACGGCTGCTGCATTATCCACCGTCCGCCCCAGACACCCCGGAGGAGTTGGGGGCCGGCGCGCACACGGATTTTGGAGGTTTGACGATCCTCCTGCAAGATGACGTGGGTGGGCTACAGGTCACGGGCCCAGAAAGCTGGATTGAGGCGCCGCCCGTACCAGGGGCATTTGTGGTTAACTTGGGGGATATGATCGCGCGGTGGACCAATGACCGCTACCGCTCGACCTTGCATCGCGTAATCAATCGATCCGGGACCGAGCGCTATTCGGTGCCGTTCTTCTACAGCGGCAATCCCGAGCATGAGGTTGCTTGCTTGCCCACCTGCTTGCCACCAGGCGAAGCGCCAAAATATCGACCGGTTAAGGTGCAGGATCACTTGCGCGAAATGTATGCCCGAACCTATGCCAATGCATCCTGACCGGCTGATCGGGATCTACGGCGCGTAAGTCGGACCGGGGCTTTGGCACGCTCTGATCTCAGCGTTGGCCGCAAGATTAGAAGCGGAGGTCGAGCCCGTAGAGATGGTACGTGAAGATGGTCCACAGAATCACCAGAGCCGAGAGCAAGAGGAGTATGCGACCAAGATGCGCGACCCAAGCGCCGCCGCGCTGCAACGAAAGCGCCAAATGCGCGGTCGCCGCGAGGGCCAGGCCAATGGCTGCCGCAGGGAGCAGGATCCGCAGGCCATTGATTAACCAATCGAGCCCGCCGCCCAACAGTGTCACCTGGGCCGAGACGGCACCAAGGAACACGGCCCATCCCATGACGGCCAGCAGGATCCCAATCGAGAATATCCCCGTGAGACGATACATCCATAGGTGCGATGGGGGCAGGATCAGCGGGATGCCGAAGGAGCGGCGGACGGTTTGGCGCACGGGCCAGAGAACCGCTTGCAAGGCGACGATGACCAGGGCCAGCCCCAGGAGGGGCCCCCAAAGCCGGACGTCTTGCCAGATCGTCGTGGGCAAAAGGACGGTCACCGGGGAATAGATGTCGGTGCTGACGCGGAGGACTTGGCCATCCACCACTTCGGCGGCGACGGTTTGGCTTGAGAAGCGGTCTTGCCAGATGAAGGGCGCGACCTCCACCCAATCGAACGGCCCTAAGCCCAGCGTATCCAGCAAGGGGAAGGACAGTTTTCCATCGGCTGTTTTGCCAAGGGTTACCTGACCCAGGAAGCCTCCGAAGCTGAGGAAATTGGTAAACGATCCACGGCTTGCGATGTAGCTGCCGGATACCAGGTCCAAATGGGCTGCGGCGGTGGCGGCATCGACCCCGGGGACGACGTCTTTCGCGCCCACTTCAGGCAGATAGCGATCGGCAAACTGCTCCAACAGAAGCTGTCGGAGCGCGAAGCTGGCCCCGTTATTGCCCGTGCTGTTGAGGGAGATGTAGAGGCCCACACCATCCTCGGGGAACAGGGTCAGGTCGCTGTGGAAACCTAGCGTATCGCCGCCATGGCCGATGGCGCGGCGGCCGTTCACCTCTTTTTCGTAGAAGCCCAAGGCCATGCCATTCAGGCCGTCGATCTTTGGGGCGCGATAGGTCTGCATGATCTCTGCCGTCGCGGGGTCCAGCAGATCGCGCCCTTGGTTCAGGTGGGCCACCATGAAGCGCCCCATATCCGCCCCTGTGGCAGAGAGCGCACCTGCAGGGGCGGCAGACAGAATCTCGAACGGGCGGGCGGGTTGCGAGGTGTCGGCGTAGCCCCGAGACATTTGGGGCGCGAGGCGCGCGGGCAAGGGTTGCTCAAACGTGGAATTGGCCATGCCCAGCGGGGCAAAGATATTGTCCGCGATGTAGTCATTGAACGCCATGCCGCTGCTGCTTTCGACGATGTAGCCCGCCAAGGACGATGCGTAATTGGAATAGGCGGGTACTGTTCCCGCAGGAAACACTCGGTTTGGTAAGGCTCGGCGCACATAATCGGCCAAGGGCATGGGTCCTTCGGCAGGATCGGTGAAGATGTAGCGCAAGGACTCCTCGAACCCCGGCGTGTGTGTGAGGATATGGCGAAGGGTGATCGGGGGACCATCGAAAGGCGGGATTTCAAAATCCAGGTAGGCGTTAATGTCGGTGTCAAGATCCAGCGCGCCCCGCTCCACCTGTTGCATGACAGCGGTAAACGTCAGCAGTTTTGAGATGGATCCTGGGCGGAAGAGCGTTTCAGTCGGGGAAACGGGGCGCCGCGTTTGCGTGTCGGCCACGCCATAGCCCCGTTGCAGGACGATACCCTGTTGGTCGACCACAACCACGACGGCGCCGGCGATGCTAGCCTGGGCAAGGGCATATGGCAGGACGCCGTCCAGCCAGACACCCAGGTCATCGGCGCGCAGGGGCGCAGCATTACCTGTGGGGGCGGCGGATTGGGTCCAGGCGGGGCTGGCCAGAGCAAGAGCCAGCATCATCGCCAGTGTTCTGATCAGGCCCATCGCACCCTCCGCTGTTGCTTTGAGTGAAATAAGAAGCAGCGCGTGTGAAACCAAGGCGAAGGCGGTGCGGCGGACCTTTGGGTGGGCGAAAATTTGCCCGTTTTGGGTATTTGGCCCGGGGATGGATTGGCGCGGATCATCCTACTGATTTGTAAAGGATTTCCTTGATGGATCGGCTGACGCGCGCATCAGATCCATTCGGTCCACGCGCTTCTCTGAGGGGTCGCGCTTTCCCCAGGGGCCTGCATGCCGCCGAGACGGAATTCCACCCTGCTGAAGCTGCCCAAACCGGCGCCTAAGGCGCGCCGCGACACGGCGGCATCGTCCCCGGCTGGTGGGAGGCGGTATCATTGTGGCTCGCCTTCGGGGATGCCTGCGCCATATCCCGGGGCAATGCGGCGTTCATTTCGAAACATTGTCTGGCTTGGACTGGGGCTTATCGCGGCGCTTCTGGCGGTTGTCCGTTTGGAAGGGGCCCGTTCTGGCGTTGAAATAAACCCCGTTCAGATCGCCGAGACGCCCGCCACAATCTATCGGCCTGCCGGGGAGGCCCCCAGCGATCACCTCGTTGTGGTCTCTCACGGGTTTGCGGGCTCCCGTCAGATGATGGAGGCGATCTCCCTAACACTGGCGCGGTCCGGACTGACCGTATTGGCATTCGACTATGTGGGCCATGGGCGGCATCCGGGGAGGCTTTCGGCCGAGATCGAGCGATTGGACGGCACAACGGAGCAGTTGGTGGCGCAAACCCTCGATGTTATCGCCGCCGCGCGGGACCTTGAGGCCCATGGCAAGCTGTCGTTGCTTGGCCACTCCATGGCGACCGATATCGTCATCCGCGCAGGCCAGAGGTTGGGCGACGTGGCGTCCATCGTGGCGATTTCCATGTATTCGGAGGCGGTGACCGCGGAGGACCCGGAACGGTTGTTGATCATCTCTGGCGCCGGGGAGCCGCGATTGCGGGCTGTGGCGCTGGAGGCTGTGGCGCTTGTGGAGGCGGCCGATGAGGGCGTGACCGTGGAGAACGGCGCAATCTCCCGGCGGGCCGTCGCGGCGCCATATGTGGAACATGTGGGTGTATTGTGGTCCGCGACCACGTTGGAGGAAGCATCGGCTTGGCTGGCCGCCGGCCCCGCCCCCGTCCAGACGGGGCCGTGGTTGATCGCCTTGCTTGGGGCGATCCTTCTGATGTTCCACCCCTTGGCGCAGTTGCTGCCAGAGCGCGCCAAGGACACGCAACCTGATGTCCCGTCCCTAAAAAGGGCCTGGGCGGCGGCCCTGATTCCAGTGCCTTTGGTCGTGGCAGCGGCGTTCGTAGAGGTGCCGCTTCTTGGGCTTGCGGGTTTTGGCGGGTTAACCGTCGCACTTGGGGTGTGGGGTGTGTCGGCGCTTTTGATCCTGCAGCCGTTCAGACCCATGCGTAAAACGGATCTGATAGCAGCCTGTCTTCTTCTGGTGTGGGGGCTGGGGGTGTTTGGTCTCGCGCTCGACCGCTACGGCGCGGCCTTCGTGCCGGTGGGGCCGCGCCTCCCGCTTTTGCTGATGATTTTGCCCGGGGCCTTGGCCTTTGCCTTGGCTGACCGCGCGATGGTTCAAGGGCGCGGCGTCGCCGGTCGCGTCCTGTTGCGGGGGCCTTTCCTGGCCTCTTTGCTGGCGGCGATGGTCCTGGTGCCGACGAATTTGGGCTTGGTCTTTACCGTGGCCCCGGTCTTGGTGCTCTTTCACTTGGTCTATGGGACAATGGCGGGCTGGGCTGCGCGGCGCGTTGGCCATATGGGCCCTGGGCTTGCGGCCGGGGTGATACTGGCCTGGTCCATTGCGGCGTCGACGCCGCTCTTCTCTGCGGCGTAAGTCGCAAGGCACGCTGGATGACCCGGTGCGCAGACCGTTTGTTGGTGTCAAGGATCATGCTTTTGAAGAAGCGGCCGCTTTGATCAAAGTCGAACTAAGCCAGACTTACGCTTTGCGGACTGAAAACCGATAAATTGTCCAAAACACGACCCATCCTCGGTGTGCCTCGACTCACCAGTAAGAGACCAAAGGGAACGCCTGCTCGGCCACCGCGATGGAGATGACAACTCGGCAAGAGTGGTGAGCCGTGCAGGATTCGAACCTGCGACCCACTGATTAAAAGTCATGGCTATTCATAATAATTTCAGTCACTTAGACAAGCTCCCTAGGAATTTCATCACCTTGATTATCAATAGCTTACGAAGGCTTGAATTTCACTGAATGTTAGGCGGCGGGTCGTGCAGAATGGTGAAGCGGACCCAAGGAGATATGACTGGCGGCGCGCCACCAACAGCGTTTGGAAAATTGACAAAGACCCGAATACGGGCGGGGCCTGGCTGCGTTTCGTTTGGCACTCTGAAAAGATATTTCAGGTCGTGGGTGCCTTTGGTCAACGTTATTCCGCTGATCGACAAGTCCGCCTCATGCAAGACATTGTCTCCGTTGGCCACGATGGCGGTCACGTCCGGTTGCCCACAGTCATCGCGCAAACGCTCGACTTCGCGCCATTCCAGCACCACCCAATCATCGGAGCGGCCGCTGCCTGCAAAATGACCACTGCGCGGGATACGGGTACACGCCCCCCCTATGGGCACAGGGGCCGAAACGCGATCCTGCAGCCAGGCTGCAATGTGCGGTTCAAGCAACCACATGGCCCCGCCGCCTAGCACGCCAAGGACCGCAAGGATTGCCGTGACGTTTTTGGCCAGCTCAGCCAGCTGGTTCAACACTGTGGATCTGGGCTTTGTCATTGCTGGCCGAGACACGCACGAATTTCGGCACGGGTGACGCCATAGTCAGCGATCATCCGGGCGATGACAGATTGATCTGGCAGGGCGACCAGTTCATCAGCTGCGCGCGCTTGGTCGGCAGGTGAATACGGGACCAGCGTGGGGCACACGTCAGAAGGCACCGTCGTGCATGCGCTCAACAACAGACTGGCGATCACGAGGAGTTTGAGCGGCTGCATTTTGCATATCCTTTGTTTTTTGAACGCGACGGTTCAGGTTTTTCATTTGTTGGGTCAGTCGACCATTGCGCCGACCGACCAATGTCAGCGCGATCAGCGCCAGGCCGCCGAGGATCAGCGGCCAAGCGCCGCGCAGGGCGCGCCAGATCACCGGACGGCCTTGGCGTGATCGTCAATGCGCGCCGCTTCGATCCGGTCGGACAGAACCCGCTGCGCCACCGTGGCGACCAAGCCAACAACAATCAGTGCGACTGTGATGGTGGGCAGCCATTCGGCGATGGGACCAACGGCGGGCAGCTGCTCAATCTCGCCGCGTGCTGTCATCGCCACGGTGGCAAGGGTGGCAGCGATGCCTGCATTGCCCTGGACGGCCTGTGCGGTGCGCTGCTGGGCCGCTGCGGCCATTGTGCGGCTGTCAGCCAAGGTCGACCGCGGGAAGGTCGACAGGGCGTCGGCTGCGCCTTCCAGGATGGCCAGGGCCAATCGCTCCTGTTCCTGCGCCGTATCTGTGGCGGCCGTGCCTTTGGCTGACGATCCAAAGAACGGTTCGATCAGGATGGCGGGGGCTTGGCCGGAAAACAGCGATTTGCCGCCACGGTCCTTTGCGGCGCGGGTCTTCACGCCGCGGTCTCGCAGGCCAAGGGCGGCGACCATTTCGCGCTGAACCGACGCGGCCAGCTTTAGGGAGAGGGCTGTGCCGCTGCTCAGTGTTTCGGTGCCCGTGGCAGCGGCGGATGATGCGCCGTTGAAATGCAACTCAACCGTGGCGTCTGCGCCCCAACGGTCGGTCTCGCCATAGACGCGGCGCAGCTCGGTGCTGTACCCGCCGCCGGACGTGCGGTGGAAGACTTTGACGTCTAGGCCATGGTCTTCGCCCTGGCGCGCGATCATTTTGGCCAAGCGGCTGTTCCAGACAAATTCGGTTTCGCCGGTGTCCTTGCGGACGGCGCCTTGGGACACAGAATTGTGCCCGACAACGATTGCCAGTTTCATGGTCATACCTCGATTGTGGGGGAGTAGTAGGCGCGCAGCATTTGCATAAACTCGGCCAGGTCCGACGCGCTGGCGGTTGAGGCTAGCGACTTGTTCCAGACCGTGGCCATGTCGATCAAGCCGCGCGTGGTTGCGCCGCCATCGGCGTTGAACCCAAGCCGCAGCTGGTCGATGCCCACGGCAGGCTCGGCCGCGATGGCGCGGTCCTGCCAGGCGCCGCCGTTAACCGACAGCGATAGCTGGTTGATCCCATTGTACGCCATCAGGGCGACGGTCCAGGTGTCGTCCACATAGGGCGCGCTGATCCCCGGCGATCCGTCACCAAATACGGCTGTGATGTTGCCACTGCCCGTCAGCGCCAGATAGGCGCGATCATTGTCATCAGGGTCGTACCGCCCGATCAGGGTTTCAAACAGTTTGGCCGAATTGATCTGCGCACGGAACGCCACGCCAATGGTGAACTGGTCGCGATAGTTGACAGGGTTTGTGGCCAGCATGACGCCGGAATAATCGTCTGGGAAGTCGGCAACGTTGCGATTGAGCTGCGTGTCATTCACCAAGGCCGGACTGCGCGCTTGACCCAGGGTCGACACCATTGGATTGGCTGGGTCGGCCAGGTTTCTTATCTCCATGATCCGGTTGGTGCCCATGGCCAGCGTGCAGTATTCTGGCCGGGCCAGCCAAAGGCCGTCGCATTTCGCATTGGCGGCAACCGTCTCTGGCGTGACGTGGCGCATCAGGCGATCCGATGCGAGGCCCGTGGTGCCGCCTTGAAGTAGTAGCGCTGTCATGGTGCGTTTCCTCAGATTTGGACGATTTCAACGAACGAGCAAAGCGGCGTGTAGATGCGGTGTCCGCCAACTTTTGAATGGTGCTTGCTGCGCCAGGTCAGGTCGCCCCACGTGGCGGAATGCGATGGCGTGGTTTCCGTCCCATCGGGCTGCGCAGATCCGCGCACCGCATAGCCGACTTCCACGGCGGTCACGCCTGTCATGTCCCCGGTGATCGGCACCTGGATGGTGACGTCATTGGTCCAAGTCGGAAGGCCAAGGGTAATTTGAGACCCGATATTGGCGCCGCCCGTTGGGAATGCGCTGGCATCGAACAGGCTGAACCCATGGGATGTCGCGTTGACGTCGAACGGCGGGCGGATTTCCGGGGCAACCTCATCGCGCGCCGTGGGACGGTTGGTGGTCAAGACCAGAGTGTTGCCGTTTTGGATGGTGGCAGACGTGATCCAATACGGCTCCCACAGCCCGTAGGCCAAGACATAGGCTTGGGCCAGGCCAGCCATCACGCCGCCTTGCACCATGCCATCGGCGTTGTGGTGGATGTTGTCGACAAACGGATAGGTGTCGGTCGACCCGACTAGAAAGTCATAGCCGGAAGCATTGGCTTGGCAGTGGCGCAGGACGTCCTGGCCTGTCCATCCGGTGAAAGTCTCATTGGCTTTGCCCGTGCGCTGCGTCCACAGCATGTAGGGCGGGCCGCCATGGCTGGTCTGCAGGTTTTCTGCGTTCAGGTTTGCACGGCGCTGATTGATGAACGCGCGGTGCTTGCCGCTGTCCGTGTACTGATCATTCAACGCCGCCGCCCCTTGGCGGGCCGAGATGACGTCAAAGCATACCTTGGCAGGATCGCCGTGCCAGGTGTCGCGCCAATGATCTTTGATCTGCTGGCGCGCTTCACGGGTGTTTTCCCACAGGGTTTGGTTTTCGCCAGCCAGAAGCTGTGTGCTTTCGCTGTCCTCGGGATTTGGGCCCCACGACCAGCTGGCGCCAGGCGCGCCATGAAACCTGTCGTCTGTGCCTGCCCGCGCATCGATCAAGACCAAGGTCGCATCGTGGTCGCGGCCCCAGCATTCCAGCTGCGCGTTGCATTCCGCGCTTTCGATCTCTCCCACGGTAAAACTCTCGTTGGGCGACCACGCCCGAAACCCGTCGACGGCGCCACCGCCTGGCCGGTCTTTGGTGTTGTAGCCGCGGCGATAGGGGTACCGGCTCCACGGCCAAGGCGCATTGTCCTCCCAGGGCGTGTTGGTGCGCACCGTGACCAACGTGCCAATGAAGGATTGGACATGGCCGCGCAGGACGGGGTCCAGGATTTCAGAGGCCAATGCGACGCGGGTTTGCCAACTTTGGCCGAACTTACCATCGACGCGCAGGCATTGCGTGCGCGGCAGATGCGGTGCCCATTCGTCGCCAGTGTCAAACACGTCGACGGTCTGGCCGTTGCATTCATACTGCCACCACTGGCCGGACCGACGAATGTTGGTGCGCTGCCCGGATCGGGCAAAGCCCGGCGGCTGCATTTTGCGCAGGCCAGTCGTCAGGCAATGGGGGCCCATGACACCGCTCAACTGGCCCGCATTGTCAAAGGCCAGGCTGCGGAAGCCGCCGAACAGCATGGCCATACGGTCGGTGCTTGGCGTGACCCGCATGTCTGAAACTGTCACGCTGCCATCGGAATGGCGCATGGCATAGACGCGGCCATCGGCGTCCATGACCATGGGCACATCGACGCCGCCGCCGGTGGGCAGGATCGCCGGGTTGACCGTGCGCGCGTCGAACGCGGCCTGCTGGGGCGTCGACACCGGCTTGTTGATGTCCGGCGTGTTGTCCGTCTGATCGACGGCCAGGTCTTCGCGGGTCAGGTTGTTACGGATGGTCTGCCAATTGTCGGCATAGGTGTTGGTCGCGGCGTTATCGACCAAGGCAAAGATCTGATCGTCACGGCGAAACGTCACACCGTCCACGACACCGTCAGCGGTCACGCGGTAGGTGTCGCCTTTCTGGGCCGTGCCACTGCCGGGAAAGACGCCGCCTTGCGGGCTCCACGCGCTGCGCAGAACAAGCGCGGCATCCAGCACTTGCTGGCGCTGGCGCATGGCATCCAGGTCGACCGGGAATGTGACGGACAAGCGGCCCACCTTGTTGCGCTCGCCGTCTGTCATCCATTTGCGCGTGCCGGTCTCGGCGATATTTGCGGCGGTAAGGGTGATCGCACCCGTCTGACCGTTCACAGACAGCACATTGTCGGTGAAGTCTTCTTTGAGCCAGTTGTCCGCGTAGCTATTGGTCGGCGCGTTATCGACCAAGGCAATGATGTTGTCGCCCGTGTCGAAGGTGATCCCGTCGACCGTGCCGGACGCGGTGACGCGATAGACCCATCCGGCCTGGGCCGTGCCACCGCCGGGGAACACGCCGCCTGTCGGGTTCCAGGCGCCGCGGAACTGCAGGGCGTTGCCGATGCTGGCGACCCGCGCGCGCAGATCGTCCAGGTCGATGGGGTTCAGGACGGACAAGCGGGTCAGCTTGGCCCGCTCCGCAGCGGTCATAATTTTGGCGTCTGGGCCTTCGGTCAGGTCTTGCAGCAAGCCGGACAGGGCCACAGCGGCGATGGCCGACGCATCGACCTTGCCGTCGACCAGGTCTTTGGATGGCACTTCCCGTTGTTGCACGGCGGCGCCGCCGACGACGCGATACAGCACGGCGTAGGTATCGGCATCGGGGCCGATGGTGGCGAAGTAGCCGCCTTCGGCTGTGACGGCCAGGCCAGCGGCCTGCGTCTCAAACAGATTGGCCGAGGCCAGCGCGGCAGCGGCTGCAGCGGTGGCGACCGTTGCGCGGTCGACGGCGGTGGCCGCGTCCCGCCCGGCGTGCAGCGCATGGTGCAGGGCCGAGAATAGGCCGGGCTCGACCTCCTCGTCTTCGGGCGCGCTGGCCCATTTTTTGGCTAGATCGCGGGCAGCTGTGGCCACTTGGCCCGCCGCGTAGATGGCAGGCAGGTCAATGGCCAGGCCCCATTTAACGCCGCCCTGGCCGTCGCCGATCAGCGGTTGGTTGATGGCCGGGGCGGGCAGTGGGCCCAGCTTGCCCTGGATGCGGATGGACCCGGCGGCACGACGCGCTGCGTCCTGGATCGCCATGGCCAGACGGTTCAGCGATTTCGACAGGCCGACTTCGCGGGCCGTCTGGCCAAGCCAGCCTTGCTCAGCGCCCACATTGCGCAGCACGCGCAGCTGCGCGCCGTCATAGGTTTGGGCAATGTCGGCAGCCAGGGTGATGGTGCCGCCATTATCTGCACCGCCATAGAACGTGGCGATGTAATCGGTGGTGGGGTTTAGCGTGATGACCGTGTCGGCTGTGGTGATCAACACGTCCAGGTCCGACGCTTGATCGGCCGGGAAGGCGAAGGGGTAGGGGCCGGTGCCGTTTACCAGAAGCGGGCTGACGCTGATGTCGGTTTCGATCATTGGGCCATCTCCCCCAGTGCGTTGTTGAAGTCGGGTGCGCGGTCGGGCGTCAGGTCGCCTGCGTCCCACCACGTATCGACGCCATAGGTGCGGCGGCGGTTCTGGGCTTGGCGGTGCCAGTTGCGACGGGCGTCGTCATCCATCAGCAGCTGCAGCTGGTCTGCCACGACGCGGTTGAACGCGGCGCGGCTGTACCAAAGGCTGGATGCCACGGGCGTGTTGTAGCGAAAGAAATTCGACAGATCGCGGCCAATGGAGGTGTCTTTGCCTTGGGCAAGCGCCATAACGGCGCGCACCGGAATGCCGAAGGTGTCGGAGATAAGGCCGATCTGCGGACCGGCCAATGTGCTGGCAAGGCCACCGCCAAAGCGATTGGTTTCGGCGGCAAAGAAATCGCCAAAGATGCCCAGGCCACCGCCTTGCATGATGGCCGCCATCAGGAACTTGCCGTCATCCATGGGTCGCGGGTCGTTGCCTTTGGCCAGCTCTTTCAGCTGCACGGCCACGGCGCCCATGACAGTCAGCCCGGCAAACATCTTGGCAGCGTACTGGGCGCGCGTCCAATTGTTGTCCATGGCCTGCACGCGGCGGATCTGATTAATGGTCAGCGACAGGGCGAAGGATTTGAACATCGTGCCCGACCGGGCCAGCTCCCCGATCCACGTGCCGGGCTGTGTGTCGCCGGTCAGGAACGATTGCATTTCCAGGTTGGACGTGGGCACGGCAAATTCCATCTGTTCTTCGATGACCATTTGCAGGCGCATGGACAGGCCGTCCGCTTCCTCAAGACTTAGGTCCGTGGCTTTGCGCCAGGCATGGGGCGCCAAGAACTTTTCGCCGCTATCGGTGGTGAACAGAAACCGCTCATCGCGCAGCTTGTCCCAATCGTCGGCGGTGATGCCGCGCGTCTCGAACAGGCGCTTGGTCGGCGCGCTCAGATCGTCGAACCCGTGTTTGGCCTCGCGGGCCAGCATGGCCCAAAACTCAGCCTGGAACGCGGTGCGGTTCATGTCGGTCCAAAAGGCCAGGCCGGACGCCCGCATGGTGAAGTCCGACAAGCGCTGCGTCAGCTCGGGCGCAAAGGTTTCGCCGGTAAATCGCGCGGACAGCGCGCCCACATTGGCCAAGGTGTCGGCCACGTAGCCCAGCTGCGCAGCCGTCTCTCGCTCGGCACCGCTGGCCATCAGCTTCAGGGCACGTGCCTGGACGGAATTTGGGTTTAGGCCGGAATGCTTGGCGGCAGCGCGCAGGGTGACCAAATCGGTGACCGACGACAACAGGGCAGAGCCCAGGCGCATGGCCACGATGGTCTGGCGGGCGCCGCTGAAAAACTGGGCCCAAAACTCATGGTGCGGCGTGTTTGCCGTACCGTCAAAATGCGACAACATCTGTTGGGCGCGGGTGCCTGCCCGCTTCACCTGGTCCTGCAGCTTGGGGTTGCCGCTGCGCGCGGCGCGGACCTGGGCATATTGCGCGGCATATTCCAGACCGGCGCGCGGGTTGGGGCCCAGGACGCGCATCTGCGCCACGTCGCGGGCCATGCTGTGCAGCCCGCCCACCATGGACGTGAACGGATCGCCCTGGCCGAACTCTGCGTTATAGGCCAGCCACGCATCGCCATCGACAAAGTGCAGCTCGCGCGCTTCGGCCCGCTGATTGTACAGGGCCTTGCCGCCCGTCTGAAAAGACGGCTTGTGATTGTACATGCCGCCGGTGCTGATGTTGTCGAAGACTTCGCCCAGAAACTCCTGCGCGCGCGCGGGTGTGTCGGGACCCTGCCCGGCCCGCTTGGCGAACGGTTTGTCCGTGCGCTTATCGATCATCCGGTGCCAGTCCAGCTTGTCGCTGATGTTGTCGACCCAGGCCGCCTTGTGCTGCGCCATGTCGGTGATGCCGCGCCCGGCCGCGCGGCGCAGCTTGGCGCCATCATGGCTGTGCTTGATGCCGTAGCCTTCGATCTCACCAATGTCCCCGCCCCGCGCGTTGAACAAATTGCGCAGCCGGTCTTGCTCGCCACGCACAGCCTCCGCCATGCGCGCTGCCGTGGGGTTGCCCGTGGTCTGGCCGTGCAACTCGCGCATGATGTCGGTCATCAACGCTTTCTGTCGGCTGTTGCCCAACAGATCGCGGCCCGTCGCTTTCAACACATCGGCCAGCGCGTGATTGACCGACTTGATGTAGGCATGGCTCAGGCTTTGCACGCTTTCGCCCTGAAACGTCGACCCTTCGGAATGCTCCACAAGGTTCTTCAGCGCGGCGACCAGTTTGGCATCTTCGACATTGTCGATTTCGGTTTCCAGGCGGCGCATCGTGGCCAGCTGGTTCAACACGGCATGTTGGCGGCTGCGGCGCCCGCGGCGGATGCTCTCTTTCAGATCCCGCGCGGCCAGGACCGCCGCGGCCTCGGGCGTGTGCACGGTCTCATATTTCGCGGTCAGGTCGGCCAGCTGATCCTGGGCTGCCCGGCCCATATCCTGGCTCAGCTCCCCGGCATCCATCGCCCGCTGCAAACAATCGTGCATATTGGCCATTACAGCGCCCTCGCGGTTGGGCAGGTGTCGGCGACAGCCTGCAAAACATCTTCCTGTTCCATTTCATCGAGCAGCTGGCTGGCTGTGACCTCGCGCCCTTCGTCCAAGCGGATCGCCACATCATCGGCACCTTGGCGCGCGCGCAGCGCGTCCTCGATGTCCGCGCGTTCATTCAGGTCCACATCGGGCGTGCTGGGTGTCTCGGGCACAACGCGCGGGTCCAGCTCCTGCCGCATCTGCTCGGCGACCGCCTCGGCCTCGGGGGCCGCAGGACCTTCTGCAAAATCCGGCGCGTCGGCGGTCGGATTTACATCGCCCAGGCCGCCCGTCACGATGCCGCGCGGCGTGCCCATTTCCGACAGCTTGCCGAACCGCTTCTTATCCAGGCGCGCCAGCACGTCCAACGGCGTCGGCCCGGCAAACAGTGCGTCGGTCGATTGACCCACTTTGGCCGCCTCGCGCGCATAGCGGGCCAGGAAGGGGCCGACCTTGTCTGCGGGCAGGATTCGCCCCTTGGGGGCCATGTTGCGCATCAGCGCGGCGCTCAGCGGCGCGAGCGCGCCATCGATCAGGTCCGGCTCACGGATCAGCTCGTCGATGATGCTGGCGACGCGGCCCCCTTCGGCCCGCGCGGTTTGGCGGGCCAGGGCCAGCAGGCGCATGGCCTCGTGGACATGGCCGCTGATGTCGAATTCCGGTTGCAGGTCCCCGGCCTCAATGGCCACACGCATCTTGGCCCAATCTGGCGCGGCCCGTTCCAGACCCTCGACCAGACTGGCGATGTTCTTGTCGCCCGTTTCCATGGCGACCATGCGCAGGTCTGCGGCGTCAAAGGCGCGCCCGAACAAGGCCGCCTCGATCCGGCGCACCCCTTCAGGGTTCAACGCGCCATCGGCGGTGACCAGGGCCGAACGTTCCGTCTGGGGCATGTTGTCCAGCACGTCGCGGACAAACGGCGCGTTTTCTGCGGATGTCAGCGGCTGATCCGGGTCCAGGCGCGCGGCGGCCTGGGGCGTGATGGCCGCGGCATCCATGCCCACCTGCTCGGCCGGGCTCATGCGCGCAATGGTGGATGTGTTGGCCGCGCGGACAAACCGGCGCCGGGCATCGGGTGACAGGTTGGATGTGCGCCGCGCAATCAGAACAGGCTGGCGCACATCCTGCGGGATCTCGAACCCGGCTGCCTCGACCGCATCGCGATAGGCTTCGACGCGATCGGGGGCGACTTCTTGCGCGCGACCCAGGGCAGCCACGCGGCCATTGCCGCTCTCGATCACGTTGTCGGGGCCCACCACGGGCGCCCCACGATCCGCTTCTGGGGCAGGCAGCAATCGGGCCGGGTCCAGGCGCGCGGCGATCTCGGCGATCTGTTCGTCGCTGGATGCGCGACTGCGGTCACGGGGCTGCAGGTCACCGCTGGCCTGGCGCAGCGTGCTGGCATCAACGACTTCATAGCGCACGTCCACCAGCTGGTCGCCCGCCGTCACTTGGCCTGCCGTCATGTAGCCGCGGGATGTGGGGCCACCGACCGCGCCGCCGCCGCCGCCGCGCGCGGCAATCACAGGATTGTTGTTCGCCTTGCCCATCTTGCTGCGGGCCCAGGCGCGCAGCTGGTCCACGCTCATATTGCGGAACGACGTGCCGCGATACCGGATGCCCGCATTGGCTTTGATCACGCCGGGGGACAGGACTTGGGTCAGGGGCGTGGACCCATTCATGCGCAGAACCCTGACAGCACCGCCAACGCCGAGGAAATGCGCCAGATAGGTTTCGCCAGGGCCGGGGTCGATGCCGTTGGCGCGCAGGACGGCTTGGTTGTCTTCGGTGAACTTGGTCAACAGCTCCCGCGACAGGGCGGGGTCACGGCGCAGGGCCAGCACCTGTGCCCGCGACCGGCCCTGCAACAGATCGGGGCGATGTTTTTTGACGACGCCCATCCAGGTGCTTGCGATGAACTGCCCAAGGCCCGTGGCGCTGCTCTCGGGGTTCTTGGCGTTCGGGTTGCCGGAACTCTCGATGCTGATGATCCGGTTGACCGTATCTTCCAGCGGCGTGCGCGGCGCGGGCGATGCCACGGCGGGCGCGTCAGCGCCTGCGACCGCGTCCGGCGCGGTGCTGTCCGGTGTTGATGCCTGGGCGGGTGCAGTGTCCTCGGCAGCCTCCACGTCCACAGGCGGCGCGTCTGCCGCCTGATCTGGCGACGCCACAGGCTCTGGCGCAGGCTCGGTGTTTTCGGTTTCTTGCTCGGACGCGGGGCGGTCCAGGTTGGTTTCTGCCTCGGCCATGCGTTGTTCATGGGTAAGGGCGTCGACATTCTCGGGCCGATCCGGCGACGCGCGGCGGGTCAACACTTTCTCGACGCCCTTGATCAGACCGCCAAACACGCCGCCCAGGACGGCACCGGCCGCGATGTTGGTGACCGGGTCCACCGGCGATGCGCCGTCCAAGCGATTGACGGCGTCCAGCCGATCCGGGATTTCGGCGGCTTCGGACGCGGCACCGATGCCCGCTTCAACGGCAATGGTCCGTGCGACGCCTGCGCCGGGCGGCGCACCGGCCAGCATCAGGGCCATTTGCGTCTGATCGGTGAACGCCACAGATGTGGACCCGAACAGCGACGCGGTGTCGAACCCTTCCGGGCCAAGGTCCAGCACTGCGCGGGCTTCGTCCAATTCGGCCTGTTGGCGGCGGTCGACCTCTGCGGCCAGCTCCTCTGGCGTGCTGGGCACATCGCGAAACGCATCGGGGTGGGTTTGTCGCTCGGCCTGGATGGCGTCAAACGCGATGCGGCCCCGCGCTAGGGCGTTCTTGTCTGGGGCGAACGGATCAATTTGCGGCACGTTCATGGATCGGGCCAAATCGGAGTTTGGATCGATCTGGCGCATATCCTCAGGCAGACCGGTCCACACTTCGTCGATGATTTCGGCTTGTAGCTTTTCGCGGCGGCGATTGCTGTCCGTTTCGATCTGTTCGATGGTGCGCGCGGCGGCTGCCCGCTCGCCAAAATCTGGCAACTCGCGTTCTGCCACGACGGCACCGGTGGACAGCGGCAGGTTGTCAAATATCCGGCCCGTCATCGCCGCGCCTCCCGGATCAGCGACGTCAGCGAGAATGTCCAAGGCTGGCCGTCTGCGCCTTCGACCGTGATCGGCCCCGATGCCGTTGGCCAGATCATCTGATACTGATCGCGGCCCACGGCCACGATGGCTGCGCTTTCGGCCATGGCACGGGACAGGGGCTGGCCCCCAATGGTGGGAATGTCGCGCTGTGTGGAAATGGCGCGCCACACATCGTCGCCCTGATTGGCGCGCGTGGTGCGCGTCCGCCCGCGCGGCGTCTCGGTCTTGATCTGACGATTGGTCAGGAAGGACAGCGCTTCGCTGGCCATGGTGGGCGACACGCCGGGTGGCAAAATGGTCAGGCGGTTGCGCACCGTCTGCAGGCCGCCCGTGGCCGTGTCGGGGTTGGTTACTGTGCCCCGGCCGCCCAGGGCCTCGTGCACAGCCTGGGCATAGGCACCGGCATCAATGTCATCCACGGGGCCGCTAATGCGCTTGCGCGTGGCGTAAATTGCATCTGCGGCAATGACGACTTCGGCCATGACGGCCTCGCCATCGGGCAGATCGGCGAAGAACTGGCGCAGGTCTTCGGACACGTTGGACAGGCGGTCGCCTTGGGGCGGCATGACAATGTTGCGTTCTTCGATGACCGCCTGGCCCCGCAAGATGCGGCGCACCGTGGGCACGGGCGTGTCACTGCCCAGGGCTTTGACGGCGTAAATGAACATCGGGTCATCGCTGACCTTGGTGGGGTCCAGGCCGGACTGCAACACGGCTTCGGCCAGGACCATGCGGTCCTCGGGGCTGCCCGCGACGCTGGTCAGCTCCGACAGCTGGTCGCGGTCTTCATCGGTCAGGATGGCATCGCCGGACACAAAGCCGTCTTGCTGTAGCTGCGCCGACAGTGTTGCCCGGGCGCGCAGCTGCTCGGTCAACGCGTTCGGATCTGCGGATACGTCGGACAGGTCCAGCTCGGGCACGTCAATGCCCACATCTGCCGCGCGTTGCAGCGGGTTGACCGTCCAGCCTTTGGCCTGTTCCAGCGCGCCTTCCAACACGGTCAGGCGCTCAGCCTGGTACTTTTCCGTGATGGGGCGGGCGCGCTCGGCTTCGACGGCGGCGGCCAGCTCGGCCTCGGTCATCAAGTCCAACTGGCCCAGCTCGCTATACAGATCCAGCGCGGCGACGGTTTCGGCATAGTCGGGATGAGCCTGCACATCCGGGCGCTGCAGGAAATCGGTGTCCAGCGCCACGGCCCGGCCGCGACCGGCGCGCAGCACATCGGTCATGCTGCCCAGCTGTGTGCCGATCTCGCGCTGCCGTTCTTCCTCGGCCCGCTCCTGGTCTTTTAGAAGGTCTTCTTCCTCTTTGGCGATGGCCGCTTCGGCCTTTGCCACGTTGCGCGCATTGGTCCGGGGGTCCAGATCGGCCCACCGGCCATCTTCATTCTGCGCCAGATAGTCCCGTGGATTGGCGGCCAAAGTGGCAATGGCCGCCGCCTCCACATCGACATCGGCGCTGGTGTCGATTGCCGCGCGGGCCTTGTTGCGCAGGGCAGCCAAAGCCCGCGGCGGAATGCTGGCGAACATGCCTTGGCCGTCGAGCTGCAAGAACTCAGCGGGGTCCGACACGACCAACTCGTCGGCATAGCCGTGCAGCTGCGCGATGTTGTCCTTGGTGCCGTTTGCCGCACGGGCCGCCAACTCGTTCTGGGCCCGTTGGCGGATCTGCTGTTGGGCTTCGCCGGACAACCCGGTCAGCTCGCCATTGTCGAGCATATCCAAGACGGCCGCCGGTTCATCGGCCAGGCTTGCCGCCGTGGCGGCATCAACGCCGCCATTCAGCTGCAACAGGGCCTGCTGGCCTTGCGCAGGCGTCATGGCGCCCGACTTGACCGCCTCGGCGATCTGCGCGGCGCCCATCTGTTTCAGCTCGGCCCGGCCCTCATTTCCGGCACCGGCGGCGGCCTGCTCGGCCTCAAAGGTGAATTGGTTCACGTTGGCCAGTTGCTGCGACTGGCGCAACCGCACGCCTTTCAAGCCAAGGTTGAACCCGACACTGCTGGTCAGATTGTCGATGCTGTTGGACACGCGGTTGCGGTTTTGGACGCTGATCGACCCCGGCGCATCATCGTCGCCCAGGTACTTTTTCCGCAGCTCATCCGTGCGCCCTTGCCAGAAGGCGTCCAGTTGATCCGGGTCGCCGATCTGCTCGGCTTCCAAGCGCAGACCGTTGATGTCTGCCGTCAGATCAATCTGGGCCTTTTGGAACTCGCGCGATTGCCGCTCCTGTTCCATTTGCTGTCCGACACGCTGCGCCACTTGGCCAAGACCCTGCAGGGCCTGGAACGTGGGCGCTTGTGACACCACGTTCTGCGCCAGATTGGCGGCCCGACCTGGCGAGGTGCCAGCGCGTGGGACAGTTATCGTCATTAGGGCGACACCGCCCGGTCATAAAGACCCGGCCACAATTGCGGCGCGGCATTCAACACGGTGCCGGCAGCGGAAAATCCGCCACCCAGCAACGCCTGCCGGCCTCGCGCGCGGGCGGCCATGGCGGCGCCGGACAGCTCGGCTTGGCGCGCCAGACCAGTGTTGCGCACCGACTGTCCGGCAAACGTCATTTCTCGGGCGGCCGTGGCGCCAAGCACCAGTGCCGTCGGACTGTCCAAGGACAGACCGCGGCTGGCCAACTCAGATCGCTGTTGGGCAATGGCCGTGCGAAACTGGGCGTTCGTGCGCTGCTCCTGGATCGCGCTTAACTGTGCTTCGGTGTCTCGCTGTTGTTCCAGCAGGCGGCTTTGCGTCTTGGCAGCTTGGTTGGCGGCGACGCCCTGGGCCAGCGCAGACCCTGCCGACACAACGGTGCCGATGGTGTTCAAGGTTGCACCAAAGCCGGTTGCGGCAGCACCTGCCGCAGCACCAGCACCTGCCGCCGCGCCACCCCCAATGCCCAAAGCCCCGAATATCGGTCCCAATGCTGCTGCAAGACACATTATCCGCCCGCCTCCTCGATCATGAATGTCAGGGTCAAAACCGAAAGGGGCGCTGCGCCGGTCGGACGGATGCGCAAGCTGACCTCTTTTGTGACCGATGACGGCACGGACAGTTCGGTCACACCGCTAAACAGCGTTTGCCGATTGGTGCCCACGGTCAGCGGGACGATTTCGCGTGCGCCTTCTGAAATGTCGCCGCGCCCGACCTGGCGTTGGATCGCCTCACATGTGCCACCGGCTGTGCGATGCACGCGAATGCCATGGCCGGGCAACAGACGTTGTTCGCGTCCGGTTGTGTCGCCTTCCCGCGATGCCGCGCGGATCGGCAAGGTCTCGACCTCATGGGTGCTGTCCAACAAACCAATGGTGGCGTGGGTCACAGGCGTGTCGAACACGGCGCGCCCATTGACCACGGGCACGGGACCAAGCGTCCCTTGGTTGGTCCAGGCGTGGACCTGTTGGCCAGGAAGGTGAGGGACGTCAAAGGCTGCTTGGCCATCTGGAAGGTTGCTGACAAACCGCGCGGCACAGAACAGATGATTGGCATCGACGACAGTTGCGTCTGCCAATGCGAAGTTCTGATCCTGCCGTTCCACAAAGTGCTGCGTTTGGCCGTTCACTTGGCGGCGCACGACCATTTCCACGACGTCCAGGCCGGTGCTGGGGTCAGGATAGGTGGCCAGGCTCTGCACATAGCCATCAGCCAAACTGTAGGGCGCAAAGCCCAGAACGTCTTGCGCCGGGTCGTGCAACATGGCGACCAGCGTGCCATCGGCGCGACGCGCCCAGGCCATGCGGTCATAGGACGATTGCCATGTTAGGTCTTCAAACTGGCCTCGGCCCAGATGCTCTGCGGCCAGTGTCAGCTCCAAGGCCCGCGTGGCATCGCTTTCGAACGCATAGGCCATTTCATAAATGCGCTGACGGTCGCGACTGATCAGCATGGGCCGCCCATCGGGTGCAATGGGCACGGCATCATGGGACCCAAAGCCCGCGTCCGCCGACAGGTCGATGGTGGTGGGCCCGATGACTGAGTTTCCATCGGCAGACCGCAACGAAAACTGCTGGCCCAGCGTGCCAACATGCAGCCCGCGCGCGCCGGTCTTTAGCCACAGGATGCGATTGAGCGTGGTTGATCCGCTGATCGTGTAGGCGAACGCGTCATCGGCTTCCGCGCCAAAGCGGAATTGGTCAAAGCTGCCGACGACACTAAACCAAATCGTGCGGGGCTCTGATTGCGTGGCGGCCGCGACCAGACGCTGGTCATAGATTTCCAATGCCGCCGGATAACCGGTTTTTTTGGACCACGCCCCAAAAGACCAGCGATAGGTGGTTCGGTCTGTGATGGACGACGGGATGGCCTTGATGACGACAGCGTCCGCCGTGCGGGCGTCTGTCACGCCAGTGATTTTGACAATGCCCACACCGTCGCTGACAAAGCGGTAGGACTGGGTGCCGTCGATTTTCTCGGTGCCTTCGGTATGCAGCGGCGGCGCCAGGCCGGTTCGGGCATTGCCGTCCACATACTCATAGATGTTGCCGTCAAAGCGTCGTTGGTCACCGGTGCCAATGGGCTGATTGGCGGTCCATATGCCGATGTCTGGATATTCGAACGCCTCGATTTGCAGGATGCGGTCGACGTCATCAGCTTCGAACAGATCGGCATTGGCCGTGATGGTGACAGTTTCATCTGCCTCAGCGGTGCGATCCACTTGCACTTGCACATCTTCGTCGATGTTCAGTTTTTCAAACGGGCCATCGTCGGGCAGAAAATCCGAAAACGCCCAATCGTCCAAGGCCCGCCGCTCAAGCCGCTGGATGGGCTGGCGGCCATCGGCCATGTAGATCACGTCAGCGCTTTGCACCCATTTCAGCGTGTCCAAAGATGCCTGGTCAAACGGTGTGTCCAGCACATAGGCCGCGCCGTCTTTCTGCACCAAAGCGCCATAGCGCCAAATTCGCATTTTGCGGTCGGTCAGTTCGATCAGAAGGCTGTCATCAAGCGCAAACTCGAACTGGATCAGGCGCGCAGGCTTGTTGTCCAGCGTGTTGCCCAGGAACGTCGTGCCCGGCGCGCGGGTAAAGCCCCCTTGGCGCAGCGGCAGGAACCCCCGGCAAGTCCGCAAGCCAGACTGGAACTTGGTATAGTCGGCGCGCCCATAAAGCAGCGGGCTAATCTCACCGCTGGAAAACGTGGTTTGGATTGGCGACGTCCGCATCAGCGCAGGGCCTCCGCAATCCAGTCGACATTGGCTGGCTCACCGTTCCATGTGCCCCACGATGCAGCCCGCGCATTGTACCTGCGGGCGTCAGCCATGGCGTCTTGCAAATCCGCCTTCAGGTCTTGCCTTTTGCTGCGACTGGTAGACAGGTAGGGCGACAAGAGAACGGCCATTTGCAGGGCGATGGCGTTGCGCAAATGCGGGCCCAGCTGGTCTTCCCGGTCCAGGTCCACGCTGTGTCGCAACACGACCGACGTTGCGGCTTGCGTCAGCAGGCTCTGACCTTCCTGGGCATAGGTGCCGGGGTGCTGGTCAACGATGACTTCGCGGATCGTCAGGTTGTTCGGTGGCATCATCCAGGCCACACGGGCTGCGCCGGTTGGGTCCACGTAGTCGGCGCGCTTAGCCAGGGGCACGGTTTGCGACGACACGGCCCAGTCTTCCGCCTGCAGGCACATCTGGCGCGCTTCGACCAGCGTCCGCGCCGCTCGCTGAAAAATCGGGTCACTATCGGCCAAAGACGACAAAGGCGCCTGCTCGACATATTCGAGGGCGCGGGCGGCGATGCCAGAATTGGCGACAGGGACCTGACTTGACATGGGGTGCGCCCCGGCCGTGGCCGGGGCCTCCGATCAATTGTTGCGGATGGTGACGAAACGGAACCGCATCTGCCCAGCAGCGGTGGCCGCACCGGCTGCATGGGCATAGATTGCGATGTTGCCGCCGGGATCTTCGGTCAAGTCCAAAACCTGCCACAACGGGCGGTCATAGTCTGCGTCACCGGCCGCGACGGGTTGGATCAGGGAGCCAACGGATTTGGCCTGGCCGACCAATGCGCTGATCTCATCGGCGGTGCCAATGCGGATCAGATCAAAGCCCCACGCACCAACGGTGAAGAAGGTGGCCGGGTCCAGGTAACACGTGCTGGGCAACTCACACAAAAGGAAGGTGGACCCAAAGCTGTCGTCGGCTTCGTTTGTGACCATACCTGTCGTGACATACGGAATGCCCAACAGGTCTTGCGGATCGGCCATGCTGGCATCTGGGCTGTGATCGGAATAGAGGGTGGATTTTGTGTCGCGGCGGGGCATCTGGTGCCTCCTTTAACTGTTTGGATTGGCGCGCAGGCCGGGAATGGGAAGGCGCCCGCCGTTGATCAGACGGGCGCGACGATCAGCGTTAGGCAGGCTCGTTACACAAGATGACGTGGACACCGTTGTCTTGAACGCGCACCGCATCGACCCGTGCATCTACAACGGCAAACGGCGTGTTTTTCTTGGACGTGTCGTTCCACATGTCGCCTTGAACATCTTGCCAGACGCCCAGGGCGATATTGCGCTTGGACCAGACCGGGCACATGCGGTTGCCGCTGCTGTCTTTCGGCAGCGCGTTGGTCACGATCCAGTTGTAGCCCAGAAGGGACGTGGCTTGACCGGTTTGCAGCTGCTGGATGGCAAAGACAGGAACGTTTTCACCGGCGGCCTCGGCCAGGGCCAGAAGGTCATCGACCTGATACGGCGTGATGGCGCAATACATTTGGTCATCATCATCCAAGCCAAACTCTGCAGTGTTCAGGATCAACTTGGATTTGCGCAGCTTGGCCATTGTAAGGCCCGCACCACCAGCGGCCGTATAGGCGGTTGATGGCAGCGTCTTTTTTGTCGACCCCCGCTTGCCGTCTGCAGCCGTGCCAAGAATGCCGCCATCGCCGACCTTGAATTCACCGCCGTCGCGATAAACGCCCAGACACACAAGATCGATTTCCCGAATGACCGACATGGTATGGGTCTGGACCAGCTGCGACGTCGGATCGGTTGCCGATTTCAGCTTGTCTTCCGTGTAGATGTACTGCCCGCTTTCGATTTCATCTGGGAACACAACCCAGCGACGATCCATCTGTGGGCGGTTGTCAAAGTTGCGGGCGTTTCGGCCAGGGGCGCGGCGGGCCTCTACGGTGCCAAACAGATCGGCAACGGATTGCGCTTCCCCGCTGGCGGCGAATTCTGTCACCGCCGGGCGAATACGCGCTTTCATTTGCTGCGCGCGCATCTGCACGTTGTTGCCGAAAGACAGGCGATAGTGCGCCTGTGTACGAAGGTCGATTTGGTCAGGCATATTGGCCCCTCCAAGAAAAATCAGTGTGATGTGGATTTTTCGGAGGGGTTGCCCGGCCAACCGGACCCGCCCTATCGACTGTCGTGCGATACCCGGCCGTCTTTCCGGCTGTCATCTGGACCCGCTCAGGGGTTTCCCGTCACGGGCGAAACGACAATATCGCCCGTGACCTTGTCAAGTCTTAACTTTGCGCGGCGACCTTGGTCAGCTGATCGATCTGCGGTTGCAGGCGCGCAATATTGGCCCGGTCGCCTTTGGCTGTCGCCTCAAAATACTCGCCGCCCGGCGCCTGCAATGCGCTCAATTTTGCACGCGCCTCAGCTGGCGTCATGCCCATGGCCGTTGATTTGCCAATGACCAGATTGTCATCGCCCATCATGTCACCAATAGTCGCGAACAATTTCACGATGCCAGCATCGCCGACCTTGTCTTTCAGCGCCTGGGTCACTGCAAACTGGGCATTGTCATCCATGCCCGCTTTTTCAAATACAGCCGCGGCGCCCTGCTGGGCCAATGTCACCTTGGCGCCGTACTGATCGCCCCATTCAGACGCCAAGTCCTCTTTCAGCTTGGCATTGGCGGCACTCAGCTCCGCTTCGACCTTGTCGCCAATCTGGCCCAGATGCTGCGCATATCCGGCGACCAGTTTTTCATACGCGGCAGGTGTGACACCTTCATCAAACGCGATTTGCTGCATCGCCTGTTCCAGCTGTTCATCGCGCTCATACCCTTCCGGGACGTTGACACCTTCCAGCGTGTACTTGTCTGCGCTGTCGGGCAGGCCCAAACGCGTAGCATTGTCGCGCGCCCACTTGGCATAGTCCTTTGGATCATCCGGTTGCGACATCAGCTTTTTCGGATCGCCGCCGATCAGTTTTTCGGCATTGCCCAACATCTCCGACAGGCGCGCCGCTGCCTCGGCAGGATCCTCTATTGTCAGCCCCTTTGCGGTCAAAACGCTGCGCTGCGCGTCCGATACTGCGTCGCGCTCATACCAGGGGCGCTCGGCTGCAGGTGCGCCTGTTTCAGGGGCGCCGTCGGGCGGCGTGTCAGTTGCAGGCGGCGGATCGGCCGCCGGTGGCGCGGCAGGTGGCGTGCCTTGATCCGCGTCAGCTGGGCCCCGCAGAAGCTCAATCGTGTTCATTGTTTTCCTCCAAAATATTCACAAAGGCAGTTGGGGATATCCGGCCAAGCGCAAGCAGTTCGAGCGCCAGTTCCCGGCGCCCTGCCCGCATGGCCAAATCGATTGCAGTGGGTTCGGATGGGGCCTGCCCGTCCGGTGCGCGGAAATAGCCAGGCTCGGGCTCGATCAGCAGGCCCAGGCGGACAAGATCATCGACCAGCTTTGCATCGGTCTCAAATGCCAAACCCCATCGACGGGCCATACGCTGCCGCTCTCGCCCGGATCGGCTCAGCCCTTTGACAAAAACGATGGGGTTCCAATTCATTCGGCACCGCTTTCTGCCATTCCATCGGGCAGCATGGCCCCGGCGGCTGCGGCGGCGTCCTTGGCTGCTGACGCGCCGCCCTGCATCATTTGCATGGCCTCGGCCATCTGCTGTTGCTCTGCGCGTTCCGCCTGCAGCGCTGCCATTTCATCCCGTGACCGCAAGACCTTGGCTGGCGCGCCATAGGCTTCCTGCAGGATTTCCATGGTTTCATCCGGGTTCACCCGGTCCATATAGGCAGGATTGACTTGGGCCAGCGGGCCAAGATCGGCCAACAAGCGCATGACTGACGCGCCTTCGGCTGATTTTTGCGCCCGCGCCGCTTGGCTGGTATAGGTCACTTCCAGCGGTACGCCCTCGGCCTCTGGCGGCGGCGGCGGCAACTGGCCGTTTCGCCACAACAGATTGAACCGGCGCATGGCTTTGGGGTGCAGGAACTCCTCTTGCACCCGCCCAGTAAACGGCGCCATCAGCCGCATTTTTTCCTCTTGGATTTGCACAACTTCGGTGGCGGTCATGCCGGTTCGTCCGGCCATGTTCATCAGCGTCCACTGGAACGCGTCACGGATCTCTTCCTGCACCTGCGCCTGCAGCTCGACCGTCAGGCCGGTCTGAGACGTCGTGTCGATGGGGCGCAGCAACGGCTGCCCGCGCTGATCGGTGCCACCATAGACCACTTGGCCGGGTGCAATGCGGCCATTCAGCGGGAACCCATCGCGATCCGGGGCCAGGATAGTTGGATCTGCGGCCCGCTGGCCTGCGCGCAGCACTGCATCGGACATGAGATTGTTCATGCGTGCGCTGGCCAGCGCCACATGGGCCGGGCCCGTGCCATAGACTTGACCGCTTTCCACTTCCCACCGCGGGGCGTGGAACGGCATTTCATCATAGCCGCTGCGCCGCAAAAGCGTGGCGCCCATTTCTGCGGCATAGACCGATGAAAACCGCTTTCCTTCCGGTCCAATGCGGCCTTTGCGCAGGTTCACGTTCCGGCGCACATGGTGGTAGTAGGTGCCCAACTCGCGCTTGTGCTGCTGCGCTTGCTCAAGAACCTTTGGCGGCACACGATCTGCGCCGAACATGCCCACTGCGGCCTCGGGCATCAGCTCAAACTTTCGCACGACCTCGGACACGCGGCCATAGGCATCGATCTCAAAACACACTTCGGCCAAGGACAGCGTCACGTCCATGATCCGCTGCTCGCCCTGGTTCACCTCGTCATACTGCGCGGCGTTTCCAAACGCCGTCAGGTCCGTGAACAGCTGGATTGCCGCCGAATAGAAGGGGGACATGCTCGGCTGGAAGCTGGCCAAGACACGTGTCGTGACCACGTCCAGCCAGCGCTTGACCGCTGAACTGTCATCGACCGTGCCTTGCGGGACGCTGAACCCCATCCAGCGATTGGCCGGATTGGTCAGCGTTCCGTACAAGCCCGATGCTAGGTTGGTGTTGGCCATCACAGGCGCGCTCGACAGAATTTTGGTCGACGCCTTGTTCCGTTGCATGGTGACCGAGAAGTTGGCCCGCTGCGGTCGGATCAACCGGGCGATGTCCTCCCAATCCTGCTCGTGGTGGGCGCGGGTGGTTTTCAACTCGCTCCACCGACTAATGGCAAGCTCCGCGTCCGGGTGCTTTTCCTGCATCAAGTCCTGTTTCATTGGCCCGCCTGCCCGATCTTGGCCACAGCCCCGCCGGTTGGCAGGCCCCTTGGCGATGTCAGGATGTCACTGCCAGCGCCCGCGCGCCGACGCCGCAGGCTTTGTTCTAAACGCGCGCGCGCGCTGACCTCCATGTCGTCAGGCGTCAACGCGCGTGCAGGGGTCGGGATTTCCGGGGCTTTTACAAGGCACATTATGAACCTCCTTCTGAGTAGAGCGGAAAAATTGTGAAAGTGTCGCGCGACGCCCCAGGCACTGTTTTTCCCAAGCCTCACGCATGTGCGTTTGGCAAAGAGGCGCCACACATTCACCTTGAGAAGTCTGCCAACACACGCGCGCTTCGGCTTGATGGTCGCATCCGGCCATGATGCACATGCCGTCGGGACTATCGTGATTTAGCTTCATTGTGGGCATACCTTTGTTCCTCAAAGTAGTGAGCGCTGCAGCTCGGGTTTCGGTTGATTGGAAAGCATCCATCTTGCAGGCTCTGGGCAGGTTTTGACCCGCCGTTTCTGCCAATCAAAATATCCGAGAGCGCCTGACACAGGTGCTGGCACAAAAGATTGCGGGTCGCGCAGTACCAAGCCACGCGGGCCGAAGAACCAGGGCGACGTGCTTTCCCGTACTACGTCCACGACCCTTACAGTTCCGATGACCGCTCCGCGCCAAAGGTTTGCTGGCGGCGGGCACGTCACACCGATGGACGCCATGAACTTGGCTGCGTCGTCGTATTCTGCCTTCGTCATGCCCTTCGCTGCATGGATGGCTATCAGCCCACGCACAGCAAGACCATGATTGACCGCTTGCCAAGATCGGTTTTCTATGTCCTTTCCAGCAAACAGGATAGCCCACGCCCACGGTTGGCGAACTGATAATGCTTTTGTTGGCACATCCATGCGTTTCATCCTGACTTTCAATTTTTATCCCAAGGTCGCGGGGCCTTGGGCGTTGACGCCCAAGCGTGTTGCTCAAAGCGTTCTTCTCCGTCTGCGCCAAAGCCCGAAAGGCTGGCTTCCCACGACAAGCCGCAGGCTTTCAGTAAATCTCCACCTGTGGGGTGACCGGCCCAGCTGCGGGCTTCGATCCGGTGCAATCCGTCTAACTCGGCCCAAAGCTCGAACGCGTCGCGCAGACCGATGGCCAGCTTTGCAATGTCGCGTCGCCAGTCTTTGACCACCCGTGTCAGCAACGCCGCCTGGGCCACATTGGTGGCGCCCCCCGCCGACACACCAAGCACAGCGAAGGGCTGCGCGCCCCGCGACGGCGCGGACAGGACCACAAAGTCATAGTATCGATGCACCCGTCCGGCCCGCCAATCGGCCCAAAGGGACAGCGACGTTGGCTCTGCGCCCGTGACGATCCTTGCTTCGTTCCAATCGTGCGGGTCCAGATCGCTGAACACCTCCAGCGCCGCCTGGTCCGACCACGGCACAAGGCGCGGCATGTTTTGACCGACAAATGGATTTGGACGTTTGCGCAAATCGGTCATTGATACGGGTCCGTGATGTCATAGCCCGTGGTCAGGCCCTGTGGGCCCTTTGACGCTGCGAACTGCGCATAGGCTGCCTCTGCGGCGGCACGCCCCCCCGCCTCGGCGGGCGGCAGGCCATTGGCGCGGTGCTTGCTCAACATCAGGTATTGCAGCGCATCCATGGGGTTTGCCTCGGGCTGCGACTTGTCCGGTGTCTTGATCTTGTCACCGCGGGCATTGATTTCCTCGGCCCAGACATACCGGGCGCTGAACGCGGCGATCAGCGGGCGCACCGTTGGACAGATCAGCAAGCCTGGGCGTCCGTTCTGCACAAATTCGAGCCCGGCGCGCACGGCTTCCAGGCGCGGCCCGATCCGGTTGAACCCAATGCGCTGCGGGCGGATGCGAAACCCGGCTTCGCGGCCCACAATCAAGTTCCAGTTGGCGTTTTCATCATCTGCCACGCTGGACCCGCTTTCACCGGCCATGTCGCCATAGCCGCATTCCACCTGCAGATTGGCAAAGCGCGGCGTGTCCAGCCGCTCTGCCAGCCTGCGGCCGAACTGGCGGGCCAGCAGGCGCTTGTCGGCAAAGAACACGCAATCGAAAATCTGCCAGTGGAACGGCTCAAAGAATTGCGCCAACAGCGCGGCACCTTTGAACCCCTGGTCCAGCCCTAGCAACAACTTGCGATTGGGATCGGGGACCAATTCTTGGGGCGCGACGTGGATGCGTTCGTTCCATTCGTCTTCAAAGACCGGGTCGCCGACTTTGATATGCGTAATCTGGTTATAGACCATGCGCCTGGTCACATCGCCACGACCGTTGAGCTTGTTTAGGGCGATTTGCGCTTCATAGTAGCCGGGGCTCAAGTTTTGCAGGTTTTCGGTGCCGTCCTCGTCATAGCCCGGCTGCCTGTGAAAATTGATGCGGATGGGCGGCGTGCCTTTGGGCAGGCCTTTACTCAGATCGGCGGCGATGGTCTCGCGCGCTTTCTGATTGTGGAACGTTCGCACGGACCAATTGTCTTCTTCCGGCGCGTTCATATCCCCCACGATCTGGCCGTATGACTGAAACTCTGGCGGGTAGCCCGCGAAGTGACGCCGCGCGGGATATCGATTGATCCGCGCTACGGCATTGGGCATGACATCCTTCGGGTTTGTGTCCATTTCGTGCAGCATCCAATCGGTCGTCTGCAAACCGCGCAGGGCTGCGACGATGTCATCGCCGAACGCCATAAAGTTTGCAGTGAAGATGATTGGGCCATGCTCATCTTCGAACGGCATGACGAATTCCACTGGACCGTTCCGACCGCCGGACCAAGTGCCCATAGACTTGGGGTACACGCTCAGAAAATCTGTAATGGTGGTTGACCACAGCTGGCGGTACGTTTCGCGGCTCAACGTCAGCTTATAATGCCGCACGCCATCGATCACGGATTTCGGCATCATCGTGGCCCGCCGCAGCCGTGATTTGAGGACAGTCGTGGTCTTACCGCTGCCCACAGGGCCCTGGATCGCGGTGACAGTCGCATCGTCCCAATACAGCGCCTCTGCCACTGGCCCTGGAAAATCGGGGCTGGACAAATCAGGCAAGGTGTCGGCACTCTCAAGGCTGGCCACGCCTTCCTCCGCAGACAGAGATTTCGCATCCGCCTCGGACAGTGCCCCCAACCCCGTTTGGCGATCATCCATAGGCGACCCCCCCACCCCCAGTCGCAGGTTGCGAGATTTCGCTTTTGCCTCCTGGCCTCTGTGAGAGGGGCAGTGGGAACAAGCGGCGCAACGCCCCCCCCCTGCCCGCGCGCCGCGCCAAAGGGCAGCCTGGGCGGTCCTGGAAAGACGGTGCCCGATGTTTTTCAATCAGTGGGTTCTCTCTCCTATCCATTTGTTTTTGCTCGGTTTTCTTGATCCGTCCGACGCGCGCCGACAGCATCATCCGACGCCATATCGCTAACGTCTTGATTTTGCTGCATTTCGTGTGGCATCGGCGGCGGCGCCATCCGACGCCCGGAAACGACCTTAGCATGGTCGCCAGGCGCCGCTGTGGGCGTCGGCATGACGATGGTCGTGGCCTGATGCACCTGGACGTCTGGCTGCACCTTGGCCGCGCCATAGGGCATCAGCGCATCCACCGCGCGCAGGGCCGTGGTGTAGGCCAGCTGAAACGCTGCGATCCGCTGCGATGGCGTCGGTACCAGTTTGACCGTCTTGCCGTCCTTGTCTTTGCCCTTGGCGCCTGCATAGGCCCAGGTCATCAGCTGCTCGGCGCGCACCATGGCCGATGTGAACGCGTCGTCGCTGGTGGCAAGCCCTGCCATCTCGGCCAGCACGTCCTCGGGCATCCGGTAGCCCTTGGTCGCCAGCCAATCCCGCAGCTGCGACTGCGCCTTGCCCTTCCCGCGCACCGCAGGCGCACCATCGGCATCCGTCGCCGCATCCATCCCGGGCAACAGCGCCAACTGCTCACCCTGGGCGCGCACGTGATCGATCCGATCCGCAGCATCCCGTGCCAGATCCTCGAAAGAGTTGCCACGCGCCATCAGATTTCCCCCTTTTCGAACAGTTTCAAAGGGTTAGTCAGAACTGAGAGAGAAGCCACGACACCACGACACCGATCAAGGCCAGTGTCGTGGCTTCTGTCGTGTCTTTTTATTCTATCTTTACAAATAGATAGATAAAACCACGACACCACGACGCAAAAAACACGGGTTTTCATGCGCGCGCGCGGGCGGACGCGCACACATGTAAGGAACCCCTTATTTGCTGTCGTGGTGTCGTGAACCCCCCTAACCCCTTGACGGAAAACACAAAACGCCACGACAAAACCCACGACACTGCCATGTCGCCACTGTCGTGGTGTCGTGGGCAAATCAGTGGGTTTGACGCGCAGTTTCCGTGAAAATTTATGGCCACACACGGGTCGGGGTGCGGGCAGAAAGGGACGTGGCGCCAAGGTGTTAGGGTGTGGGATCATGGGGTCAGCACAGGTCTTCGGGTGCGGGGTGGGTGGCCTCGGGCGGTGGCGGCATCGTCGGACGGTCTTCGACCGACGACATGGCCAATCCGGGAATGGTGGTCAGCGGCACATACACGCCGCGCGTGCTGACACCGCTCAGGGTCAGGCTCACGCGGTCGGCCTTGGGCAGGCGTTCAGCCGCTTGGAACCACACGCCCTTGGCCCATTCGCTCCCCTCGAACAGATCGCACAGGGATGGCAGAGCCTTGCGGGGGAAGAACAGCTGCGCCGTGTCGCGATAACCGCGCACGCGCAGCCCATATCGGGCCAGCACGCGGTTCGCTTCCTTGGCCTTTGCGACCGGGTCTTCATAGTTCGCCTGATCGGCCTGCAGCGCACTTGGCGCGTCGGGCATCCCTGCGGCGGCCATGATGAAATCAGCGACGGAGTATCGCTGGCCGCGGCGCCACGGGTCCAGCTCCTGGCCGACCAGGTGCAGCACCATGTTTTCGGCGTTGCTGCCGCTGTCCTCCGATCCATCGTCTTGGATCGCGGTGACCATTTTGCGCGCCCAAGCGTTCAGCCGGTCGGGTGTGGGCAGATCATCTGGCATCAGCACAGCGTCGGCGGCGGCCAGGGTTGTGCCGTAGTTGTCGGCCCCACGACCGGCATGGCCTGCCTCGGCCAAGGCCCCACGCCACAACTCCAAGCGTTCAGACCAGGTGGGCCAGGCGTCGATCAGACGGCGCTTGAGGTGGGCGCCCAGGCTGCGCAGGGCGCGGGGGTCCAGTTTGGGCGGCGTGCCACCCTCGATCTTGTCCAAGTTCAGCGTGATCAGGCGCGACAGATCCTGTGCGGGCATGTGCGGGATCAGGATCGAGCTAAACAGAAAACAGGAATACAGGTTGAACTGATGCCCCTTCTGATCAGATGACCCTCGGATGACTTGGGCGCCGGATGCGGCTTGGCGCGCCAACTCGATCACGGCCTTGTTTTTGGCAGGGTTGTCCGGGTCCGGCTCGAACTCGTCCAGGGCCACGGGGCGGCTGGATTGCTTGAGGATCGTGCGGATCGCGGCGCCGGTGGCATCGGCGGCCTGCAACAACCCGTCTTCGCCGCCATGGACATAGCTCAGCAGTTTCTGCAGCGTCGACTTGCCCGTAGCCGCGTCGCCAGTCAGCCACGTGACGGGTCGCCATTCCAACGCACCGCCTACCATCTGCGACGTGATCGTGCCCAGCATCAACTGCGGATCGATGTCCGGGCGCCGCCAATTCCAGGTGCCCAGCATATCCAGCAGGACCTCGGCCGGGTCGCGGTTGGGCTGCCCTTGGGCAGGCCGGGGGATGGGGGGCGAGGCTGGGTACAGCTTCCCATCGTGGAACCCTGGCGGATGCCATTCGCCGTCGATCAGGATTTCCTCGCCCGCGTGATAGATCAGATTGCCGTCGCTGTCGCACCACGCGCCTGGGCCGCGAATAGCGCGGTCAGGATTGAAAAGCCCACGCTCGCCACAAGCTTGGATCATGGCCATGCTGGCGCGCTGCGAATTGAACTTGCCTGCGACGGCCTCGCCGTTTTTGTCGAAGCTAGGGAACTCATGGCACAACAGGCCCAGCTGCTTGCCAAAAATGCTCAGGATCGCTTGGGCGGTGTGGTTGGAGCATCGGCGCAGCTGGCCCAGCGTGTCCAGGTAGTAGCTGTGATCAGCTTCGACGCCCAAGGCGCGCACGGGTGATCCGTCAAATATCTCGCCATAGGGCCGATCCCATGACCGACCGGGGCCATCGGGGTCCGGGGCGGTCTGCTCTGGCGGTGGCGTGTCCTCTGGCCCCATGTCGTGGCCCTTGGCCTGGCTAAGGTCCTGGGGCGCCGGATCGGCGACCACAGGCGCGTTCTGCAGCTCCTCGCGAAGCTGCGTGACGCGGTTCTTCTCCGGCTGCGGTGCGTCACCCATCTGTTTCGCCTGCCACCTTTTCTATTTCGTAGTGACGCTGCGCTGTGAGGGCTTGGCACGTCACCGAAAAATCAATGTCCGCCGCCAGGCGCCGGGCACTCTGCGCCGACATCGTCAGGGTCACGGTATCAGGCCCATGCAGCGCCAGGAGTTTGCGAATGCACGTTCCAATCATGCGTCGATCAATCGCCATCACTGCCTCGCGTGCCCTGGCAATAGGCGCAGGTCTTGTTCAGGCCGGGCGGCAACGGCGCGCCACAGCCGCGGCACGCGCGGGCGCTTGGTACGCTGGCCAGTGGCTCATGGTGCCGCAGAAAGGCTTCCGTTATTTCGGGTGAAAGTTTGCTCACGAAGTCGTCTTCCAACAATTCGCTGTGATGCAGCGGTCCAGTGTAGTGCGGCATACACATCACGACACCTGCCCGGCCACACGGGCCTGCTGCAGATCGGCTTCGTCCGCGCAGGACAGCAGATCTTTGGCAATCTTGCGGGCCACGTCGGGAGGACAGGAAAAATGCGCAAATGGCGTGTCTCTGTCATGGCCAATGAACATATGAACGTGCTGGCACGGGCAGTCGGCAACGCAATTGTCCACCGTCAACACGTCGCCGTCGATGATGTCGTGACCGACCATGATCAAAACACCGGGCCATCAATGGTGCCGTCTGCGATAACGCCGCACTCCGCGCAGGCAGATATCATTGCCTGGGCGGCAGCCGACACATTAAATCTGCCGGGTATGCTTTGCGCGTCTCTATCGAACATTGGAAAGTGCGATGCCAGAACCGGCGTTTCGTGCATAAAAATCCCAACGATTTTCGGCTGATTAAATTTGGTGATTGTGCGCACTTGGCCCAGGCTGTCGCAAAAATAGAAACAATCGTCTTTGACACCCAAAGCTTCGACAGTGGAATTGGCCACAATGCGACGGCGCTGCGCGTCCAATTTGGCAACTTTACGCGCGCTGCGCGTGGCGTCGACCAGTCGCATCATTAGGGCTGTCATGGCCGACATTGCGGCAGCGGGGTGCATGTAGACCGTGTCTGTGGGTTCCCCAAGATCATCACAGATTGAAACCGCGAGGCTGACTTCGCCGGTGTCTTTGTTCGTCACGGTGTCAAATGCGACCCTATTCGTGTCGTCAAATTGGTGGTGGTTCATACCGATCCTCTCCCTTTGCTCTTGGCCGCCGCTGCATGATCTGCGACGGGCCGCGCCCAATCGGGCAGCTTGACCGAAACGCCGCCGCCTTCGACCTGCAAATTCACGATGGACAGTGACGCGGGCGGGCGCTTGCCATTGGCTGGCCGCCACGGTTGCACTTTGGCACCAACGGACCCTTTGACGCCCGGTGTCACGGGCACGCATGACGGGTCGGACGTCGGCACAATCCGCAGGCCCATCAAATGCAGGAGCTTCGGATCGTCTGTCAGCGTGAACGCCAAACCTTCGCCCTGCGGGTCGACAGCCTTGCCAAAACAAGCGACCTGCGCCGCTTCGCTCAGCCCAATGCGAAAATACGTTTGCCCGCGGCTTTCGCCCTGCGAAATCGACAGGCCAGACGCCTTGGCGCCAGTCTGAAACGGCTGCACTTTGATCAATCCCACTATGCCACTCCCCTCAACGCGTCATTCAGATCCTTGCCGCCATGCTTGTTCCGCCACAGGCGCACCTGGCGCCCGGCGGCGCTATGGGCGTCGATGGCCCGGTGCAGCTGCTCTTGGGCCTGATCGCCATCGTCTTCGTCAGCAATCAGCGTCACATGGGCGATGGCAGGCGGCAGCTCGACCCGGCCCATATTGGCCAGGCTGATGGCCGACAGGATGCGAGCCTGCGGCAGGATCACGGCACAACTCAGCGCGTCCTCGATACCCTCGGCAATGAACACCTGGCTGTCCTGCGGCACCTTGGCCAAGGGCGGCGGGCGCTTGCCGTCCCGCTTGGCACCGGCCCAGACGCGAATGCTGGCCCCGGCATATTTGCCCAGGACTTTCTTGACTTCGGGCAGGTCGGCCTTGGTCCACATCCCGCCGCGCAGCGCCAGATACGTGCGATGGCAGGCGACCGTCTTGCCCGCCTTGTTATGGGCCAGCGCCACCATGGCCGGATAGCGACCCTTGAAAACCTCGCCCGTCTTTGGGTCCATGTGCTTGTAGTAGCATTCTGGATGGAACCGCAGGGACGATGGCAGGCGGTCCAGCTGGTCCAGCGCGATGCCCCGCCCTTCCAGGTACCGGACGGCGGGCGACCCTGCGTCCAATGGCTTCGACGCCAACCACAACGCATGGGCCGCCTTGCGCCGCCGCTCCATTTTCTCGGCCTCAGTCTGGCGCCGCACCTCCTGCAGGCGTTTCGTGTTCTGCGCTTCCTTGCGCCGGGCGGCGGCCAGCTCGGGCGACACCACGTCCAGGCCCAGATAGGCGCGGGCCTCAAGGATGGCCGTGCGCGCGTCGCATTGCAGGCGCAGCCGGATCAGATCGATCAGATCGCCGCTGTCGCCCGTGGCAAAGTCTTTCCAGCGACCCACCATGGACCCGCCGATATTGACCATGAAACTGCCCACGGACTTGTCTGGGCGGCCAGGGTTCAACGTGAAATACTGATCGCCCAGGGTGTAGGACCCGGGCGCCTCGGGCGCGTATTGGCGCGCCACGGCCTCGGCCCGCGCGGCCAACATGGCCGAGATTTCGGCAAGGGTGTAGGATTGGCGCCCGCTCACAACAGCCACCAAACCACTGACCATGCCAACATCACGACCGCACATGTGGCGACACCCACGGCCAGACCTTCGACGCGCCCCATGGTGCGGGCCCAGACTTGACGGTCTTGCCGCGCGCGCACCCCGTCCGGCCCAGGCTCTGACCGCTGCAACCGATGTCGGATTTCGCGGGCGACACTGGCGCCCACGGTCAAAGTCTGCGTGGCATCTGGCGACAGTATTTCGCAGGCTCGGATCGAACGGCACAGCTTGTCGATGCTGTCGTTCACATCCGGGTGTGGCGCCATCTGGGACATGGCCACGCGATCATCGCTCATGCCGTCACCATTCGGATCGCCGTCACTGTCATCATTACGGCCTGCAGGGCCAAATATGCCTCGGCTGCGGACAACCGGATATCTGTGTCCGCGCCCTTGCGCGCCATGGCCTCGCTGGACCGCGCCCGTATGGCGATGACGGCCTCCCGGACCACCTGGCGATGCCAGCGCGGCGCACCCTTGCCCAACGCCATCATGTCTTCTTCCAGCCGGGCGACCAGCTGCGCCGCTTCATACTGGCTCAACCCAACAATACGCCGCCCCGCCGGATCGAACTCTAGCAACCGGCGGAACAGCCAGTCGGACACATCCGGCAGGATATGAAAATGGGGCGCGCTCATGCGGCGGCCTTTGGGGATCTTGCGCGGTCCAGCGCCTCGCCTAGGCGCCATTTGGTACACAAAACCCAAACGCGCCGCACTTTCCACGGATCGCGCGGGATGACGCTGCCTGTGGCGTGGGGCCAGGCGCGCAGCGCCTCGCGGATCAGCGGGCCCACATGGGGGTGGATCGTGTTGCCATGGGGCAGCGCGTCATGCAGCTCGCGCAGGACAATTGGGCCCCATTTGTCATCGGCCTGGATGTCCGGCGCCAGCAACAGGGCCACGCAATTGATGATGATCGCGTCATGCAGGGTCAGGGGGCTGTCGGTCACGCGGCGCCTCCACAACAAACGACCCCCGCCGCCGACTGGGTGCGGCGACGGGGGGCGTCATGTTGGCACGGGTGAAAGGCACGGGGGTGCCCGTCTTGTGAGCGATGCCAACGGCAGGAGGAGAGAAGGGACGCGAACCAAAGGGGAAACGCCAGCGCCCCGCGCAAACGCCGCCGTGTCGCGGCTGCGCACCGGAACCACGGCGCGCTCACGCCGCGTCCTCGGATGGGTGGTCACCGGCTCGAACGACCGGAACACCGGTGACCTCTGCGGACGGGTCAACTGCCACGCCGGGTCCCTCCGCAGATTTGCGTGTGGCACGGGGGCTATCACCCTGGGAGGAAAGCGCCCCCGTGCCGCACATCTCCGCACTTGGCCCCTGCGCCGAGACACGTTGGCGGAGAATTTCAGTGATTTCGTCTTCCGACGCGCCACGGATCAGGTGATCGGCGGTCAGGCCCAGATTGTGGGCGTCGGAATGGTCGAGGAGGGCGCGCATGTGCTGTGTCGGGACAAACCCTGCGGCACGCGAACCGCTCGAAGTTTGCCACATGGAGACAGCAGATCCCTGGATGCCACAAACATCAGCCACAGCTTTTCGCGAACCAAAAAGTTCAAGAACAATGCCTAGTGGACTGATCATAGAATGGGCTCCTCTGACATTTCTTTATGATGTCAGTTTTCGTCAGTCAAGCTGACTTCTTATGTCAGTGGTGTCAGCTTATCTTACCGGCATGGATAGAACCTGGTTTGATGAGCGCATGCGCCAAAACAATGTGACGTCAGCAGACGTCGCGCGAGCCGCCGACAAAGCAAGGACTGGCTTGTCAAACATTCTTTCTGGAAAGCAAAGGATGACAACGCCGTGGGCGGAGGCGCTCGCCTCGCTACTTAATGAGCCAATCACGGAAATTTTTGTGCGAGCAGGCGTTTTGCGTCGCGAAGAAGTGTCACCCCAACCTTTAGCTGGAATGTCGGAGCCTGACGTTGTTCCTTTTCAGCACTCAAATACGGCTGATATGAACAGTTTAGAAAAGTTGTTTGGCGCAGATCGTCCAGGCATTGATGTCTGGCAAGTTAGATCGAACGGTTTGGCGGCAATGGGATACCTTCGCGACGATTTTGTTGTTGTAGACAGTCATGCCAGTGAAAGAGCACGCATGGGTGACGCTGTGATTGCGCAGATTTACGACCGCAACGGAGACGCCGCAACTGTACTGCGCAGGTTTGAGCCGCCTGTGCTTATTGATTTTTCACCTGACCCAACGGAAAGACATGTTCAGCTGGTGGATCACGACAATGTTGTCATCCGCGGTGTTGTTACTGCGAGTTGGAGATCACGAACATGACCGTTCTTAAGGGGCTATTTTCCCTAGCTGTTGGCGGCCTTGCCTATGCCGCGCTTGTGCTGGTGATCACTTCATTTTGGCCAAGAACAGGGTCGACTGGCCTCAACACACTTCGCCAATTAACTATGTACTTTGGCGGTGCTATACTTTGGTGGCATGTAGGCATGTGGGTGAAATCCAAACTTAGCCCTAAAACTGACGGTCAAGGCCTAGCAGACGATGACTGATGTCATTTTTTCTGACACTTTGGGTTGACAGTCAGCTCTGCTGACACTTATGTCCTGTGTGACAAACACCACAGGAGACACCCTATGCCTCGTCAACCTTCTGCGCCTGGCGCTGTACCGAACGCCCGCATCGTGATCGACGACGCGCGGCTTGATCTCTACATCGACATGGCTGACAGCGCCGCTGCCGAAGATGGATCGCTGACAGAGTTTGGCGCGTTTCTGTTGCTTGAAGCGGTGCCGCTGCTCCTGCGGGAATTGCAGGGCCACCGCCGTTTGGCAGGGCTGAACACAATCACGCCGCGCGCGCCGGTGAACCTGCCGGGCAAGCCGCAACTGGCCCTGGTCACCACCTAACATTCAGTCACCCCGGCACCGCCCGCGTTGTCTGCAAATAGACGCGCCGGGGCCCTGCCAGTCCTGTCGCTTGGGCGGTCGCGACGGGACCAACTCCACAGGTATGCCATGGAACGCTTCGCAGACGATCCTTTCGAAACCCTGCCCATCCTGGTCACGTCCGGGGATGTGGCGGCGATCTTGGGCTTTACGTCCTCTGAGGCGTTCCTGGCCAAGCGCGTCGAAATGGAAGACCTGTTGGATTTTCCGTCACCGGTGCAATGGGTGCAGCGCCCGTACAAGTGGCGCCGCGATATGTTGCGCGGGTGGTGGCGGCGCCAGGCCGAAGATATGGGCATCGATGTCAGCCTGCCGCGGTCGGCCCGCCCCGATCTGCGCGCCATCGACGGGGGGCTGCGGTGATGGCCCTTTCTCACGAAAAGTTGTCGCCCGAGCTTTGGCACGTCCTGGGCAGCAACGTCCGCGCCATCGACGACGCTTCCTATGACAGCGTGCATGGCTATCTGACGGCCCTGGATCTGGACCTGTCCAAGCGTTTGGACTTGTTTGCCACCGGCGTCATGGGCTTTGGCTTTGGCCAACGGGCCGATGGCCGCTGGTATGTGCGCGCCCATGGTCGGTTCTCGGCGTCGCAGCCGCGCTTGCGGTTGGCGTTGCTGGACGTGCTGCGTGGACATATGCCTGCCGGGGTGGCGGCATGACGGGCAAGCGCGATCCTTGGGCCGACCTGCCGGCAGGCTTGCGCGTGCGCCGGACGCATAGCGGCCTGCGCGTGTGGTGGGAGCCGACGAAGGTGCAGCGCGCGGCAGGCGCCAAACCTGTGACGCTGGACGCTGACCGCCCGACCTGGTCGCGCCGCCGCGCGACGGATCTGGGGCGCAAGGCGACCCGGTTGGTGGAAAAGGGCCCGCAGCGCGACGCCAATCGCACCCTGGCCGAGCTTGCGCACGAATACACCGGCTCGCACAGTTTTGAGGACCTGCGCCCCGCGACGCAGCGGGACTATCGCGGCAAGCTGTCGGTGCTGGTCGACGTGTGGGGCCACAAGCTGGTCGCCGACATCACCAAGCCGCAGGTCTTGGACCTATTCGACGATCAGCGCGCACGCGGCCTGCCCATGGCCAAGGCGCTGATCCGCATGGCCTCGATCCTGTTCAGCTACGCGGAGCGGGTGGGCTGGCGGGCCGAGAACACAAATCCGTGCCTCAATCTGCGTTTGAAAACTCCGCCAAGCCGCGACCGCGTGGCTGACTGGGCCGAGATTGACGCGCTGCTGGGCGCAGCCGACGCGCTGGATCTGCCAGGCGCGGCGCTGATGCTGTCCCTAGCGGTGTTTACCGGGCAGCGGCAGACCGATCTGATGGCGCTGCGCGCCGACCAGCTGGTGGAGGTGGACACGCCGCAAGGATCGATGTTGGTGATGCACTTGGTCCGGTCCAAGCGTCAGAACGCGGGCGTGGTGCCTATCATGGACGCGGACCTGCAGGACCGCCTGGAATTGGCTCTGCACGGCCGCACGGATGCGGACGCGGTCGTGACGACGCAAGCACAGCGCTACACCGTCAACACGTGGAAGCGGGACTGGCTGGCGATCCGGGCCCGCGCGGCCAAGACGGTGCCATCGGTCAACTCGCTGCAGTTCCGCGACCTGCGCCGGACGTTCGGCGCGGTGGCCCGCGCAGCGGGCGCTGACAAGGCGGACATTGCGGCCGTCCTCGGCAACACGTCCCACATCAACTTCCAGCTGGGCATGACCTACATGCCGCCAGAAGGGCGCGCGGCCGGGCGCGCTGTGTCGCGGGTCAAGCGGCGGGCGTCCGATGGGTAGGCGCCATGGCAACACGGTCTGGACGCTGCGCATGGATGCGGAGCTAGCCGCCCTGCACGATGACGGCCTGTCGGCCACACAGATCGCGCGCACGATGTCGGACAAGACAGGCCGCAAGATCACGCGCAACGCGATCCTGGGCCGCTGTCACCGCCTGAAACTGCAGGCAGCCCAGGGGCCGGGATGCACGTACCCCAATGACCGCACCAATGATCTGCGAATGCTGCGCCTGTTGGCCCGCCCCGACCTTGCGCGCGCCGCAGACCGGGCACAGCTGGTCAAGATCATCGCCGACGACCTGCGCGACAGCGGCGAAGACCCCGTTATGGTCGCAGCAGCGTATGCCCTTTAGCGCCTGGCGACACTTACCGCTCACTTAAAGTGAATTGGGTTTATAAATATCGTGTCGCCGATCTGGTAGCCGCCAGGGATGCGCTGCGGGCCAAGATCGTCCACCATTGTTCGCATATCGTCAGTCCTTGCTTTCGCGCGCGGCTGAGCCGCCACGAGCGCAGGGACATGCTTCGACAAGCGAACGCGCGGTGGAGGCGGCCCGAGCTCGGCCTGGATGCGCTTCATATCTGCCAATAGGTCTTCAACCTTCATGCTACTTCTCCTTAATCGACATGACGACGTGACCGGGTTCGACGCCAAAGCGACCGCCGCGCAAAATGCTCGTAACAACCCGCCGGGCTTCGACCCTCGCGCCAGCGGGCATGGTGTAGCCATCGGTCGGACACCACCGCTGCAATATGAGGACATCACCCACCGCATAGCCTCGATCATCCTTGCGAACCTCGAAGGTCTTATCCCCGCGCTGGACCGCGTCCCAATACTCTGGCCATGTTTTTAAGATGTGCTCAGCCAATGCTGCCCTCCTTAGTTGATCCGAACAAAACCGACCGGCGTTTCGGCGTGAACACCTTCATCTTGACGAGCGCTTTCCACAAACAGCCACTCGCGACCTCTCTCAAATACGGATGGACCGAACATACTCACCAATCTTATCCATTCGCGATCTTTAGCAGTTGGGTCTCGCCGCCACCGCGCACGAAGAACGATCCTATCGGTCACCTTTGGCCCTCCTTTGTGATCTTGGAGCGTGAGTCGGGTTCTGCCCCCAACACATTGCCGGTTCGCGGGTATGCCGTGCACGACGCATCCTCCCCGGTTCTGCCCGAACTATCGGTCACGCGATTGCTCCTCATTTTGCGCGCGCTTGACCCGAAGACCACGCCGCATCCAGCTTATTTTCCATTGCACATCTAGCGGCAGCAGAACCTGCCCGATGCCCGGCACAATGTAACGCCACTTGTCGTCCGAGAGGTTGCGAACCAACTCCACGGTTCCGATCCGCAGATATCTTTCATTGTGGTGGAAGGACCATTGATCCGGGTTGGACCACAGGCTTTCACGTATAAGACCGGATAGCGTCATCACTCAGTCCCCATCTTCATTCAGGTTTAGCGGCGGTTCGGTCGGGTCGGCCACTAGTTTTGGAAAGCCCTGGCGGGCCCACCTGCGCACCGTCTCGGCGTTCTTAATTTCGCGGCCGCCATACTTTGATTTGTTCAACTCAATGCGAAGATCTTCAGCGCGCATTGCCAAGTCGCCGTCTTGGTCCCTGAGTTCTCCTTCCGCGTCCTTCTTGCGCAGATAAGCTATTCGCTTGGGAACATCCGTGATCCTGTTGGGTTGGCCAAACCTTGCACCGCGCTTCCTAGCTTCCATGATGCCCGCCTTCGTGCGCTCGGAGATCATGTTCCGCTCTAACTCGGCAAAGACCATGCAGATTTGCAGCATGGCCTTGCCCATAGGCGTGGTCGTGTCGAAGCTCTCTGTGATTGAGACAAAGTTGACGCCCTCGTCTTCGATCTGCTGCAAGACTTCCAGCACCCCGCGCAGCGTGCGCCCCAGCCGGTCTAGCTTCCAAACAACAATGGTGTCCTCGTCGCGCATGGACCGCAAAGCGCGAGCCAGTTCCTTGCGCGCCATACTTTTCCCGGACGCGTGCTCCTCGAAGATGTGTTCGGGCCTGACGCCATAGCGGATCAGCGCGGCACGCTGCAGCGATAGATCCTGGTCTTCGGTCGACACGCGGGCGTAGCCGATCAGGCGGCGTTCTGGCGGATGCTTCATGGGGCGCAGTCATGCCCACTATGAGCCGCCAGAGTCGAGACTTGTGTAGCATCATTTGCATGTTCGACACTTAGGTCCACGCAGCATTAATGTAAAGTCTATTGTGTATTTTGCTTGACGATTAATGTCGTGTCTATTATGTCCTTGATAAGCACACAGAGAGGACCGACCGATGGGAATGCTGGAAGACGACCTGACCCAGGCGCACATGGACGAAGCAGATCAAGAACGGCTGGTCCAGGAGATCAAGGCGGAACTGGCTCGCGCTCGCAGCCTGTTTCCAGGTCGTAATGTGACGATGCTTGCTCTTATGGAAGAGGTTGGCGAACTGGCGAAAGCGACATTCGAAGAACCGCGCGCGAACGTGCGCGAAGAAGCAGTGCAAGTCGCCGTGATGGCGATGCGCGTGGTTCTCGATGGGGACGCTACGCTGACCGAATGGCGCGACGGCAAGGGTCTCGACCCTCTGTCCTCGCCCGCAGCATAAGGGACATTGGCATGATAGAACTACACCAATTAATCGACTGGCCTATCGTGCTAGACGACAACGCGAAGCGCCGACTTTTGCGGATCTCCGCAGACCTTGATCGCCGAGTTGACGACTTGATTCGAACCAGCGTCGAGGAAGCTGCGCTCGAATACTTCCGCAATCGCGACGATGATCCAGCAATCTAACATAGAAGGGGACGGCACCGTGGGTATCCGCCTTGTTCCACTTGTTGAGCGTGCGTTTGAGCTTTTGGCCGAGCAGGGTATCGTCCCGCCAATCACAGAAATCGAAGCTGCAGACTTTGCAGCACGCATCGGCAACGACCCAATCGTGATCGTCGTGGGTCCGCACGCTCTATATGCCCGCAATCGACTGGCGCACACCTCCGCTTTGACAATCAAGCCCGGCGACAGCCGTGAGGAGGTGCGCGCACTTGGGCAGATTGCTGCATCGATGCTTGCGCAAAAACTTCGCACAGCTGCCTAACGCACAGGCGACACCGCGCGCGACACGCTCCAAAACATCTGGCCCGTCCAGCCACAGCGCTTGCAGCGCATCCGCTTCTCGGCATTGATGATCCGATAGGTTTCCGGGAAGCGCGTGTGCGGCGCTGGAGTGACTTTACAAAAGGCCGAATCGGTGTGTGGAATTGCCAGTGCAATTTAACAGTCGGCATATTCAGCAGACTAATTTTCCCGGTGTTTTCGTTATAACTCTCAGTTATTTGGGACTTGTCCCCAATTTCCCCACAGAATCCCGCTGGCATGCTCTATGAGATCACGCACCTCATGGTATATAAGGGCAGGCATGGCCACCAGATTTAGAGACGGTCCGGCCCAAGTCGCCATGGCTTTGGCATAGCGCAAAACCGTGTTCACTCACACGGACAGCGTGTCAGGCGCCACGGCCCGAAAAGGGAAGTGAAATGCTAGAAAAAGAAGCGTGGGCCAAACTGCGCGCACATGGCTGGACCAAGAAGTTTCAGGCAGGCTCAAATGTTATGATGGAAAACGGCTCTGGCGAATTTGCAGCCATAGCTGACCTCAACACACTTTCGTATGATCAAAGACAGAACGTTGTAGATCTCTGGCTCAAGAGAAACCCTGGCTAAGCCGACATTTGGATGTCGCAGAGATCGGCCTTTGACAACACCACCCACGGTGGTGGTGCTTGTGTGTCATTGCCTTCGGTTTCAATCGCCAAGACATTATGACCTCGCACCTCAAACAACATTTGCAGTTGCTGACGCGTGTTTTCTTTTAGTGTGTCCAGGTCTTCGGCCACTGCAAAAAGCCCTTTAACATCGTCGCTTGTGGCCGCGATAAGGCCACTTTCCAAGTGTTCAATTTGAATAGTGATGATCTTTGCCAACGTCATTTTTTCGCCCCCACTGCGAAGGTGCTGACGCTCATCTTGTCTCGAAAATACGGCAGCACTGTGTCTTAAAGGTGGACCCTTTAACGACTGGTTAAGAAAATCATCATTTTGCATGAACTTTCAAGGGCACCGTGATCACAACAGCTTTTCCACCACGTCTTTGCTACAAACCTGTAGCAAAGATCACGGCGTTATCGAACCGGCGAAACCGCGCGCGACACGCTCCAAAACATCTCGCCGGTCCAGCCGCATCGCTTGCAGCGCATCCGCTTCTCGGCATCGATGATCCGATAGGTTTCCGGGAAGCGCGCGTGGAGCTGGTGCGTCGCCACGCGATAGACCTTGCCGCATTGCGGACAGG
>JBCBVM010000001.1:0-244150 GCA_039817645.1 Pseudomonadota bacterium | reverse complement strand
TGTGTGTAGGGATGGGAGGGGGTTTCGAACACGCTGGCCCGCGGTCCGATCTCCACCAGCCGGCCCAGATACATCACGCCCACATCATGGCTAACGCGTTCAACCACGGCCATGTCATGACTGATAAAGAGATAACTGAGCCCCAGTTCGGCCTGAAGCTCCATCATCAGGTTGAGGACTTGGGCCTGGACGCTGACATCCAGGGCAGACACACTTTCATCGGCCACAATCAGTTTGGGGTTGAGAGCCAAGGCGCGGGCCACGGCCACACGCTGGCGCTGGCCGCCCGACAATTCGTGCGGGTAGCGGCGCATGAAGCTGCGGGGCAGGCCCACACGGTCGAACAGGGCGGCGACCCGGTCCTGGCGTTCTTGGCGGGAATGGAGGCGGTAATTCACCATGGGCTCCGCTACTTGGTCGGCCAACTGAAGCTGCGGATTGAGGGAGGCGAACGGGTCCTGGAAGATCATCTGCATGTCGCGACGCGCATCCAGCAGGCCGCCGGTGTCCAGCGCGGTGACATCGGTGCCGTCAAGCACGACCTTGCCCGACAGCGGCTCCACCAGACGCAAGACGGCGCGCCCGCACGAGGATTTGCCGCAGCCGGATTCGCCGACTAGGCTGAGGGTTTGACCCTTGTTGATGGCGAAGCTGACATCTTCGACGGCGTGGACGTTGGAGATGTGGCGCCGCAGCAGGCCGCCGCGGACCGGAAAGCGCACGGTCAGGTTATCGACGCGCAGGATTTCGGTGTTTTCGCCCGGGATCGGGTCCAGGTTTTGGGTGTCGTCGCCCATGAGTTTCATGGGGGAGGGCAGATCGGTGCCCGTCATTTCCCCCAAGCGGGGCACGGCGGCCAACAGGGCCTGGGTGTAGGGGTGTTTGGGACTGTTGAAGATTTGCTCAACGGGGCCTTCCTCGACCTTGTTGCCGCGATACATGACCACCACCCGGTCTGCCATTTGGGCGACGACGGCCATGTCGTGGGTGATGAACATCACGGCGGTGCCGGTTTCACGCTTGAGCCGGTCAATGAGGGCCAGGATTTCGGCTTGGATTGTGACGTCCAACGCTGTCGTGGGCTCATCGGCGATCAAAAGGCGCGGCTTGCAGGCCAGGGCCATGGCGATGACGACCCGCTGACGCATGCCGCCAGACAGTTCATGGGGGTATTGGGTCAAGCGGCGCTCCGGCTCCGGGATGCGAACTTGGCGGAGGAGGTCCAGGGCACGTGCGCGGGCCTCGGCCTGGCTAAGGCCCTGATGGGCGCGAAGTCCCTCGGTCAATTGTCGTTCCAGGGTGAAGACCGGGTTAAGGGCCGTCATCGGCTCCTGAAAGATCATGCCGATTTCGTTGCCGCGAAGGGCGCGCATCTCCTCCTGCTGGCCCTGGGCCATGTCGATGGGGGCCTGCCCGTCGCCGCGGTCAAACAGAAGCCGACCGCCCGCGATGGTGCCCCCGCCGAATTCCACAAGCCGCATGAGCGAGAGCGAGGAGACAGATTTGCCCGACCCGCTTTCGCCCACCACGGCGACGGTTTCCCGGGGGAAAATCTCGAAGCTGACATCTTCCACCCCGACCACGGTGCCGCCCTTTGTCTGAAATTCCACCCGCAGACGGTCTATCTGTGCGATGGGCACGCGATCCGGCTGGAGGGCGTCCGTGGGGGCAGGGGCTTGCATGGGTGCTCCGATCGGGAACGATTAACCCGTGCAGCGAACACCAGCGGGGCTGGGCTGTAAAGGGCCTGCGCTGTGCTGCCCGATTATTGACCGCTTGTGCATTCCACCGCCCAATTGGCAGGAGGCAGAGAAATGCAACCTGCGATGGTACTTGCATTTCCGGCGCCGTCGGGCAGTCTTAACCCATGCCCAAGAAATGGGCGCGATGCGTCCCGCAGAAGGGGCATCGGACCGACATGTTGCCACGGGGGCCTCCGCGGCGACGGACAATTGGCCGGACGGCTTGGGGGGAAGTTGCCCATGTCACCTGGTCCAACGAGGAGAGATTTACCATGAAAAGAAGAAACGTCCTGATGGGCACCGTGGGCGGTTTGGCCCTGGCGGCGGCAACGGCCCCGCTGGCGCTGGCCGATGGTCACGAAGGCGAACGCGGGCGCGATGGCAACCTCAACATCATCTATTGGCAGGCGCCGTCGACGCTGAACCCGTATCTGTCTGGCGGCACGAAGGACATCGAATCCGCCTCCCTGATCGTGGAGCCGTTGGCGCGTTTCGATGAGACGGGGACGATCCAGCCGTGGCTGGTGACGGAAATCCCGACCGTTGAGAACGGGGGGATCAACGAAGAACTGACGCAGATCACCTGGACGTTGCGCGACGACATCCTGTGGTCGGACGGCACGCCATTCACGTCTGCCGATGTGGCGTTCACCCATGAATATTGCACAGACCCGGACGGCGGCTGTGCGCAGGCGACGAAGTTCGAGGGCATCTCCTCGGTCGAAACACCGGATGCCACCACGGTCGTGGTGAATTTTGACAGCCCGGTGCCCTATCCCTATACGGCATTTGTGGGTGGTGAGAGCCCGATCCTGCAAAAGGCGCAGTTCGAAAATTGCGTCGGCGCGGCGGCACCAACCTGCACCGACGAAAATTTCGGCCCCATTGGTACCGGTCCGTTCATTGCAACCGAATTTCGCACCAATGACGTGATCGCCTATGAGGCGAACCCGAACTATCGCGAAGCGGGCAAGCCGGCCTTTGCCACGATCAATTTCAAAGGCGGCGGCGATGCCGAAGCGGCGGGCCGGTCGGTCATGCAAACGGGCGAGTTCGATTATGCCTGGAATCTGCAACTGGCGCCCGAAGTGATTGCGCAGATGGCCGAAGGCGGTCTGGGCACCCCGGTGGCGGGGTTTGGCCCCCTGGTAGAGCGGATCATGCTTAACCAAACCAACCCCGACCCCAACCTGCCCGATGGGGAGCGTGCGGTGGTGCGCCCGCACCCGTTCCTGGGCGATCCAGCGGTGTATAAGGCGCTGTCCATGGCGCTGGACCGACCATTGTTGGTAGAGATCGGCTATGGCGATGCGGGGCGCGTGACCTGCAACTGGGTGCCCGCGCCGGAATTGTTCGCTTCCACGTCGATGACCTGTGACACGCAGGATCTGGAGGGCGCCGCAGCCATGCTGGAGGAGGCCGGTTGGGTCGACAGCGATGGCGACGGCGTACGCGAAAAGGATGGGGTGGAGCTTCGTATGCTCTACCAGACGTCCACCAACGCAGTGCGCCAGGACTTCCAGGCGTTGATCAAGGAATGGTGGGAAGAGATCGGGTTTGCGGTCGAACTCCGCAACGTGTCGGCCAGCGTGTTCTTCGGGGGCGATCCCTCGTCCCCGGACACGTTCCAGAAGTTCTATGCAGACGTGCAGATGTACGCCAACACGTTCAATGGCACTGATCCGCAGGCCTACCTGGGCAACGGGCTGTGCGACAAGGCCCCGCGCCCTGACAGCCAGTGGCAAGGGGAGAATATCTCCCGCTTCTGCATGGAAGAGTTCGACGCGCTTTGGGGCACTTTGGCACAGACATCCGACATTAACGAGCGGGCGCGGATCGCCAAGGAGTTAAACGACATGTATGTGCAGAACGGCGGGATGATCCCGCTGGTGCAGCGCGGTCGCGTGTCGGCCCATGCCAACAGCTTGGGCGGCATCAAGCTGAACGTTTGGGACAGTGAGTTGTGGAACATCGCGGACTGGTACCGCGCCGCAGAGTAATCTGAGCGGCCGGTCGGGCGGCCCAGAGGTCGCCCGACCCCTATCCGCGGCGGACGTTCCGACGCATCCATTTACGCTTGGGCCACAATGCAACGCGACCACCCATCTGCCTTTCGCCGCTTCGATCTGCCCGCTGCGGGCGGTCTTCCGTTACCCTAAGGAGCGGACGCCATGCTCACCTACACCATCCGCCGATTGCTCTTTGCGATCCCGACGCTTTTGTTCATCGCGCTGGTGATTTTCATGCTGTTGGAATTGGCGCCGGGCGACCCCATGGCCAGCGTGCCGTTGACGGTCCCCCCCGAGGTGAAAGAGCAGATGCGCATCGCCCTTGGATTGGGGGAGCCGGTGCATATCCGGTTCTGGAAATGGTTGATTCAGTTCTTTTGGATCGAGCCGTTGAACGTCGTGGACGCCCTGTTCGGGACCAGTTTCGCGGCCGGGGAATTGCGGATCATTTCCTGGCAAAACCGCGCGCCGGTCTTTATCGCCATCGCGGAACGCATTCCCCAGACATTGTGGGTGGTGGGCACGGCCTATATCGTGGCAATCATAATTGCGATCCCGGTGGGCATCTATTCGGCCTATCGTCAGTATTCGGTTTTCGATCAGGCGGGCACGTTTGTGACCATGGTGGGCTTCTCGGTCCCGCCGTTCTTTTCAGGCGTTCTGGTGATCATCATCTTTGCCGTGCAGCTTCGATGGTTCCCGTCGATTTATGACACACGGCACGTCGTCAGCGATTGGGACAGTTTCCTGTTCCAAGTGCGGCAGATGATTTTGCCCGTCATGGTGCTGGCCCTCCAGATCACGTCGCAGTTGAGCCGCTTCATGCGCGCGTCCATGCTGGACAACCTCAACCAAGACTACGTGCGCACCGCGCGGGCCAAGGGCCTGGGAGAGAAGGCGGTCGTCTTGATCCATGTGCTGCGCAATTCCATGATCCCGGTGGTGACCGTGATCGCTTTGGGGGTGCCGTCGATCTTCGGGGGCGCCATCATCACAGAGCAGGTGTTCAAGGTGAATGGTATTGGCCAACTGCTCATCACCGCGATCCAGGCCAATGACCTGCCCATGGTGCAGACGCTGACATTTATCTTTGCTGTGCTGATCGTGGTTTTCAATCTGATTGCAGATGTCCTTTACGGCCTGCTTGACCCAAGGATCCGGTATGACTGAGGCCGTGATGCCCGCCGACGCCCCCCGCAGCCAGTGGTGGGACGTCTGGGACCAATTCCGCACCCATAAAGGGGCTATGGCGGGGGCGGCGGTCTTCTTTCTAATTGTGGCGCTGGTCGTGTTGGGGCCGCTGTTCTGGGACATGGAGTCGGGGGTGAAATCCAACATGCGCGCCCGCAATGAGGGGATGTCGTTCGCGCATCCCTTGGGCACGGATCGGCTGGGCCGGGATATGTTCGCACGTATGATCGCGGGGGGCCGCGTGTCCCTGGCCGTGGGGTTTGCGGCCATGTTCCTAAGTCTGGTTCTGGGCACGTTTGTGGGCGTGGTTGCCGGGTACTTCAAAGCCATGGACGGGCCGTTGATGCGTTTGACCGATCTGTTCCTGGCCCTGCCCCTGCTGCCGCTTTTGCTGGTCATGGTCCTTTTGTTCCGAGAGCCTTTGTCAGGTGCCTTCGGGGTCGAGGTGGGGATTTTCATCCTGATCGTGTCGGCCATCGGGGTGACGTCGTGGATGCAGACGGCCCGGATCGTGCGCGGCGATGTCTTGGCCATCAAGGAGCGGGAGTTCGTGATGGCCGCCAAATCCATTGGGACCCCACCGCGAAAGATCATCACCCGGCACATCCTGCCCAACGTCATGTCGCCCATCATGGTGTCGGCCACGCTGGGCATTGCCACGGCGATCATCACCGAAAGCGCGCTGTCCTTCCTGGGCTTGGGCTTTCCACCGGATTTTCCGACGTGGGGGCGGTTGTTGAATGACGGCGTGCCATTTCTAGAGTTGCATCCGGGGCGCGCGTTCTGGCCCGGACTGGCGATTTCGTTGGTGGTCCTGTCGATCAACTATGTGGGCGATGGCCTGCGCGATGCCTTGGATCCGCGCATTCGCGGGCGCTAGGGCGGCGTTACTCGGGGACGGGGGCCAGGCCCATTTCCGCAAGCAAGCCGGGACGGTGGACGAAATGCAGTTTGTTGCCGTCGGGGTCCCAAAGGTAGGCGCCATAATAGTCGTCGGCGTAGTGGGCTCGGAGGCCGGGTGCGCCCGCGTCGCAGCCGCCGTGCGCCAGGCCTGCGGCATGGGCCGCGTCCACCGCCGCACGGTTGGGCGCAACGAGGGCCACCATGGTCCCATTCCCCGCCGTGGCGGGACGGTCATCGAAGGGCTGCACCACGTAAAGGCGGGGCAAGTTGCGGCCCGGCAGGTGCCAGCAGAACATGGGCGGGCCACCATCTTCCTCTACCGGCCATTCGACCAGGCCCAGGGGGGCGGTGACGGCGGTGTAGAACGCGCGGGCGCGGTCCAGGTCGCGCGTGCCCAGGCAGATGTGACTGATCATGGGGCCTTTGCGACCCCGACGCCAATCATGCAGTCGCGGGTCACGAGTGCCGCCAACGCGGCCTCGTCCAGGGCGTCCGTGCCCGCCGGTCGCGCGGGGATCACCACATAGCGCATGTCCGCCGTGCTGTCGTGGACGCGCACGGTGGTGTCTTGGGGCAGGTTCAGCCCGAACTCTGCCAGGACGCGACGCGGCTCCCGCACGGTGCGGGCGCGGTAGGCCCGGCTTTTGTACCAGTCCGGCGGCAGTCCCAGCAGGTTCCGCGGGTAGCAGGAGCAGAGCGTGCAGACGACGACATTGTGGACGGTTGCCGTATTCTCGACCGCGATCAGGCGCATGGGACCGATGTCGAACCCCATTTCCGTGCAAGCGGCGGAGCCATCGGCCAGCAGGCGGTCGCGAAAGGCGGGGTCGGTCCAGGCGCGGGCCACCAGCGCGGCGCCCTGGGCGGGGGTGCGGGCATCCATGGCCTCCACCTGGGCCTGCACCTCGGACGCGGTGACGATGCCCTTTTCGATCATCAGTTCCCGCACGGCGATTTCCAGGGCCTGCCAATAGCTGAGCCCGGTGTCCTGGTCGGCGCGGTAGGGGTGCCCGGACGGGGACAGGGGGTGGTCATGGGGCATCACGCGTGCTCCAACCAATGGGCATAGATTTCGGCATCGATGGTGTCCCCTGCCGCGGTGCTGTCGGGCCAGATGTCCGCCAGGTCAAAGCGGACGCGGTAGAGGGGCAGGGACATGGCGGGTTGGCCGTAGGCCAGCTGTTCGGGGTTGGCGAACGGGCCCAGCACACGCTCCACCCGACCGATTTGCCCGCGCAGATAGGCGGGCGTGCGCACATGGCCGAGGGGCATCATCTGGCGCACGCGCACGCGGGTGCCGGGGTCAAGCGTCTGCATCGGATGCGTCCGCGTAGGTGGTGCCGCGCGCCTGTACTTCGGACAGCTTCGTGCCCAGGTCCGCAACCGTATAGACGCCCTGTTCCAGCATGTTCTGGTTGAGCGACGCGACCCACCGTTCGTAATAGGTCATGGTTTCGAACGCCTCCTCGCCCATATCCTCCAGGACGCGACGCAGGCCGTCGACGGTGAAAACGCCTTTCAGACCGGCAAGGATGACCAGGGCATCCACCCGCTTTTCCCAAAGGGCGAAGTCATGGTCTCCGTGGGGGATGGGACCGGCCAGGGTGCCGCCCATATCGTGCCAGCGACGACCGTCCGGGTCTTTTGGGATCATGTCTCCTGGGCCTCGAGCGCTTCGATCTGGGGGCGCATACCATCAAGGGCGAAGCCGCCCTTGTGGGTGGCGGCCAGGATGTCATCGGCGGGCATTTTGCCCGCCATGGCCAGGGCCCAAAGGACCGCGCTGCGGGTGCCGGACGCGCAATAGGCCACGACTTTGCCATCAGACCCGGCGATGGCGTCGGCCTGCTCTTCCACGGCATGCAACGTCAGTTGCGGCATGGAGACCGGGTTGAACGTGAAGGCCAGCCCGGCATCTTCGGCGGCGCGCTGCATGGCGGCGGCCTGGTGGGACGCGGGCACTTCGCTGTCGGGGCGGTTGCAGATGATCGTGGTCACCCCGTCCGCGGCCAGCCTGCCCATATCCTCCGGTTCAAGTTGCGGGGCGACGGCGGTTTTGTCGTCCAAGGGGCGGATGTCCATCGGGCACTCCGTTCGTGGGGGCAGGTTGGCGGTACCATGCCCGGGACGAAAGGGGACGTAAAGATGGGCGTCGTCCTTGCGGTCTTCGCGCGTGGTCAGAGGCGGTTGACCGGCAGTTTCAGCATCACGGCGCCATCGGCATCCGGCTCCGGCATGTGGCCTGCGCGCATGTTCACCTGAAGGCTGGGCAGGATCAGCTTGGGCGCGCCCAGCGTCGCGTCCCGTTCCTCCCGCATTTTCAGGAAGGCGTCGCGCCCCTCGACCACGTGTTTGTTGCGTTTCTCGGCGGCGACGGTGGTTTCCCAGGCGAAGTCTTCCCGCCCCGGGGCCTTGTAGTCGTGGCCCACGAAGATGCGGGTCTGATCGGGAAGGGACAGGATTTTCTGCATGGAGTCCCACAGCATCTCGGCGGAGCCGCCGGGGAAGTCACAGCGGGCGGTGCCAAAATCGGGCATGAACATCGTATCACCCACGAAGGCCGCATCGCCGGCCACATAGGTCAGACAGGCAGGGGTGTGGCCGGGTGTGTGCAGGACGTGGACCGCGACCCCCCCGATATGGAAGCGGTCCTGTTCGCGGAAAAGGGCGTCGAACTGGCTGCCATCCCGCTGAAACCGTGTGCCTTCGTTGAAGATCTTGCCAAAGGTTTCCTGCACGGTTGTGATTTCCGCCCCGATGCCGATTTTGCCGCCCAGTTCCTCCTGGATGTAGGGGGCGGCGGACAGATGGTCGGCATGGACATGGGTTTCCAGCAGCCATTCCAGATGCAGGCCGCGGGCCCGCACGGCCTGGATCATCCGGTCCGCCGACGCCGTGTCGGTGCGGCCAGAGGCCATGTCGAAATCAAGGACAGGGTCCACGATGGCGCACGCCGTGCCATCGGTCACCAGATAGCTGATTGTGTTGGTCCCTGGGTCGAAGAAGCCCTGAACGTCCGGGTGTTCCGTCATAACGCGTCCTCCTCTGCACGATTAGGTCGTGTGATGGGTGGGTTCGTCAAGGGTTTGTACACGCCCTTGCGCCTGCCTGAGCCCCACCGCTACAGACGGATTGGAACGAATGGAGGACCGGCCATGTCATGGAAAGCCGCGTGGGAGCATGCCCAAAAAGACCCAGAAGCCTTTTGGTTGGGCGCCGCAGAGTCGCTGGATTGGGAGACACCGCCGTCCAAGGCGCTCCATGATCTGGGCGGGCCGGTGCCGGAATGGTTTGCGGATGGGCGGGTGAACACGTGTTGGAACGCTGTGGACCGCCATGTGGCGGCCGGTCACGGCGACCGGGTGGCCATCATCTATGATAGCCCCGTCACGGACACTGTGCGGCATATAACCTATGCCGAATTGCGCGATGATGTGGCCCGGTTGGCGGGCGGGTTGGCCGCCCGTGGCGTGGGCTTGGGGGACCGTGTGGTCATCTATATGTCGATGGTGCCAGAGGCGCTGGTGGCAATGCTGGCCTGCGCGCGGATCGGGGCAATCCATTCGGTCGTGTTCGGCGGCTTTGCGGCGGCGGAGTTGGCCGTGCGTATCGACGATGCCACCCCCAAGGCGGTGATCGCCACATCCTGCGGGATTGAGCCGGGCCGGGTGGTCCACTACAAACCCCTGCTGGACGGGGCCATCGACCTGGCGACCCACAAGCCGGAGTTTTGTGTGATCCTGCAGCGCCCCCAAGAGGTCGCCCCGATGGGGCCGCGCGACGTGGATTGGGACACGCTGGTCCAAGGGGCGGAGCCAGTGGACTGCGTGCCCGTGGACGGCACCCATCCGGCCTATATCCTCTACACTTCAGGCACGACGGGCGCGCCGAAAGGGGTCGTCCGGCCCACGGCGGGCCATCTGGTGGCGCTGAATTGGACCATGTCGCATATCTACGACACCAAGCCGGGGGAGGTGTTTTGGGCCGCATCGGATGTGGGGTGGGTCGTGGGGCATTCCTACATCTGCTATGCGCCGCTGATCCATGGCTGCACCACACTGGTTTTCGAGGGAAAGCCGGTGGGCACGCCCGACGCCTCCACCTTTTGGCGGGTGATGGCCCAGCACCACGTGGCCACGTTCTTCACCGCGCCCACAGCGTTCCGGGCCGTCAAGCGCGATGACCCCGAGGGCAAAATGATGGCAGGGTTCGACCTGTCCAAACTGCGCACGGTGTTTTTGGCCGGGGAACGGGCAGATCCCGACACGATCCAATGGATCGAGAAGCATACCGGCAAGCCCGTCATCGACCACTGGTGGCAGACGGAAACCGGGTACGCCATCGCCGCCAACCCCGTGGGCCTGGACAGTCTGCCCGTCAAGATCGGCAGCCCGTCCGTGCCGATGCCGGGCTATGACGTGCAGGTCCTTGATGAGGGCGGGCATCCTGTGGCGCCCGGCACCCTTGGTGCCATCGCCATCAAATTGCCATTGCCGCCGGGCACCTTGCCCACGCTGTGGAATGCCCGGGCCCGGTTCGAGAAGAGCTATCTCGATCATTTCCCCGGCTATTATGAGACAGGGGATGCGGGCATGTTGGACGAAGATGGCTATCTCTGGATCATGGCGCGCACCGATGACGTGATCAATGTGGCGGGCCATCGCCTGTCGACCGGCGCCATGGAGGAGGTGTTGGGCAGCCATAAGGACGTGGCCGAAAGCGCGGTCATCGGCGTGGCGGATGCGTTGAAGGGGCAGCGTCCCCTGGGGTTCTTGTGCGTCAATGCCGGATGCGCGCGCCCAGAGGCGGAGATCGTCCAAGAGGCCGTCACCCTGGTCCGGGAGAAGATCGGTCCGGTGGCCGCGTTCAAGCTGGCCGTGGTGGTCGACCGCCTGCCCAAGACCCGCTCGGGCAAGATTTTGCGTGGGGTCATGGCGAAAATCGCCGATGGGACGGACTGGAAAATGCCCGCGACCATTGATGATCCGGCCATCATGGACGAGATTGCGCAGGCTGTGGCACGTTTGGGGTATCCGGCAAAGGGGGCCTAGCGCTTGGCGGACAGATCAGATCAGACAGAACCGACCCAAGCGCCCCAGCATATGGAGTTGTTGGCCCATGACGTCCGGGCCGCAGTGTCAGACGTGATCGGCGGGCTGCGCCTGATTGATCCCGATGACCTGTCCGAAGCCGCGCGCGAGCAGGTCAGCCGCATCCATGTGGCGTCGGAATTGCTGGCCCGACTGGTCGAGGAGATGCTGGTGGAGCATCCCAGCCAGCACACGGCCCCCGACGCGGGCGTGCTCAATTTGCCGCGGTTTCTGGATGATGAGTTGCGCCGATGGCACGGCGCGGCGCGCCCCACGGGCACGCGGGTGTCGTTGGATTGTGCGGACAACCTGCCGAAATTGGTCAACCTGAACGGTCTTCATCTGCGGCGTATTCTGGCCAATCTGATGGGAAATGCCCTGCGCCATGCGCCGGGCGGGGATGTGATGCTTGGGGCGGGGCGGTATGCCGATGGCTCCCTCCGCCTGTGTGTGACGGACAATGGGCCGGGCTTCCCTGCCGACCTTCTGCCGCGCTTGTTCGAGGCCGCGACCCGGGGCGGGACGGAACCGGGCACAGGCATGGGTCTGCATATCGCGGCTGCCCATGCCGAGGGGCTGGGCGGGTCGCTGAGCGCCCGGAACATGGACCGTGGTGGGGCTCAGGTCACCCTGGTCCTGCCGGAAAAAACGTGGCGCCCGGTTGTCGAGGACGATACATCCCTGCCGGACCTGACGGGATGGCGCGTCTTGGTCGCCGATGACAGCCGCACCAACCAGACGCTGTTGCGGGGGATGCTGGGCCGCCTGGGGGCGGAATGCGAAGTGGCGGGCAACGGGATCGAGGCGCTGAACTGGTTGGCGCGGGAACGGTTCGATCTGGCCTTGATTGATCTGGAAATGCCACAGCTGGGCGGCATGGAGGTGATCCGGTCCGAGCGTTTGCGACAAGCCCGCGGTATCGCGCCACCCATGTCCATGGTGGCCATGACGGCCTATGTGCTGCGCGACAACCGCGAAGCGATCTTTGAGGCGGGGGCCGATGGGATTTTGGCCAAACCCCTCGGCTCTATCGAGCATTTTGGGCGGGCGCTGCATGGCTATCTGCAAGAGGCGCCGGACACGTCCGATTGGGCACCGGAGCGGGCGCCGCCCCTAAGTGCCGCGACCCTGGCCGAATTGATGGCAGCGGCAGGCCCGGACGAGAGTGACTTGCTTTTGGTGCGCCTCAAGGAAGATCTGACCAAGGTGAGCGAGGCTTTGGCCGCCGCACTTGATCCGCTGGACCTGTCGGCCATTCGGGGTCAGACGCATGTCCTATTGTCGTTGTCGGGGGCCGTTGGCGCCCTGCCCACGCAGGAGGCTGCGCGCCGGTTGAACCGTTTGGCGCGGACCAACGACCTCGACGGGGTGCGGATTGCGGCCAAGGTCTGTCTTGGGCGGCTGGTTGAACTCCGCTCCGAACTGGCGCAGACCGGCTAACCGGGCCTGTTGTCAGACATCCGTGATCTCTGCGTCCGCGGGGATGGGCGCCTCGGTCAGGACGGTTTCGACTTTCGCGCCCGTCTCCAACGTGCGGTGCACCGGGCACCGATCCGCAATCTCCAACAACCGGCTTCGCTGGTCCTCGGATAGGGGGCCCACGATGGTGATCATGCGTTTGAAGCGGTCAATGCGTTCGGACGCGGAGGGCGCATCTTGGGCGTGCATCCTGTCATGGGTTACGTCCACGGACACATGCTGCAATGGCCAGGCTTTGCGCCGGGCATACATGCGCAGGGTCATGGATGTGCAGGCCCCCAAAGCGGCGGCCAGGAACTGATAAGGCGACATGCCCAGGTTGGTGCCCCCATAGGCCACAGGCTCATCGGCTTTGACGTGGTGGATCCCACCTGCAACGACATCTTGGGCAAAGCCGGTCGGGTCCGCTTCGGCGACGCGGGTCACCCCTTCGGGTGCGCCAATGGGCGGGGCGGGGCGGGTCACATCCACGTAACGCGTGACCCAAGCCCCGATCACATCGGCGGCGTATTCTGCATCGGCGCCGTTCGTGATCAGGTGGTTGGCATCATCAAGGGTGACGAAGCTCTTCGGGTGTTTCGCCGCGGTGAAGATGCGGGTGGCGTTGTCGATGCTGACTGTCTCATCCCGCGGGGCATGCAGCACGAGGAGCGCGGATTTCATGCGCGCGATGGACGTTTCCAGTTTTTGCGCGGACACGTCGCGGACGAAGGCCTTGCCAATGCGCAGTTTGCGGCCGCCAAGGGTGACTTCGCCCACGCCTTCGGTGGCGATCTGGTCCAATGCGCCTTCGAAATTGTGGGTGACATGCCCCGGCTCATAGGGGGCGCCAAGGGTGACGACGGCTTTCACCGCAGTCAGGTCCGCCGCCGCGCGCAGAACGGCCGCCCCACCCAAGGAATGTCCGATTAGGATCGCGGGCGGCATGCCCTTATCTGCCAAAGCCTGTGCGGCGGCTTTCAGGTCATCCACGTTGGAGGTGAACGAGGTATTCTCGAACTCCCCTTCCGAATGGCCAAGGCCGGTGAAGTCGAAGCGAAGGACGGCGATCCCCATGGCCGCCAGGCGCGTGGCGATCCGTCGGGCCGCGGGGATGTCTTTGCCGCACGTGAAGCAATGGGCCATGAGGGCAGTCGCGCCCACAGGGCCGTCGGGCAGGTCCAGGCGAGCGGCCAATTGGCTGCCGTCATGGCCGGGAAAGGTGAAACGTTCTGTGGGCATGGGACGAATCCTTTGGTTGCCCCCAATGTGGGCTGCCATGCCCCCATCGAACAAGCGGCGCCCCGAGGTCTGTAACGGGCGTGTGACGCTCCGCGAGGAGGATCCTGCCGGCGGGCGACGGAAGCCACATGAATTTCGGGTCGTTAGACGTTGAAAAATTGGGATTTTGACTCTGGTCGTAAACGGTTTGAAAACCGCACGCGCCGCCTTGCCGCCAAAGTGTCGTGCCGTCGAATGTTACATTCGAAGACGGCATGTGCCCAACGTCAGAGGTGTGGCGGCTTTTGCAGCAGCGGCATCAGATGCGCCATCTCGGGCCCAGAGGTGCGGCCCGTCATAGCCAAGCGCAGGGGCCGAAACAGGGCGCCGCCTTTGCGGCCAGTGGCGTCTTTGACGGCGCTGGTCCAGCTGCTCCAGGTGTCGGGCGTGTATGGCGCGGGCGGCAACATGGCGACGGCTTCGGCCACGAACGCGCGGTCCTCCTCTCGGATGTCGGGCGTGGCGCCGCCCACCATCAACGCCCACCAATCGGCCATTTCGCCGCGCGTGCTGATATTGTCACGGATCACGGTCCAGAACTGCTCCGCCAGGTCAGAAGGGACGCCCAAACTGGCCACCTCGTCGGCGACGGCGGACAAGGGCAAGCCTTGTAGGACATTGGCCGAAAGGGGGCGCAGCGCGTCGGGGTCGAACTTGGTAGGGGCCACACCGAACTGGCTCAGGTCGAACGCGGCGGCCAGGTCTTCGGGCGTGGCGCGCAGGTCCACCGGCTCCGACGTGCCCAGACGGGCCATCAGCGACAGGATGGCCATGGGTTCAATCCCTTGGGCGCGCAAGTCGCGCAGGGCCAAGGTGCCCAGGCGTTTGGACAGCGCCTCGCCCTGGGGGCCGGTCAGAAGGGAATGGTGCGCAAAGTTGGGCGCGGTCTTGCCGAGCGCGGCCATGATCTGGATCTGCGTGGCCGTGTTGGTCACGTGGTCCGACCCGCGCACCACATGGGTGACGCCCATATCCGTATCATCCACCACCGACGCAATGGTGTAGAGAACCTGTCCATCGCCGCGGATCAGAACGGGGTCACTGACGGACGCCGCGTCGATGGACAGATCCCCCAGGATGCCATCGGTCCATTCGATCCGTTCCTGGTCCAGCTTGAACCGCCAATGGCCACCGCGTTCCGCGCGCAACCTGTCCTTCTCGTCCGCCGAAAGGTCCAGCGCAGCGCGGTCATAGACGGGCGGCTTGCCCATGTTGAGCTGCTTCTTGCGCTTCAGGTCCAGTTCGGTCGGGGTTTCAAAGGCCTCATAGAGCCGTCCGCTGGCACGCATCGCATCGGCGGCGGCGGCATAACGGTCAAGGCGGTCCGATTGCTTCTCCTCCTGGTCCCAGGTCAGGCCCAGCCATTCTAGATCTTCGCGGATCGCGTCGGCATACTCGGCCTTCGACCGCTCTGGGTCGGTATCGTCCAAGCGCAGGATGAAGGTACCGCCCGCCTTGCGTGCAATCATCCAATTCATCAGCGCGGTGCGCAGGTTGCCCACATGCAGATACCCCGTGGGGGAGGGCGCAAATCGAGTGACGGTTTGGGCGGACATGGGCGGGCTCCTTCTACGGCGTGGTCCTTGTCACCGCAGACCGTCCTTGTCCAGGGGGCGCCCCCGGTGCGCCAGGGGTGGGGCGGCCCTGCGGCAGCACACGGACCTGTGATCTGGCCCCGCGGTGCGCGAATGCTACCTTCTGCCCAAAGCGTTCACAGGAGGATATCATCCATGACCCATATGACACGACGCAGCGCCTTGATGGCCGGTGCGGCCCTTCCCCTTGCGGCCAGTGCCATCCCGGGCCCAGCCGCCGCCGCCGGCCATGCCGGCCCCGCGGGACAGTCCCGGACGTTTCTGTTGGGTGATATGGAAGTGTCGGTCCTGTTGGCCGGGAATGCCGTGCGCGAAGGGGATATGCAGGGCACGTTCGGCATGAACGTGGATGCGGAGACCTTCGCCGACGTGTCCCGCGCGGCGTTTCTGCCGACCGATAAGGGCGTCTTCTTTTTCCAGCCGACGGTCGTGAAGACCGGCGATGAGGTCGTTTTGTTCGACACCGGGTTGAATGCCAACGGGATCACCGCCGCGTTGGAAAGCGCGGGCGTGGCGCGCGGCGATGTCACGACGGTCGTGATCACCCACATGCACGGCGACCATATCGGTGGCCTGATGGATGGCGACGCGTTGACCTTTGGGGACGTGCGGTATGTCACCGGCGAGGCAGAGATGGCGGGCTGGCAAGGCCGCGGCAGTGACAGCTTCGAGCAAGTCATCACGCCCATGGCCGATCGTTTTGAGCTGATCGCCGATGGTGCCGAGATCGTACCGGGTATCACGGCCACGGCCATGTTCGGGCACACGCCGGGGCATATGGGCTATCGCATGGCGTCAGGCGATGCGCAGGCCATGCTGACGGCGGATATGGCAAACCATTATGTGTGGTCTCTGGGTCACCCCGATTGGGAAGTGCGCTTTGACATGGACAAGGCCGCCGCCGCCGCAACGCGCCGCCGCGTCCTCGACATGGTGTCCACCGACCGCATCCCGATGATTGGCTACCATATGCCATTCCCCGCCGTGGGATATGTTGAAACCGCAGGCGACGGGTTCCGCTGGGTCCCCGAAAGCTATCAGTTGATGCTGTAACGCCAAGACGGCAGGGGCGCGGGAAAGGTTGTTTTCGCGCCCCGAGCTTGGGCGATTGGCTGGGCGTGGCGCGTCATAGGGCCGGTTGCCGCCTGCACGGCACAGGGGGTCGGCTTAGGCCCCTGCGACGATCCCCGGCCACTTCTGGTCCCCTTGCGCGATGAAGCCGGGGCGGTCCGTGGCCCATTCTGCCTGCACGCTGTCGTTGAAGTTCAGGTACAGCTTGCCATGCACGATGGCCCAGTTTGCGGGCTGGGTTGAATACAACTCCGCCTTGGCGGCCACGGCCCAGGCGCAAAAGCCGCCATATTGCGGGGCATAGGCCGTTGGATCGGCCGCGAAGCGGTCGCGGTTGGCGGTGCTGGCAAAGGCCCAAGTGGCATCGGCCCATTGGTGGGTGATTGCGGGGTCGCCAGCGACGGCTGCGCCTTCGGTGAAGTAGGCCACGGGATCGGTGCCGCGAATGGCGAGGCCGTCAGCAACAAAGACCCGCGCGGGGGCATATGTTCGGGGTGTTAGTGCAAATCCGGCGCCAAAGGCGCCAACTAAAAGCCCGGCCCCGCCAAGCATAAACGTGGTGCGACGTGTGAACTGCATGTGATCCGCCCTCGCTGTCTGCGCCGTTCATGCATCCGTTATGCCCGACCGGCAGGGTCGGCACCAATCAAGCCCGTTCACCACCGCGCGAGGCTTCGCGCTTGCATCCGGTTGCGTTGCGGGCCTAGCACAGAGGGGACCAGAGGCCGAAGGGAGATGCCCATGAGCCACGATTTGCGCCAAGCGGCCCTGGCCGTGCGGAAGAACGCCCACGCGCCCTATTCCAACTTCAAGGTGGGGGCCGCGGTTCAGACCGCGTCGGGCCGCGTGTTCGTGGGCTGCAACGTGGAAAACGTGGCCTTTCCCGAAGGCACCTGCGCCGAGGCGGGCGCCATCGCGGCCATGGTCGCCGCGGGCGAGACGGAATTGGCCCAGGTCTATGTGGTGGCCGGATCGCCCAGTCCGGTGCCCCCCTGCGGCGGCTGTCGCCAGAAACTGGCCGAGTTCGGGGCCGGCGCCGTACCCGTCACCCTGGCCACCACAGAGGGCGCGGAGATGCGGACCACCATCGCCGAGTTGTTGCCCGGGGCGTTTGATGCGGGCCACATGACGTGACATCGCCTGCCGACACCTTGGCACAGTTGCGCAACGGCACCGTCCCCTCGCGGGACGCGTTGCAGACATTCGTCACCGGCTTGGCCGACGGCACCGTGACGGACGCCCAGGCTGGGGCCTTTGCCATGGGCGTGTGTCACACACCGCTGGACGCCGCCGCCCGCGCCGCCATCACCCGGGCCATGCGCGACACGGGAAAAACGCTAAGCTGGGATGTGCCCGGCCCGGTCTTGGACAAGCATTCCACGGGCGGTGTCGGCGATTGCGTATCGTTGATCCTGGCCCCCGCGCTTGCCGCCTGCGGGGCCTATGTGCCGATGATTTCGGGGCGGGGTCTGGGGCATACGGGTGGGACGCTTGACAAGCTTTCGGCCATCCCAGGTTTCATCTGCGAGATGTCGGCGGACCGCTTGCAGAAGGTTGTGATGGACGTGGGGTGTGCCATCGTGGGGGCCACGGACGATATCGCGCCCGCGGACCGTCGCCTTTACGCGGTGCGGGATGTCACTGGCACGGTGGACAGCCAAGACCTTATCGTGCCGTCCATCCTGTCCAAGAAGCTGGCCGAGGGGATCGAGGCCTTGGTGCTGGACGTCAAAACGGGCAACGGCGCCTTCCTGTCCGACCCTGTGGCGGCACGCACCTTGGCGCGCGCCTTGGTCGAGACGTCCCAGGCCAGTGGCGTGATGACCTCTGCCTTGCTGACCGATATGAGCCAGCCTGTGGCGACATCAGCTGGCAATGCCCTGGAGGTCATCGCCGCGCTTGAGGCCCTGACCAACCCCAACGCGCGCGCCTCCGCCCGGCTGGTATCGGTGACCCAGGCTCTGGGTGGCGAGGCGCTGGCCCTGGGTGGGTTGGTCGCCGATGCGGCCGTGGGCGCAGAGCGTATTCTGGGCGTCCTCAATAATGGCGAGGCGGCAGAGGTTTTTGGCCGAATGGTCAAGGCCCAGGGCGGGCCAGGGGATTTCCCCGACCGGTGGCGCGACCGTCTGCCCGCCGCACCTGTGGTGGCCGAGTTGCGCGCGGACCAACCCGGCGTCGTGGCCAGCATCGACACGCGCGCCCTGGGCCAGATCGTGGTCACCCTTGGCGGCGGACGCCAGCGCGAGGGGGACAGCATCGACCCCACCGTGGGCCTGAGCCAGATTGCGCAATTGGGCGCCATCGTGACGGAGGGCCAAGTTCTTGCGCAAATCCACGCGGCCAGTTCAGACGCCGCCGAAGCCGCCGCCGAACAGGTGGCCAATGCCTTCGAGATGGAGGCGAGCGCAGTCACGCCCCCCACCCTGGTGCAGGAGACCATCCGATGAGCCGGGCCTTCCTGGTCGTGATGGATTCCGTCGGCTGTGGCGGGGCGCCTGATGCGGCAGATTTTGGCGACGCTGGGGCCAACACGTTGGCCCATATCGCCCAAGCTGTTGCGGCGCGCGGCTTGTACCCAGACGGCTTCTTGCCGAACCTAGATGCCCTTGGCTTGGGCGCAGCCATTCACCTGGCCAGCGGCGATCCGGCCCCTGGGTTTCGCATGACGTCCGATGCCGCCTTTGGCGCCGCGACAGAGGTGAGCCCCGGAAAAGACACCCCTTCCGGCCATTGGGAACTGGCAGGCCTGCCGGTGCCCTGGACCTGGCACTACTTTCCGCACACGACCCCGTGTTTCCCGGACGACCTGGTTGCACAGGTCTGCGCCGCCGCGGGGACAGACGGCATTTTGGGCAACCGCCATGCGTCCGGCACGGTCATCCTGGAGGAGGAGGGGGCGGCGCATCTGCGGACGGGTTGGCCCATCTGCTACACCTCTGCCGACAGCGTGTTCCAGATCGCCGCCCACGAGGAGGCGTTTGGGCTGGACCGCCTGTTGACCCTGTGCGCGACCCTTGCGCCCGCGCTGCACGACATGAAGGTCGGACGCGTCATCGCCCGACCCTTCACCGGCACAAACGGTGCGTGGACCCGGACCAAGAACCGCAAGGACTTTGCCGTTCGCCCCCCTGCGGACACACTTTGCGATGTGGTGCAGCGGGCGGGGCACCCCGTCCAGGCCATTGGTAAGATTGGGGATATCTTCTCTATGCAGGGGATTGATCAGGTGGCAACGGGCAAGGACTCGGACTTGATGGCGCATCTGACCATGGCGCTGGCGACCGCGCCCGATGGTGCGTTCGTCTTTGCCAATTTTGTCGAGTTCGACAGCCTTTACGGTCATCGTCGCGACATCGAAGGCTATGCGCGGCACCTGCTATGGTTCGACAGCCATGTCCCCGCGCTGCGGTCCGCCCTGCGCCCCGATGATCTGATGATCTTAACGGCTGACCATGGCAATGACCCCACTTGGCACGGCACCGACCACACACGAGAACGGGTGCCGGTGCTTTGCGTCGGCCAGACGGACCCAATAGGATTGGTGGCGTTTGCCGATGTGGCCGCGTCCATCGCCGCCCATCTTGGCGTGCCCCAAGTGGGCCCAGGTCGGAGTTTTCTATGAAAGACATTCCCAAGGCGGAGCTGCATTTGCACCTGGAGGGGGCTGCGCCGCCTGCGTTCATTCGGGGTCTTGCGGGCGAGAAGAAGGTCGACCTATCCGCCATCTTTGCTGATGATGGATCTTATGTTTACAGAGACTTCGCCCACTTTCTTCAAGTATACGAAGCGGCGTGTACTGTCCTGACCAGCCCCCAGGATTTTGCGCGCCTGACCCGCGCGGTGTTAGAGCAGTCGGCGGATCAGGGCGTGATCTATACCGAAGCCTTCCTCAGCCCCGACTTCTGCGGTGGGCGCGACCTATCGGCCTGGCGCGACTATGTGGCCGCCATGGAGGAGGCCGCGGCGTCGGTGCCGGAGATTGAGTTGCGCGGCGTCGTCACCTGCATCCGCCATTTCGGACCGGAAAAGGCCCGCGAAACAGCGGTTTGCGCAGCCGAGACTGCGGGCGATTTCATAACGGGGTTCGGGATCGCGGGTGATGAAACAGTGCTGTCGCCCAAGGATTTTACCTGGGCCTTTGATTGCGCGCGGGAGGCGGGGCTTGGCCTCACGGCCCATGCGGGCGAATTTGGCGGCGCACAGAGCGTTGCGGACGCCTTGGACTACCTGCGCCCAACCCGCATTGGCCACGGCGTGCGCGCCGTCGAGGACATGGCGCTTGTCGACCGACTGGCCGAGGCGGGGACCGTGCTGGAGGTCTGCCCGCTGTCCAACGTGACCTTGGGCGTCTATCCAACGATTGACGCACATCCCATTGAGGAGCTGAGAGACCGCGGTGTGAAGGTCACCGTTTCAACCGATGATCCGCCGTTCTTTCACACGACTTTGACCCGCGAGTATGACGCGTTGAACGAGGCGTTTCAGTGGGATGAGGACGTGTTCCGAGAGATCAACCACATTGCCCTAGATGCGGCATTCTGTGACGCCGAAACCCGCGCGCGCCTGAAGAAAAGACTGGACTGAACCATGGATCATTTGACCGTCGTCACGCACCCTCTTGTACAGCACAAGCTGACGTTGATGCGCGAAGAGGACACGCCCACCGCGGTCTTTCGACAGCTTCTGCGCGAGATCAGCCAACTGCTCGCCTACGAGATCACGCGTGAATTACCCATGGAAACCAAAAGGATACAAACACCGGTGGCCGCGATGGACGCGCCCACATTGGCCGGGCGCAAGCTGGCTTTGGTGTCGATCCTGCGAGCGGGCAACGGGCTGTTGGATGGTATCCTGGAACTGGTGCCGTCTGCGCGTGTGGGGTTTGTGGGGCTTTACCGCGACGAGGAGACGTTGGAGCCGGTTCAGTACTACTTCAAGGCGCCGGAAAACCTAGCCGAACGTTTGGTGATTGCAGTAGACCCGATGTTGGCGACGGGCAATTCATCGGCGGCGGCGATTGATTTGCTAAAGGCGCAAGGTGCTGAAGACATCAGGTTTTTATGTCTTCTGGCGGCGCCGGAAGGGATCGCGCGCATGCGGGGGGCGCATCCGGATGTGCCGATCGTGACGGCTGCGGTGGATGAGAAGCTGAACGAGAAGGGCTATATCGTGCCTGGTTTGGGTGATGCGGGCGACCGGATGTTTGGCACGAAATAGGGGCATTTCTAGATTCGGGATACACTGTTTCGGTGGAAACCCCTGCTTTTATGGCAAAAATCTGTCATTAAAGTGTTGGTTAACGCCGCTTTTGGGGGAGTGCGTTGACGGACCTTGAGGCAGGGGAACGTCCATGCGGTTGAGTTTGGCTATTGGTTTGGCTGTTGCGGTGATGCTGGGCGCAGGGGCGCAGGCAGAGGGCATTCCCGTGACTCCGGCCGAAGCGCCGTCCGAGTATTTCAAAGGTAATCAATATGTTGATACCCGCGGTTGTATCTTTGATCGGGTCGCAGAAGCCTGGATTTTGCGGTCGAACCAGATGCGGGTGGCGATTTGTCGGGGGGATCGAAACCGGAGCTTGGTCACGACCGCGTCGACGCGCGGCGGGCCGGGGGCAGGGCAAGTTATTGTCCCTGTGACGGTTTCCTCGGGCGCGATCCGATATGATCGGACGGTTTCCCCCGCAGCGCTGGCGCGGGAGATTGAAATGCGCGACGGTCGGACGGTTTTTTCCGGCGGGCTGGAACGACTTCGGGGGGTGCCCGAGGTGGAGGGCGTGCCCATTCTGGTACCGCCTGCGCAGAACACATTCGACGTGTCGCGACCGCCGCCCGGGTTCAAAGTTGCGTGGAAAGACGGCAGGTTAAACCCTCATCGCGGCCCCCGGACCCTGTTGGGGGACCTGCAAAGCCGCGGGATCTGGACCAGCGAGACGCCCCGGCGGTTGCGCCCTGTGATCCTGCGCCAAGTGCGGCGGTGAATTAACCCTTTCTGTACAAATCTGACCCCTTTCGTCGGGGCCCCTCCCAGCTTTGTACGGGACGCCTTACTCCAGATTGCCCAGTCTGTCAGCGATCCGGCCCGGCGACGTCACCCGTGGGTCAGGGGGTCATTCCAGATCATGCAAGACTGCTTCGCGACCCCGATCGACCCCATAGCCTTTCAGAAGTTCGGAACCTGTGGTCGGTGCCTTAGCGGTCGATGACGCCGATGGCGTTCATCATGGCCTCGAACGCGGATTGGTCGGCGTCGATGACGCTATCCTTGATGCGGTCGAAGCGGGCGCGGAGAGCGGCTTTCTCCTCCCCCTTGCAGTCGTTCCAGGGGCGGCCCTGGAGCGCCATTTCGATCACGTAGAAGCCGATGAAATGGGGGCGTGTTCCGGCGCGCAACAGCTTCGCATAGGCCGCGTCGGTGCCCAGGTCGCGCAAGGCCTGGGCCGAGGGGATACCGGCGCGCATGCATTCCGCCTCGAAGGCGGGGCCAAGGTTGGGCAAAGAGGACACGGGCGCATCTGGCATGGGATTATCACACCCGATGGCGCGCATCATGTCCAGACCAATGCGCCCGCCGTTCAGACGGTCTAGATCGACGCCCAATCGGTGAACTTGACCGGCGAGGGGCTCGGCTTGCGCTTGACCTGTGCCGGGGCGGGTGGCGTTGTCGGCTGCTGGTTTGGGGGCGTGGTTTGCATGGGGTTACCTGCGGAAACTGGGGACCATCCCTGTATCCAAACCGGAAACAATGCAGTCAGAAAGGCGAGATCGTGGCAGAAATGCGGCCCCGTCGAGGGAGGAGGATGACGGGGCCGCTAAGTTAAGCCGAAGCGGGTGGTCTGGGAGGAGGAGTAGACCGGGTCCGCTTCTTGTAATCAGGTTAAGCTGCAATGCAGAAAGTTCAACGCTGCAATTGCAGCAATTTCGAGAAACGGACCATTTCGCAGGATCATTTCATCTGGGCAGGTGCTGGCGCAACAAACCGACCTCTTCCCTGCATGTTTGCTATGCAATTGCTGCGGAAATCACCAAAACCGCGAGGGTCGGAGGCTTTGACCCAGGGCACGCCAAAGAAGGGCGGCAAGGAACGTCACCGTCAGGACCAGGACGATGGTGGCGGCGGGCGCGCTGTCGAGGGAAATGGACAGGTATAGGCCGATAATTGCCGACCCGGCGGCGATGCTTGCACTGATCACCATCATCGGCCCGAAGCGTTTGGTCAGAAGGAAGGCCGTGGCGCCGGGCGTCACCAAAAGGGCGATCACCAGGATGATGCCCACAGCCCCCAAAGCCGCCACCACGGCGCCCGAGATCATGGCCAGCATCCCGTGGTGGAGCCATTTGACCTGAATGCCCGCGGCTTTGGCCTGGGTTGGGTCAAAGGCGTGGAGCAGGAAGTCCCGCCAGCGCAGGGCGAGGATGGCCGTGATGGCGGCGGCGATGGTGCCCGCGGTCCAAAGCTCGTGCGGTTCGATTCCCAGAAGGTTGCCAAAGAGGATGTGATCCAAGTGAATGCCCGGTGCGATCCAGGTAACAAGCACCAGGCCCAGGGCGAACATGCCCGCGAAGACGACGCCCATGAGCGTATCGCTTTTGACGCGGCTGTGCTGGTCAAGCCAACCAGTGAGCCACGCGGACCCCATGCCCGCCGCGAAGGCCCCGACGATGAGGGGCAAACCCAGCACATAGGCCAGGACGACACCGGGCAGGACGGCGTGGCTGATGGCATCGCCGATAAGGCTCCACCCCTTCAGGACAAGGAATGGGGACAGGAGGCCACAGGGGATCGCCACCAGGAGGGCAGCGAACAGGGCGTCGCGCAGGAAGGGTAGCTGGAAAGGCAGCAGCAGCGTGTCGATCATGCGCGCGCCCGTCTGCGGCCCGCGCGCCAGCCATGTTGGGGGGCAAAGACGAAGGCGATGGCAAAGAACAGGGTTTGCAGCACGACGATCACGCCGCCGGTGGCGCCGTTGAGGAAATAGCTGAGATAGGCGCCAAGCGCGCAGGAGATGGTGCCGAACGCCACGGCCAAGGCCAAAAGTTTGCCGAAGCGGTCGGTGAGCAGGTAGGCCGTCGCACCGGGCGTGACGACCATGGCCACCACCAGGAAGGCGCCCACGGTCTGCATGGCCGCCACCGCGCAGGCCGACAGAAGGGCGAACAGCACGGCCTTCCAGAAGCGGGGGTTGAGGCCGATGGCACGGGCATGGGCCTCATCGAAGAACACCACCAGCAGGTCGCGCCATTTGGCCAGCAGGATGGCCAATGTGATGGCCGAGATGAGGACAACTTGCAGCGTGTCTTCGGGCGTGATGGCGAGGATGTTGCCGAGGATGATCGTCTCCAGGTCCACGGAGGCGGGGGAAAGGGACACCATGAAGAGGCCGAGGCCGAAAAAGCCCGTGAAAATGACGCCGATGATGGTGTCGGTCTTCAGCCCCGTGCGTTCCGTCAGAAGCAACATTGCGGCGGCGGCCAGTCCGCCCGACAGGAAGGCGCCCAGGGCGAAGGGCAGGCCCAGCATGTAAGCGCCCGCCACGCCGGGCACGACGGAGTGGGACAGGGCGTCGCCAATGAGGCTCCACCCTTTGAGCATGAGGAAGGCCGAAAGGAACGCGCATGTGCCGCCCACCAGCGCGCTGACCCAGATGGCATTGACCATGTAAGCATAGGCGAAGGGGTCCAACAACGCGCTCATGGTGCCGTGCCTTTGGTGGATCGGCGGCGGGCCCGGCTGTGGGCGCGGGGCTCAGTCATCCTCGTCGCCATAGATCACGAAGGGGCGTTCGTCGTCGGTGAGGACGGTGACTTTGCGGGCGTCATCATCGTCGTGGAGGTCTTCGCCACCCAGATCGTATCGGCGCAGGACACCGCCAAAGGCGCGGCGCAGGTTGGCGTGCGTGAAGACATCCGTGGTCAAGCCGTAGTCGAGCACGGTGCCTTTGATCAGGATGGTGCGGTCGCAGAACTGCGGGACGGAGCCGAGGTTGTGGGTGGAGACCAGCATCACGCGGCCTTCGTCGCGCATTTGGCGCAAAAGGGTGATGATCGCATCTTCGGTCTTCACGTCGACGCCGGTGAAGGGTTCATCCAGCAGGATCACGCGGGCGTCTTGGGCCAGGGCGCGCGCCAGGAAGACGCGCTTTTTTTGGCCACCCGAAAGCTGCCCGATCTGTCGGTCGGCGAAGTCGGTCATGGCGACACGGGCCAGCGCCTGGTCGACGGCGGCGCGGTCCGTGGCGGAGGGGCGGCGCAGGAAACCCATATGGCCGTAGCGGCCCATCATCACCACGTCGCGCACAAGGACGGGGAAGGTCCAGTCGACCTCCTCGGCCTGGGGGACATAGGCGACCAGGTTCTGTTTGAGGGCCTGTTCGATGGGCAGGCCCAGCAGGGCCACGCGTTCGGCACGCACCGGCAGGAACCCCATGAGCGCCTTGAACAGGGTGGATTTGCCCGCGCCGTTGATCCCCACCAGCCCGGCGATGGTGCCGGTGGGCAAGCTGAAGGAGGCATCGCGCAAGGCGGTGACGCCGCCGGCATAGGTGACCGACAACCCTTCGGCTGCGATGCCTTCTGCGGGGGCGAGCGTGTCCTTCATTGATTGAGGCCGGTATTCAGCCCGTCCACAATGGTTTGGGACGTCACGCGCAGCAGGTCCAGATAGGTGGGGACGGGGCCATCTGCGTCGGACAGGCTGTCGACATAAAGGATACCTCCATAGGTGGCGCCGGTTTCGCGGGCGACCTGTTTGGCAGGGTCGGCGGAAACGGTAGATTCAGAGAACACCACGGGGATGTCATTGGCGCGCACGGTGTCGATCACGGCGCGGACTTGTTGGGGGGTGCCTTGCTGATCTGCGTTCATGGGCCACAGATAGAGCTCCTGCATGGCAAAGTCCCGCGCCAGATAGCTGAACGCGCCTTCGGATGTGACAAGCCAGCGCTGCGCCTCGGGCACAGAAAGGACAGCATCGCGCAGGGGGGCGATGGTCGCTTCGATCTGGGCCTTATAGGCGGCGGCATTGGCCCGGTATGTGTCGGCGTTGTCTGGATCGTGTTCGGCCATGGCGGCGGCGATATTGTCGACATAGGTCAGCGCGCCGGACAGGCCCATCCACGCATGGGGGTTCGGTTTGCCAGCATAGCTGCCTTGGGCGATGCTGATGGGGTCGATGCCATCGGTGAGGATGGCTGCGGGTGTGTCGTCCATGTTTCGGAAGAACTGCTCAAACCAAAGTTCCAGGTTCATCCCGTTCCAAAGGATCAGATCCGCATCACGGGTGCGGATGATGTCCTGCGGGGTGGGTTGATACCCGTGGATTTCGGCGCCGGGTTTGGTGATGGACACCACATCGGCGGTGTCACCGGCGACGTTGCGGGCCATGTCCGCGATGACCGTAAAGGTGGTCGCCACTTTGAACCGGTCGTCGGCGAAGGCGGTTTGGGGCCACAGCAGGGTAGCGGCGGCCAGGGCCATGAGGGTGTGGCGGAACATGGTCGGTGTCTCCGTCGGTTTTGGGGCGCGCGTCAATGCAAATGAGAATGATTTGCATGTAAGGGTGGGACGCGTGGCGTCAAGGTCTGTGTAGAGCATCGTTTGGTGAGCCGGACTTTACCGCGCACCCCACAAGGCGCGCGGGAGGCGCGCCTGCGCGCTATTCGGCGGCGCGCAGGGGTGGGTGGGGCCGCTCCGGGTCTTTGTCCGGGCTGTCGCTTTCTTCGGGCACGGGGGTCGCGATGGAGGTGGGCAGTGTCTCCGGCATCGGTCTGGACGGGGTTTCGGGCGTCTCCTCCTCTGCCCAAAGCAGAGTGGGGGCCTTGATCTTGCGGGCCTGGCGGCGGAGCGTCCAGTCACGGCCCGTCTGGCTGGCGCGGCCAAAGCCCATGCGGCCCAGCACGCGGAACAGGGCCAGGGCGTAGGTGACCGCCCAGACCCGTGCGGCCAGCATGGACGGCGTGAAAAGAAGGGTCAGGACCGTGGCCACACCCAACCCCCAGACCACCGCTGTGGCCAGTTGGATCCACCACAGGGCCGTGGGCGAGCCGATGGAATAGCCGCCGCCAACGAAGTTAATGCTGAGACCGAACATCATGGGGGCCAGGCCCGCCATGGTGGTCAGTGTCGTCAAAAGGACGGGCCGGATACGGTCTTCGGCGGTACGGGTGATCGCCTCGATCCTGGGCATATAGCGGCTGTAATCCTGGTACGTGTCGATCAGGACAATGTTGTTGTTCACCACGATCCCGGCCAAGGCCACGATGCCGGTCCCGGTCATAATGATCGAGAAGGCCTGGCCCATGACCATCATCCCGATGAACACGCCCGTCGTGGACAGAACCACGGCCAGCAGGACCAGCACCGAATTGTAGATGGAGTTGAACTGGGCCAGCAGGATGATGAACATCAGGCCCAGGGCGCCCGTGAACGCGGTAAAGAGGAAGGCTTGGGATTCGGCCTGTTCTTCCTGGTCGCCGGTCCATTCGAAACTGACGGAGGCGGGCAGGGCGCCATTTGCCGACAGTTGTTCGGTCAGAAACTCGATCCGCTCGGTCGCCGTGATCGGCACGGAGGTGAGGGTCGCGCCGCCCGCGCCGTCTGGGTCGATCAGGTCGAAACGCGCATCGCCAGCTACCGCGATGACCGCTTCGGGTGCCGTGGCGCCGGGTGCAAGGCCCAAAAGCGACGCGGCGTTGTCGATGGCGGTGGCAGGTAGGCCGTTTTCGAAGGTGAAATAGCGATAGGTCAGAGGGTCGCCGCCAAAGACGGATGCGATGCGCGCGGAAAGGCCCGTTTTGGGTGACGCAAGGGTCCAGTCAATGCGGGACCCGTCCGCTTGCGCAGTGCCCGGGTCCGCAGCCACCTCGGAGGCAGGGATTTCGCGGCCGAAGCCCAGGTCGATGGGCTGGGCGGCGGAAATTTCGGTGTCGCTTTCGCCGTCGGGCGCAGGGGGTATGATCTTGACGATGTTGCGCCCAGGCTGGACGTCGGCCTTCACGTCGAAATAGCGTTCGGCATCATAACGATTGATTTCCGCCAGTTGCGGAACGGCCCGGCGGGTGACGAAATTGGCCAAAGGGATCAACCCGTCATTGGTCCGCACCTTCAGCGTGTCGAGGGTGGAGAGGAGGCGGTCTTTCTCGGGCAGGCGGACGCGGATCTCGATTTCTTCGTCGGAGGTGTCCACGCGCATCGTGTCGAGCAGGATGCCGCGGGTGACCAGTTGGACCATGGCACCCACGGTGGCGACGTTGGCGCCAAAGCGCCCCGCCTTTTCGACATCGACCTGGATTTCCCAGTCGATGCCGGGCAGTGGCAGCGTGTCTTCAATGTCGATCAGGGCGGGCGTGTCGTTGAACAGGGCCACGGCGTCGGCGGTGGCACTCTGCAACTCGTCCCAATTCTGGCCGGTGAGGCGCAGATGGACGGGCTTGCCCTGGGCTGGCCCCCTCTCCTGCGACGACAGGTCGACCTTGATGCCGGGCAGTTCGCGCAGGCGGCCCAGCACCTCTTCGCCAATGATGTCGCCGTCGAAGGCAGGGTCGGCGAAATTGGCATTGATGGTGGTGCCGAAGATCTCGAACCAGGGCTCCGACACGGTGGGGCGGTCTTCCCAGGGGACCATTTCGACCTGGATCTGGCCGATCGTGTCGCTGGGCCCGCCCGCGCCGCCGGGGCCGCCGGTGTTCAGCCCGCCATCGCCCGCGAACGAAAAGGCAGATTGGATGCCGGGGGTGGCCAGCACGATCTCTTCGGCTTTTTTGAGCAGATCGTCCTTTTCTTCCAGGCTCAGGTTGCCGCGCGCGCGCACATAGATGTTGGCGGCTTCAAGTTCGCTTTCGACGAAGAATTCCACCCCTTTGAAATTGTTGGGCAGGAACACAAAGAACGTGGTGAAAACGGCGCTGCCCACCAGGACCATGGCGACGATGGGGCCCAGGGGGTTGCCGACCATCAGATGTACAACGTGGCCAAAGACGCTGCGCCGATAGCCCGATTGCACGCGTTTGCGCCGCCGTTCGATCCGCAGGGAATGGAGGGCGGACGACAAAAGCAGGGCGGAGGCGACGAACATGAGAGCCCCGACGATGTGGCCTAGGGCGGCGGGGGCGTCAGGCATCAGATAGCCCGCATTGACGGTCTGGATGATGGACGTCGCCATCAGCGCCATGGCGGCCAGGGCGATGGGCAGGCGAAACACCCAGCGCAAGCGGGCGCGCAGCGCGTTGCCCAGGGTTTCCAGAGCGCGGGTCGTGCGCCCGGCAACGCCGCCCAAAACGGGCAGATAGATCAGCGCCACCACCAGGGACGCGGAGAGGACGAAGATCAGAGTGACCGGCAGCATGCCCATGAATTCGCCGGGCACGCCGGGCCTGAACAGCATGGGCAGGAACGCGCAGAGTGTGGTCGCGGTGGAGGAGACGACGGGCCAGAACATGCGCTTGGCTGCTTCGCTATATGCGGCCATGGGGCCTGAGCCTTCTTGGATGCGCTTGTCGGCATATTCCACCACCACAATGGCGCCATCCACCAGCATGCCCACGGCCAGGATCAGGCCGAACATCACGATGTTGGATATGGTGATGCCCATCACGGCCAGGAATGCAAAGCACAGCAAGAAAGATGTGGGGATGGCGAAACCCACCAGCAGCGCGGAGCGCGTGCCAAGGGCGGCCAGAACCACGATCATCACCAGCGCGATGGCGGTCAGGACGGACCCTTCAAGCTGACTGACCATGGACCGCACGGTCCGCGACTGATCCAGTGTCACTTGCACGTCAACGGCTTGGCGCAATTCTTCGGGCCAAGTGGCAACTTCGGCGTCCACCTCGGCGCGGACATCGGCGGCGGTGTCCATGATGTTGAAGCCCTTGCGCTTCACCACTTGCAGCGCGACCGTCGTGTCGCCGTTGTAGCGGGCGGTGCCTTGGCGGTCTTCGAAGGTCAGGTTGATCTCCGCCAGGTCGCCGAGGGTGATGACCCGGTCGCCATCGGTCTTGACGGGCAGGTCATAGACATCGCGGGATTCTTCGAACGAGCCAGGGATCTTGACGGGAAACGCGCCCGACGCCGTCTCCACCGAGCCGGTGGCGACGAGGAGGTTGTTGTTGGTCACGACGTTGATAAGCTCGTCGGCGGTGACGTTATACGCCTCAAGTGCCAGGGGGTCGATTATGACCTCCAGCATCTCATCGCGGTGGCCGGCCAGGCCCGCCTCCAGGATGGCGGGCATCCCTTCGAGCAGGGTTTGCAAGCTGTTGGCCAGGCGCAGAAGGGTGCGTTCCGGGGCTTGGCCCGATAGGGAGATGATGAGGATCGGGAACTCGGAAAAGTTGAACTCGTCGATGATGTATTGCTCGGCCCCGGCGGGAAAGTCGGCTTCGGCGTTGTTCATCTTATCGCGCACGTCGGCGATGGTGGCCGCCTTGTCCCAGCCGAACTCGAACTCCAGTAAGATGCCCGCAAATCCTTCGGACGCGGTGGCGCTCATGGATTTGAGGCCGTCGAGCTCTTTCAGCTCGACCTCCATGGGTTTGACCAGAAGGCGTTCAGAATCGCGGGCGCTGATGCCGGGGAAGGGAACGGACACAAAGACGCCGGGGATGTCGATATCCGGCTCCCCTTCCTTTGGCAGGCCCACATAGCTGAACGATCCTGCCAAGACGGACAGGACCACGAAGGCCAGGATCATGCGGGCGCGGGAGGCGGCCCAGTCGATGATTCCGGTCATTGCGTCGCCTCCGCCTCGGCGGCATCGGTGTCGCGATAAGTGGCGCGGACGGGCACACCATCGGTCACGTATTCTTGCCCCACAACGATGATGTCCACCGCGTCGGGCAGGCCCGACAGCAGGACGCCGTCGGTGGTGTCCCGCAGGAGGGTCGTGGCGGCGAAGCCAACAATGCCATCTTCGATAATCCGGACGCCCAGGATGCCTTCATCATTGAGCGTGAGCGCCGAGGCAGGCACCAGATGGGCCGATTGCGACGAGGTTTCGATTAGGATTTCCGCCGTTTGCCCGTCGCGGATGACCAGGTTGGGGTTGGGCACAGTGACGTCCACGCGGAAGGTCCGGGTCATTTCATCGGCGGACCGGCTAACGAAAGTGACTTCGCCCTGCACCCCAAGCCCGGAGGCAAGGCGCGCCCCTGCGCGCGCGCCCAGCATGACCTGGTCCACCTGTGCTTCGGGCAGGAAGCCGACCATTTTGACCGTCTCTAGCTGCAGCACCGTGGCGCACGGGGTGCCGGGTTGCAGAAGGGCGCCTAATTCCGCGGTGTCGGTTTCCAACAGGCCCGAAAACGGTGCTTCGATAGAGAGGTTGTCGATCTCGATTTGGGCGCGCTGCACGCCCGCCGCGGCGGATTGGACGCCGGCCTCGGCCGACTCGATGCCCGCTTGGACCGATTCAAGACCGGTTTGCGCCGCGACCAGCGCCGCCTCCGAGGAGCGGAGGGCCGCGTCGGCATTGGCCACGCGGGTGTCGGACGCAAAGCCCCCTTCGCTGAGGCGGGCGGCGGCATTCTGATTGATGCGGGCTTCTTGCAGGCGGGCTTCGGCTTCGGCCACGCGGGCCTGCGCCTCGGGCACGCGGGCCTGGGCTTCGGGGACGCGGGCGCGGGCTTCGACGAGGCGGGCCTCACTTTCGGCCAGGCTCGCCTGGCGGGAGCCGGGGGCCAATTCACAAAGAACTTGGCCTTCTTCCACAAACGCGCCCTTGCGGAGGGGAGAGGAGATGATGATGCCCGATGTCTCCGCTTTCACCTCCACGTCACGGGCGGCCTCGGTCTGGCCGCGCACCATGACGGCGTCAGCCACGTCCCGGGCAACGGACCGGAGGGCGACCACATGGACCAGGTTTGCATCGTCGCTCGCCTCTAGGGTGGCGATGGCCACTGGCTCGGTCGCGACGCTTTCTTCGGGCTCGGACGCCAGGGACAGACCCCCTTCCTCTGCTTCACTGTCGCCGAAGCTGCCCGCGAAGTCGATCAGGGTATCCCGCTCAAGAATGACGAAAAACAAGGCGATACAGACCAAAACGGCGGTGATCAGGGGAAAGAATTTCATAGTAAACCTATTCTTCAGCGATCAGTGCAGGCGGTTTGGAAAGTTCCGTAACTTTTCTTACGCTGAACTGATCGGTTTAGATGTAAGAGCCTTTCCGAATTTCCGCAAGAGACATTGCCGGGGCCGTCTGTGCGGGATTGTTGGGCGAATTCTGCCGCTTTGCACAAGGTTTCGGTGTTTTGGATAAGGGCGGATTGCCCTTGGCGGCAAGAGGGCAACCCGTTAGGAGGGCGGAGAAAAGACAGCAGGGGCCCATAGCAGCGATGTCGAATTCGGAGAGCTTTATCGACGAAGTCTCGGAAGAGGTACGCAAAGAGCGGCTGTTTACGCTGTTCAAGACGTGGGGCTGGATCCCGATCTTGGCAGTGATCCTGATCGTGGGCGGCGCGTCTTGGAACGAATGGCAAAAGGCCTCTCGCCAGGCGGAGGCGGCGGCGTTCGGAGATGCCATCATCGCGGCTTTGGGCGGCGAAGACATTGCTGCGCGGCGCACGGCGTTAGAGGCGATTACGCCCGCCGATGGTGCGCAGCAGGCGTTGTTGTCCATGCTGGTGGCGACGACGATCACAGCGGATGATACGGCCGATCCGGCGGCGGCGCGGGATGCGTTGTTGGCGATTGCGGACGCGCCCGACTTGCCGCAGAAGTATCGGGATCTGGCACTGTATAAGGTATTGGCCGGGGGCGGCACCGGCGACGCGGCCATGGATGCCGCCCGGCTGGACCAGTTGGCGACGCCCGGCGCGCCGTTCCGGCCCCTTGCCATCGAGTTACAGGCCCTGCGTGCGCTGGAGGCAGGCGATGAGGCCACAGCGGTGACCTTGTTGCGGATTTTGACGGAAGAGGCGGAGGTGAGCGAAGCCTTGCGCCGCCGCGCATCTCAGTTGATGGTGGCTTTGGGGGTATCGCCAGATCCGGCATAAGGGTTTGGTGGCATTAAGAATGACGACGAAGAAGGGCAGGGGAACGAGGGTATGAAAGCATCGGATGCTGTTCTTCTTGGCTTGAGCCTGTCTGTTCTGGTGGCCTGTGCCGAGCGTGAGGACATCCTGCCCGGAGAGCGTCAACCCATTCGCGCGGGCACCGATGGCCTGGTCATTGCGGACGCGGCGACGGACGTGGCCGAGGCGCCGGTCCCCCTGTCCTTGCCCGCCCCTCAGCGGTTGGCCGCCTGGCCCATGCGGGTCGGTAATGCACAGAACGATCCCGGTCATGCCACGCTAAGCGCGCAGCCCCAGTTGATGTGGTCGGCGTCCATTGGGGCGGGGGACAGTCGGCGGTTGCGGATCACGGCGGACCCCGTGTCGGACGGGACGCGGATTTACACGCTGGACGCCAAAGCCCAGGTAACCGCAACGCTGGTGTCGGGCCAGGCGCTGTGGTCGCGCAGCCTGGTTCCCGCCACCGAGCGGGACAATGAGGCGTCGGGCGGCGGCTTGGCCATCGTGGATGGCACGCTGTATGTGACCACAGGATACGGCCGCCTGCATGCGTTGGACCCGGCCTCGGGCAACGCCAAATGGGTTCAACGCCTGGACGCACCGATCACGACGCCGAAGGTGGCCAACGGCTTGGTCTATGTCGTCAGTCGCGACAGCCGCGCCTGGGCCATCAACGCGGAAACCGGGCGGTTGCAGTGGGACATCCCCGCCTCGCCCAGCACGGCATCCATGGCGACATCGCCCGCCCCTGCCATTGCCGGGCGGCTGGCGATCTTTCCCTATGGCAGCGGAGAGATCATTGCGACCTTGCAGCAAAGCGGCATTCGGGTCTGGGGCAGCTCCGTCTCGGGCAAACGGCGGGGTGTCGCGTCGAATTTCGTGGGCGATATCACCGGCGACCCGGTGGCCACGGGCAGCACGGTATATGCTGGCACCACGGCGGGGCGCATGGTCGCCCTGTCGCAATCGTCGGGCACCCGGCTTTGGACAATCGACGAAGGCGCCGTCAGCCCCGTAACGGTGGCCGGGGGGTCCGTCTTTGCGGTGACCGACCGGGCGCAATTGGTGCGGGTGGATGCCGCCACAGGCGATGTCATCTGGCGAACGGACCTGCCGTTTTATCGCAATCAGCGGCTGCGGCGGCGCGAAGGGGTGTTCGTCCATTACGGTCCGGTCCTGGCGGGCGGCCGACTTTGGATCGCGTCGTCCGATGGTGTGTTGCGCGGCTTCGATCCGGCCACGGGTCAAACGCAGGCGCAGGTGGAAATACCAGGCGGCGCCGCGTCCCGGCCCATCGCGTTTGGCGACGCCTTGTATGTGGTGGGGCGCAAGGGGCAGTTGCACGGCTTCCGCTAAGGCCCCACCGACATGGCCCCCGCGGGGCTGAGACGGACCCTTTCCAAGCCTGCGCCAACACGCTAAAGCCCGCGCCTGATCTTCGGAGCGGTGTCATGTTTACCCTCGCTATTGTGGGCCGACCCAATGTGGGCAAGTCCACCCTGTTCAACCGCCTTGTGGGCAAACGCCTGGCCCTGGTCGATGACCAGCCGGGCGTGACCCGTGACCTGCGCGAAGGGGCCGCGCGGTTGGGCGATTTGAAGTTCACGGTGATCGATACGGCCGGCCTGGAGGAGGCCACCGATGACAGCCTGCAGGGGCGCATGCGCCGCCTGACGGAACGCGCCGTGGACATGGCCGATGCCGCACTGTTTGTGATTGACGCGCGGGTGGGTGTGTCGCCCGCGGATGAAGTGTTCGCCGATATCCTGCGCCGCAAGGGGGGCGAGGTTCTGTTGGCGGCGAACAAGGCCGAGGGGCAGGCCGGGGAGGCCGGTCTGCTGGAAGCGTTTGCTTTGGGCCTGGGCGAGCCGCTGCGCCTGTCGGCCGAACACGGGGAAGGGATGGCGGAACTGGCTGGGGCCCTCCGCCCCCTGATCGCGTTGAAAGCCGATGCCCCGTCCGAGGAAGCCGAGGCGGAGGTCGACATCGCCGACGATGACGGCGAGAGCGAAGCAGATTGGGCCCCGACCGAGAAGCGGCCCCTGAAAATCGCCGTGGTGGGGCGCCCCAATGCGGGCAAATCCACGCTGATCAACCAGATCATCGGAGAGGAACGCCTGCTGACCGGGCCAGAGGCGGGGATCACGCGGGATTCCATCGCCCTGGGGTTCCAGTGGGACGGCGTGCCCACGCGCCTGTTCGATACGGCGGGCATGCGCAAGAAAGCCAAGATCGTCGAGAAGCTTGAAAAGCTGAGCGTGTCAGATGGGTTGCGCGCGGTGAAGTTCGCCGAGGTGGTCGTCGTCTTGTTGGACAGCGCGATCCCGTTCGAGGCCCAGGACCTGCGCATTGCCGATTTGGCCGCGCGGGAGGGGCGCGCCGTGGTCGTGGCCGTAAATAAGTGGGACATCGAGGAGGACCGGCAGGCCAAGCTGGCCGCGCTGAAAGAGCAGTTCGAGCGCCTGTTGCCGCAATTGCGGGGTGCGCCCTTGGTCACGGTGTCCGCCAAGACAGGACGTGGGCTGGACCGCCTGCGCGAGGCGATCCTGAAGGCCCATGGGGTGTGGAACCGGCGCGTGCCCACATCGGCCCTCAATCGCTGGCTGATCGGCATGTTGGAGCAGCACCCGCCGCCTGCGCCCCAGGGCAAGCGCATCAAGATCCGCTATATGACCCAAGCCAAAACGCGGCCGCCTGGCTTTGTGGCCATGTGTTCGCATCCCGATTTGCTGCCGGAGGCGTATACCCGCTACCTGATCAATGGGTTGCGCGAAGACTTCGACATGCCCGGATCGCCGATCCGGCTGCATATGCGCGGGCAAAGCGACGCCAACCCGTTCAAGGGGCGCAAGAACCGGATACAGCCGTCGCGGCTGCGCAAGCATAAGGAAGGGCGGCGCAAGGACTGAAGACGGATCAGACAGGGGCGACCCGCGCGTCTGTGGCCAGATGTTTCGCGGCCTCATCGCGGACGATGGCGGCGATGGCGGCGCAATCGTCCAGGTCAAAGGTCAGCGGCACGCGCATGTCCAACAGGCCCGCCAGGACGCGGTCGGTTTTGGGCAAGGCCTGGGCTGCGACATAGCCCCAATGGTGGTGGGCGGAGGTGAAGCCCTGGGCCTGGTCGGCGCCAAACCATTTCCATTCCACGCCCCGATCGGCGCAGCCTTTCAGGAAGGCCGGCACCCGGTCGGGCAGGTCGGCGACCACTTGGATGGACGAGCCAACATAACTTTCCAGGGCCGGGCGGTCGATGACGCGCAGACCCGCGGCTTGGCGGAAACCTGCCTCCAGCGCCCGGTACCGGGCGTTCCAGCGTTCCACGTTCATGGGCAGATCACGCAGTTGCGGGCGCAGGATCACGGCGCGCAACTCGTCCATCCGGCCCGAGATGTTGGGCATCTGGCCCTTGTGGCGCGCAAACACCTCCTCCTCAGGGGCGGTGCCGTTGCGGGAATAAAGCATGTAGCTGCCCGACAGCAGGATCATCTTGGCGGCCAGATCGGGGTCATTGGTGGCGATCAGCCCGCCTTCGCCGGAATTCACGTGCTTATAGGTCTGGCAGGAAAAGCAGCCGACCGCGCCCCACATGCCCGACGGCGTTTTTGCCCAGGCGGCGCCCATGGTGTGCGCACAGTCTTCGATCACGGCGATGCCTGCGGTGTCGCAAATCTCCATCAGGCGCGCCATGTCGCAAAGATGTCCGCGCATGTGGCTCAGCAGGAGGACCTTGGCTTGGTCCGCCTTTGCGGCCAGGTCGTCGAGGTCGATGACAAGATCCTCGGTCACCTCCACCAGGACAGGGCGGGCCCCCACGGCGGCGATGGCGCCGGGTACGGGCGCCAGGGTCCAGCCATTGGTCAGGACCGGGTCCCCCGGTGCGACGTCCAAGGCCCGCAGCGCGCAGGTCATGGCATACCCGCCCGAGGCCACGGCCAGGGCGTGATTGGCGCCAAGCGCCTTAGCGAACTGTCCCTCTAGGGCTGCGACCTCCGAAGGGTCGGCGCCATATCGGTGCAAACGGCCCCCGCGCATGACGTCAATGGCGGCGGCGATGGCCTCCTCTGGGATGGGCTCTTGCCGGGTGAAGGATTTTTTGAACGTATCCATTGGCGTCACACAGGGGGATTTTGCGGGCCCGTGTCAATGGGGCGGATCGGCCACCATACGGCGCAGGCCCTCCTCGATCATCTGAAGGCTGCCTGCGAAGTCATCGGTGTAATAGGGGTCGGGCACGTCCGCTATGTCCAGGCCACAGACGGTGGCAAAGAGCTGGGCCCCCTGGCCCCCCGGCATGGCGTGCAGATCGCGCAGGACAGCGCGGTCCATCGCCAAAACCTGATCAAAGCGGTCGAAATCATCGGGCGTGACTTGGCGCGCGCGCTGGCCGCTCAGGTCATAACCACGGCGTTCAGCCTCGGCCTGCATGGGCGCATAGGGTGGTTTGCCCACATGCCAGGCCCCCAGACCAGCGGACTCGATCTGCCAATCGGGCCGCAACTGGCGCAACACCCCTTCGGCGGCGGGGGAGCGGCAGATATTGCCAAGGCAAACGAACAAGATGCGCATGACGCCAGTATGGCCGATGGGGCGCTCAGGCGTAAGCGTCACCCTTCATCATCCGCCAATGGAGCGCGAAGGAGGGCAAGAACAGCAGAACCCAACCCCAGGTCATGAAGGAATAGATCATGCCGGGGATCCAAATGCAGGCCATCAGAAGCCCGACCGCACCCGCAATGCGCAGGGCCGTCCCGTCGGACGCCACCCGCATGAGCGCCAGGTGGAACAGTTTTCCGCCATCCAGGGGCTGCAGCGGCACCAGGTTCAGGGCGAAAAAGACCAGGTTCATCTTGGCAAACGTCTCTAGATACCAACCTGCGTACCACGAGGTATCGCCCGCTCCGGCGTAATAAGCGTCGACGAACCACCCGCCCAGGAGGGAGGCCAACGCCCAGAGGGCCAGGTTTGTCAGGGGCCCCATGGCGACCATCAATTCCCGTTCCCGCGGGGTGGCGGCGCGGGCATATTCGCAAAAACCGCCGCCGCCATATAGAACGACGCGGCGGACCGGTTGGCCCTGGACCAGGGCGCCCCAGGCATGGCCAAACTCGTGCAGGAAAATCGCCAAGGCGACCATGCCAAAGAAGACCACCGAATGGATGTCCGGTTGGATGCCCACAAAGATGAGCGCCAGAAGGAAGAAACTGGGCGCGATTTCGACGGGCACGCCCCAAGGGCCCCGGAACGTGAAGATAGGCTGTTCGTTCTGGCCAAACATTTCGGCCTCCTACGGTGACTTGATCCCGAGATGCCAAGGCAGGATGGCGAAAATGGGACCGGGGCGTGGAATTCAAGGTCGAACTGCTGCAAGGGGATGGGATGAAGAACAGAGAGTTTGGGCGCGTGGTGGTCCTGTCCGGCGCCGGGCTGAGTGCGGAGGCAGGGCTGGGCACGTTTCGGGACGTGGGCGGGCTTTGGTCGCAATATGACCTGAGCGAGGTCGCCACGCCGGAGGGGTTCGCCCGCAACCCCGATCTGGTTCACGACTTCTATAACGCGCGGCGGGCCAATATGCTGGAGGCGCATCCCACTGCCGCGCATGATGCGCTGGCGCAACTGTCCCAACGGCTAGGGGTCACGCTGGTCACGCAGAACGTGGACAATTTGCTGGAACGGGCGGGCGCGCGCGACGTGATCCATATGCACGGAGAGTTGGCCCGGGCCCTTTGCGGCGCCTGCGGCCACCGCTGGGACGCGCCGCGGCAGATGTCCGCCCCCGGCGCATGCCCCGCCTGTGGAATGGCGGCGACACGACCCGATGTGGTCTGGTTCGGAGAGATCCCCTATCACATGGACCGGATCGAAGCCGCGCTGGCGGACGCCACAGTGTTCGTCAGCATCGGCACGAGCGGGCAAGTCTATCCGGCAGCCGGGTTCGTGCAGATGGCGCAATCGGTCGGTGCGCGGACGCTGGAATTGAACCTAGAGGCGTCGGGCGCACCTTTCGACGAGGTGCGCGAAGGCCCGGCCACCAGTCTTGTGCCCGCCTGGGTGGCGGAGGTGTTGGCCGCCTGAGGGGGCGGCGCAGATACGCCCGCGCCGCACGCCCTTTGGATTAGGCGTTGGCTTCGCGGATCTTATTGGCCGCCTCTTCGTCAAAGGTCACACCGTTTTCCGAAAACAGCGTGTCCAACTCCCCCGAAAGCGTCATCTCGGTGATGATGTCACAGCCGCCCACAAACTCCCCCTTCACATAAAGCTGGGGGATTGTGGGCCAGTCGGAGTAATCCTTGATGCCTTGCCGGATGTCTTCGTCAGCCAAAACGTTCACGTCGGAGTAATCCACGTTCATGTAATTCAGCACACCGGCCACGCGGCTGGAAAAACCACATTGGGGCATGGATTTCGTCCCCTTCATAAAGAGGACCACGTCCGAGCCCTTTACCATCTCATCGATTTGCGTCTTGGCGTCAGCCATCGAATGCTCCTATCGGTTAGCTTTTGTGCCGGGGCACGAAGGTTTTGGCATAGGCCTGCGGGTCTTTGGGCACCCGGGTCGTCAGCTGATTACCGCCGCCCAGGCCCGAGGAATAGTCACTGAAAATCTCGGTATAGCCATCGCCCGGGTCGACGCCGCGGGGGCGCCCGCCATTGGGCTGCCGCATCTCGGCGCGGGTGACCCAGATGGCGCGTGCCACCAGGATCGCCAGGATCAGGCATGCGACGGCATAGCCGAACCAGGTCATTTCGGGGCGCGCGTGGTCAGGGCCAGGGCGTGAAGGTCCCCGGCGGGGCCGTCCATCTTGCCCTTCAGCGCCGAATAGACGGCCCGTTGTTGGGCCACCCGCGACTTTCCGCGAAAACTCTCATCCACCACCTCGGCCGCGTAATGGTTCCCGTCACCGGCCAGATCCGTGATGGTGATCTGCGCATCCGGAAAACCGGCGCGGATCAGGTCTTCGATTTCCTGGGCCTGCATTGCCATGGGGTCGTCTCCGTTCGCGTTCCCACGATAGATAGCGCCCCCATCCAGCAGGTGCCAGACCCCGGTACATACGAAAAACCGCCCCTGGGGACACAAGGTCCACCGAGGGGCGGTCTGAAAGGTCGCGTCGCAGTCTTTAGGTGGGGGAGAGAGAGAGACAGATGCTGCGGCGCGACCAATGGGGGACTTAGTCGTCGTCCAGACCTTCTTCGCGGATACGGTCAAAGATGACATCGCTGCGCGAGGGGGCTTCGGACTTCACTGTCACCGTGACGCGGGCGCCGGGGGTGTTGGCCGAGACCAAGCTGCCACGGCTGGAGACGACGGCCTTGCCATTGGACGGTGCGCCGAAAGAAATGCGCTGGTCCTGGGTGCTGAAGTCTTGGTTGAAATGCGCGATGGCGCCGGCTGCGCCGCCGGGAACTTGGGCCGATGCGGCACCGGCCAGGGCTGCGGAGGCGATCAGGGCGGAAGCGATGAGGGTTTTCATAGTGGTGATCCTTTGCGTTACGTTGGCCCTTTCGTCGCTGCGGCGGGCCGGTGGTGAGGAGCGTTGGGCGTTTGGCCCGTGCTGATGGAGTAGATATGCGGGGGCCGCTGCTCACTCTCAATGCACGTAGGCGTGAAAAATTGGAAAGATCAGTGCGTATATGCATATGATTACCGACGGCGCGCACGGCCCTCACGGGGACGAGACTGGGCGTCACGCTGCTGTCATCCGCGCGCCAAATCTGTAACGAAAGGGTACTTTTGCCGCAAAGGTGGTCTTGCGGCCTTGGCTATCGCCCGGCGTAGGCGCGGCGCATGTGCCGCCACATGCGGCCCAGGCCCATGACGTAGGGCACGGCGCAGGCCAAAAGGTACAGCATCCCCAACCCCATCAGGGCCGTAATCATATCGCGGGGCAACAGGCGACCCAGTTGCAGCATCAGACCGATGGCCCAAAGCACCAGAGCAGCGGTCGTTATTGCAGCAGGACCCACTGCGATCCACCAATTGCGGGTTGCCGCGCGGCCCAGGGCAATGGCGGGGATGGCGGCAAATGCTCCGGCTGCCGCAATGACCAAAAGAAGCACTGCTGGGGGCGTGCCCGGGCCGGTGCCAAACGCCACCTGTGCCCCCGCCGACAGCCCAAAGAAGAATGGCAAAAACGCCGCGGGCGGATAGAGGACGGCAAAAGTTAGAAACTGGGCGATTGGGCTTTGGGTCATTATCGGGTCCAAATCTGTCTGCATGATGGGCATGCAGGATCTGTCCCATATCCAAAGTGCATCCGCCGCGCAGCGCCCGTGCAGAATGCGCGCAGGCGGTTGCGATGGGAGGGGTCTAGGCGCGGTTCTGCGCAACCTCGTCCAGCACGCGCGCCAACTCCGCAAAGAATTGGCCCACATGGGCGCCATCGGCCAGGGCGTGGTGGACCTGGAGCGCGACGGCCATGTCGTGGCCCGTGGCCGTGGGGACGATCTTGCCCCAACTGACCCGCGGGATCGTGTCGGCGGCATCGGGCAGGGCGTTGTCGAGGGCGGTAAAATCCAGCCAGGGCAAGCACGATAGATAGGCCAGGTCGTCAGCAGAGCCATCATTGGGGTCCAGCGCGCCGCCTGCGCGGACCCGCGCAATCTCCTGCTCGGCGGCGGCGTCAAAGGCGCTGAACTCCGGCTGCCAGGGCAGATAGGCATAGCCGAAATCCCCATTCGGAAGGGCGATCGTGGGCGACAGGCGCAGGCGGGTGTGGTGGATCACACGGTTGCCGCGCATCCGCATGCACAAGGCGGGCACAGCATGGAGTGCGGCGCCGATGGCAAAGAGACAGGCGCGAAAGGGTGACAGACCCGTGGCCCGCGCCGCCATCATGGAAGTGACATCCACGCGGGCGGTGATGGCGTAATGGGGCCGCTCGAACGTGCGAAAGAATTGGAACTGCGCCGCGCGGTCCCACGAGGTCAGGTCAATCCAAGTGGCGGTGTCAGGATCGGTCATCGGCCTCTCCGGTCGGATTGCGGCGGGGGCGCGTGACGCGCAGGGTCGGCGCACGCCAAAGCCGCCAGACCCCGCACGCATAGACCAGCCCGGAGGAGGCGAACAGGACCGCCGCACAGGTTTCGATCAGATCGGCGGGCAAGGGAATATCCGTCAGCGTCGGCGCGCAATCCACGGCCAACAGCGGCAATGCAATCAGAAGACACGCCAGCATTGCCCAAAGTGGCAAATGCCCAATCCGTCGCGTGCCCACGGCCCACCGCCCCAGGCGGATCGCCGGTTGACCAAACACCAAGGCCGCCAGGCCCAGGACGGGGATCAGCTTCAGGACATCTTCGCAGGGTGTCCGGCTTGGCCAGCGGAACAGCACCAGCAGGTTAAAGGTGAAGAACAGCCCCAGCCCCAGGGCCGTGACAGCAGCCGGATAGGTCAGGGCGAAATAGGCCAGGGCACGGCGGTTGGACATGGCCTTTTTTGCAGCGGACGCGGCGCAAAATCCATGGCCCAATTGCGCATCTGCCGTGCAGGTTCACCCTTGGCCATCGGGCAAGGCCCGCCAGGAATGGTTGTGCGCGGCGTCCCCACGCCCGGGGTCGCCGGATCGCCGCCGGGTCGCGCCCTATGGATCGCGAAATAGGACCCAAAGCCGGCAAAGATCACACCCCGCTTTGCCCAATGATGTACGTACCGCGCTGGCCCGGTGGACACGGCGCGCCCACGCCGGTCCGTTCACGCCAAGGCGGCGGCGAAGGCTGTGCGGTACAGCGTGCTCAGGTCCTTCAAACTGGCCGTGTCGGCGCCCATCTTGACCATGTCACCGCCGAACTGCCCCACCATGGACAGCGGCACATCGGTCTGGCCGGCCGCCACCATCAGCGCCTCTGCCGCATCGAATGTCACCGCCAAAAGGTACCGCCCCTGATCCTCGCCAAAGAGGGCAGGCGTGCTGGCCACATCCAAAGTCACGCCGATGCCGTGGGCCTCGGCCAGGGTAAAGGCGGCCAAGGCCAGACCGCCATCGCTGATGTCCGTGCAGGCCGTGATCCAAGCCGCATGGTCCAGGATAAATTGCCCATGGGCCCGCTCCGCCCGGAGATCCACGGGCGGTGCGTCGCCCTCGGTCCGGCCAAGATGCTCGACCAACAGGGCGGATTGGCCCAAATGGGTCCCGTCGCCGCCCAGCAACAGGGCGATCATGCCAGGCGCGATGGGGCCAGCGATGCGCGCCTCAAGATCGTCGATCAGGCCGACGGCGCCGATGGTGGGGGTGGGGTCGATGCCCGCGCCGTCCGTCTCATTGTAAAGGGACACGTTGCCCGACACGATGGGCATATCCAGCGCCGCACAGGCCGCGCCGATCCCTTTCAAGGCGCCCACGAACTGCCCCATGATCTCGGGTTTTTCGGGGTTGCCGAAATTCAAGTTGTCGGTGGTGGCCAAGGGCCGCGCGCCCCGGACGATCAGGTTGCGATAGGCCTCGGCCACCGCTTGTTTACCACCCTCAACGGGGTTGGCGCGCACGTAGCGGGGGGTCACATCGGAGGTGAAGGCCAAGCCCTTGGACGTGCCATGGACGCGGATCACCCCGCTGTCCAAGCTGGGCAAGACAACCGTGTCCCCCATCACTTGGGTGTCATATTGCTCCACCACCCAGTCGCGGGCGCAGTAGTTCACCGCCCCGATCAACGCGCGCAGCCCGTCCATCGGGGCCACGTCCGGCACCTCCGCCAAAGGGGCGGGTGCGGGCGTCTCAACCCAGGGGCGGTCATATTCCGGCGCGGAGGAGGCCAGCTTGGACAGGGGCAAGTCGGCCTTCACGTCGCCGTCCAACAAGATCAGAAAGCGATCTTCGGCAATGGTCTCGCCCACGATGGCGAAGTCCAAATCCCATTTTTCTAACACGGCGCGGGCCACATCTTCGCGGGCGGGGTCCAGAACCATGAGCATCCGTTCCTGGCTTTCGGACAGCATCATCTCATAGGCGGTCATCCGGGCCTCGCGCACGGGCACCTTTTCGAGGTCCAGACGGATGCCCAAACCGCCCTTATCGCCCATTTCCACGGCCGAACAGGTCAGCCCGGCGGCGCCCATATCCTGGATGGAGACAACAGCCCCGGTCTGCATCAGCTCCAGGCACGCCTCCATCAGGCGCTTTTCCGTAAAGGGGTCCCCCACTTGAACGGTGGGGCGTTTGTCTTCGATGGTGTCGTCAAATTCCGCACTGGCCATGGTCGCGCCGCCCACGCCGTCGCGGCCCGTCTTCGCGCCCAGGTAAACCACGGGGCGGCCCACCCCGGACGCCGCCGAATAGAAGATCTTATCCGCGTCCGCCAAACCGGCAGCAAAGGCGTTCACGAGGCAGTTGCCGTTGTAGCTTGGGTGGAAGCGGACCTCCCCGCCCACGGTGGGCACCCCAAAACAATTCCCATACCCGCCGACGCCTTCGACAACCCCGTGGACCAATTGTTTTGTCTTTGGGTGCTCGGGGGCGCCGAAGCTAAGTGCGTTCATGGCGGCCACGGGGCGCGCGCCCATGGTGAACACATCCCGCAGGATGCCGCCCACACCCGTGGCCGCCCCTTGATAGGGCTCAATGTAGGACGGGTGGTTGTGGCTCTCCATCTTGAAGACCACCGCTTGGCCGTCGCCAATGTCCACGACACCTGCGTTTTCACCGGGGCCGCAGATCACCTGTGGCCCCTCGGTGGGCAGGGTGCGCAGCCACTTCTTTGACGACTTGTAGGAGCAATGCTCATTCCACATGGCCGAGAAGATGCCCAGTTCGGTGAAACTCGGCACCCGTCCGATGATCCCCAAGATCGCATCATATTCTTCCGGCGACAGCCCGTGGGCAGCGATCAGTTCAGGGGTCAGCGCAGGCTCGGTCATGGGGCAGGGATCTCGGCAGGAACAGGTCCGCCCCTCTTATGGCAGCTTCCGCCGGGGGTGAAGACATGTTCGGATCGCGCGACATGTCCGGCCAAGACCCGGACCGGGCAGGAGGATGCCCCGTTGGGCGCGCTTTCCGGGTCGGCAGGCCGGGCAACCCCGATTTGCGGAGCGGAAACCCCACGTCCAATTCGGCGAGGGTCACAGCAAAGCGTACACGCCTCGGAACGGGTCGGCCCGCCACCGCTTCGCAACTTACCCCTTCACCACATCCTTCGAATGCGCGTCGATGCACAGATACCCATCATGGAGGTGCAAGATGTCCACATGCAGGGCTGCCACACCCGGCATCATGTTCTTCTTCAGCTGGACGACTGCGGAATAGCCGTCCTCCGCCTCGTCCATATGGATCAGGCGACCCACCGGCACGCCATCGACCGAGCGGACCTCCCATCCGCGGATCGTGGCGTAATCGTCCATGACGACATCCCGCAAAATCTCCCCGGCGGTGCCCATTGTTGCCCACGCGGCAAGTCCGATGCTCAGGACAAGTGTTCGACTCATCTTATGTCCCCTCGTGCTCTCATGCTGCGCGAGCTAAAGCATTTTCCCATGACGGCACGGATAAGCTGCGGACCGGAGCGATCACATTGACGTGAAGTCAGCGTATGACTGCCCTAACATCTCAACTGTCAGGTTCGGCGTGTGTGGCTTGGGCCTTGCCTAGGCATCAATCTATCACCTTTCTGGGGACCAACGGAGCCTGCCTCACTGGGCGGAGCGGCCAAAGAACGTCGGCCCGGGGGATCCGTTGCGACCGATCATCTGGCAGGCTTGCAAGAAACGGATGATAGGCGGAGCCCGTTTCGCCAGACGGGGCATCTTGGAACGCACGGTAGGCCGCCCGCATCGGGCGGCATCGGCATAGGACCCTTGGGCACCCTGACGACAGCCGGCTCCAGCAGATCGGCTTTGGTGTCTCCGTGCCTTCTGCGGGATCACTGTGAAGGGCACCAAAGCGCACAAAGGTTCCGTCAGGTCGGCCACTTCGCCTGCCCGGGCACGTGTCAGATCGTAACCATGATCCCCCTGCGAAGGCCCCGTGGGACCGAGTGCGGGGCGGTGAGGGCGTCCACCCCAGCCAATGGGCGGATCAGCAGGCGAGGCCAAGCGGCGGACTTCGTCGCGTCGGCCCAATCAGGCCCTGTCCCTGAGGATGCCATGGCGACTGCTCACCAGCCCCCCGTCGAACTGACCGAGAACCGAAAACGGGGAGGCTATCGCTCCCACCCACTTCAGACAGTGACTTTCATCCGGGCAGGGATGGCGGTTTTTGGCGATGTCGCCTGGACCCTCTCCCATGCTGTGCTCCGGGGCAAAGGGGCAAGCGCCATGTCATGGCCGCACCGCGCGCACCGCCTCCGCGAACGGCCCCAAACCCGTGAAACGCCGCTCAAACGTCAGGCCCAACGCAACCGCCGCCAACTTGGCCCGGGCGGTCAACTCCGCATCCTCGGTCTGAGCCAGGTAGACCAACTTGCGATAGTGGCCGAAATAGGTGTCCCGCAAATCTGGGTGGCGGTCCAGGCCCAAGGGCCGGGTTACGAACGCATCGAATTGCCGGGCCAGGAAATCCGTCAGGTAAAAGGCGTCGATCTCATCGCGCGCGGCAAAGACCTCCAACCCCTCGAAGAATGCGTAGCAATGGGGGCCGGCGATCATCTCGACCCCATGGGCGGCACAGACCGCCGCCAAGCGTCCGCCCGTGCCGCAATCGGCATAGGCCACGAAGGCGCTGTCATAGCCGGGCCGTTCTGCCAAGGCCGCGTCCACGGCATCGGGGATGCGGTCGGGCGCGTTGTGCAGGATCGCGGGCAGGCAGTGCAGGTCCACGTGGTCCAGCCCGTTTGCGCCCAGGACCGCCGCAATCTCTCGGGCCAGCGCGCCACAGGCCACCACCAAAACCCGCCCGTCACGGCTGTGAGGCACGCGCCCCACCTCCACCAGCGGGTCGGCATCCAAAGGCGCGTCGGCCACGGGGGCCACCGGCCTGCGCGCAGGGGCGGGGCGGCCGCGCCGCGTCACGGCTTCCGGCCTAAAAGGGCGAAACAGCCCGGCAAGAGCGGCGCATCGCCCAGTTGCGACAAAGGCTCCACGGTCAAACCCACATTGGTCAGGACGGCTGTGACCTGGGCCGGATGGAACAGGGACAGCCGATGCAGTTCGACGCCCCGTTGCCAGGACGCGTCATCCGCGTCGACTGCAAAGGCCACATGGCGACGGATCAGAGCATTGCCGTCGCGCGTCGCCTGCAGATGCAAGGCGTGGCTCTCGCTCTCCTCCCAAAAGGTGCCGGTGGGCACGCCCTGGCCCGGCAGTTCCAGCAGGATCGCACCGCCGGGCTTCAACCCTTGGATCAAGCGTGGCAACAGGGCAGGCAAGGCTGGGGGGCGGGTGTCTGCATCCGGGTGCAGAGCCAACGCCTCCCCAATGGCGCAGATGAGGGAGGCGGGCGGCAACATGGCCCGCCCCAGGGCCGCCGTCTGGACGGACACGCCGCGCGCCCGCGCCAACGCGCACATTTGGGGTGACGGGTCCACACCCGCGCCCATGATGCCGAAGGACCGCAGGCCCGACAGCAAGGTCCCATCGCCACAGCCCAGATCGCCCACAAACGCGCCCGACCCTGCCAACGCGGCCACCCAAGGGGCCATATTGTTCAGCCGGGGCGCGCGGGCCGCCGCCGTCAGGCGCGCCAGAACCGGGCCGAACGGCGTGTCACTCATGCCAGTTTGACGGCGGTGCCATAGGCCAACACCTCGGACGCGGCTTGCTGAATGGTCGAGGTTTCAAGCCGCATCCCCACCACCGCATCCGCGCCCATCAACCGGGCTTCGGCAATCATCCGGTCGATGGCTTGCTCCCGCGCGCTGGTCAGCAACGCGGCGTATTCCTTCACCTCGCCCCCCACCAGGTTGCGCAGGCTGGCCACGATGTCAGAGCCGATATGCTTGGCCCGCACCGTGGACCCTTTGACCAGGCCCAGTGTCTGTGCGACCTCCCGTCCGGCGACGGTGTGTGTGGTGGATACGATCATGGTCATTTCATCCCGTCATAGTGGTCGTCTTCGGCATTGCCCACGCGGTCCGCGATCACGCGCCAGCCGATATAGACCATCAATGCCAGTGGCAGCAGCGCCAGCCAGGTCAGCGGCACCACGAAGGTCGTCGCCACCAACGCGCCTAACCAGAGGGTCGCCGCCCCCGTGGCAATCACGATCACCAGGATCAGGACCAGTCTGTCTATGGGCATCTCGCTCTCTCCATTTGAGTGTAAACTGGGGTCGCCGCCCCGCCTGCGCAACTGGTTTTCAGCCGTGCAGTTTGACAACCCGCGCCACCGCAGGGCGCGCGGCCACCCGGTCGCAAAGGGCGCGCAGCTTCGGGTAGCCGTCCATGGCCACCCCGTCGCCGGGCAACCACCGCGCCACGGTCCAAAGGTGCAGATCCGCGACGCAGAACGCGTCGCCCACCCAATCGCCCGTCAACTGCCCCTCCACATGGGCGGCGCAGGCGGCCATGGCCTGTGGCACATGGGCGGTCAACGCAGCCTGCGCGTCCGCGTCGTCGGTCCAACGATGGCCGCGGAACCGGTGGGCATGGGCCACATGCATGGTTGCCGCCACATAAAGCATCATCTCCCGCGCCTTTGCGGCGTGCCATGGCGTATCGGGCATCAAATGCGGCGCCTGGGTTGCGGCAATCCACTCCAGGATGGCCACGACTTCGGTCAACGGCCCCTCTGGCGTGATCAGGGTTGGCACCCGGCCCTTGGGGTTCAGCGCCTGATAGGCTGCCCCGTGCTGGTCCCCCGCTGCCAGGTCCACCCAGGCCACGTCATAGGCGCAGCCCGCCTCCTCCAACGCCGCGTGGGCCGCCAAGGCGATCGAGTTTTTTCCCACATGAAGTGTCAGCATGATCCGCCCCCCTGTGGCCCCACATGTCCCCTGTTCCCGGCCCGCAGGCAAGCGTCGATCCGGGCGGGCCGATCCGGCGGACGGGAGGCGGGGGGCGCCTTTGGCAGACTGCGCCCCCCGCCAATGGATGCGACCGCACCGCGACGGATCGCGGCAGCGGCGCACCAAGGCCTGTCAGGCGCGCCTTACGCCCCGGTCAGGGCCAGGCCCTGGGCCTCCGACAGGCTCAAATACGGCACGCGCGGCGCGCCGAACCCCGCACCGCCCGCCACATGGGGGAACAGACGCGCCATATCGGACAAGACAACGCGGTTCAGGCTGCGCGTGGTGGTGCGCGACGGGTGATATGTCTCGACCGGCAGGCCCGCGACCAGCACGGCCTCCTGCCCGGCGCAGGCGATGCCATAGACGCTCGTCTCTCCGGGCGGGGTGATTGCGATGACATTCATCCCATCCTCAAACGCCGAGATTGGGGCAAACGCATCCCGCGCGCCCACCAGCGACAGGCACTGCATGCTTTGGACCATGATCTGCGCATGGGCGCCCAGGATCACGTCTTGGTCGGGTCCGTTGGCCCCAAACGCCTGTGCCGACACGCGGTAAAAATGCGGCCGCGCCCCCTCGCCACGATAGGTGCGCGACCCGATCCAATCGATGCGCACGGTGCCCCCGGTGGCGGTGGCCACCCGGTCGCCCGGCATCAGATCCTCAATGGCGACCGGCCCGTTGGCCCCGCGCAACATGGCCCCGCGGGCCAGGCAACAGACCGCGCCCTCAATCTCTGGCGTATCGGGAAGCATACGACTGTCCCAGGTTGCGTGCCCTTTGCCGTCCATCCACGCAAGATCGTAGGAGGCAAGGGGCCGCGTATCCTCCTGGGTGGACGAATCCACCGGGTCTGGAACAGGCGTAAATGAAGTAGATGGCAGCCGCTGATAAGCCGACATAGAGACCGTCCTGGCAGTTACGGCCCCCACCGTGGCACCCGTTATGACAAAACCTGTCAGGTCCAATCAACACATGCCTGCGAAACAATCAGTTTCGTTGCCCCCGGATCGTTCCGCTTTCGCGTGCGATGTGAGGAAGAATCCTCACATTTTTCAAAAAACAACCTTGACAGAGCGTGCCACATTTCCCTTCCGCAGCGTCAGTCGGAGAATGTTTCCACCACATCCAGAAACCCAAGGTCCGGTTGAAAGGCGCCCGTGCGCAGGAAATGCAGGGTTTGGCCAATGACCAGCGGGTTGTTCATCAGAAACGTGTGGGTCACTGGCATGGTCAGATGGGCCGCCATGCCCTCCACCTTTGTCGATGCCACGGAAACTTTGCCGTCATCCTCCCCCGGCAGGATCATGGAATAGACCGCATTGAGGCTGCGATTGCCCGCAATTATCCCCACCTCGGCCCAAACTGGGCCCAGTCTGCGGGGCAGGCCCTCGGTCCCAAGCTGCCCCCCGGCGGGTCCGTTGACCCAATCAAAGGGGGCAAATTCCGCCAGTTCATCCACCAATTCGCTGCCCTGATTTGGGGGGGCCAGCATGATCGTGCGGCCCAAACGCGGCTCCGTAGCGGTGGCAAACCACTGTCGCAGAAGGATGCCGCCCATGGAATGGGTGACGAAGTGGACCTGTGCGGCCTCCTCCGGGCATTGGCCGATGGCGGCGGGCAGGGCGGTGGCTGACAGGTCTTCGATTGGGCCCAACGCGCTGTCATAATCGCTGTTGACCACGGCGAAGCCTTCGGCGGCCAAGGCCTCCTCCATGATGACAAACGACGTATCGCTGCGCGCCAACCCATGCAGAAGGACGACGCAATCCGGCGTCTCTGCCGCCGCAGGGGCGGGCAGGGCCAGGGTAAGACAAGCGGTTAGAACGCGGAACGCCATAGGGGGCATGTATTCGGTGGCGCGCCCATCGGCTAGGGGCCACATCCGCCCCGCGGCCCAGAACCACACGTCACTCCGGGCCTTCGCCAGTCTTGGGGATAGGGCGCGGCACCCTCGTCTGGTTCCGATGCGCCCCATGGTTGGCGGACACCTTCCGTGGATCGGCGCGGTTGCTTTAGACCACTGCCGCCGACCTGCCACAAAGCCAGCGTCCGCCCTCCGTTCAGATCAGATCAACGGGGGTCCACGCTCAAACAGTCAGCCAAAGGCCCCTTGGGTGGACGTGCCGACCGGGACATCCGCCGCCTCCTTTCAGGCGCCAGCCACGGGTGCGTGATCGGGGCGGCACCACATGGGCCCTTGTCACGCGACCTTTCGGGCAACGACCAATCCGCCATGCTTGCGGGCCGGGATTTGCGTGGAAGCCTTCGGCGGAACGGCAGCGCCAAAATAGGCAGGCGCCGACAGTTATCCTGCGGCCCGTTGGTTGTGTTTGCGGGCCACGAATTCCTTTGCTGTCTCCACTGCGACGGCGGCGTCGCGGCAATAGGCATCCGCGCCGATGGCCTTCCCGAACTCCTCGTTCAGCGGCGCGCCCCCGACCAGCACGATGTAGTCGTCCCGGATGCCCTGTTCGACCATCGTGTCGATCACGACCTTCATATAAGGCATCGTCGTCGTCAGCAGGGCGGACATGCCGACGATATCCGCGTCCTCCGCCTTGGCCGCGTCGATATAGCTTTCGACGGCATTGTTGATGCCCAGGTCCACGACCTCGAACCCGGCGCCTTCCATCATCATCGACACCAAGTTCTTGCCAATGTCATGGATGTCGCCCTTAACCGTGCCGATGACCATCTTGCCCACGCGGGGTGCGCCGGTTTCGGCCAGCAGCGGCTTCAGGATGGCCATACCGCCCTTCATGGCGTTCGCCGCCAACAGCACTTCGGGCACGAACAGGATGCCATCACGGAAATCGTTGCCCACAATCGTCATCCCGCCCACCAGCGCCTCGGTCAAGACGCGGTAGGGGGCCCAGCCCCGCTCCAGCAGGATGTGGACCGCTTCCTCGATCTCTTCTTTCAGGCCGTCATACAGATCGTCGAACATCTGTTGGACCAGCTCGTCATCGTCAAGCTCGCTCAGGATGATGTCGTCTTCGGCGTCGTCAGACATGGGCCGTTCCTCCGGGTGTTAACGATTTCTGTCTGGCCAACAGGGGTTTGACCGATTGGAAAGCGACACAGACAAGGCGCTGTGCGACCATCTTGCCCGTTCTTGGTAAATGTTCTATTTCTGTTCTCATGTTTTGTCGGAGGAGGGACCCATGGCCCAAACACGACCCGCCCGTGGGGCGCTGTCCAATGTGGCGGGCCGGTTTGAGCCCTACCAAAGCGATCAGCCCCTGCCGGACCGCATCCCGACGGAGGTGCGCGAGGAACGGCTGGGCCGTGCGATTTCTTACAACCGCTCTCCCGATTTGGGCTTTGACCGGTCTGTGAACCCGTACCGCGGGTGCGAACACGGCTGCATCTATTGCTTTGCCCGTCCCAGCCACGCCTATCTGGGCCTGTCGCCGGGCTTGGATTTTGAGACCAAGCTGATCGCCCGACCCGGCGCGCCCGAGGCTTTGGCCCGGGAATTGCGCAGCCCCTCCTACCGCCCGGCGATGCTGGCGCTCGGCACGAATACCGACCCCTACCAACCCATCGAGCGGGACCGAAAGATCATGCGTCGCATCCTGCGCGTCTTGGCCGATCACCGGCACCCGGTGGGCGTGACCACCAAGGGCACAATGGTAGAGCGGGATATCGACATCCTGTCCGAACTCGGCCCCGAACTGACCCGCGTCGGCCTGTCGGTCACCACCCTCGACGACGCACTTGCCCGCCGGTTGGAACCGCGGGTGCCCGTGCCCAGCCGCCGCCTTCGCGCCATCGAACGGCTGGCCAACGCTGGCATCACGGTCCGCGTCATGGCGTCCCCGATGATCCCGGGACTGACCGACCATGAGGTCGAGCGGATCCTGCGCGCTGCCCGCGATGCAGGCGCCCAAGCGGCCAGCATGATCCCCCTTCGCCTGCCGCTTGAAGTGGCGCCCCTTTTCGAGGAATGGCTGACCACCCATGTCCCCGGCCAGGCGCAAAAGGTCTTGGGCCGTATCCGCGCCTTCCATGGCGGCCAACTCTATGACAGCGAATTCGGCCACCGCATGCGCGGCAAAGGCCCCCATGCGGACCTCCTCCAACGGCGCTTCCACCGGGCCTGCAAATCCTTGGGGCTTGCCTGGAAACTGCCGCCGCTGCGCACCGACCTGTTCCGCGTGCCCGCCCGCGCGGGCGACCAATTGCGCCTGTTCTGACAAGGCCCTCATGGCGCCACGGGCCCAAGCTGCGCGCGCAAGGCGGCGTGGTCGGACCCCTCCGTCTGCGCCAGCGCAACCTGTCCGCCCCAACCGTCGGGGACCAGGATATGGTCGATATTCACCCGCAACACGCCGCCATCCAACGCGAATGTCGGACGCAGGTCGGGCAGGGGGGTCGTTCCCGTGGCCTCCGCGACCCGCGCCACAGCCGCCGACCAGGGCGTTTGGTTGAAATCGCCCGCCACCAGGATGGGGCGCGGCACCTCTGACAAATCCGGCAGGATCTCTTCCAATTGCTGGGCCTGATTGAACGGCCAGGGCCAGTTCAGGTGCAGCGACACTACGGAAAACGGCCCCTCCGGCGTCTCCACCCGGGCCCAAGCCACACCGCGCGCACATCCCGTCTCGGTCACCGGCAAAACCGTTGCCACAGCCTGCCCGCCCACGCGTGTGCCCGGACATAGGATCACGGTCCACCCCTCCGGCAGCGCGTCCAAGCTGGCTTGCGCCGCTTTCACCTCTTGCAAGGTGGCAATCTCCACCCCTTGCAAGCGATCGGCCAGATCCGGTGCTGCATTCAGATACTTCAGGTTGTGCTGCAACACCCTCAGCGCGTCCCCCTCCGTCGCCCCAAAGGCCCGCGCGTGGGGCGCCAATTGCACGGTTCCCACCAGCAGCAGCAAACCGCCCATGGCCGCCCCCGCCCAGTGGCGCAGCAGCAGGCACAAGACCGCCAATGCCAAGGCCATGCCCGTCCCATAGACCAGCCACACCCCAAAGGAATCCAGCGCCGGATGCAGGCCGGACCATAACGCCGCCAAAACCGTTACAGCAGCCGCGCAAAGGCCCAGCCACACAAGTCCCCGTAGAAAGGCCATGGCCCGTCAGGCGCGCGCGCGGCGGCGCGATTTGCGCTCTCGCACCGGGCCTTTGCCGTCGGTGCCATCACTGTCCGACGAAAATCCGCCCAGCTTATCGGCCACCGTCTCCAGCGACGGGGCCGCTCCCTTGGGCGTCTCCTCCAGGGCGCGGCGCATTTGGCGCAGGTGGTCCGGCGTGGTGCCACAGCAGCCGCCGATGATCGTGGCCCCCGCATTGCGCGCCAGCACCGCATATTCTGCCATCAGATCGGGCGTGCCGTCATAATGAATATGCCCGTCCACGTATTTCGGGATGCCCGCATTGCCTTTGGCGATCAACGGGCCGCTTTCTTGGCTGAACCCCATCACCGTGCGGATCAAATCTGATGCGCCCACGCCGCAATTGGCGCCATAGGCCACGGGCGGGTGGGTCAGCCGCTTGATCAACCGGGTCATGGCCTCGGATGTGGTGCCCATCATGGTCCGGCCCGCCGTGTCGAAACTCATGGTCACGCACCACGGCATGCCAACGGTCTCTGCCGCCTCGGCGGCGGCTTTCAATTCCTCGGGGGCGCTGATCGTCTCCACCCATAGGACGTCGGCGCCACCTTCTTTCAACCCTTCGGCCTGGTCTGCGAAAATTTCGACGGCGCCTTCATGGGTGAGGGGGCCCATGGGGGCCATGATCTCTCCGGTGGGGCCCATGGACCCTGCGACAATCACCGGACGCCCGGCCGCATCGGCAACTTCGCGACCAATCTCGGCGCCCATCCGGCTCAACTCTCGCGCCCGATGGCCCGCGTCATGCAGCTTCAGTCGCGCACTGTTGGACCCAAAGGTGTTCGTCAGGAAAAGGTCCGATCCGGCGTCTACGGCGCCTTTGTACAACGCTGTCACCCGGTCTACATGGATCTCGTTCCAAAACTCCGGCGCGTCGCCAGAGCTCAGCCCCATATTGAACAGCGTCGTGCCCGTCGCCCCATCGGCCAACAGCCAATCGCGATCCTTTAAAAGGGTGGAAAGGGCATTGGTCATCACGCACGCTCCGTTCATCGATCGGTGCGGTCTACGCGCGCCCAGTATTATACAGCAAGCGCATAATTCGCATTGAGATCATGAATGCCATTCATCTCAAATCGTCTGTAAAACACCCGTTCGTTGCCACATTCCAGCCAAGTGTGCGCGGCAATAAGGCAAAAGTGGACGAGTTGCCGGAGCTTTCGATGGCGCAATTAGTGGATCTGCGGGCGCAGATACGGGCCAAAGCCAAGACCCCAGACGTGGCGCCAACGCCCGACCCTGACCCCCTGGATGCGGTGCAGGCCATTCTCGCCGTGCCCATGATCGCGGCGGCGGCCATGGGCAAAACCTCCGCAGGACAGATGGACGAATTGGTCAAGTATGCCAGAACCTTGCCCGGTCTTGTTGATGTGGATGTGGCCACGGTCCGGTCTGCCTGCACCGCCGCCCTCGACCGTATCCGCACCGATGGGGCAAAGGCTGTGTTCGACGCAGTCGCCCCCGTATTGACCCGGAAGTCCGCGCTCTCGGCGCTTCTTTTGGCCAGCGACGTCGCCTATGCCGATCCCGCCATGGCGGATGCCCATACGCGCCTCCTGCGGCCCATGGGCAAACGCCTCAAAGTCGGGGCCGAACGTATGGATTCCGTCCTTGCCATCGCCCGGCGTCGCCGCCCGCCCAAACCGTCCGCCAACCCCCAAGAGGTGACACCATGATCCTGTCGCGCAAGTTGGACCCGGCGCGGGAGACGGGAAAGCGCCGCGCCGAGCAGCCGTTCATCATCTACGTCCTGCTCGATGACAGCCTGCAATTCCTGGGCCGCGAACTGACCGCCGCCTTGGCCGAGGACTTTCCGGACGAAGATTGGACCGGCGCGGAAGCCATGGATGCCATCCCTTTCGACACCAACCAAGTGGCCGTCGGCGGGATCGGTTGCGGCGCGGGCCGTGGCATGGCCGTTCTGACCGGCGGCGTGGCGTTGCCCTTCAACTTCGATGAACTGTTTGCGCGTAACCACGTCACTGATCCCGACACTTGCCACCGGATCACCACCAGCAGCCACCATATCTGCATCACCGTCAACAGCACGGGCAGCGATCTGTCCGCCCGCCTGGCCGCCGCCCGCCGCGCCACCGCGTGCGCCGCTGTGTTCGCGGAACTGCCGACCGCCACGGGCGTCGTGATGGAATGGGCCAACCGCATCATCCCCGCGCCCGCCTTCGCCGCCACGTCGGCGGCGATCCGAAAAGGCGCGTGCCCTCTTTCGTCGTGGGTCCTGCCCATGGGCGGGGCGGAAGAAGGGGACGCCGCGCTCCACTGGGTCACCAGCATCGGCGCCGCCGCCTTTTTGGGCTGCGAGGTCGAAACCCGTATGTCCCCCGAAACCTTGCCTGATGCCGCAACCTCTGTGATGGCGGCCCTGTCCATGATGATCGACCGCGGCCACGCCTTCCGTGACGGCGAAACCGTGGGCGACGACGCCCCGGATGCCACCCGCTACCGCGTGCGTTTGGTGCCCGAAGGCCTGCTTGACAATGATTGCGACCGCTGGCTGGTCCTGCACCCCGACAGCCCGTTCAAAGACCGTAAGGTGCTGGGCCGCCCCAAATCGCGCCTGCTCTCCACTCCGCTGGCAGAGCCGGGGCCCCAAGCCCCCGAAAGCTGGTTTCGCAAGGGCCTCGCCGCCCTCGCCAAGACCACGCCAGAGACGCGCGCCCAGTAAGGCGCGCGGCTACTCCAGTTCGGTCATGATCTGGCGCTTGGCCTCCGCCATCAGCGCGACCATCTTCGCCCGGATCTCCGCCTCGGACGCCTTGGCCCCCAAATCACCGGATACTTTACGGTAAACATCCTCGTCCCCCGCTTCCTCGAAGTCGGATTTCACCACTTCCGTGGCATAGGCCTTCAGGTCGTCCCCCGATTTGCCCAGCAACCCGCCAGCCCATTCGCCGAGCAGGCGGTTCCGGCGTGCTTCCACCTTGAATTGCAACTGTGCGTCATGGGCGAATTTGCTCTCAAAGCCCTTCTCACGATCGTCGAAACTGCTGGACATCTGGGTCTCCCTGCAAAACCTATGGGAGGGATATGCGACCGATCCTTTCCGCCTGCAACCCGCTTCGCTTGCAGGGCACAGGGGGAAGGCGTATGTGCCGTCCATTCCGCTCTGATCCCGAGGTGGCGTATGGCCCGGCGCAAAAAGATCTACGAAGGCAAGGCGAAGATCCTGTACGAAGGCCCCGAACCCGGGACCCTTGTGCAGTACTTCAAGGACGATGCCACCGCCTTCAACGCCGAAAAGAAGGCGACCATCGACGGCAAGGGCGTGCTCAACAACCGCCTGAGCGAGTTCTTCATGAACGGTCTGGGCCAGGTTGGCGTGCCCACCCACTTCATCAAGCGCCTCAACATGCGCGAACAGTTGATCCGCGCCGCCGAGATCATTCCGCTGGAGGTGATCGTCCGCAACGTCGCCGCTGGCACCTTGTGCACCCGTCTGGGCATCGAGGAAGGGACACCCTTACCGCGCCCAATTATCGAATTCTGCTACAAGGACGACAAACTCGGCGACCCCCTTGTGGCCGAAGAACACATCATCGCCTTCGGCTGGGCGTCCCAACAGGACTTGGACGATATCGTGGCGCTCGCCTTGCGCGTCAACGACTTCCTGTCTGGCTGCATGCACGCTGTGGGCATCAAATTGGTGGACTTCAAGATCGAGATCGGGCGGATTTGGGATGGCGACTTCCAGCGTCTTGTCCTCGCCGATGAGATCAGCCCGGACAGCTGCCGCCTTTGGGACGTGGAGACGGGCCAAAAGCTCGACAAGGATGTGTTTCGCCGCGATCTGGGCAACCTGGCCGACGCCTATACCGAAGTCGCGCGCCGTTTGGGGGTCCTTCCGGCCAATTCCGGCCCGGTGACCAAGCCAACGCTGATCAACTGACGCCTCGGGCACGGGTTCGCCCGTGCCCATTTCCCCGCCACCCTGCCTGGAAACCCGGCAGGGATGGCGCGGGTCGACCGCGCGGGTCAGGCCGGGCCCAAAGGAATTGGCAAAACCTGGCCAGGGCCCTCGAACCAACCCGTCTAACGTCGTACAATAAACTGAAATTTGCCCGACCGTTTCCATGGCGCGGCCCATTCGCGGCTGCACCATTGGGGGGCACGGAAACCATCCGCGGTGCGACATGTTTCGAAAGGCTGCTCCGACCCGCCCCGATTGGGGTCAAATCACCACCGCCATGCGCCAGCATTTGCTGGCCTGCGGTGATGATGGCCAAACGACCCGAGAGGTGTCGCTTTGCCTGCGCAAAGCCCGTGTCTTTGCAGCCCATCCTCGCCATGTCCGTGAACGGCTGTCCGCCCTGGGCCTTGGCGAAATCCGGGCCGAAGGGTCTGACCTCGTTCTGCGCACCTATCTCAACCCGTTCGAAGACGCCCTGGACGACACCACCCGCACCGTCGAAGATCTGTCCGCCCAATGCGGTTGGGTTTTGGAAGAAAGGGTGGTCTGCGTTGTAGAAGGTCGGTGAGCGGCGCTTTTAATCTTCGCGCCCTTCTTCGAACCGTTACGCATGAACGTCGCGCCCCGGATGGCGTGCAGAAGGACTCCAGCTCGACGGAACTCGGCGACGCGCGGGATTTTCCCATTGGCCCCGGGGGCGCGCCAAACACCCCCAAAGAACCCCCGCTTCAGCGCTGGCAGACCGGACCCTGTCCGTAGTACAGGCCCCTAGCGACCGCAGGGCGCAGACGCGACCCTGCCCGGCGACAGAAGGAACCGACGATGCGTGTGACTGTGAACGTGATGCTCAAAGACGGGGTTTTGGACCCCCAAGGCGAAGCCGTGCGCCACGCCCTTGGTGCGTTGGGCTTTGATGGGGTGACCGGGGTCCGGCAAGGCAAAGTCATTGAGTTGGACGTGGCCGACACCACCACCGAAGCCGATGTGCGCCAAATGTGTGAAAGGCTCCTCGCCAACACTGTCATCGAAAGCTACCGCATCCACATGTGATCCGGCGGCCCTTGGTTGGAGCGGCGATGTCATGTCGCCAGTGGCCAGAGCAGCTCGGCCGTTATCGGTGTTGGTCGATCAAGATCGCATTCCCGTCCGGGTCCTCTAACGCGATATGGGCGGGACCGGTCCCGTCAGTTGGACATTCCAACGTCAATGTCAGACCCTGGGCCTTCAGCTGATCCTGAATTTCCCGGATGTCATCCCAATCCCCGTCCACCGGTTGGGCCGACTGATCCCAGCCCGGGTTGAACGTCAGCGTGTTTGCCGGAATGTGCCCCTGGTACAGACCCAGAATGGTGTCGCCCGACGCCAGCATCTGCCACCCCTGATCCGCGTCACCGCCCATGACCACGAAGCCTAGCTTTTCGTAAAAGGTCCGCGACGCTTTCAGGTCTTTGACGTTCAGGCTGATGGAAAATGCACCCAGTTTCATGGCTCTCCCTCCCACGTTTGAGGGCCGCAGAATACCGTCTTGGCCAAAGTCAGAGAACCCCCGACAGCCAAAGCGAGGGGACATGCACGACCCAGATGCCATTAGATCGAAAAATTTTTGTACAAATTGTACAAGGGGGCAGTTTAGACCCGTACAAACCTAGCAGAATTCCTCAACCGAAGGGCAAACCATGCGCGCAGCCGTCCTGACCGCCTATAACGAACCCCTTGCCATCGAGGACGTGGCAGAGCCGTCTTGCCCGCCCGATGGCGTGGTCCTGAAGGTCGCCGCATGCGGTGTTTGCCGCTCCGACTGGCACGGTTGGGTGGGGGAGCATCCGCGTGTGAAGCCCGGGCAAATCGGCGGACATGAGTATTGCGGAGAGGTCGTGGAGGCCGGGCCCGAGGCGCAGTTTCGTGTTGGCGATCAATTGGTCGCGCCGTTTATCTTGGCCTGCGGGACGTGCCCGCAATGCCGCTCTGGCGCGTCGAACACCTGCCTTGATCAGCGCCTTCCCGGCTTCGTGGAGCCGGGGGCCTTTGCCGAATACGTGGCCGTGCCCCGCGACCACAACCTCGCGCGACTGCCGGAGACCCTGTCACCGACCATTGCCGCCGGTCTTGGCTGCCGCGTCACCACCGCCTGGCACGCCCTGACCGACCGCACCAACCTCCAAGCCGGAGAATGGCTTGCTGTGCACGGCACGGGTGGCATCGGATTGTCCGCCGCGATCCTCGGCAAGGCCTTGGGCGCACGCGTAATCGTTGTTGATATCGTGCAGGAAAAATTGAATCACGCCATGGCGCTCGGTATGGAGGCGGCGGTACAGGGCGGCCCGGATGCGGCGGCGCAGATCAAGGAGATCACGTCCGGCGGGGCCCATGTTTCCGTCGAAGCTTTGGGGATCGACGCGACCGTCAACGCCTCTCTCGAATGCCTCCGTCCCCTGGGCCGCCATGTCCAGGTGGGCCTGCCCACGGGCCACACCGCCCGCATGGACGTGAATATGAGCGCGATTTATCAAGGCAACCTGGCGGTGTACGGCACACGCGGGATGCCGGGTTGGCGCTACCCGTCGCTGCTGGGCATGATCACGACAGGCATGGTCGATATGTCCCCCCTGATCGCGCGGCAGGTGCGCCTGTCGGACGTCTCTGCCGAATTGGCCGCCTTCAACGGCCCCACTGCGCCAGGGGTGGCTGTGGTCACGGACTTCGTGGGGTAAGGGCACGGCTGGACGTCGAAAAGCGCCAAAAAACAGTCCGGTACGCCACGCGCCTATGCCGCGCTAAAGTCCCAGCCAATGGGCCATCGCACCCTCATGGACGGCCATATCCGTCAGATTGGGCTGTGTCGCCAACCCTTCATGGTCCAGCGCCATGGTCACCAATTTGGCATGGTCGGTGCGGAACGCGGCCGCCGCGACCACCATGTAACCTCCGCCCAAATCCGCCACGGCCCGGACTGGCGTCGGCGGGTAGTCCTGAAACGGCGCCTGCGACGCTGCCATCCGCCGTGCCTCGTCCACGGACAAGACTGCCAAAAACAACTGCCCTGTCCCCATAAGAGACGCGATCCGTTCCGGCCTTGGTCCCCGTGCCACGCGCGCTTTGGCCGTGGGCAACTCCCGCGCCAACCCAGCGACCACGGATTTGGCCAGGGCATAGGTCCGCGCATCGCCGCGATGGGCGCCGACCAGCAAATGTTTCTGTCGATAGACGACCCATTGCCCGTAAGGTGTGTGCGCCAGGGCCGGGGCGGCCGTAACCGCCCCCAAACCCGCAAGAAACCTCCGTCTATTCATCGGCTTCCTCCACAAAGACATCCTTGTTGAGCACGGCCGTGATGATGTAGTTCGGCACGTCCACCACTTGGCCCACCCGCAAGTCCACCGCGACCGACGCCAGGATATATGCCTGTTCCCGCGTCAGGCCGTAGGTCCTCTCGATATGGTCGATCATCTGCACCAGCGCATGTCGGGCGGCCATGGTCAGGTCCTCCGACATCTGGGGCAAACCTTCGATCACGGCGCTTTCGAGATAAGTGTGATAGGTCGGAACACTGCCCGGGTCCTTGAACGGGTAACCCACGGTTTGATGGAACGCTGACGGCTCCATGTTCTTGATTTGGAGGCCACCTTCCACCTGGGGGCTGGTGATGAACGCGCCCGCGCCCTTGCGGATTTCGGTGGTGACGGTGACCACGGCGCCGGTTTCGATGGCGGTGCCGGACACTTCGCCATCCCCTTGGGCATAGTGCACATCCCCGATGAACAGGTTGCAGCCGTCCACGAAGCACGGGATTAAGATGGTGGTGCCCACTTGCATCTGCTGCACGTCCATGTTGCCGCCGTTCTCGCGGGGGGGAACGGTCCGCAGGCAGCGGTCCGCGACCGTCCCGTCGGCCCCACAAAGACTGGCGGGAAGGGCGCCTGTGGGCTCTGGCAGCAAGGCGACACCGCCCACGGCGGCCAACTCCGTCTCCCGCTCCAACCAGGCTTCGATTTCCGGCTCTCCGGGCATGGTTCCGATCGATCCCGTGAAGGCTTCATAGGGCACTGCGATCCCCGGCATTGCGTCGGACACGGCATGGGTGCGCGACTGCTTCCAGCCCACAAAGTACGGCTCCGTGAACTCATCCCGTAGGAAGCCAAAGCCCGGTACGATCACCGTGTAGCCAAACTGATCCGGTTCGATGTCGACGACGGTGACGGCCACGACATCGCCCCGTTCCGCGCCTTCGATGGCCACGGGGCCGGTCATGGGATGGACGCCGGACAGGTCCAGGGCCGCCACGTCATCGGCGTTTGACGTCAGGGTCAGATCGCTGTCCAGTGCGTCGCGCGTTTCAAAGATGATGAAATCCCCAGGGGAAGCGGTGGCCACGGCGGGAATATCCGGGTGGTAGCGGTTGAAGCAGTTCGGGTCATCGGAACAAAAGGCGCCCTCTTTGGCGACAAGAACCTCCGTTTTCCAAGTCACGTCCGTGGTGTCGGCCCAGGACGGCCAAGTCAATGCGCCGGTGGCGCAGGCCATCAGCCAATAAACGTTCGGTTTCATGTTGATATCCCCCGATCTTCACCTCCGCTTGCACGGCGGAGCGTTACGTTAGGTCAACAACGGTATGTCAACATGAACTGACATCAAGGGTTTCCTGCGGCGACAGATCGGGATGCACAGCTTTGTCGCGCGTTGCCTAAATTGGCGGCGGGTCCGTGCCAATCCGCTAGGCATAGGGCCAGGCGGGGCAGGGGCCTTGGCGCCATGCGACCCGTCAAACCGGTCTGGCATTTCGTGCCCGAGTGTGGGAGCAGGCAGCAAACCCTCAGCCACGGTGGAGCGCCCCATGAAAGCAGCAGTTCTGGTTTTTCCCGGGTCCAACTGTGATCGTGATCTGGCGGTCGCGTTCCGCACTGCCGGGTTCGACACGGAAATGGTTTGGCACAAAGAGACCAGCTTGCCCAACGGCGTGGACTTGGTGGGGGTGCCGGGCGGCTTCTCCTACGGGGATTACTTGCGCTGCGGGGCCATTGCCGCCCGCTCTCCGGTGGCCGAGGCGCTTCGGGCCCATGCGGACCGGGGCGGCTATGTCTTTGCGCCCTGCAACGGCTTCCAGATCCTGACGGAGGCGGGCATGTTGCCGGGTGCTTTGCTGCGCAATGCGGGGCTGAAATACATCTGCAAAACCGTTGGCCTTCGGGTCGAGGAAACCGAGAGCGCGTTCACCTCGGGCTACACCAAGGGCGATGTGATCGACATTCCGATTGCCCACCATGAGGGCAACTACAACGCCGATCCCGAGACGTTGAAACGCCTGCGAGGAGAGGGGCTGGTGGCCTTCCGCTATGTGAACACCCCAAACGGGGCCCAAGATGACATTGCCGGTATTCTATCGCGCAATCGTCGTGTTCTGGGGATGATGCCGCACCCCGAACGCGCGGCGGACCCGGTGCAGGGCGGCACCGATGGCGCCGCGCTGTTCAAAGGCTTGGCGGCGGCGTTGGTGGCCGCCTAAGGCGCGCGCTCTCCGGCGGCGTTTGGCCGTCGACACGCGGGGCTTTGCCGAACATCAACCTGTGCCTTGTCGCATGGCGCGTCGCGCCTTACCGTGCGCGCATGTTTTGGCGGCGGACCGACCACAGCACCGATGCGGTGACGACGGACAAACCCCTTCCTCGATTGCCCCTGTTTGTTCGGGCGATGCTGGTGGGGGTGATCGCCTTGGCGGTGGCCATTGTGTTCATCGCGAATTCCTACCTGACCGAGCGCTTTGTCCAGACCACGCAGAACCGCGCGGAATTGCGCCAGACGCTGTACAGCAGCACGATTCTGTCGGAGCTTCAGCGGAACACCGTCGTGCCCTTGCTGCTGGCGCGGGATCCGACCCTGATCGCGGCTTTGAACGCGCGGGACTTTTCGACCTCCTCGCAGCGCCTGATTTCCTACGTGGATGAGATCGGTGCGGCGTCGATCCAACTGTTGGATATGGAGGGGCGGACGGTTGCCGCCACGGACCGGAACCAGTTGGGCATGCTCCATGCGGAGCGGCCCTTCTACACGGAGGCGGTGGATAGCAAAGATACCGTGTTCACCATTGCCCCCAACCCCGACACGGGCGCCTACGAGGCCAGCTTTAGCCGCACCGTTCTGGATGGACCGGACCCGCGTGGCGTGGTGCAAGTGCAGGTTGACTTGGCACAGTTTGAAAGCCGGTGGCGCGGGACAACGGCAGCCGTTGCGGTGACCGACGCGGCGGGCACGGTCATCTTGTCGACGGAGCCACGGTGGCGGGGCAAACCCTTGGCCGAAGCCTTGGAGGCCATGTCTGTCCCGTCCGCGTTGGAGCGGGCCTTGGCGACGGCCGGGGCGTTCGGGCCGGACGTGGAAGACGGAAACTATGTGGGCAGCGCCCTGATCCAGTTAGAAACCCGCGTGCCGTTCCGTGGCTGGCGCTTGGTCAGCTTCACCTCCTACGAATCGGTCCGCGAACGGGTGAACGGCGTGCTGGCCCTGATCATCACGGGCTTCGCGCTTTTGCTGGCAGTTGGGTTTTACTTCCTGAACCGCCGCTCGCAACTCCGCTCCATCCTTTTCCAGCGAGAGTCCGTCCAGTTGCGCCGCCTCAACAACCGGCTCAGCCGGGAAATTGCAGAACGGAAGCGCGTGCAGGAGGAGTTGAAGGAAACCGAGCAGAGCCTGGCGCAATCGTCAAAGCTCGCTGCCCTCGGCGAGATGTCGGCGGCGGTCAGCCACGAATTGAACCAACCCCTTGCGGCCATGAAGACCTACCTTGCGGGCGCGCGCCTCCTGTTGCAGCGCCACCGCTCCGAAGAGGCGCTTTCCTCGTTCCAACGGATTGACGACCTGATTGGCCGCATGAGCGCGATCACACGGCAGTTGAAGTCCTATGCGCGCAAAGGAGGGGAGGCGTTTGAGGAAATCGACATCCGGGACGCGCTGTCCGCCGCGCTGACCCTGATGGAGCCGCAACTGCGCCAAGAGAAAGTGCGCCTGAGCCAAATCGTCCCGGAACAGCCTGTTTTCGTGACGGCGGATCGTTTGCGGCTGGAACAGGTCATCATCAACCTGGTGCGCAACGCGTTGGATGCCATGAAAGACGCGGACGACCGAGAGTTGGACATTCTGATCACCTCCGGTGAGGAGGTCGTGCTGGCAGTTCGCGATAGCGGCCATGGCATCGACCAGCCCGAGCATCTGTTTGAGCCGTTCTACACGACAAAGAAACCCGGGGAGGGCGTGGGGCTTGGCTTGGCCATATCCTCCGGGATTATCTCAGATTTCGGTGGGCGGTTGACCGCGCGAAACGGCGAAACCGGCGGGGCGGTCTTTGAAGTCCGTCTGCCTTCCATACATACCGACGAGCGGAGCGTGCCCCCCTCGGGGCTCGACGCAGCAGAGTAGAGAGCGGAGCAATAGATGGCCGAACATGCAAAGATTGCCATCGTCGATGATGAACAGGACATGCGCCAGTCGATCAGTCAGTGGCTGGCCTTGTCCGGGTTTCAGACGGAAACCTATGGCTCGGCTGAGGATGCGTTGAAGAACGTCAATCAGGATTTTCCGGGCGTCGTGATCAGCGATATTCGGATGCCAGGAATGGACGGAATGGCGTTCCTGAAGAAATTGATGAGCGCTGATAGCTCTCTCCCGGTGATTATGATTACGGGCCATGGCGATGTGCCCATGGCGGTGGAGGCCATGCAGCTGGGCGCCTACGACTTCATGGAGAAGCCGTTCAATCCCGACCGCCTGACCGACCTGGCCCGCCGTGCGGCCCAAGCGCGAAAGCTGACTTTGGACAACCGCGCCCTGCGGCGAGAGTTGTCGGATGGCACAGTTCTGATGCGGAAACTCATTGGGACATCGCCCGCGATGGAGCGTTTGCGGGAAGATATCTTGGATTTGGGTCAAGCCGATACCCATGTCCTCATCGACGGGGAGACGGGGACGGGCAAAACGCTCGTGGCCCATGCGCTGCATGCTGTCGGGCCGCGGGCCGGTAAGACGTTCGCCATGACGTCGTGCGCGGCTTACGGGGAGGAGGAGTTGGGCGCCAAATTGTTCGGGCCCGTGACCGAGGGCGGCTTGCCCTTGGTGGAGGAAGCCCGTGGCGGCACCCTTGTCCTTGAGGATATCGAGGCGTTGCCCCACGCGTTGCAGGCGCGTCTGTTGACGTTCATCAACGACCAGGGCGCACCCGCCGAAACGCGGATCCTTGCCATCCACAACGGCTCTGACCCCGAAAAGACCTGCGAAGACGCGCTGCGCCCGGACCTGTTCTTCCGACTGGCCGCGATGAAGCTGGTCCTCCCGCCATTGCGCAACCGGGGCGAAGATGTGCTGACCCTGTTCACCCACTTCGCCGAGACGTTTGGCGACGAATACGGGGCCACGCCGCCCCAGCTTTCCGCCCAGGAAGCGGCGCAATTGCTCCAGGCGCCGTGGCCCGGCAATGTCCGCCAGCTGATCAACCTGGCCGAACGGGCCGTCTTGCAACAGCGTCGGGGCACGGGGTCCATCGCATCGCTTCTGATGTCTGACACGCAGGAACAGGGCGAAACCGTGCAAGTCACGACCGAGGGCAAGCCGCTAAAGGAATATGTGGAAGCCTTCGAACGGATGCTGATCGACAACACCATGCGCCGCCACCGCGGGTCGATCGCGTCGGTGATGGAGGAGTTGAGCCTGCCGCGCCGGACGTTAAACGAGAAGATGGCGAAGTACGGGCTCAGCCGGTCCAACTACCTCTGATCGGGGAACCCACAGGGGTGGCGGGCCTCGAAGACTTCGATGCCCACCATTCCCGCGATCCCGTGTCGGCCCGCAAACGTAGCCATCTGTTCGGGTGCTATGCGCGCGTCGTCTGGAACGAGGTCGTCAGTATGCTGGTGGACGATGCTGCCTCGGTTGTCGTCCAGCAAAGCCAGGCCGCACGGGATGTATGTCAGTTTCCGGTCCTCCGGCGGATCGTTGGACATGGCGCGGATCAGCCCGCCCATGGGTTCCAGTTCCAGGTCAAGGCACCGCGCGTCCCAGATGGCTCCATACCGGTAAAGCCCAATCCGGTCCGTCGGGGTCCGCCAACACGCTCAACACGTCGTGGTCGCCGGCGAAGGCGCCGAACGTGTGGAAATAGCCGTCACCGAAAAGGGACAGGTCAAGCGCCTCCTCCCACGGCTCGATCACGTCGCCGGGTCGCAAGAAGCGTCCGGGCGCGGCGTTGACGTCATGGGATGTGGATAACAGGTGCGGGAGGGCCGGGATCGCCCGCTCGGCCCGATACCGATGCGGGGCGGGCAGCCACAGTTGCGACGTTCCCCAGTGCTAGCATTGGCATCCGACAGCCCTCGGGCGATGACATCCGCGATCTCCTTGGGAACGATGCTCAGGAGGAGGATACCACCCCCGATAACCGTGCCCGCGATAAGACCGTCGATGATCCGTTTGCCGATCCGAATGGCGATAGCACCCATCAACCCGCTCCCTTTCGCTGCGACATCCGTGCACGCTGGTCGAAGGTCCAGCCCGTCTCCTCCTCGACCCGCGCCATCCACTTCGCCAGAGTCGGATGCTGGCGCTCATGCACCGCAAGGATGGCAAGCCGTGCCAGCGCAATGTGAAGCGGGACGGCGAAAGTGTCGCGCCGCGCAACGGCGGTCTCCACGGCGGCCCGTAGGTCCGGCAGGGACTGGCCGTTGAAAAGGGACATTGCGGATATGTGGTCGGTCAGCTTCTCGGAGGCGCTTCGGGTCACGTGTGCCGCAGGACGGCCCGTGGCCCGTTCCGGTTCACCGAGTTGCGATCCGCCGCCCATCGGCCCCGGCGCCCTGTAAGCGAGGCGATCGAGCAGATGCCCCGGGGTGCGCCCGCTTCGCAGAAGATGTCGCGCGTGAACCGATTTGCGAGGCCCAATTCCAACAGCCAGGGCGCCACCGTGCTCCTGCGGCCCCGCGCGCCGCCGTGATAGAGGCAACCTTGGGGCAATTCGCACGCGGCAAGCCGCTCCGGCAGGTTGGTATCGTCGCCGCATCCAGCAAGCCGAAGACAGTTCCCTTTGCATGGGGAAAGCCTCGGCCCAGACGGCGTCGACGCATGTGTGCCCAGACACGAACCCGTCTGTGGGGCCATGCGTTGATCGGGGTGCGGGCAGATTTGCCGCCGTCATGGAAATTCATAGCCGCGACCAAGGTCGCCGGGCAACGTGGTCCCCTGGGCGGGGCGCTTCGTTGACGCTGGCGTATACTCTGCCCGTCCTTCCGCAAGAAATCCCATGCAACGTCCCCCCTCTCACCGGGGTCTGAAGGGGCCATCGCAGACTTTGCCGGGCGTCCGTGCCGGTATGCCCGCCGTTCAGCATTGCCAAGACGGCAGTTTTGTAACACACAGGACATACGGTTCGGTGCCCTGATGGATGGGCATGGACCCGGTTGGATTCTTTCTTGCGGCAGGCGGCCAATAAACGGGACCGCGCCGCAAGCTAAGTTATAGGGGGCGCTCGCCGCTTCCGAGTGAGAGGCCCGGCGCTGTTTTCGTGAAGCAACGGGCGATTGGATGGTTCGGTCGCGCCTTTTGCGCGACTTTGACCGAGGCAACGCAGTGATGACGCAGATGACAGCAGGATCGATGGGACCGCGGCAAGGCCGCCCCATCGTCCTGTGCTCTGCGCAGCTGCACGTAATGCAACCCTTCAACGGCGGTCCCCCTGGGACGCGCGCGGGTCCGGGTTGCGGAAAGACATACGCACAACATGGCGAAGAAAATGCTAATCGACGCCACCCACCCGGAAGAAACCCGGGTCGTGGTGGCAGATGGGAACAAAGTCGAGGAGTTTGATTTTGAAAGCCTGAACAAGCGACAGCTTGCGGGCAACATCTATCTGGCCAAAGTCACGCGGGTGGAGCCATCGCTCCAGGCGGCTTTTGTCGACTACGGTGGAAACCGTCACGGCTTCCTGGCGTTCTCCGAAATCCACCCAGATTACTATCAGATCCCGAAGGCGGATCGCGATGCGTTGTTGGCCGAGGAATTGGCCTACGCGGAGGCCATGGTCGCCGCCGAAGACGCAGCCGAGAAGAAAGCCCGGACGACACGCTCCAGATCGGCCAAGAAGGCCGATCCTGAAGAGGCTGCGGTGGATGGCACCGCAGAGACGACCGAGGACGAGGCCGAGAAGCCGAAAAAACCCCGCACCCGGTCGCGCACCCGGACCCGCAAGAAAAAGACCGAGGAGACCCCGGCAGAGGACGCGTCCACAGACACGGCACCGGCAGAGGACGTGGTCCAAGCGGAGGCCGCGCCGGGCGATGCAGAGCCGGCAGCGGAGCAGACACCCGCGGAACAGACGGCGGCATCCGATGGCGATGACGATACCGGCCCGGTCACGACCATTGCCGAAGACACCGGCCTTGAAGACGAGACTGTGACGTCCGAAGACGCCGCCCTGACGGACGCGGCGCCGACGCAAGACAGCGCCGCATCATCAGAAGAGACGACGGACCGTGGCGCGGACCCCGAGCCAATGGGCATGGAAACCGTGGATTTGACCGAGGAGGTCGAAGTCGAGGAAGACACTGCCCTGGTCGAAGAGCCGGAACCAAAGCCGCGCCGCACCCGGTCCCGCAAAAAGAAGGCCGACGAGAAAGACGCGAACGTCGAAACCGTGGCAGATGACGACGAGGCGGATGACATCCGTCCCCCGCGCAAGCCCCGCCCCCGTCGCTATAAGATCCAGGAAGTGGTCAAGGTCCGGCAGATCATGCTGGTACAGGTCGTCAAGGAGGAGAGGGGCAACAAAGGCGCCGCGCTTACGACATATCTGTCTTTGGCCGGACGCTACTGTGTGTTGATGCCCAACACGGCCCGCGGTGGCGGGATCAGCCGCAAGATTACCAACGCTTCGGATCGCAAGAAACTCAAAGAGATCGCGGGCGAAATTGATGTGCCCCAGGGCGCGGGCCTGATCATTCGGACTGCGGGTGCCAAACGCACCAAGACCGAGATCAAGCGGGACTATGAATACCTGCAACGGCAGTGGGAACAGATCCGCGAATTGACGCTCAAGAGCATCGCACCCGCACCGATCTATGAGGAAGGCAATCTGATCCACCGGTCGATCCGCGACCTTTACAACCGCGACATTGACGAAGTCATCGTCGAAGGGGAGGCCGGGTACCGCCAGGCCAAGGACTACATGAAGTTGATCATGCCGTCCCACGCCAAGAACGTGAAGCATTACGAAGAGCCGATGCCGCTTTTCGCGCGCCACCAGGTCGAATCGTATTTGACCGGTATGTTCAACCCGACGGTGCAGCTGAAGTCGGGCGGCTATATCGTGATCGGCATTACCGAGGCGCTGGTGGCCGTGGACGTGAACTCCGGCAAGGCGACCAAAGAAGGCTCCATCGAGGAGACAGCGACTAAGACCAACCTGGAGGCCGCAGACGAGGTGGCCCGCCAGATGCGCCTGCGCGATTTGGCCGGTCTGATCGTGATCGACTTCATCGACATGGATGAGCGCAAGAACAACACCGCCGTGGAAAAGCGCCTGAAAGATGCGCTCAAGAACGACCGCGCGCGGATCCAAGTGGGGCGCATTTCCGGCTTCGGGCTTCTCGAAATGTCGCGCCAACGCCTCCGCCCCGGCATGCTTGAGGCGACGACCCAGGAATGCCCCCATTGCCATGGGACGGGCCTGATCCGCTCCGACGACTCGGTCGCGTTGCTGATCTTGCGCGCGCTGGAGGAAGAGGGGACCCGCCGTCGATCGCGGGAGGTGCTGCTGAAGCTGCCGGTGGATGTGGCGAACTACCTGATGAACGAAAAGCGAGAGCATTTGGCCACGATCGAGGCGCGCTACGGCATGGCCGTCCGCGTGGTCGTAGACCCCCATTTGGTGGCGCCAGACTACCAGATGGAGAAGTTCAAAACCGCCACACGTGTTCTGCCGAAGCCCACCGCCCAGGTGGTGGCCATGGACACGTCCTGGACGCCCGAAGACCCTGATGAGGGCGCGGACACGGTCGAGGAGGAGACACCTAAGCCAGAGGCGCGCGAAGAAGGTGAAGGCACTGGCAAAAAGCGCCGTCGCCGCCGGTCCCGCCGCAAGAAGCCCACGGGCGAAGATGGCGCGCCCGTGAGCGACGCGTCCTCCGACGCCCAGACCGAGCCTGCCGCCGACGAGGAGGCCGCCACCGCGGCCCCCGAGGCGCCAGCCGAGCCGGCGGACACGCCGGACGCAAGTGAGGACACGAAGCCAAAATCGCGCAGCCGCAGTCGGACCCGCAGTCGCAAAAAGGCAGAGCCCACGGCCCCGCAAGAGGAGGCCGCCCAGCCAGAGACTGCAGCGCAACCCGAGATGCAGGCGGCGGACACGCCATCGGAGGCGGAGGCGCCCGTGGAAGACACGACGCCCAAGCGCAAGCCCCGCGTGCGGGCCAAAGCCCCGGCGCCTACGCCGTCAGCCGCGCCGGAAGCGGATGGTATCGCTGATTCCGAGCCCGCGACATCGGACCCCGCACCGGACCCTGCGCCAGAGCCGACACCCGAACCCGCCGCTGAGATCGTGGCCGAGGCCCCGGTGGAAGAGGCGAAGCCGAAGAAGCGCGGCTGGTGGTCTTTCGGCAGCTAGGTCGAAGTAAAGCTCATGATGGGGCGCCCTCCAAACACCTGGGGGCGCCCATTTTTTGCTGACCAATGCGGCACGACCCGTCGGGGACCTGCGCGACTAGGGGGATGTATCGCGCAGAATGGGCGCCCCGACATCTTCTAGAAACCTGTCCACCAACCCCCGCTCTTGCTTGGTAAGCGACCGATGGCGCGGATAGCGCGGCGCCGCACGATCATCGAGGATCGGGCCGCCCCAGCCGTCGGTCGTCGCAAAGAAACGTGCCACGCCCTCCGCCCCAAACATCCGGTGATAGCCCTGGACGACTACATCAAGGTAGCTGAGCAGGATCGGGTGCCTCTCGGTCGGATAGCCATGGTGCCCTTCGGGAATGTGATAGATCTCCGGCCCTTCGGGCAGGCGCGCGCGCAGATACGCGGCCTCTCGCAGGTCAAGGGCCGCCCAGTCCCCGTTCGGCACATGGGCCACGACGCCTTCGATCTGCGCCCCGGCACGTTGCACGGCGGTCAGATATGCGACGGGGCGCAGTGGCGTGTGCCGCCAAGCCCGGGCCCAACCCTGAATCACCATTGGCTTTGGCTGGGGGTAGCTGTGCGTGGTCAGGTTCACCAAGCTGCCATAGCCAAAGAAGCGCGGCGTCAAGGGCAGCACATTTTCAAATCATCCACCCCGGCGCAGCAATCCTCGATCAGCCAAGTGACCACACCCCCCAGCGTGTCGAAGCGGACGGCATAGACCACGGACCGCGCCTCCTTTCGGGAGGAGACGAGATGGGCTTTGGCCAAGCTGGCCAGGTGAAACGACGTGCGCGAGGGCGAAGCGTCCAGCCCTGTTGCAATCTTCCCCGCAGGCAGGCCCGCAGGTCCGGCCTTCACCAACAGGCGCAGGATTGCCAAACGAGATGGGTCAGACAGAGCGGAAAACACTCCGGCGGCTTGACGTTCATTCATATTTCAATAAATATTGAAATGATTCCATAGGAGGGCGACATGATTGATACCTATTCCGATCTACAGGGGCGACTGGCGCAGATGACGCCGTCTTTGGGCGTTATCTTCGCCACGGAGGAGGCGCGGACGCAAGGGTCCTGGCATCTCACCCGGGTGACGGCCGTCGCGCTCAGCCATATTCATTGCGATGGCGCGCAGGATACCGCCGAGGAAGTCGTGCTGGACATTCTGGCCGCCCGCCTGGGCACCCCGATGGAGGCAGGCCGGTTCAGCCACATTTTGGCGCAAGCGGCGGGCCGACGCGACGGGATCGGCGATCTGGCCCTCCGCGTCTCCCTCTGGTCCGCACGCTGGCAGGTCAGTGATCTGCGACAGGCGGATGGGGACGTTGCGGTTCATCTTATTCCTGATCCCGCCTATTGCCGGGGCGCAGCAAAGATGGCCGAAGGTGCACCTGCCTGTTGTTGAGGCAGTGACCCGCAAATTGATCCTGGGCGGAGGTGGAAAGCACAGGGGCCGTGCTGAATTTCCTTGCATCGGCCCGCGCAAGTTTCGTATCGGAAACACACGCCGTCATGGGAGACTCGGGGGGACCCCGGGCCGAAGGAGCAACCGCCCCGGTAAACTCTCAGGCAAAAGGACCATGGTCGGCCGCAACACTCTGGAGAGACCCCAATTCGGGGCGCCGAAGGGATAGCGATCTCAGGCAAAAGGACAGAGGGGGCGTTTTCGAGTGGGCGGTGTGCCGCCCCCAGGAGGTGCCATGCCCGATGCGCTTTTGCCCCTTGCCCTTGGGCTGCTGCACCAAGACCTGAACGCCCGTATGGTGCCCTTCGCCGGGTATGAAATGCCGGTGCAGTACGAGGCCGGCGTCATGGCGGAGCATCTGCATACGCGCACCAAAGCGGGCCTGTTCGATGTGAGCCACATGGGCCAGATCCTTGTCAAAGGACGCGGCAGTGCCGCGGCTTTGGAGCGCTTGATGCCCATGTCTGTCCTGGATCTGGCCGAGGGGCGCCAACGCTATGGCCTTCTGACCCTGCCATCCGGGGGCGTGGCCGATGATCTGATGTTTGCGAACCGGGGCGATGATCTGTTCTTGGTGGTCAATGGCGCCATGAAACATCAAGATTTGCAGATGTTGGCGGCCGGACTGCCCGACCAGACCGTGCACCTTCTGTCAGACCGCGCTCTCTTGGCGTTGCAGGGCCCCCAAGCGGAAGATGTGTTGGCGGCGCTTGTTCCGGCTACCTCTCAGATGCGGTTCATGGATGTGATTGCCGTGACTTGGAACGGTGCGGATCTCTGGATCAGCCGGTCGGGCTATACCGGCGAAGACGGGTTCGAGATCAGCGTGCCCAACGGAATGGCAGATATTTTTGCCCGCACGTTGCTGTCGGACGCCCGCGTTTTGCCCATTGGCTTGGGCGCGCGCGACAGCCTGCGGCTGGAGGCGGGAATGCCACTCTATGGGCAGGACCTCAGTCCTCAGACCACGCCCGTGGAGGCAGGCTTGGCGTGGGCGATCCAAAAGGTCCGTCGGTCGGGTGGCGCGCGGGAAGCCCAGTTTCCCGGCGCCGATCGGATCCTTGCGGAATTGGACCATGGCGCACAACGCCGCCGCGTGGGCCTGCGCCCAGAAGGACGCGCGCCCATGCGTGCAGGCGTCCGGCTTTTCGACAGCGCGACGTCCGAGACGCCCATTGGCGCGGTCACGTCAGGCGGCTTCGGGCCCAGCCTCGGCGTGCCCATCGCCATGGGCTATGTGGCGGCCCCCGTCCCATCAGACGCCCCGCTTTGGGGTGAGGTGCGCGGCAAGCGGTTGCCTGTGAGCCAAACCAGCCTTCCGTTCTACGCCCCGCAATACAAACGTTAAGACCCAGCAGGAGACCCGGGAATGAAATACACCGAAGAGCATGAGTGGCTGGATGCCGATGATGGCGTCATCACCGTCGGAATTACCGAGCATGCAGCGGAGCAGTTGGGCGACGTGGTGTTCGTCGATCTGCCCGATGTGGGTCAGACGGTCACGAAGGGCGAGGAGATCGTGGTGATCGAGTCGGTCAAGGCCGCCTCTGACATCATGGCGCCGCTTGACGGGGACATTGTGGAGGTGAACACCGCCTTGGCCGATACGCCCGGCTTGGTCAACGAAGATGCCCAGGCGGCCTGGTTCTTCAAGATGACCACCCCCACCCCGGAGGAGATGGAAGAGATGATGGACGAGGATCAGTACAAAGACTTCATCGCCTGATCCACCGCACCCGCCCCGCGCCCCCAGAGAGGAGCTTGCAATGCCCCTGACCAATTACGACACCTATGATTTTGCCAATCGCCGCCATATCGGCCCGTCCCCGTCCGAGATGGCAGAGATGCTGTCGGTCGTGGGGGCGCCATCTTTGGACGCGCTGATTGACGAAACAGTGCCCGCCGCCATCCGCCAGGCGGACCCCTTGCCATGGCCGCAAATGACGGAACATGCCATCCTGGCCCGTCTGCGGGACTTGGCCGCCAAAAACCGGGTGACCGTCACGATGATCGGGCAGGGCTATCACGACACGGTCACGCCCCCCGCCATCCAGCGCAACATCCTAGAAAATCCAGCCTGGTATACGGCCTACACCCCCTATCAGCCCGAAATTGCCCAAGGACGGCTCGAGGCGCTTTTGAACTTCCAGACCATGGTCAGTGACCTGACGGGTTTGCCGGTGGCGAACGCGTCCCTACTGGATGAGGCGACGGCTTGTGCCGAAGCCATGGTGATGGCGCAGCGCGTCGCAAAGTCCAAAGCGACCGGGTTCTTCGTGGATCGGAATTGCCACCCCCAGAACATCGCCGTCATGCAAACGCGCGCCGCACCCCTGGGCATCGACTTGGTGATCGGCGACCCAGAGGACCTGGACGCGGAAGCCGTGTTCGGCGCGGTGTTCCAATACCCGGGCACCCATGGACACCTACGCGATTTTACCCCGCAGATGCAGGCGTTGCACGGCGCAAAGGCCCTTGGCATCCTGGCGACGGACCTGCTGGCGCTGTGTGTCTTGAAAGAGCCGGGCGCCATGGGGGCGGACATCGCCGTGGGCTCCGCGCAGCGGTTCGGGGTGCCGTTGGGTTACGGGGGCCCCCACGCCGCCTTCATCGCCTGCGCCGATGCCTATAAGCGCGCCATGCCTGGTCGCATCGTGGGCGTGTCCGTCGATGCCCTTGGCAACAAAGCCTACCGCCTGTCCCTCCAAACCCGAGAGCAGCATATCCGGCGAGAGAAGGCGACATCCAACGTCTGCACGGCCCAGGCCCTTCTGGCCGTCATGGCCAGTTTCTATGGCGTGTTCCACGGGCCCCAGGGCCTCTATCACATTGCGGCCCAAGTCCACGGCCATGCCGTTGCCCTGCGCGACGCCCTGCTGGGCGCGGGTTTCGAGGTGTGCCCTTCCCATGTTTTCGACACGCTGACCGTCAAGGTGGGCGCCATGCAGGGCGTCATCTGGCACGCGGCCCGCGCCCAGGGGATCACCCTGCGCCGTGTTGGATCGGACCAAATCGGGATCGCCTGTGATGAGTTGACCGATGGCGATGTATTGGCCCGCTTGCTGCGCGCGTTTGGGATCGACACCGGGGTGCCGCCCCTGCGCATGGACATCCCGGACAACCTGCGCCGGACCAGCGATTACCTCACCCACCCGATCTTTCATATGAACCGGGCCGAGGCCGAGATGATGCGCTATATGCGCCGCCTGGCGGATCGCGACCTTGCCCTGGACCGTGCCATGATCCCCCTCGGCTCCTGCACGATGAAGCTGAACGCGGCTGTCGAAATGATGCCCGTCACCTTCCCGGAATTTGGCCGCCTTCATCCCTTTGCCCCGACCGAAGACGCGGCAGGCTACCACGAGATGATTGCGGAACTGTCGGACAGGCTGTGTGTCATGACCGGCTATGACGCCATGTCCATGCAACCCAATTCCGGCGCCCAGGGGGAATATGCGGGCCTGTTGACCATCGCCGCCTATCACCGCGCGCGGGGCCAGGACCGGCGCATATGCCTGATCCCGACCAGCGCCCATGGCACCAATCCGGCATCCGCGAACATGGCCGGTATGAAGGTGGTCGTGGTAAAATCCGCCGAGAATGGGGACATCGATCTAGAGGATTTCCGCGCCAAGGCCGTGGCCGCAGGGTCGGACCTTGCCGCTTGCATGATCACTTATCCCTCTACCCATGGCGTGTTCGAGGACACCGTCAGAGAGGTCTGCGCCATCACCCATCAGCATGGTGGGCAGGTGTACCTCGATGGGGCGAACCTGAACGCGCTGGTTGGCCTGTCCAAACCGGGGGAGATCGGGGCCGACGTCTCTCACCTGAACCTGCACAAGACGTTCTGCATTCCCCATGGCGGTGGCGGCCCGGGCATGGGGCCCATTGGGGTGAAGGCCCATCTGGCCCCCCATCTGCCAGGGATCCCGACACAGGAGGGGGAGGAGGGCGCAGTCTCGGCCGCGCCCTTCGGCAGCGCGTCCATCCTGCCCATTTCCTACGCCTATGTGATGATGATGGGCGGGGCCGGGCTGACCCAGGCCACCAAGGTTGCGATCCTGTCGGCCAACTACATCGCCAAGCGTTTGGGCGGCGCCTATGACATTCTGTTCACCGGTCAAAACGGTCGCATCGCCCATGAGTGCATCCTGGACACGCGCCCCTTTGCGGACGCGGCGAACGTGACCGTGGACGACATCGCCAAGCGGCTGATGGATTGCGGGTTCCATGCCCCCACCATGTCCTGGCCGGTGGCAGGCACCCTGATGGTAGAGCCGACAGAGAGTGAGCCCAAACCCGAGTTGGACCGCTTCATCGACGCCATGCTGTCGATCCGGTCTGAAATCGCGGCCATTGCGGAGGGGCGATTGGATCCTGCAAACAATCCGCTCAAGAATGCGCCCCACACCATGGAGGATTTGGTCCGCGACTGGGACCGCCCCTATAGCCGCGAAGCGGCCTGTTTCCCGCCGGGCGCGTTCCGAGTGGACAAATACTGGCCGCCCGTGAACCGTGTGGACAATGTGGCGGGGGATCGAAACCTGATCTGTACCTGCCCGCCGGTGGAGACGTATTTGGAGGCGGCGGAATAGTCCAAGGGCCACGTCGTGGCGGGCGAGCCGCATAGATGAACGTCGTAACAGAACCCGTTGAAAAGCAGACGATGTTGCGGGGGTTGGGGGTGTGTCCCGCTACCGCGCGACCGCCAAAATGTCTTGTGCGCGCAACCAACCCGACGACCCGGTCGGCAATAAGCCGGCGGCACGCTCCGCTTGCATGCGCGCGTCCCGCATCCGGCCCAGCACGGCATAGCGTTCGGCCACAGCGACGGACGCCAAGCCATTCTGGCCCGCGCGGGCATGGGCGGTGGCCAGGTCCCGCAACAGCCGTGGATCGGACGGCGCATTGCTGCGCGCCGTACTTAACACCCGAAGCGCGTCGCGATCCTGTCCGGCGGCCAGCAGGGCACGACCCAACCCCGCTTGGATCAACGCCTCCCTTGGGGCCAATTGGGCGGCACGGCGAAAACTTTGCACGGCGGCCCCCGGATTGCGGCTCTCAAGCAGGAACTGACCCTTCAATTCATGGTAGAACGCATCGTTGGGGCGCCCGGCAATCAGCGCGTCGATCCCGGCCAAGGCACGCCGGGCGTCTGGCTTGCGATGATGTGCAATGGCGCGGCGCAGGGCGGCAATCTCACCACTCTCTCCGCGGGTTCGTCGCAATGTCCAACTGGGCGCCCGGCTGAACGCGGAAAGTTTGCCGACCGCCCGCGCATACCAATAGTCCACGGCCCGCCGATCTTTGACCCGCGGCTGCACGGCGGCGGCAAACCCTTCGACGGCGCGGATGCGGTCGCGGGTCAGGGGATGGGTCTGCGCATAGGGGTCCTGGCGCCCGACCGATAGCAATTCCTGCCCACGGAACAGCTGCAACACTTTGGCGGCAGCCTGCGGATCAGTGCCCGCGGCGGCCAGATAGCGGAGGGAGGATTGGTCCGCGCTCGCCTCCTCGGCGCGGGTATGGGCAAAGAGGCTGCGCTGCGCCGCACTGGCCGAGCCGGCAGCGACGCCGATCCCCGCCCGCGGCCCCCCGGCCGCGGCGGCCGCGGCCCCAAGGATCAGCCCGATATTCGCCGCCGTCGCCGCTGACCGCGCGGCCACCGGGCGGCGGGTCAGATGCCCGTTGGCGATATGGGCCGCCTCATGGGCCAACACCGCCTGCAACTCGTCGGACGTCTCTAGCCGCAGCAACAGGCCGGAATGGACAAAGATCGCCCGCGCATTGCCCACAAACGCGTTCATGCTGTCATCTTGGATGACGTAGATCCGCACCGATCCGGGCAGACCGGCCGCCTGAAGGATGGGTTGCGCCACTTGGCGCAAGGCGTATTCAATCTCCGCATCGCGGATCAGGCCCCGCCCTTGGGCCTGCGACAGCGTCAGGCAAAGGGCCAATGCAAACGATAGGGCAAAGCGGACCATAAAGACCTCTCCGTCAAAGGGCGCGGGGCGTTGACCCTGGCAGGTCCGCCGGGCCATCAGGGCACAAAAGCAGTATGGAGCGGTCCATGGCAGGTGCAAGACGCGTTTCGACCCGGTCCCAGGTCGATCCCTTTATCGTGATGGACGTCATGGAAGCGGCAAGGGCCGCCGAAGCTGCCGGACATTCGGTCATTCATATGGAGGTGGGACAGCCTGGGACACCCGCCCCCGCCGCCGCCCGTGCGGCCCTGGCAAAGGCGATGGAGACGGGGGCCTTGGGTTATACCGTGGCCCTGGGCCTGCCCGCGCTGCGGTCCCGGATCGCGCGCCTTTACGCCGACTGGTACGGGGTCGACTTGAACCCGGATCGCGTGGTCGTCACCTCAGGGTCGTCGGCGGCGTTTCTGCTGGCGTTCACGGCGCTGTTCGACGGGGGCGACAAAGTGGGCCTGGGCCTGCCGGGCTACCCGTCCTATCGGCAAATCCTGAAGGCGCTGAGCCTTCATCCCGTCGGGATCGAGACGCAGGCCGTCCACCGGTACCAACCCGTTGCCGATGACCTTTCACCAGACTTGGCCGGACTGATCGTCGCCTCCCCGGCCAATCCCACGGGCACGATGCTGGACAAGACCGCCCTGTCTGCCTTGATTGGGGCTTGCGCCCAGAAGGACATCGCCGTCATCAGCGACGAGATTTACCACGGCATCCAATATGAGGGCCGCGCCGTCAGCGCCCTAGAGATCAGAGACGATGTCTATGTGATCAACTCGTTCTCCAAATATTTCTCCATGACGGGGTGGCGTGTGGGCTGGATGGTTGTTCCCGAAGCCCATGTCCGCACCGTGGAGCGCCTGGCCCAAAACATGTTCATCTGCGCCCCCCATGCCAGCCAGGTCGCCGCGTTGGCCGCCATGGACGCGACAGAAGAGCTGTCTGCCAACCTGGCCGTCTATGGCGAGAACCGCCGCCTGATGTTGGACGGGTTGCCCGCGGCCGGCTTTGATCGGATCGCACCGCCCGATGGGGCCTTCTACATCTATGCCGACGTGTCCCGTTTGACCGATGATAGCCGCGCGTTCGCGGCCGAGGTTCTGGAGAAGGCCGGCGTGGCCGTCACGCCCGGCCTGGATTTCGACCCAGGGCGCGGCGCGGGAACGCTGCGGTTTTCCTACGCCCGGGCCACCTCGGATATCGTAGAAGGGTTGGCCCGGCTGCGCGCCTTCATGGCCACGCGATGATCCTGCGCGCGCTTCTCTTCTGGACGCTCAGCCTCCTTCCTGCGGGGGCACAGGACATGCGCATGCTGGCCCTGGTGGACCGCGCGGGGATCGTCATCCACGAAGGCGGGGGCGGGCGGCTGGACCTCACCCTCCCGCTGAGCGCGCCGGTCCCTTGGCGGCTGTTCCTGCAACCGGACCCTTGGCGCTTCGTGCTTGATACGGCGGAAGTGGATTGGTCCGCGCTCGACGGCTGGACACCACAATCCGATGTCATCACTGGCGCTGCGTTCGGGCGCGTGCATCCCGGTTGGTCCCGTCTTGTGCTGGACCTTGACCGCCCCATGATCGTTACCTCCGCCTGGCTGGACACCAGCGGCGAGGGGGCGGACCTTCGCATCTCCGCCGGGCGTGGGTCTGCGGGGGCGCAGATGGGCCCGAAGGTGCGCCAAGACTGGGACGTCGTCCGCCCCGCTCTCCCGGCGCCACAGACCCGGCGCCAAACGGGGGACGGCCCCTTGGTCGTGGCCCTGGACCCGGGCCATGGCGGCATCGACCCCGGGGCGGAAAGGGGGGGCGTGGCCGAAGCCGATCTGATGCTGACCTTTGCCAATGAGCTGGGCGATTTGCTGCGCCGCCGGGGCCATCAAGTCGTTCTCACGCGAGAGACGGACACCTTCCTGGCCCTGCGCGGGCGCGCCTCGGTCGCGCGGGCAGCCGGGGCGGATCTAATGATCTCCCTCCATGCCGACGCGGTGCAGGGGGGCGGCGCCTCAGGCGCCACGGTCTATACCCTGTCGGACGAGGCCTCTGACCAAATGTCCAAGGAACTGGCCGCGCGCCATGGGCGGGATGACCTGCTTCTGGGCCTTTCCCTGGCGGAGTCGGGGGATGAGATTGCCCAGGTCCTTGTCGACCTCGCCCGGACGGAGACGGGGCCACGGGCCAACGGCCTGGCCGCCGCCATGGTTCAAGCCATCAACGAGGCCGGGCTGCGCCTGCACAAACGCCCGCGCCTGGCCGCCGCCTTCACGGTCTTGAAGGCGCCCGACATCCCGTCTGTCCTCCTGGAACTGGGGTTCATGTCCGATGAACGGGACCTTGCCAACCTGCAACAACGGGCCTGGCGCGCCCGAATGGCACAAGCTCTGGTTGTGGCGGTGGAACGATGGGCGGCCACTGACGCGGCGGAAGCTGCGAAACTGCGGCAATAATGCGCCTTCGCCCGGCAGATGTGATCGCCTGCCTCTTTGATCCCTTCTGCAGGGTCGGCTATAACGGCGCCAGTGGTCTTGAGGGGTCGTAGGCATGTTTAGATCGGCAATGGCTGCCAGTGGGACGCTCCTTTGGTCGTCGCTCCACGGGGCGTTCATGTTTGTCGTTGCCGTCATCGGCGGGCTGTTCTCGGCCATCACCCTCGGTGTGATCGCGGGGGCGCTGACGATTGGGGCGATCCTTTGGATGTATGGCCGCGACCTGCCGAACCACGAACAATTGGCCCAATACACGCCGCCAACCATCAGCCGCATCTATTCCGGAGAAGGCCGCCTGATGGATGAATTCGCGCGCGAACGCCGCTTGTTCGCCTCTGCGGAGGACATCCCGGATCTGGTCAAACAGGCCTTCATCTCGGCCGAGGATAAGAATTTCTACCTGCACGCAGGCTACGACCCCCGCGGCATGATCGCCGCCGCCGTGGATGCGGCCCGGGGCAAAAGATTGCGCGGCGCGTCCACGATCACCCAACAGGTGATGAAGAACTTCCTGCTGTCGTCGGACCGGAGCGCCGAGCGAAAGGTCAAAGAGATCATCCTCGCATCCCGCATCGAAGAGACGTTGAGCAAGGAAGACATTCTCGAACTCTACATGAACGAGATCTTCTTGGGCCAAAACTCCTACGGCGTGGCCGCCGCGGCCCAAAGTTACTTCAACAAGACGCTTTCTGACCTGACCCTTGAAGAAGCCGCCTACCTCGCCATCCTGCCCAAGGCCCCGTCCAACTACCACCCCGTGCGCAAGACCGAGGTGGCCATCGACCGCCGCAATTTCGTCCTGCGGGAGATGTTCGAGAACGGCTACATCACCCGCGGAGAGATGGAGGAAGCCCAGCAGAAACCCCTCCTGACGGTCCAGTCCGGCCATTACCCGCCATTCCGTGCCGCCCTGCCGCCCCGGGACTACTTCACCGATGAAATCCGCCGCCAACTGAGCCAGGATTTCGGCGAGGAGGAGTTCTTTACCCAGGGCTTCACCGTCCGCGCGACCATCGACAAAGAGATGCAGTCCGTGGCCGCCCAAGCCCTGCAAAAGGCGTTGGAGCGGTTCGACCGGGGCCAGGGCATCTGGCGTGGCACCGAAGAGGCCATTGACGTGTCCCTTTTGTCGGACGAGCCCGCATGGCGGAAGGCGTTGGCCGATGTGGACGTGTCCCGGGATGTGCGGCTTGGCAACCGGTGGCATGTGGCCGTGGTCATGTCGGTGGCCGATCAAAGCTTAACTCTTGGCGTCGAAGATGTCGAAGGCACCGTTTCTGTTCCGCGCGAAGACATCCAATGGATGCGCGGCGACTTCTTTGCCAATTTTGAGCCCGGCGACGTCGTCCATGTTCGGCAGATGACCAATGACAGCGATGGCAGCCTGATCCGCTGGACCCTGCGTCAAGTGCCCGAGGTTCAGGGCGGGTTCATGGCCATGGACGTGAACACGGGCCGGGTTTTGGCGATGCAGGGCGGGTTCAGCTATCAGCATTCGGTCTTCAATCGCGCCACACAGGCGACGCGGCAGCCCGGCTCCAGCTTTAAACCCTTCGTCTATGCCGCCGCCCTCGACAGTGGCTATCAACCCAACACCATCGTGGTCGACGCGCCCATCGAGATCGTGTCCGGCGGAGAGATCTGGCGCCCGAAAAACGCCTCCAACCGCTTTTATGGCCCATCGCCCCTGCGCACGGGGATCGAACGGTCGCGGAACCTGATGACCGTGCGCTTGGCCCAGGATGTGGGCATGGGCGTGGTGGGCGGCTATGCCGAACGCTTCGGCGTCTATGACCGCATGGATCAGCTTCTGGCCAACTCCCTCGGTTCCCAGGAAACGACGCTGTACAAGATGGTGGCCGCCTATGCCATGTTCGCCAATGGCGGAGAGAGGGTGGAGCCCACATTGGTGGACCGCATCCAGGACCGTTATGGCCGGTCGGTCTATCAGCACGATCAGCGCACCTGCGAGGATTGCAAGCAATTCGCGTCTTTGCCATCGGGCTACGGCCCCCGCATCGCCTCGAACCGAGAGCGGGTGATGGACGCCATCACCGCCTATCAGTTGACCTCCATGATGAAAGGCGTCGTGGACCGGGGGACCGCCTCCAAGACGGTCAACCTGCCCGTGCCAATCGCGGGCAAGACCGGCACCACCAATGACGCCAAAGATGTGTGGTTCGTCGGCTTCTCCTCGACAATCGTGGCAGGCTGCTACATCGGCCATGACCGTCCCCGATCCCTGGGGCGCGGCGCGTCGGGCGGTGGCATGTGCGGGCCGGTTTTCAATGAATTCATGCGTGAGGCAATCAAGAAATACGGCGGTGGCCCGTTCGAGGTTCCGCCGGGCGGCTATTTCGTCAAGATCGACCGCTATACCGGTGCCCGCCTTGGCCCCAATGCGTCAGGTCCCCATGTGGTGTCCGAATACTTCCGCGAGGGCGAGGATGGCTTCATCGGCATCGGCGGGGGGGCAATCATCGACGGTGGCTTCGCCATGTCCAGCGATCTGCCCCTGTTTCGCCGTGGCGAAAGCGACGATGGCGCCGCCTCCGCCGCACGAGAGGTGCAAACCTCCACGGGGCGCAAGGTCGTCGTGCCAAAGCGGGCCACATTCGGCGCGCTCTCCTCGGGTGGGCTTTATTGAGCGGGTCCCCTTGAGGCCCCTTCGACCGCTTGCTACCTGAGTGCTCACGCCCGAGCCGGAGCAAAGCCATGCGCGCAGAAGTTCAATCCCATGTCGAAAAGATCGGCAAATCTGTCGAGCTGCTCAAGCAGCGGCTCGACTGGGAAACGGCCGCCCATCGCTTGGAAGAATTCAACGCGATGATCGAGGACCCGACGCTTTGGGACAACCCGGAACGGGCGCAGAAGCTGATGCGGGACCGGCAGGGCCTCATGGACGCCATTGAAAGCGTCGAAAGCCTGGAACGTGACACCTCCGACAACGTCGAGATGATCGAACTGGGAGAGATGGAGGAAGACACAGAGGTCGTGTCCGAGGCCGAAGCCGCCATCGCTGCCCTGGTCGAAGTCGCCGCCGAGAAAGAGCTTGAGGCGCTGCTCAACGGGGAGGCGGATGGCAACGACACTTTCCTCGAAATCAACTCGGGCGCAGGTGGCACCGAAAGCTGTGACTGGGCATCCATGCTGGCGCGCATGTATGTCCGCTGGGCCGAAAAGCGCGGCTACGACGTGGAATTGCAAAGCACAACGGCGGGCGAAGAGGCGGGCATCAAATCCGCCGCCTATAAGATCAGCGGCAAGAACGCCTATGGCTGGCTGAAGTCTGAATCCGGCGTCCACCGCCTTGTTCGGATCTCGCCCTATGACAGCTCCGCACGGCGGCACACATCCTTCTGTTCGGTCTGGGTCTATCCGGTGGTGGACGACAACATCGAAATCGACGTCCAACCCAATGATATCCGTATCGATACGTTCCGATCCTCTGGCGCAGGCGGTCAGCACGTCAACACCACCGATTCCGCCGTGCGTATCACCCACCTGCCAACCGGCATCGTCACCACCAGTTCGGAGAAGTCGCAGCACCAAAACCGCGACATCGCCATGAAGGCCCTGAAATCCCGCCTCTACCAACTGGAACTGGACCGCCGCAACGCGGAGATCAACGCCGCCCACGAAGCTAAGGGCGAGGCGGGCTGGGGCAATCAAATCCGGTCCTACGTGCTGCAACCCTACCAGATGGTCAAAGATCTGCGCACCGGCTTTGAGACCTCCGACACGGGCGGCGTCCTCGACGGATCGCTCGACGGGTTGATGGCCAGCGTGCTGGCATTGGACGTGGCGGGCAAAAGCCGCGCGGACGCCACCGGAGAGTAACGCCTGCCCGGATCACGCTAGGGTGGGGCGGAAATGCCAGCGGCCCGGATCAAGTGCAGGGCCGCGACCCGGGCCCCATCTTCCGCCTGGATCTGATCGGCCAGCGCGCCCAGGGCCGGGTAGTCGATCCGATCCAACAGGGCCCGAAGCCGCCGCGTCGCCCGGGCGGCGGTAAAGCGTCGGGCGGGCAGGGTGGTGCCAAATCCCAACCGTTCAAGCCGCGCCGCGTTATCAAACTGATCCCCACCAATGGGCACCACCAGTTGCGGCTTGCCCGCGCGCAGCGCCTCTGCCGTGGTGCCGATGCCGCCATGGTGCAGGATCGCCGCCGCCTGCGGGAACAAATGCGCATGCGCGCCGTAAGGCAGGGCCAGCACGTCGGGGCCTTTGGGCACCTCTGCTTTGCCGTGCAATAATACCGCGCGCAGGCCCAATGCCCTGGCCAGGGCCACGGCCTCCGGCCAGAACCGGGGGCCCGCGATGGTTTGACCGATAGACCCCAGCGTGACGACCAGGGGCGGCGGCCCGGCATCCAGCCAAGCCTGCGCTCCCGTTGGCAATGTCCCTTCGGGTGCCCGCGGAAATCCGGTTGGGCGCCACTGCCCGGCCCGATCCGGAAACAGGGGGGCAAACCGTTCCGACCACAGCGCCAGGGTCATGGGGATGTCGCCCGTCTGTTGCAACACCGGGGTCTCGTCCGCGGGCAACAGGCCCGACCTCACGCGGAGTGCGTTGAAGGCTTTGCCGTGGCGCAGACGGAACAGCCCATGGACCAAACCGATCACCTGCCGGTTCCACAGCACGGCCGCCTTGCGCCTCGGCTCATGGATCATCAGGCCAAAGCCGCGCCCGGTGGGTGGGTCCTCGGCCGACAGCGTCAGGTATGGTTGCAACGCGATCGGCACATAGGGAAGGCCCGCCCGTTCCGCCGCCATGGGACCGGCCAAGGCCAGGAACGTTCCCGCGACCAAGGCAGCCCCGTCGCAAAGGGGTTGGAGGTCGTCCAGCACCCGGGGCAAAATCGGCAGCGCCAGATCCCGCAATGGCGGCCCCAGGTCCCGCAACACGTCGGCGGCAACGTCCTCTCGCGTCCGGCCCAGGGGCTCAAGGACCTCCGCCTCTGTCGGGCCCACGGGCGTGGCCAGCAACCCCCAACGGCGTGCCATGTCGCAATCGTCGGGGGGCAGGGCCAGGCGCACCTCGACCCCCTCCGCCTCCAGGGCGCGCGCGACCGACAGGATCGGATACAAGTCGCCCAACGACCCGAACGTGGTCAACACGATGGCTTGGCGGCGGGACTTTGGGATGCGCCCCTCCAAGCCTGGCAAACGATGAACCCCGCTCCATTGGGGCGGGGTTGTCGTCGTCACAGCCATGTAGTGCGCGCCCTTAGGCTTTGGGGGCCTCAGCGGGCTTCATGGGCGGCTTGCTGCCACCACCGGCCCCGGCCAGCGGGTCGTCCTGACGCTGCACGGCCCCTTCAAAATGGGCACCCGATTCGATGGCGATCGTCTTATGGATGATATCGCCTTCGACCCGCGCCGTGGAGGTCAGGCGCACCTTCAACCCACGCACACGGCCCACGACGCGACCATTGACCACGATGTCATCGGCAATCACTTCGCCCCGGACGATGGCGCCTTCGCCAACGGTCAACAGGTGGGCCGAGATGTTCCCTTCCACTTCGCCTTCGACCTGAATGTCGCCGGTCGTCTTAATATCGCCCTTGATAACAAGGTCCGCGGCAAGCGCGGAGGGCGCAGTTTTCGGCTTCATTCCGCCTCCTGATTGGGGGGTGTCCAGGCCCGCAGGTTTGCTGGGCGGGACGGTCGCCTGGGGCGGGGTCATCCCCGCGGGCGGTTTGGGTTTATCGGCGTCGCCGCCGGGCTGGTTCATCTTGGTTTTAGAAAACATCCTGACCTGCGTTCAAGAAAGTGACTGGGTTGAGCGCGCGTCCTCCCCGGCGGATCTCATAGTGCAGATGCACTCCGGTCGAACGTCCGGTGGTTCCCATACCACCGATGCGCTGCCCGCGCGAGACCTTTTGCCCAACGCTGACGCTGATCGTATTCAGGTGGGCATAGCGCGTCTCAAAACCAAGGGGATGTTGGATTTTCACCAGCTTTCCATATCCCGACTGCCATCCGGCATGGATCACCGTGCCCGCCGCCGATGCGATAATCGCGCTTCCGCGTGGCCCCGCAAAATCCAGACCGGAATGCATGCGGCCCCAGCGGGGACCGAAGCCGGATGTGCGCCGATGGGGGCCAGGAACCGGATGCCCCAAAGGCAGGCTTTCGGCGGCCACCCGGTACAGGTCCACCTCCTCAAGGCGGTTCAGCAAGCGGTTCGCCCGTTCGGTGTCTTGGCCCACCTGGTCGTTGGGCGTCCCACGGGTCGACACGATGGGCTCAAGCGGGCCACCTTGGCCCGAATACCCCCGCCGCACCTGCTCCAGCAACGCATCGGGAGAGATGCCCGACCGTTCGAACACTTTCTCCAACGGCTCCAGCGACACTTCGACCGCGGATTCGAGGCGTTGGAAAATCTCGTTGTTCCGCTCCGCCACGACCACGGCCTGGGCCTGCATGCGGCTGATCTGCTCATCTGCCGTTTCCGCCACGATCAGGGCACGGTCCCGTTGCTGGGCGGTTTCGTCCAACGCGTCCGACAACGTCGTTGCGATGGTGCTCGCATCCGCCAACAGACGCTCCGCTTGGGCGGCGGCTTCTGGTGCATCTTCCAGCTTGGCCAGCGCCTCGGCGCGCGCATCGCGGGCCACATCCCGTTCGGCAACCGTGCGGCGCAAGGTGCGTTGGATTACGTCGATGCCAGTCTCAAGCTCCCGGTTGCGCTGCTCCGCCTCCAGCAGCTGTTCTTGCATCTTGGACACTTCGTTCAGCGCCCCATAGAACCGCGCCACTGCCTGTTCGGCTTCGATCAGACGCGCATCCCGCTCTCCGGCCAAGGCGTCCAAGCGGGTCTCATAGGCCAGCTTCGCGCGCTCGGCCTGGTCGCGGGCGGAACTGGAACTGATGGCCCCGATCAGAAAGAAGGACGTCACCACCACCGTCCAACCCACAAACACGGCCCCGCCCGTCAAGATGCCCACTTGCGTGGTGGGCCGCATGCGGACAAATCGCGTGCCTTGTTCAGATTTCAAAAAGAGTCGTTGTTCCGGCACATAGCGTTCGAGACGCGCATTGAGCTTGTCGGACAGGCGTTGCTTCACGTCCCGTCTCCCTGTTCCTGCGTCGCGATGGCAAAGTAACTTGCGACGTGACCGTTCCCCAAATCCCCGACTTCCCGACCGGAGCTGTATGATTGGCCCGGGTTTTAGGCAAATGTCGCTGTGCGGGCAAGGTCCGGTCAGAACCTTTGACCAATTGATCGGATTCTGCGCAGTATCCCGCCGAAACCGTAGCTTACGTCGGGGAAGTGTTGCCAGTCAGAGGCCAATAGAAATCAGGCGGTAAACCCGCCTCGGCGCGCTTTTCTTCGTTGAACGGGGGCTTGAGCGGGCCATGGAAATACCTTTGCACCAAGGCGTGAAACACGTCTTTCGGGTCCAACTCGTGCCGCCCGCATAGGAAGTGAAACCACTTGGACCCATAGGCCACATGGCTCACCTCTTCTGCGTAGATTGTTTCCAATGCGTGAACGGCAGACATGGCCTTGGCTTTGCGAAAAATCTCGATCATGCCAGGCGTCACGTCCAACCCCCGGGCCTCCAGCACCATGGGCACCACGGCCAACCGCGCGAGAAGGTCTTCGGCGGTATCCTCGGCCGCGCGCCACATGCCGGCATGGGCCGCAAGGGCGCCATAATGGCTGCCTGCCTCTTCCAGGCAATCGGCCATCAGGTTGAAATGCTTCGATTCCTCATCCGCCGCCTTGACCCAATCATCATAGAACCCCGTCGGCATCTTCGTGTCGGTGAAACGCGCGATGATGTCCCAATGCAGGTCCACCGCGTTCAACTCGATATGGGCCACCGCGTGCAACAGGGCGATGCGCCCCTCCGGCGTGCCGGGCTTGCGGCGCGGCACGTCACGTGGGTTCAGCAGGTCGGGTTTCTCTGGCCGGGACGGGCGGTCCGGCGGACCGGCATGCCCAACGGGCAGCGTGGCGCCCGCATCCCGCGTGGTGCGCCACGTGGCCGCATGGGCGCGGGACTTGGCCGTTTTCTCGCGCCCACCGGCCGTGGTCAGAACGTCCACGGCCATCTCTGCCAAGGACAGGGTCACCCGCGCACAGCTTCCAACACGGCGTCGGAATGGCCCGGTACCTTCACCTTGCGCCACACCTGTTTCACGACGCCATCGCCGCCAATCAGGAACGTTGCGCGCTCGATGCCCATATACTTTTTGCCGTACATGTTCTTCTCGACCCACACGCCATAATCTTCGCAGGTGTATCCATTCTCATCGGAGGCCAAGATGACCTTCAAATCGCGCTTGGCGATGAACTTGTCGTGTTTGGCGGCGCTGTCCTTGGACACGCCGATCACCACCGCGCCCTCGGCTTCAAAGGCCTCGATGGCTTCTGAAAAGGCGATAGCTTCCTTGGTGCATCCGGGCGTGTCATCCTTCGGGTAGAAGTACAAAACCACCTGCTTTCCCGCGAAGTCCGACAGGGACACATCTCCGCCACCATCCCGTGGCATGGTAAACTCGGGCGCGCTGCTGCCAGCTTCGATCACTGCTTGGTCTGCCATAGACGGGTCCTTTCACATCATCCTTGCCCTTGGCGGGACTTGGAACTCCGCCCTAGGCAGGTCAAGGTAAACTTAGTCCGTCGCCCCGGAGGACACCCATGTCCGACACCTCTGCCACCAGATCCTGGCCCCTGCGCGCGGCGCGCGGCCTGGCAGTGGCCGTGGCGCTTGTGGCGGCGTTCCTCGTGGGCTCCGCTATCCGTCTGACCCAGGGCCCCATCGTCCTCCCCCAATGGATGGTAGAGGTGGTGGAGGATCGCCTGACCCGCACCTTGGCCGGGCCAGATGTGCAGATCGCGCGCCTGGCCGTGGCCTATGACACCGTGGCGGAACGGGTGACCTTGGCCTTGGCCGACGGCGTGTTGACCGATGGCGGGCAAGAGGTTCTGCGCCTGCCGCGGGCCTCCGTCACCATCGACGGGCCCAGCCTGTTGCAAGGGCAGCTTTTGCCCCGAAACGTCAATGTCCAAGGCCTCGCCCTGGATTTGATGCGCGACGGGGAAGGGCGGTTTTCCCTGGCCCTTGGCACGGGGCAGGGCGGCGACCTGCCCGCCGATTGGGTCGACGGCTTGGCGGCGTTGGACGGCGCCCTGGCCATCCCCATGGTCGCCGCGCTGGAGCGGTTGGAGATTGCGGGCATCACCCTGCGCCTGCGCGACGAGATCACGGGCCTGGCCCAGGACATTAAAGACGGCGGCCTCGATCTGCGCCGCACCGACGCCGGGACAGAGGTGACACTGGCCTTCGCCGTTCCCACCGGCGCCGGGCGCTTGGCCCAAGTCTCTGCCAATTTGTCTCGCAGCCAAACCGGGGACGGGGCCCGCGCGTCCTTGGCAATGGACGATCTGCCCCTGGGCTACTTGGCGGATCGGTTCCCAAATATTCCCGCGTTGACCTTGGTGCGCGGCCACGTCTCTGCCGCCGCGACCATGGTCGTATCCGAAGACGGCACCCCCGGCCCCGCCAAAGGCCGGGTCGAGGTGCGCGAGCCGGTGATGGTCAGCCGCCCGGGGCAGTTCAACCTTGACCGTGCCGCCCTGGCCGTGGCCTGGGTGCCCGGGTCGGACCGCGTGGCGCTGTCGGAGATCACCGCCTCCTCGGACGAGGTGTTGGTGGCGGCGCACGGGCAAATCCTGTTGGAAGACGGGCTAACTGGGCCGATCCAATCGCAGCTTATCTTCGACGATATACTGTTTGATCCCGAAGCCGTGTTCGAACGCCGCATCGCCTTTGACGCTGGGCTGTTCGAGGCACGCCTGACCCAGCAACCCCTGGCCCTGCGGATCGGCCAAGCCATGCTGACCGGCCCCTCGGGTACGGCGCGCCTTCAGGGCACCATCGACTTCCTGCCCGAGGGGCCCGCCGGGGGCGTTCGTCTTTCGGTGCCGGAAATCGCCGTCGGTGACCTGCGCGCCCTTTGGCCCAATGACCTGCAGCCGGAAAGCCGCCGGTGGTTTGCCAACAACATGCTCAATGGGGTGGCGCGCAACGTCGAAGCGGCCGTCCGGCTGCGGCCCGGCGATCCGCCGGACGTGTTGGGCAGTTTCGATTTCGAGGCGGGCAGCCTGCGGTTCATGCGGTTCATGCCCGCCGCGGAAGGCGCGCGCGGGGCCGCGCAGTTGGAGGGCACGCGGCTGTCGCTGCGCATCGATGGGGCGGAGGTGCCCGCCATCGGCCCCGGAGAGAGCCTGACCGCCGAGACCGACCGCCTTCGCGTCGGCCCGTCCACTTTCGTCATTGCCGATGCCACGCAACGCCCCCCCGTCGGAGAGCTGACCCTGCGCGCCTCCGGCGATATTGGCGGCACGCTCACGCTGTTGAACAACCGCCCCCTGGAATTGCTCGACCGGATCGAGAAAGACCGGCGTTTCGCCACGGGCCGTGCCGATGCCGTGCTCACCGTGCGATTGCCGCTGCGCCCGCGCAACGCGCCCGCCGAAATTGATTGGACGGTGGATGCCACGCTCGCCTCCGTCCGCAGCGATCAGATCGTGGAGGGCCGCGTGATCGAAGCGCCGACCCTGCGCTTGAAGGGCGACCCGGACAGTATTGAAATTGCGGGGGATATGACCTTGGACAGCGTCCCGTTTTCGGGGTCTTGGCGCCAGGCGTTGCCCCCCCGCAGCACCGCGCCCATTGACCCCGACGGCCCCCGCCCCCCGCGGGAGCCGTTGCCGGATCCCGGTCGGATCGCGGGCATCGCGACGCTTACCCCCGAAGGGCTGGACCGGCTGGGCATCTCCCTCGGGGCGCTCCAAATCTCCGGCCGGACCCAAGCTGAGATCGATATCGACCTGCCCGCCGGGGCGCCGCCGCGCCTGCGTGCCCGCAGCACGCTGGAGGGGATGGCCGTATCGCTCCCCGCGATCTCCTGGCGCAAACCCGCCCGCCGCAGCGCATCCCTGGACATGGACGTTGTCCTGGGCCCAACCCCTGACATCCCGTCCCTGACATTTGACGCGCCGGGCCTGTCGGTCACCGGTCAGATCACCTTGACCGAGGCTGGCGACCTGCGCCGCGCGCGGCTCAACCGGGTGGATACGGGCTGGTTCCGGGGGCCGGTGGTGTTCACGGGCCGCGGGCGCGATGTGCCCCCAGCCATCGCCATCCAGGGGGGTACTGCGGATCTGCGCCAAGCCCTTCTCATCGGGGAAGACAGCGGCGGGGACGGCGATTCGGCGCCCCTGGACGTGGCGCTGTCCCGCCTGGTTGTGACCGATGGCATCGCGCTGACTGACCTGCGCGCCACATTGCGCGGCGGCGGCGGACAGTTCCGCGGGAGCATCAATGGCGCCCAACCCATCGAGGGCGTGTTGGCCCCTCAAAGCGGCGGCAGTGCCGTTCAGATCCGCTCCTCCGACGCAGGGGCCGTGTTGCGCGCGGCGGATTTTTTCAAGGACGCCCGCGGCGGGGATCTGTCGCTGACCCTGCGGCCCACAGACCAGGATGGGCAATATAGCGGCGCCCTGCGGATGGCGAACCTGCGGGTGCGCAACGCCCCGGCCCTGGCCTCCCTTCTGCAGGCCTTGTCCGTTGTCGGCATCCTAGAGCAGTTGGGCGGCGACGGTCTGTTCTTTCAGACCGTGGAAAGTGACTTCACCTTGCGCCCCAACGATATCGTCGTGCGCCGGGCCAGTGCCGTGGGCCCCAGCATGTCCATCACCGCAGACGGCACATTCGACAGCACGCGCAAGGCCCTGGACATGCAAGGCGTCATCTCTCCGATCTATCTGGTCAACGGCCTGTTCGGGGCCCTGTTTGCGCGGCGGGATGAGGGGCTGTTCGGGTTTACGTACCGCCTGCAAGGTGCTGTGGATAACCCGCAAGTCAGTGTGAACCCCTTGTCCATCCTGACGCCAGGCGTATTTCGGGATATCTTCCGAAGACCGCCGCCAGAGGGGTAGGGCGCCGTACCATGAAACTGTCTGATTTTGATTTCGACCTTCCCGAGGGGTTGATTGCCACGCGCCCTGCGCGGCCTCGCTCCTCGGCCCGGTTGATGGTGGTGGAGCCATCGCGCACCACCGATGCGGTGGTCACGGACTTGGTCGACTGGCTGCGTCCCGGCGATCGGCTGGTGCTGAACAACACCAAAGTGATCCCCGCGCGGCTGAACGGCGTCCGGGTGAGGGAAACCACGGATGGGTCCGGTCGGGCCAAGTGCGAAGTCACCCTGATTGAGGCGTTTCCCCGCGGGGAATGGCGCGTTTTAGCCAAGCCTCTCAGGAAGTTACGGGAAGGTGACACCATTTCTTTTGCCGGGGATCTGACCGCCAGTGTCGTGGCCAACGGGCAAACGGACGTCACGCTCCGCTTCGATTGCGACGGCCAGGCGTTGCAAGATGCTCTGGATGTCTCCGGTCAGATGCCGTTGCCGCCCTACATCGCCGCCAAGCGGCCGCCGGACGCCCAGGACAAGGATGATTACCAGACGATCTGGGCCCGGCATTCCGGTGCGGTGGCGGCGCCCACGGCGTCGCTGCATTTCGATGCGCCACTGCTAGAGGCGTTGCGCGCGCGCGGCGTGGCCTTTACGGAAGTCACCCTCCATGTGGGGGCGGGCACGTTCCTGCCGGTGAAGGTCGAGGACGTGACCACCCATAAAATGCATGCCGAGTGGGGAGAGGTCACGCCCGATGCCGCCCGCATGATCGCCCAGACCAAGGCCGAGGGCGGGCGGGTCATTCCCGTGGGAACCACCGCCCTGCGCCTGATCGAGAGCGCCGCCCGCGACGGCGCCATCGCCCCCTTCCGGGGGGAGACGGACATTTTCATCTACCCCGGATTTTCCTTTCAAGTGGCCGACGGCCTGGTCACCAATTTCCACCTGCCGCAAAGCACATTGCTGATGCTCGTCTCTGCGTTGATGGGGCGCGACCGCATGTTGGAGGCGTATGGCCATGGGGTGTCCGAAGGGTATCGCTTTTTCAGCTACGGCGACGCGTCACTTCTGCTGCCGAACGGGAAGTGATCGGGTCGCGATGCGGCTAAGGGGCTGCATCTTTGGCGCCTGAAGCATGGCTAATTTTCGCGGCTGCGTGGCCCCCGATGACCGGGGTAGACGCCGAAGTCTGACAGCGCCCCGCCATGTCGCGAATGCGCTGGACGGGCATAGCACTGGGGCGTAGGCGCGGGGATATGCGACTCAGTCCCGGAGGGTGCCATGCTGATCGTTCTTCGCAATTCCTGGGCGCTGCTTCTTGGCATGGTCCTATTGATGATCGGCAATGGCATTCAGGGCACATTGCTTGGGGTGAGGGGCGAGATCGAGGGCTTCTCGACCGGGGCCATGTCCATCGTGATGTCCAGCTACTTCGCGGGCTTCCTGCTGGGCAGCCAATTGGTGCCTGGGTTGATCCAGAAGGTTGGCCATGTGCGCGTGTTCGCGGCTTTGGGGTCGCTGGCCTCGGCGGGGTTGATCCTGTTTCCGGCGCTGACCGACCCCATTTCCTGGACGGGTCTGCGGCTGCTGGTGGGGTTTTGCTTTTGCGGCGTTTATATCGTGGCGGAAAGCTGGCTGAACAACACCACGACCAATGAGACGCGGGGACGGGCGCTGAGCCTGTATCTGATCGCACAGATGGGCGGGATCGTCCTGGCCCAGGCCCTGTTCGCGTTCGGCGATGCGCAGGAGTATGAGCTGTTTATCGCGGTCTCGGTCTTGGTGTCGCTGGCCTTCGCACCCATCCTCTTGGCGGCGACGCCCGTGCCCCCGTTTGAGACGGCGGAGGCCATGTCCTTTCGGGAGCTTTACCAAACCTCTCCGCTGGGATTTGTGGGGGTGTTCCTGCTGGGCGCGGTGTTTTCGGGCATGTTCGGGATGGTCGGCGTCTATGGCGCCTTGGCGGAGTTCAGTACCAATGAGATCGCCATTTTCGTGTCTGCCATGTATACCGGGGGCCTGTTGCTGCAGTACCCAATCGGGTGGATGTCGGACCGTGTCGATCGGCGGAAATTGGTCATCGCGGCGGCTTTTGTCGGGGCGGTGGCCTGCGGCCTTGGGCTAAGCGGCTTCGGCGGGTTCTATGGGGCCTGCCTTGCGTCTTTCTTGATCGGGGGCATGGCGAACCCGCTTTATGGTCTGCTGTTGGCCTACACCAACGACTACCTCGATCCGGAGGACATGGCCTCCGCCTCGGCGCGGTTGTTGTTTGTCAACGGGTTGGGGGCCATTGGCGGTCCGCTGGTCATGGGCTGGCTGATGGGACGGGTCGGACCGGCGGGGTTTTACATCTTTCTGGGCGCGATCATGACGGCCTTGGCGGTCTATGCCCTGTGGCGGATCACGCAGCGCGCCACCATTGAAGGGGTCGAGACGGGGGCCTTCGTGGCCGTTGCACAAGCGGCCACGACTCCGGTAACGATTGGGAACGTCGTGGAGGAATGGGAAGAACAGGCAGCGGCAGAAGAGGAAGCCGCGCCAGATAACGTGTGAGGGGGAAAGGTATGATCGACACGGATGTCGAGGCGGTTCTGCACTTTTGGTTGGAGGCGTGTGCACCGGCGGATTGGTACAAGGTGGACGCGGATCTGGATGAGACCATTCGCCAGAGGTTCGCAGATTTGTGGGAACAGGCGGATATGGGCGGTTTGCATATTTGGACATCCTGCCCCAAAGGCGCGTTGGCCTATTGCATCCTGACCGACCAGTTTCCGCGCAATATGTTCCGCGGGTCTGCGCGCGCCTTTGCCACGGATTGGCGGGCGCGGGTGGCGGCGAAGCGGGCCATCAACCAGGGGTACGACCAGCGGGTTGCCGCACCAGGGCGGCAGTTTTTCTATCTGCCGCTGGAGCATTCAGAAAGCATGTCCGACCAGGCCCGGGCAGTGGGTCTGATCGCGAACCGGATGGACAGCCCGGAGACCCTTTTGCACGCGCGGGTCCATCGGGAGGTCATTCGCCGGTTCGGCCGCTTTCCGTTTCGCAACGAGGCCCTGGGCCGAGAGATGTCGACGCCGGAGGCGGAGTTCATGTCCAACGGGGCCTATGGGGCCATCCTGCGGGAGTTCCAGGCGGCGGCTTGAAGGGGGCCGTGATCTGCGCTTTGCGGTTATCCGCAGGTGCGCGCAGCCTTTAAGCGATCTAGCATGGTGGAGAAGGGGGCCGCCATGAAAGCGCTTGCATCCATCTGTTTGGTCCTTGGCCTATTGGCGCCCGTTCATGGGTCTGCCCAGACGCGCCTGGATCCGCTGTTCGGGGAGCCGCAGCTGGTTGCCCCGCGACCACCAGCGGAGATTGCGCTGGAGGCGTTCGCAGCGAAGGTCGTGGCCGAGCAGATCGCCCCAGGCACGGCTTTGGCGCCCCTGGGGTTGACCCTTGCCGCGGCGCCCATCGGGCGGGACCGTTTGCAGATCATCCGCTTTGATCAGACCTATCGCGGTGTGCCGGTCCACGGGGAGGGCGGCCAGATCACCGTCGTGCTGCGCGATGGAGAGGACCTGGTTCTGACCCGTGGGACCTTGGTGGACCCGGAGCGCAGCTATATCGGGTTGAGCAACCCCAGCGGTGTCCTGCGGGCGCGGCGGGCCATGCGGCGTCAATGGGTGGCCGAAGGCGGGCAGCGGCCGTTTCGACTGACGCGGCCGGAATTGGTGGCCCTGCCGCATTTGGGGCGCATGGCCTATCGCGCGACGGTGTGGCAACGCAGTTTCGCGCGCAGCCGGGACAGTCTGGCGACGATTCTTGTGGATGCGCGCAGCGGGGCGTTGATCACGTTGCGGCGACATCAGGCGGAGGCTGAGGTGTTGGCCACGCGAATCGACGACGCGCCCCGCAGTATGACCCTGACGCTGCACGGGGACCTGCCGTCGAAACAGATCGGCCCGACGCTCGACTTCTCGGACCCGGAGGGCGTGACCTGCAATGGGCCCTGGACGCCTGCGCGGATGGGGGATGCGCGGCGGATGTCGGTCCTGTCATTCGAGGGATCGGGCGGCGATGCGTTTGCCCATTTCACCACGGCACGGTGCCTGAACGGCGGGGAAGCGCCGTTTCTGGGCGCGTCGCCGGGCCCGGTCGCAACCCTGCCGTTGCAAGTTTATGCCCAGGACCTGTTCGTCAAGACGCAGCGGGCCATGGCCGCCATGGACCCGTTGATGGGCGCGCTGCAAAGCCATGGGGCGGCGGTGCCCTATGCGTGGGACCATCACCCGGCAGTGAACGGCATCCAACACCGCGCCCCGCTGGTTTTGGTGGTCAACGCAAGCTCAGGCTGGTTCACGGATGCACCGGGCAAGTTCAAATATATCCGCGTCCATGAACAGGACGCCGAGGCCCTTGATCTGCCTGTGCCGCACCCCTTGGTGGTCCATTGCCGCGATGTCGCAGGCACGCGCGTGGATTGCCCCGATCCGGCGGCGGTTGGGGGGCCGATGCAGGATGTGGCGTTCATCGGTGTGCGGGCCCAGGCGCCGCTGCACACCAATATCCTGTTTCACGAGTTGGGCCATTACTACGATCAATATGCCAGCTTCGGCTTGAACGGGGAGATGGCGGAGATTTTGGCGCAGGTCATCTCTCTCTACCTGATGGTGAAGGTCTATGCCTTGGATCACCAATTGACTGGGCTGGACAACGGGTCCTGTGAGTTGAACTTTCTGATCACGCATTCGCCGGGGGTTGTGGTGCACCCGGATTGCGTGACGGATTTGGACCAAGTGTCCCGGCAGATCGAATTCATCGGCACTTCGGGCCGCACGGTGCAGTCGTTCACCCAAGGGTTTTGGTCCCTGCTGTGGGGGGTGAGTTGTGAGATAACGGCGGGGGTGCTTTCGTGTCAGGGAAGCGGGCAGGTGGACGATACCTACCATGACCGTTGGATGGCCGCGCTTTTGTTTGCGCTGCATCTGGGCAATGACCTGACCCCGGTGGAGTTGTGGGATGCCATCGCCCTGTATATCGACACCAATTTCCCCCAGGACAGTCAGACGCTGGCCCGGGTGCGGGCCTTGCATGGGTTGCAATAGGGGCGCCTAAGTGCGGCGGCGTTCAAACACCGCCCAGGCGGCCTCCAGTGCCGTGATGTCAAAGCCCGGCGCGCGGGCCGGCCCAAGGATCAGCGCCTCGTTCGCGAAGACGGTGTCGATGGCGGCTGCCAGGTTCGGGATCACGTCTTCGGGAATGGCAACCGCGCCGTGGCGGTCGGCATGGACCAGATCGTCTTCGGCCACGCGCAAGCCCATGACGGACACTTCGGCCCCCAAATCGACCACATGGACAAAGCCGTGGCTGGGCCCGATGGACCCCGCAAGGATGGGAAAGCCGTCATCGATTACGTCCAGGTCACGCATGACGCCATTGGTCAGCGCCCCCGCCATGCCGAGGCCCTTGTGAACGGCCACGTGGACCTCTCCCCACCAGCCGGCGATGCAATTGGGGTAATCCACATCCTCGATCACGGCGACGGTGGGCGTGGGGCCGCGGGCCATGGCGCGGAAGTAGTCGAGGCGGCGGGCTTTGATGACCTCCGGCGCCTCGGTCGGGGGGGCCAGCCCGGCGATCCGGGCCGTACGGGCGCGACCGACCATGGCGGGCATCCCTGGGCGGCAATGGTGCATGGTCCCCCGTGTGAAGCGGTTGAAGCCCCGCTGGCCCTGGGCCACTTCGATGGCGTTGCAGACCGTGGGCGTGTCGACGCTTTGCAACCGCGCCAGCAGGGTTTCGGAGATCGGGTTACGTGCCATCTGATGTGCCTTTGGTCGTGGGGCGTTTGGCCGATCCGCGCAGGATCAACTCCCCGGGGATTTCCACTTTCTGCGGGGCTGGGTCGCCGCCCTGGATCCTTTCCAGCAAAAGGGCCACGGTCTGTTCGATCATCCGGCGCAGGGGTTGGCGGACTGTTGTCAGGTCGAAGGTGCCCCAAGCGGCCATGGGCGCATCGTCATAGCCCACCACGGAGACATCGTCGGGGACCCGCAGGCCCAATTCTTGGCGCAAGACCTCGAGCACACCGAAGGCCATGTGGTCGGTGGCGACGAACAGGGCATCGGGCGTGATGTCTTGGGCGAAAAGGGCGCGGGTTTCGTCCATGGCCACTTGTCGGCGGAAGTGGCAGTCGATGCAGGCAATCGGGGTCAGGCCTGCCTGGTCCATCGCCGCCAAGAACCCCGCCTGCCGGTCGCGGCCATTGAGCGATTGCTGCCAGCCGGCGATATGGGCGATGCGGCGGTGGCCCCCGTCGATCAGGAATTGCGTGGCCATGCGCGCGCCGTCCTGGTTGGCGGCGGTGACCATGGTGGCATGCGGGTCGGTCTGCCCGCGATTGAGCAACACGCACGGAATGGACGCGTTCTGCACCCGAGATACAAGCGCGTTGGACAGGCTGACCGACGCGATGACGATGCCGTCCACCTGATCCGCGAGGAGGTCGCCGACGATGCCGTCCACCTCCTCTGGGCTGTTGCCAGAGAAATAGACGGTCACGGAATAGCCTTGGGCATTCAGGGCCTTGGACAGGCGTTGCAGCATGTCGCCAAAGAAGCTGTTTTCCAAATAGGCCAGGACCACCCCGATGCGGAAGGATTGGCCTGAATTCAGGGACCGCGCCACGAGGTTGGGGATGTATCCCAATTCCTCGGCCACTTGGCGCACCCGCTTGGCCTTGTCCGGGGACACGGTGGCCGCGCTGGAAAAGACCCGGCTGACCGTGGGCTGGCTGACGCCCGCCGCGCGGGCAACGTCGCTGGCGGTGACGCGCCTAGAGGACATGGCGCAGTCCGTGGGGCAGGGGGGCGGCCATGGCGGTCACATCCGAATGCGGGCTTCGGTGTCGGGGTCGAACAAATAAAGGTGGTCGGCGTTCAAGCGGATGCCCACCACGTCGTCCTGTTCCTTGCGCAAGTGACGGTCGCCGCGCGCGATCACGCGCTGCTTGCCCCATTGCACGGTCAAGAGGGTGCTTTCGCCCGTATTCTCAAAGGCATATATCGTGACGTCGATGTCGCCTTGGCCCTTATCATGGACCTCCATATCGTCGGCACGGACGCCGAGGATGGCCTTCGGTCGGTTGGGCGCATTGACCGGCACCAAGCGCGTGCCACCGGTGGTGACGAACATGCCATCCTGCACGGACCCGTTGATCAGGTTCATGGCAGGGGACCCGATGAACCCGGCCACAAACAGGTTCGCGGGGTCGTTATAAATCTCGTCGGGGGTGCCCAATTGCTGAATCACGCCGTGCTTCATGACGGCCACACGATCGGCCAAGGTCATGGCCTCGATCTGGTCATGGGTGACGTAGACCGTGGTGATTTGGAGGGCGCGGCTGAGATGCTTCAACTCGGCCCGCATGGTCACGCGCAACTTGGCGTCCAGGTTGCTGAGCGGCTCGTCCATGAGGAAGACTTTGGGCGTACGGACGATGGCGCGGGCCAAGGCCACGCGTTGTCGTTGACCGCCGGACAGAGCCTTGGGTTTGCGATCCAGGAACTGTGTCAGTTCAACCTGTTCTGCGGCTTTCTTCACCCTTGGTTCAATACCCGACTTGTCGACGCCCCGCACGCGGAGCGGGTAGGCGATGTTGTCGAAGATCGTCATATGCGGGTAGAGGCCGTAGTTCTGGAACACCATGGCCACGTCGCGGTCTTTGGGCAGGTCGTCATTGACCATGCGGTCGCCGATCCAGATCTCTCCGGCGGTGGGATCCTCCAGCCCCGCGATCATGCGCATGGTTGTGGTCTTGCCGCAGCCCGACGGGCCCAGAAGAACAAGAAATTCCTGGTCGTTGATATGGAGCGACTGGTCATCGACCCCGACAAAATCACCCCAGCGTTTGGTTAGATTGTTGAGTTTGATCTCAGCCATTAGCGAACGGCCCCCATGGTCATGCCCTGGACGAAGTATTTGCGGATCATCAGGGCCAGCACGAACATGGGCGCCATGATGATGATCCCCGCAGCGGAGAGGAGGTTCCAAAGGTCACCCTCCTCCCCTTTGAAAAGCGCCAGACCGATGGGCAGGGTCACGGCGTCCTTGTTGGTGAGGATCAATGCGAACAGGAATTCGTTCCAAGCGATGATGAAGCAGAAGATCGCCGCGGTCAGCAGGCCCGGTGCCGCCATGGGCAGCACGATATTTCGGATCACTTGCAAGCGGGACGAGCCGTCGACCATGGCGGCTTCCTCGGTGTCCAGGGGGATGCCATCGATGAAGCCTTTGATCATCCAGATGGCGAAGGGCATGACGATGGCCAGGTTCACCAAGATCAGGCCGACCCGGGTGTCCAACAGCCCGATATCGCGGAACATGACGAAGAAGGGCAGAATGATCACAACGGCCGGCACGAACTGCGTGGCCAGGATGATGACCAGCATCAGCGTTTCCCCCCGCAGGGAAAACCGGCTGAAGGAATAGGCGGCAAGTGTCGCAATGGGGATTGCGATGGCCACGGTTACGAAGGCCACGATGGTGGAGTTGACCAGCTTTTCCCCCAACCGGTACGGATCGTCGAACACGGTGCCGAAATTGGCGAAAGTGGGGGTGAAGAACAGCTTGAGTTGGTAAACATCCACATGGGTTTTGAAGGCCGCCAGAAAGATCCACAGGATCGGCACCAGCATGATGAAAATGGCGATCAGGATCAGGGTGACCTGAACGGCGTCGATCAGTTGCTTGCGTTGTTTGCCCGTCATCGTTCAGGCTTTCCGGAAGACGAATTTGGCATAGGCATAGGTCAGAAAGATCATGGGGATCACCATCAGCCACGCGACAGAGGCGGAATAGCCGATCTGTCCGTATTTCATGCCGTTGAAGTAGATGTAATGGCTGAGCGTTTGGGTCGCCGTGCCCGGGCCGCCGTTGGTCAACATGAAGACTTGGTCGAAGGTTTTCAGGCTGAAGATGGATTTCAGGATGATCACCACGGCCAAGACGGGCCCAAGCTGGGGCAAGGTAACATCGCGGAAGACGCGCAAACCGCTGGCGCCGTCCACTTGTGCGGCCTCGATCGTGTCGCGGGGCACGCTGGCCAGTCCGCCGATCAAGACCAGGGTCAAGAACGGGATCCAACCCCAGACATCGGCCATGACCACCACGGCAAAGGCCAGGGTCGGGTCGGCCAGCCAACTCACATCGGCCAGGGGCGGGATGACCACGCCGAAGAAGGCGTCGAACAGGCCGAATTCCGGGTTGAACATGAAGCGGAAGGACACACCGATGAGGGCGGGACTCATGGCGAACGGCAGGATCAGAAGCGTTTGCGCCCCGCTGCGGAGGCGCCCACCGGGGGCAAGCAAGAGGGCGAGGCCCAGGGCCAAGAGGGTCGTAAGCCCCACGGTGAGGAGCGTGTAGATCGCCGTGACCCAGACCGAGTTCCAGAAGGCCGGTTCTTCGAAGAACGCCCAAGTGTAGTTTTCCCACCCGAGATACTGATTGAGGGAGTCCGGTCGGTTCAAGCGTCCGACCGTGAAGGACAGGCGCGCGGCCTCGATCAGGGGCCAAATGGCGGTGGCGAAGACGACCACGACCGCTGGCAGGACCAGCAGGTATTTCAGGGTGTTGTCACGCATGGCTGTGCCCGATCCGTGGGGGGTCTGGGCGGGGTGTCCCCCGCCCAAAGGCGTGCGGCGCCAGGCGGGGCGCGCCCCGCCTGATCGGTCGGCCCTATTCGATCCGGCCCGCTCGGCGCAGGACCTTATCGGCCCGCTCTGCCGCGGCGGTCATCAGCGCCTCAACATCGCCCCCGGCGGCGGCCTCGGCGATGGCGGCGGACAGGATGTCCCCGACTTCGGGCCATTCAGGGATTTGTGGCATGATGTCGGACTGTTGCAAGCTGTCCCAAGCGGCGGCCTGGATGCCGTCGTTGGCGGCGTTCACATCCGGGTCTTGCAGGGACGAGATGTGGGTGACCACGTTGTTGACGATGGGCTTGCCCGCCACTTCGCGGACCGTGGCATTGGCCTTGTCCATCTCGGGATTGGAGAGCCATTTCAAGAACTCCCACGCGGCGTCTTGGTTCTCCGAATATTTCGAGATCGAGAACGGCATGGAGATGGCGTAGGTCTTCGTCGTGCCCTGGTAGGACGGCATGCCCACAAAGCCCACTTGGTCCTTGGTCAACGTCGAACTGTCGGGGTTGTAGAACCCGGAATAGGCCCACCACCACACCGGGATCATGGCAGAGTTGCCCTGCATGAAGGATTGCCGCGCGTCCTGTTCCACGAAGGCGAGCGAATTGGGGTTGGTCACCTGATGTTCGGTATGGAGGGCGATATAGTCCTTGGTGGCTTGGATGCCTTCGGGGGACGCCCAAGCGGCGGTGCCATCGTCGTTGAAGATGTCGGCGCCAGCCGCCCAAAGGAAGTTGATCCAGATGAACAGGTTCTGACGGTTGCCGTCGTTGTTATAATACAGGGCCAGCGGCGCGATGTCGGGGTTGCTTTCCTTCAGCGCCTTTCCGATGCGGATGACATCTTCCCAGGTCTCTGGCGGCTCTGGGATCAGGTCCTTGCGGTAGAACATCAACTGCGGGTGGGCGCGCAGGGGGAAGCCCAGCGTCTCCCCCTCGAACTGGGCAGAGCGGGCAAAGGCCGCGGGGTAGCGGTCCATGGACAGGCCATCGCGGGCCATCAAATCGTCAATCCGCGTGAGCCAGTGGGCATTGGGCGGGCCCCAACTGTCCAGGTAGTTGACCACGTCGAACGTGCCGTTCGCCGCGATCCCTTCCGCGTTGATCTTTTCCTGCAAGGAGCCGAAGGGGATGAAGGTCCACTCTGTCTCGATGCCAGTGAGTTCGGTGAATTCCGCATCGCGCAACATCAGCCCATCGAATTGCGGGGTCACCACGCTGAGGATGTTCAGTTTGGTGCCCTCGAACGGCTTGCCCGGAAGAAGGTTGTGTTGTTCAAGATGTCCGTCCGCCGAAGACGCCAGCGGCGCCATGGCTGCGAGGGCCGCGACCGCGACTGTGGCCAAGAAGGTCCGTTTGCGCATACTATCCTCCCGTCGATGCGTGTTCGTGATCAGCTTACAGGGAAAGAATACGTATTCAACAGTTATGAATCGAATGTCGTCTGTCGATGGGCGTCGCAAGTTTCGTGGCCCCTTGGTGGAAATCTGACGCCAAGCTATGCGTCTGGTGCAACCCGGCATGTGACGTCCTGCCCCTTTTCGCTAGGGGCAGGCTTCGATAGTTCAACGTTAAACAATGGCTCAACTCCAGAGGTGTTTCCATGGCTCAATCCTTCGACCTTATCGTGATCGGTGCCGGGCCTGGTGGCTATGTGGCGGCCATTCGGGCGTCTCAATTGGGTCTGAAGGTCGCGTGTATCGAGCGGGAGCATTTGGGCGGCATCTGCCTCAACTGGGGCTGCATTCCGACCAAGGCGATGTTGCGGTCCTCTGAAGTGTTTCACCTAATGCACCGCGCGAAAGAGTTCGGCCTGAAGGCAGACAATATCGACTATGACCTGGACGCGGTGGTGGCGCGGTCGCGCGGCGTGGCCAAGCAATTGTCTGGCGGCATCGGGCACCTCTTCAAGAAGAACAAAGTCACGACGATCATGGGCGAGGCCAAGCTGGCCGGTCCAGGGAAGGTGTCGGTCAAGACGGACAAAGGCGCCGACGAGTTGTCGGCCAAGAACATCATTCTGGCCACGGGCGCGCGGGCGCGCAACCTGCCGGGTCTGGAAGCGGACGGCAAACGCGTCTGGTCCTATAAGCACGCGCTGCAACCGGCGCATATGCCCAAAAAGCTGCTGGTCATCGGATCGGGCGCGATTGGCATCGAATTTGCCAGCTTCTACAACACCTTGGGCGCCGATACGACGGTGGTCGAAGTGATGGACCGTGTTTTGCCGGTGGAGGACGAAGAAATCTCCAAATTCGCCAAGAAGCAGTTCGAAAAGCAGGGGATGAAAATCCTACAGAAGACCACGGTCACCAAACTGGATCGCCAGGCCGATAAGGTCATCGCGACCATTGAAGCGGGCGGCAAATCGGAGACGCAGGAGTTCGATACCGTGATCTCTGCCGTGGGCATTGTCGGCAATGTGGAAGGGTTGGGCCTGGAGGAAGCGGGCGTCAAAGTGGACCGCACCCATGTGGTCACCGATGAGTATTGCCGCACCGGCGTTGCAGGGCTTTACGCCATCGGCGACTTGGCGGGTGCGCCATGGCTTGCGCATAAGGCGTCCCACGAGGGTGTCATGGTGGCCGAGTTGATCGCGGGCAAGAATGACGTGCATCCGGTGAAGCCAGAAAGCATCGCAGGCTGCACCTATTGCCACCCGCAAGTGGCGAGCGTGGGCATGACCGAAGCCAAGGCCAAAGAGGCCGGGCTTGACATCAAAGTCGGCCACTTCCCGTTCATCGGAAACGGCAAAGCCATCGCCCTTGGTGAGCCGGAGGGGATGGTGAAATCGATCTTCGACAAGATAACCGGGGAGTTGCTGGGCGCCCATATGGTGGGTGCGGAAGTGACCGAGTTGATCCAAGGCTATGTCGTGGGTCGCCAGTTGGAGACGACCGAGGAAGACTTGGCGCATACCGTGTTCCCGCATCCCACCCTGTCCGAAATGATGCACGAGTCGGTACTGGACGCCGATGGACGGGCCATTCACTTCTGAGGGAGCAGACGGCTTCTGTGGCCTTGGATCGACGCGGGTCGGTCGAACAGGCTTGCGTCACGGCCCTGGCTGTGGCGCAGTCCCCCCATTCACGAAATGGGGGTTTCCATGAAGCACTTTCTTCTGTCCGCGACGCTTTTGATGGCTGGGTCCGGGTCAGCTTGGGCCGACCAGGTCCTCGGCTCCTACTATGCTTATATCGGCGCGGATGATTTCTATAACTCGCGCGGCACCCGGCTGACTGATCCCTGTGCCATCCTGCAACAGGATCGCGCCAATTATCACCGCTTTGGCATTTGGCACGACGGCGATCAGTCGGACCCGTTCTTCGACAACCGTGCCGCGCGCACCGTCATCTCACAGGATTGTCGGGCGTTCCCGAGTTCTGGATACGTCGCGGACAGTCTGCGGCGAGGAGAAATTAAGTATGTCTATGTCCAGGTGCACGGGCGCGCGGGCCGGGTGACTTATGTGATGTTCGGCGAAGGGGCAGGGTAGCGCTGGCCCTTGCGAGCTGGACCTGACAGAGCGGGGCATGCTCCGTTCACGTTGGTCCTTTATCATCGCTGTTTTCGTCGGTGGCCTTTTGGCAGCGGCGCAGTTCGGCAAAATCGCTTTGACCCTGCCTGAGGTGGCAGCGGCATTTGGGCGGACCATCCCCGAAGTGTCTTTGCTGGTCAGTTTGGTCGGCGTCATGGGCTTGATGCTGGGTGTCGTTGCGGGCGCCCTGGCGGCAGGGCTGGGCGCGGGGCGGACCTATCTGCTGGGCCTTGTGCTGGGGGCGGCACTGTCGTTGCTGCAGGCGCTGATGCCGCCTTTTGCCATCTTCGCGAGCCTGCGTGTGCTGGAGGGGATCGCGCATCTGGCGCTGGTTGTGGCCGGGCCACCGCTTATGGCGGCGGCGGCATCGGACCGGGCACGTCCCTTCGTCATGGGGCTTTGGGCGGTGTTCTTCGGCGCGTCCTTGGTGATTTCGGCCCAGCTGTTCCCCCCCTTGTTGCGCGTCGGGGGTTTGCCTCTGATCTTCGCCAGTCATGGGGCCGCCTTAGCGCTGTTGGCCGCCATCCTGTGGCCCATGGTGCCCAAAGGGCCCCGAAATGCCGTTCCGTTGGACCCGATTGCCATGCACCGTAGCATCTATGGCAACCTGCGCCTGGTGGCGCCGGGTCTTGGTTTCGTGTGCTACACGCTGACCTTTGTGGCCTGTGTTGCCCTGCTGCCGCCGGCCTTGGACCGACCTGACCTGGCGACGACCCTGCCCTTGGTGACGTTGGTGACCACATTGTTGGGCGGGGCGCTTTGCCGGAGGTGGGCCTGCCATTGGGTTGCGGGGCTGGGCTATGGGGGCGTTGTGGTCTTTGTCTTCGCCGCATGGGCGGGGCTGCCCTTCGCGCTGGAGGTGGCATTCGCCTTCATGGGGTTGGTCCCGGGGGCCAGTTTTGCGGCCATTCCCGCGTTGAACCCAGGCGCTGCGGACCGGACGCGCGCCACCGGCGCCATCGCGCAACTGGGCAATCTGGGAACGGTCACCGGCACACCGCTGCTTGCGGCGATTTGGGCGGGGGCCGGGGTTGACGCGCTGCTGCTTTCGATTGTGGCCTTTGCCGTTTTGGGCGGTGTTCTGGCCATCTGGTCCGGTCACCGCGCGGCCGGGGAGCAGACCTAGGGCTTCGACACTTTCGCGCGCAAGTCAGGTGCCGGTGCCTTGCGCCGTGTCGTGCGACCCAAAGCAGCGCGCGCAATGCGGGCCCATTCCTGAAACGGATAAATGAAGATGCGCAGCGGGTTGGTGTCCGACAGACCCGAGAGGCGGCCGCCCATCTCTGCCTTGCAGGGGCCGGCCCGGTAATAGGTCCCGAAGATCACATCCCAGATCGAAAAGATGTTGGACAGGTTCTTGCCATACGCCTCGGGGACGTCGGCATGGTGCCAGCGGTGGAACACCGGGGACGCAAAGAGCCACCAAAGCTTGCCATGGGTAAATGGCAGGTCGGTATGCACGTAATGCCCGTAAAGGATTGTTAGCAGCAGCACGAAGGGGATCGCCTCGGGGATCTGAAGCCAGGTCAGCAGCAGGATATTGGTCGTCGTGATGACCAAGGCTTCGAGGAAATGGATGCGATAAACGGTGAACGCGTTTACATGGCTGTCTGAATGGTGCGCGGCATGGGTGGGCCAGCCCAGCGATGTGTGCATCCAGCGATGGCACGCATAATCTGCAAAGTCCCGCACGATCAGGCCGATCAAGATGGTCGCCAAAAGGGGCACCCCGTCCCAGAACGCAGGGTCCAGATGGGGGATGCCAAGCGCGTCGTAGAAGGATTGGACCGCCGCCGCGATCTGTGCCGCAAACAGGATCGCCGTCCCGTAGTTCAGCAACACCAGAAACAGTGTTGCCAACGTGTTCCGCGCGGCATTGCCGCTCAACTCATCCCGGCGGCCAAACAGCAAAATGCAGATCGCGATGAACGTCAGGGGGATGACGATCACCTTGATCCAAATGCTCTGGAGGAGCAGTTCACTGATGGCGTTCAAAGTGCCCATGGCGCCCGCATTCCGTGTTTTGACCGGTTCGTTACCGGTCCATTGGGGCATTTTCGTGGACGTTTGATGGGAAGTGCGAAGAATGAGATGGGTTCGCGCGCGTCGACACTTGGGGTGCGCGTCTTCCCTCTGGCCAAATTCGACCCGAATGGTTAAGATGTTCGCCAAACGTTCCAGCCAGATTTCGGGCAGGGGACATTGCATCTGGGGCGCTGCCGCCTAGGTTGTGCCCTTGCTGTCATCCGGGGGCATCATGGACCAGAAATTCATCGAAGTGCGCGGCGCGCGTGAGCATAATCTCAAAGGCGTGGATGTCGATATTCCCCGCGACCAACTGGTTGTGATTACAGGGCTTTCGGGGTCCGGAAAGTCCAGCTTGGCCTTCGACACGATCTACGCGGAGGGGCAGCGGCGGTATGTTGAATCCCTGTCAGCCTATGCGCGGCAGTTTTTGGATATGATGCAGAAGCCCGATGTGGACCACATCAGCGGCCTGTCCCCTGCCATCTCCATTGAGCAGAAGACCACGTCGAAAAACCCCCGCTCGACCGTTGGAACCGTCACAGAGATTTACGACTACTTACGCCTGCTGTTCGCCCGCGCGGGCACGCCCTATTCCCCCGCCACCGGAGAGCCGATCACCGCACAACAGGTGCAGGACATGGTCGACCGTGTCATGGCCATGGAGGAGGGGACGCGCGGGTATCTGTTGGCGCCCATCGTGCGGGACCGAAAAGGGGAATATCGCAAGGAAATGCTGGAGCTGCGCAAGCAGGGATTCCAGCGGGTGAAGGTGGATGGGGACTTTTACGACCTGGATACCCCGCCGGAGTTGGACAAGAAGTTCCGCCATGACATCGACGTCGTCGTGGACCGCATCGTTGTGCGCGACGGGCTGGAGACTCGGCTGGCCGACAGTTTCCGAACGGCTCTGGATTTGGCCGACGGCATCGCCATTCTTGAAACAGCCCCGAAAGAGGGCGACCCAGAGCGGATAACCTTTTCCGAGAAATTTGCGTGCCCCGTCAGTGGGTTCACCATTCCCGAGATCGAGCCGCGCCTGTTTTCGTTCAACGCGCCATTTGGCGCTTGCCCATCCTGTGATGGGTTGGGGGTAGAGCTGTTCTTTGATGAGAGGCTTGTCGTCCCGGACCAATCCCTGAGCCTGGCCAAAGGCGCCTTGGCGCCGTGGAACAAGGGCAAAAGCCCGTATTTCATCCAGACCATCGACGCCATCGCCAAGCATTACGGGTTTGACAAGAAATTGGCGTGGAAGGACCTGCCAAAGGATGTGCAACAGGTGTTCCTGCGCGGGTCTGGCGACCAGAAAATCAAGTTTCGCTACGACGAAGGCGGGCGCGTGTATGAGGTGACCCGCGTGTTCGAGGGTGTCATCCCCAACATGGAGAGGCGCTACCGCGAAACAGACTCCAACTGGGTGCGTGAAGAATTTGAGCGGTATCAGAACAATCGGCCCTGCGGCGCGTGCGGGGGATACCGTCTCAGAGCGGAGGCGCTGGCGGTCAAAATCGGCCCCCCCAAGGGCACGCCGGACGCGCGGTTGCATGTGGGCCAAGTTGTTGAGATGTCCATCGCCGAGGCTTTGGCCTGGATCGATGCGGTGCCGGGGCAATTGTCCAAACAGAACAACGAGATCGCTCAGGCGATTTTGAAAGAGATTAAGGAGCGTCTGGGCTTTCTCAACAATGTGGGCTTGCAGTACCTAACGCTCAGCCGGAACGCGGGCACCCTGTCGGGGGGCGAAAGCCAGCGCATTCGTCTGGCATCGCAAATTGGGTCCGGGCTGACCGGTGTCCTGTACGTTCTGGACGAGCCGTCCATCGGCCTGCATCAACGGGACAATGACCGGCTGTTGGCGACGCTCAAGAACCTGCGCGACCAGGGCAACACCGTCATCGTGGTCGAACATGATGAGGAAGCGATCCGGGAGGCGGATTATGTGTTCGACATTGGCCCAGGTGCCGGGGTTCACGGGGGCAAGGTCGTGGCCCACGGGCGGCCGCCGGAATTGTCGGCCAACCCCGCATCGGTCACCGGCGACTACCTGGCCGGGCGCCGAGAGATTGGGGTGCCCGCCAAGCGGCGGAAAGGCAACAAGAAGAAGGTCACAGTCGTTGGCGCCACCGGGAACAACCTGAAGAATGTGAAGGCGGACTTTCCATTAGGCAAGTTCGTGGCGGTCACGGGCGTGTCGGGCGGGGGCAAGTCGACCCTGACGATTGAGACGCTGTTCAAAACGGCCTCCATGAAATTGAACGGGGCGCGCCAAACGCCGGCGCCCTGCGAGACGATCAAAGGGTTGGAGCATCTGGACAAGGTCATCGACATCGACCAACGGCCCATTGGACGCACGCCCCGGTCGAATCCCGCGACCTATGTGGGTGCGTTCACGCCGATCCGCGACTGGTTCGCCGGACTGCCGGAGGCTAAGACCCGAGGCTATAAGCCCGGGCGGTTCAGCTTCAACGTCAAAGGCGGGCGCTGTGAGGCGTGCCAAGGCGACGGGGTTATCAAGATCGAGATGCATTTCCTGCCGGACGTGTACGTGGAATGCGAGACCTGCAAGGGCAAACGCTACAACCGTGAGACGTTAGAAATTCTGTTCAAAGGCAAGAGCATAGCGGACGTTCTTGACATGACCGTCGAGGACGCGCAGGAGTTTTTCAAGGCCGTGCCCACCATTCGGGAGAAGATGGATGCCCTGATGCGCGTGGGGTTGGGGTACATCAAGGTCGGCCAACAGGCGACGACGCTGTCAGGCGGCGAAGCGCAGCGGGTGAAATTGTCGAAAGAGCTTAGCAAACGGTCGACCGGCCGGACGCTTTACATCCTAGATGAGCCGACCACCGGCCTGCATTTTGAAGACGTGCGCAAACTGTTGGAAGTGCTGCATGAGTTGGTGGACCAGGGCAATTCGGTCATCGTGATCGAGCACAATCTGGATGTGGTGAAAACGGCGGACCATGTGATCGACATCGGTCCCGAAGGGGGCGATGGCGGCGGCACCGTCGTGGCGACCGGCACGCCCGAGCAGATCGCCGAGGTTGCCGAAAGCCATACCGGCCGTTACCTGAAACCAATGCTAAACGCGCGGAAAGTAGCCGCGGAGTAGGGGCCGACGCCCGGCTTCCGCCGCATAAGATCAACATCGTTCGGTCCTACATGGCTTTGGCTCGGCCATCCCGTCGCCGGAAAGACGATGGCCCACGTGACCCTGGGGCCGATCTGATGCTGGGTGAAACTTTGCGCAAGCTTAACCGGATGGCCAGTCACGGGCTCTACCCACGTTGCAGATGCGCGCGGTCAACGCGGGTCCTTGACGGAAAGAAACGCAGTTTATTCCGCCCGTGCCGCTGAATCGCCTTGGCCACAGCCGCGCAAATACTCGGGGCCTGGTCCATCGGCGCATCTGGTTTAGGTCCTGGGGACGGAGGTACAGATGCGCATTTTGATCCCGATCCTTTTGGCGTGTTTCGCCATCCCCGTTTTTGCCCAACAGGCCCCGTGTGGGCCAGACGCACCCTGTGAGATCGACGGCGGCAACTATCATCTGCGACTGCCAGAGGGGTGGGATGGCGCAACTGCTTTGCCAGCGGTGATTTTCTTCCACGGGCATCGCGGCACGGGGCAGTCGATTTTCCGTTCAGCCGGATTGAAGGCGGATTTCCTGGATCACGGCTATGCCGTTGTCGCGCCGAACGGATTGAACCGCGCCTACCCTGCGCGGGAAGGCGCGCCGCGTGACGATGTGGCCTTCACGCTGTCCGTCATCGCGGATCTGGGGGACCGTATCCCCCTGGACCACGCGCGCGTTTATGCGTCCGGCTTCTCTGCGGGCGGCTCCATGGCGTGGCTGCTGGCCTGTGAAGCGGGGGATCGGTTGGCGGGTATGGTGTCGGTGGCGGGCGCCTTGCGCGCGCCCAACCCAACAGAATGCGACGGGTTGCGCGGGTTGCCCGTGATGCAGGTCCATGGCTGGACCGACGGGCAGGTCCCCTTTGAGGGACGCGCCATTCGAGACTGGCACCAAGGGTCGATCTGGGACAGTTTGGCCATCGCCACGGCGCGCAATGGCTGCCGCAGCCAGCCGGATGAAATCACCGTCGGACCTCAGTTCCGAACGCGGATCTGGGGGGCGTCCTGCGCTGCGGGGGCGGATGTCCGGCTTTTGGTCCATGACGGCGGGCATGGGTTGCCACGGGGGTGGACGGCTGCGGCCCGGTCATTCTTTGAGGGGGCGAACTAGGGGTTAGCCGCCTTTGGTCACCATGACCCGTTCCAAACCGTGGAAGTGGTAAATATCCGCATAGGTCGGCGGCTCGACCAGGGTGAGGGATGGCGCAGCCTCGGCCAGGGCGCGAAGCATCTCGAACAGCTCCAACCGGGCCAATTGCGCACCCAGACAGAAGTGGATGCCTGCCCCAAGGGAGAGTGCAACTGGCGCTTCCCCATCGAAGCGATTGGGGTCGAACCGGGCAGGGTCGGCATAGCGCAGTGGGTCGCGATTGGCGCCCCCGATCAGCAGCCCGATGCGGTCCCCGGTTTTGAACGCTTGGCCGTGCACCACCAGATCCTCGCGCGCGTGGCGGACAAACATGTGCAAGGGGGGATCGTGCCGCAGCACTTCCTCGACCAGCGACAGGGTGACCGGCATGCCCCAAAGCCCCGTGCGCAAAAGACCCGCGACGCCGTTGCCGAGGGTATGGATCGTCGCCTCATGGCCGGCATTGAGCAGCAGGATGCAGGTGGCGGTCACCTCGGCGGCTGACAAATCACCCTCCTCTGATATGCGCAGCAGTCGGGTGATCAAGTCATCCTGCGGATCGGCGCGCCGGGCGGCAAAGATCCGGTCCAGGCGGGCAGAAAATGCGCCTGCCGCCTTGGCCGCGCGTTCTTCGTCGGCAACCGTGCGACCGGCTTGGTACATGGTGACCATGGCCTTGGACCAGGCCAGAAGCTGTCCGTCCTCCTCCTCCGGCACGCCCAACATGGTGGCGATGATCCGAACGGAGAAGGGCCGCGCCACGTGGGCCAACAGATCGAAAGGGCCGTCCGGCATGCGGGCGGCGAGGTCTTCGGCCAAGTCGCGGATCGCGAAAGAACGAGCCTGGATTTGCCGCGACGTGAAGGCACGCGCCACCTGCGCCCGCAGACGGGTGTGCCGGGGCGGGTCCGCTTCGAGCATCGAATGATCCTCCACCGCCCAAAACGCCGCCTGATGGGGCGGGCGCGGGGGCGGGGCCGGATTCTCCCGTCCAAAGCGGCGGTCGCGGAAGAAGGCGTTCACGGCGTCATACCCCGCGGCGACCGGCAGGTCATAGGCGTCCCACCAGGCAAGGGGACCAGCGGCGCGCACAGACTCGTAAAAGGGGTACGGGTTCTGAATAAAGTCCGGATCGGTCGGGGATTGGTCGAAGCGCTGCATTGCCCCGGCGTGCCCCTGCGCCGCCCCGTGGTCAAGGGATCAAGTCGCGCGCGGTGCGGCTTGGCCTTTCCACTGTTGGCGCGGGGCCGCTATAGTCCGGCGGTATGCGGCGGTTCCTGATCATCTCCCTCTATCTTTTGGTGACGGCCAGTTTGGCGGGCGCCGTGTGGTGGAACGCGCTTGGCACGTCCCTGTTGGTGTTGGACCAGAAGGGACGGGCCGACCTGAGCCTAGCCGCCGATCGATTGCGGTTGGAATTGCAGCGATCCCGGGATTTGGCGGTCCTTTTGTCCGATGATGCGCGTGCGACGCGGGGTCTTGTGGATCCGGCCCTTGGGCAGGTAGAGCCGTTGGTGTTGCAGCGTTTCGCCGACCGCGGCGGGGCGTCGGATGTGTTGATCGTGCTGCCCGACGGGCGCGTCCTGGCCTCCGCATCGGGAGCAGAGGGTCAGTTTGCCCAGGCGCCGTGGTTCAGGCGCGCCCTGCAAGGCGCCTTGGGTTGGGGGCACCTGCGCGAAAGGCGCGCGTTTGCCCATGGGGCGCCGGTCTTTGGGGCGGACGGCCAGGTGGCCGGGGCAGTTGCCGTCATTCGCGATCTTGCCCCGCTGGAGCGCAGTTGGCGCGGCGATCCGTTGGCGATCTACTTCACCGATGACGCGGGGCGTGTCTTTCTTTCCAACCGGGAGGAGTTTTTGCGCGCGTTGCCGGATCAGCGCCTTACCCCGATCCGGACATTCGATGTTCGCCAGGTTGAGGCGGGTCGGTATGTGCCCGCCGAGGCCCTGCACGTGTCGGAGGCCATTCCGACGCTGGGCCTGACGGCCGAGATGTTGTTGGACACCGCGCCCGCGCGGGCGTCAGCGCGGTCACAGGCGTTGATGGTGGCCGCGGCATTGCTGGTCTTGGGCGCGGCCCTCGTCGTCCTGTGGGAGCGGCGCCGGGTGCTGGCCCGGGCCAACTCCACGCTAGAGGCGCGGGTTTCGGAACGGACAGAGGCGCTGACACGGGCCAACCTGCGTCTGACCCGCGAAGTGGGGGAGCGTCGGGATGCCGAGGCCGCGTTGAAACAGGCCCAGGCCGAATTGGTCCAAGCCTCCAAGCTGAGCGCGCTTGGCCAAATGTCGGCAGGCATTTCCCATGAGTTGAACCAGCCGTTGATGGCCATCGGCTCGTTTTCTCAGAACGCGGAGACGTTCCTGCAACGGGGCGATAGCGATGCGGCGGGCCGGAACCTGGCCAAGATTGGTTTGCTTGCCGCCCGCATGGGCCGGATCATTCGCAACTTGCGCGCCTTTGCCCGGGCCGAGCCGGAGCCCGCGGTGCCCACTGAACTGGCCGCCGTGGTTGACGCTGCGCTGGACATCACCGAGGCGCGGCGCCTGGAGCGCGGGATTGAAACCAAAGTGACCCGCCCCGAGCGACCCGTTTGGGCCCTTGGCGGAGAAGTGCGCTTGACGCAAGTTCTGACCAATTTGATCGCCAACGCGGTGGATGCCATGGAAGGGCAGGACACCCGGCGCCTGACGATCACGTTGCAAGAGAGCCCGCCGCGCTTGACCGTCGCCGATACCGGGTCCGGCCTGCAGGAGCCGGAGCGGCTGTTCGATCCGTTCTATTCCACCAAGGAAGTGGGGCAAGGCTTGGGCCTTGGCCTGTCGATCAGCTACGGCATCGTCTCCAGCTTCGGCGGACAGATCCGCGGTCGCAACCTGGCCGATGGCGGTGCCGCTTTGGATGTCGAACTGCGCCCTGTCGCGGCAGAGGAGGAGACGGCCGCATGACGGATGTCCTGTTGGTTGAAGACGACAGCCACGTCCGAGAAGCGCTGTCTCAAACCCTGGAGCTTGCGGATATGGGGGTCCACGCGGTGAGCAGTTTCCTGGCCGCAAAGGACCGGATCCGGCGGGATTTTAATGGGGTGATCCTATCGGACATCCGCATGCCGGGCCGCGACGGCTTTCATCTGTTGACCTATACGCGGGGCGTGGACCCGGATTTGCCGGTGGTCCTATTGACCGGGGAAGGCGACGTCCCGTCGGCGGTGCGCGGCATGTCCGAAGGGGCCTTCGCCTTCCTTGAGAAACCCTGTGATCCGCAGGAACTGGTCGCTGTTTTGCGGCGGGCCCTGGGTCTGCGGGTCAGCACACAGAAGGCCCGCCAGGCACGGTCGGCGTTGGAAGGCGGGGACGCCGCCGCGCGGCTGTTGTTCGGTATCTCCGCTCAGGCGTCTGGCCTGCGGGATACGGTCCGCCTTGTGGCGCGGGGCACGGGTGCGGTTCTGATCCACGGGGAGGTGGGGACGGGCACCTCCAAAGTGGCGGAGGTCATTCATCTGCTGTCCCCGCGCCGCGATGGCCCCTTCGTGAAGCGCGCCGCCATGGGTTTGGACGGCGCAGGCTTGGCCGAGGCGTTGGATTTGGCGCGGGGCGGCTCTCTCTTTCTCGATAAGGTGGAGGCGCTGTCTTCGGACCTTCAATTTCAGATGGCCGAAATACCGGAGGCCCCGGATGCGGCGCGACTGTTGGCGGCCACCAACAAAGAGCCTGCGGCGCTGCTCCCGGCGTTGGACGCCGACTTGTACTATCGTTTGGAGGGGTTACAGGTGCGGATCCCGTCGCTGAGAGAGCGGCCTTCGGACATTCCGGTTCTGTTTAAGCATTACTTGGCCCAAGCCTGCGAACAGGCGGATTTGCCACCGCCGACCGTGCCGCCCGACTTGCAAGCCCGCCTGATGGCGCGGGACTGGCCAGGCAACGCGCGCGCGCTGATGAACTTTGCCATGCGTTTTGCTATGGGGATGGAGAATACCGATCTGGACCGCGTGGGCACCGGCCTGTCCGAGCGGATGCGCGCCGTGGAGCGGGCGATATTGATCGAGACATTGACCCGCCACCGCGGCGCGGCAAGCGCGGCTGCCCGGGATTTGGAACTGCCCCGCAAGACGTTCTACGACAAGCTGACCCGCCATGGCCTACGGGCCGAAGACTTCCGCGGGGACGAGGGCCAGTAGCTTGTGCGGATTTCCGCACAGGCGGGGCGCCGGCTGTGCGAGATTCTTCACAACCGTGTTATCTTGGGTGAAAGAAGGGCGATAACCTACTGATAATTGGCGAATATCATTTTTTAGGGCTCGGCCCTTTACCGCCGCCACCTGTGAAGTACCATGTCGCCCATGGCTCCAGAACCTTGGGGCATAGGGAGGTTAACATCATGAAAAGTCTTTCATCCACGTCCATGGCGCTTGCCATGGCTGCCACCGCGCTGTCGTTTACGGCTGGCATGGCGCACGCGACCTGCGACGACGGGGAAATCGTGGTCAAGTTCGCCCACGTGACCAACACCGACCGGCATCCAAAAGGGATCGCGGCAAGCCTGCTGCAAGACCGGGTCAATGACGAGATGAACGGTGCCATGTGCATGGAGGTTTATCCGCAATCGTCGCTGTATAACGACGACCAGGTGCTGGAGGCGATGCTGCAAGGCGACGTCCAATTGGCGGCACCGTCGCTGTCCAAGTTCGAGGCGTTTACCAAGGTCTTCCAGGTGTTCGACCTGCCGTTCATGTTCAACGGAATTGACGCGGTGGATGCGTATCAGGCCTCTGCGGACGGGCAGGCATTGAAAGACAGCATGCAGCGCCGCGGCCTGCAGGGCTTGGCGTTTTGGCACAATGGCATGAAGCAAATGTCGGCGAACGTCCCGCTGGAGATGCCGACCGATGCGGCTGGCCTCAAGTTTCGGGTGCAACCGTCGGACGTGCTGGTCGCGCAGATGGAAGCGATCGACGTATCGCCGCAACCCATGGCCTTCTCCGAAGTCTATGGCGCCCTGCAAACCGGGGTTGTCGACGGGCAAGAGAACACGTGGTCCAATATTTGGGGGCAGAAGTTCTTTGAGGTGCAGGACGGCATCACCGAGACGAACCATGGGATCATCGACTATCTGGTCGTGACCTCGGTCGACTGGCTCGACAGTTTGGATGCGCCGGTTCGGGACCAATTCTTGACGATCCTGGACGAGGTGACAACAACACGGAACGCCGAGTCCACGGCGGTGAACGACGCAGCAAAGCAGTCCATCGTCGAAGCGGGCGGTGTCGTACGCCAGTTGAACGATGAGCAGCGGGCCGCTTGGGTCGCCGCGATGCGGCCAGTTTGGGATCAGTTCGCGGACAGCATCGGTTCTGATGTGATCGACGCGGCATCCAGTTTCTCGAACTAAGCCTCCACCGGAGGATTTTTCCACCGGGGCGCCACTCAGGTGCCCCGGTTGCGACCCGAGGAGGGGTGGCATGTCCAGCAAGTTTGAGCCAAAGGGCGCCCTCGGCCGCGCCGCCCACGCCTTTGAAGAAACGGCCATTGCGATCCTTCTCGGCTCCATGACGATGCTGTCCTTCGTGGCCGTCATCATGCGCTATGTCTTCAATTCCTCTTTCATTTGGTCTTTGGAAGTCATCCTGATCCTGTTCGCTTGGCTGGTCATCTTCGGCGTCAGCTACGGGTTCAAGATGACGGCGCATTTGGGCGTGGACGTCATCACGAACACGCTTGCACCCCGGACGCGAAAGATTACGGCGTTGATCGCCGGTGGGGTGTGCATTGTCTACGCGTTCCTGTTGCTCAAAGGGTCCTGGGATTTTTGGGCGCCGTATGCGGCGCTTGATCGGACCAGCGGGCGTTGGTTCCCCACCGGGTTCGAACAGACACGGGACCAAGCCTGGTTCGTGACCGACCAGGTGCCCCCCATGCGGTGGTTGTTCGGTTGGCTGGAGCCGCTGATCAACCAGAATGAAGAATATGAAAAACTGCCCCGGGTCGTTCCATATTTGATCCTGCCCTTGGGCTCTGCGCTGATCCTGTTTCGCATTATCCAAGCGGTAATCGCCATCGCCCGGGATGAGCGGACGGGCCTGATCGTCAGTCACGAAGCCGAAGACGCAGTAGAGGAAGTGGCCGCCGCGAACCGCGCGGCGGAAGCGACGGTCCAAGCCCAAGCGCAGAGGAGCTGAGCCATGGAAGTTGTCCTCCTCTTTTCGATGATCATTGGGCTTCTGCTGATTGGCGTGCCGATTGCCGTGTCCTTGGGCTTTAGCTCGATCATGTTTCTGCTGGTGTTTTCGGACACGTCACTAGGGTCCATCGCCCAAAGCTTCTATCAGGCGATGGCCGGGCATTACACGCTTCTGGCGATCCCGTTCTTTATTTTGGCGTCGTCCTTCATGTCGACGGGCGGTGTGGCGCGGCGGATTATCCGGTTTTCCATCGCGTGCGTGGGTCACCTGCGCGGCGGTTTGGCAATTGCGGGCGTGTTTGCCTGCATGATGTTCGCGGCCCTGTCCGGGTCGTCACCGGCCACCGTTGTGGCCATTGGCACCATCGTCATCGCGGCGATGAAGCAGGCGGGCTATACCAAGGAATTCGCGGCTGGCGTCATTTGCAACGCGGGCACGCTGGGCATCCTGATCCCGCCATCCATCGTGATGGTGGTTTATGCGTCGGCCACAGATGTCTCGGTCGGGCGGATGTTCCTGGCGGGCGTCATTCCGGGCCTTTTGGCTGGGCTGTCCCTGATGGTCGCGATTTACGTGTTCGCACGGTTACGGAACATGCCCAAGGGCGAGTTTGCGGGGTGGGGTGAAATCGGCGCCGCCTTCCGGGACGCGTTCTGGGGCCTGATGCTGATCGTCATTATCATGGTCGGCATCTATGGCGTGCCAGGGCTCACCGGGGCGATTTTCACCCCGACCGAGGCCGCCGCCGTCGCCTCCGTCTATGCGTTTGTGGTGGCGATGTTCGTTTACCGCGACATTGGCCCCCTGGCACCGAAGGGCGCCAACAGCCTGTCCGCCGCGGTGGCCGGACCTGTGGAGGGGACGCCAAAGTCGCTTTTTCAGGCGCCTTGGGCCCTGCTGACGGCATTTGTCCACCCCGACACCAAGCACACGCTGGTGGAGGCGGGCAAACTGACCATCACGCTGATGTTCATCATTGCCAACGCGCTGATCCTGAAACACGTCCTGACCGATGAACAAATTCCGCAGCATATCGCGCAAGCGATGCTGGGGGCGGGGCTGGGGCCCATCACGTTCCTGATTGTGGTGAACGTGATCCTGCTGATCGGCGGGCAGTTCATGGAGCCGTCGGGCCTTTTGGTCATCGTGGCGCCGCTTGTGTTTCCCATCGCCATCGAGCTGGGCATCGACCCGATCCACCTGGGCATCATCATGGTGGTCAATATGGAGATCGGGATGATCACGCCGCCTGTGGGGCTGAACCTGTTCGTCACGTCCGGCGTGGCCGGGATGCCGATGATGGACGTGGTCAAAGCGGCCGCCCCGTTCCTGGCGGTGCTGTTCTGCTTCCTGATCCTGGTGACCTATGTGCCAGCCATATCGCTTTGGCTGCCGACACTTGTGATGGGGCCGGAGATCATCATACGCTAGCCAAGGTCGGCGCGTCCGTCGCACCAGGCGTAATGCTCCAACGGGCCGAAGTGGGTCAGCGATGTCATCGTCGCCGGCCCAACCCAAACGCCAGGCTCGCCCCATTGACCCAGGGTATCTATTCGGACGCGAGGCGCAGGGGTCGCGGTCCGATCCTCACGATGCGGCCAGGGCCTCTGCGATCGGCAGGAAATCCGCGGCGGTCAGGCTGGCCCCGCCGACCAAGGCCCCGTCGACATTGGCCAGGGCGAACAACTCGGTGGCGTTGGCCGCCTTCACCGACCCACCATAGAGCAGCGACATGTCCGCACCGACTTTGCCGCGCAGGGCGTTGTGCACCTCGTCAACCTGATCCGGCGTCGCGACCTTGCCGGTGCCGATGGCCCAGACGGGTTCATAGGCGATGACGGTGTTCCGTGCCGTGGCGTTACCGGGCAGGGATCCGTCCAACTGACCAAAGAGGACGTCCAGCGTTTGCCCAGCCTCCCGCTGGTCCAGAGTCTCTCCGATACACAGGATAGCGACGAGGCCTGCCCGCCACGCGGCCTCGGTCTGGGCACGGACATCGGCGTCGCTTTCGCCATGATCCGTGCGCCGTTCCGAATGGCCGGTGATGCAGTAGGCGGCGCCCGCGTCAGCCAGCATTTCTGCCGACACATCGCCCGTGTGGGCGCCGTTTGTCTTCGGGTGGCACGACTGACCGCCCGTGGCGAGGCCTTGGGGCATGGCCGCCAACATCGTCGCAGGGGGGCAAACCAGGGTCACGCACCCGTCGGGCGCACCGTCACGGATGGCCTGCGCCTCGGTCAGCGCCGCGCGCGTTCCGTTCATCTTCCAATTTCCGGCGGCGTATTTTTGCGGCATGGGTCCCTCCTGATACGATCAGTCGGGGCATAGCATATTACTTCGGCGTGCCCAGAGCCTCGTCGAACTTGATCGACTCCCCACAGCCGCAGGCGTCGACCACATTCGGGTTGCGGAACTTGAAGCCCGCTTCCAACAGCGACGTCTCATAGTCGATTTCGGTGCCGAACAGGAACATCTGCGCCATCGGTGCGATGATGACCCGTGCGCCCCCTTCGACCTCCACCACCTCATCATGGGCCTCGACTTCGGCCACATAGTCCATGGTGTATTCCATGCCCGCGCAGCCGCCTTTTTTGACGCCGATGCGAAGACCGGCGGCGTCCTGCTTGGCCATCAAGCGGGCGATCTGCTTGGCCGCGGTCGCGGTGACCGTGACGGGGGATTGGCCTGGAATTGCGAACATGGGCAAAACTCCTTCAGCATAGACATAAGATGCCTTGCCGCGCCCCTCAAGGTCCGTCCGCACTGAGAAGAAATTCCGACAGGGCGTCCAGCGCGGCGCGGATATGCGGTGTGTTGCGCGCATCATGGTGGGCGACAATCCAGCGGTCGCTTGTCAGGTCAGGAATGATGTCGGACAGACGGTCGAGATCGGTGCCATCGCCCACAAACGTGGGCAGAACCAGCCGTCCAACGCCCGCCTGCGCCAGGGCCAGGGCAAGGCGCGGATCGTTGGCCGTGGTGACAATGGCGTCGCCATGGGTATGCAGCAGCCAGCGGGCCGATGGCGTTGCCACGGCATCTGCGCTGGACCCGATCCAGCCGGTGACGGTCGCGTGCCCGTATGCGGCGAAGGTCACTTGGGACAGTTTGCGCCCAGCCAGCCAGGGTTGTTCGGGGCGTCGATTGCGAATGCCGATGTCGATTTCCCGACGCGCAATGTCCAGGTCCAGGTCGCAATGGACGAATTCCGGCACCCAGGCCTGCCGCGCGGTCCAATACCGATGGATATGCTTCGCAAGGTAGGTTGCAGTCCACGCCCCGGCGGACAAACGCACGCGGGGCGGGCCAGAGGCGCTGGCCTGCCAATCCTCGATCTCCAGCGCGGCGGCTTCCATACGCGCGGCGCGGTCCAGCAGGGCCTGGCCATCCTCGGTCAGGGCATAGCCCCGTGCCCCATGGTGGAACAGGCGGCGGCCCATTTGTGCCTCCAGCGCGACCATCCGGCGGGACAGCGTTGCGGTGGACGCGCCCACCTCCGCCGCCGCGCGCGCCAACGCGCCGGTGCGGGCGACGGCTGCGAAATAGGCCAAGTCTTTCCAATCCGGGGCAGGGGCGCGGGTTACCATGGCCGCAACGGTAGTTTCAGCTTTGGCGGGCTGCAATGTCCGACCCGGTGGACCAGGCTGTGAGGCATCAACCGAAAGGATGCCCCCATGCCCCTCTCTGCCTTGGAACCCATGGAAATCAGGACGAACTATTTGCGGGAACGTGCGCTCTTTGCACAACAGAAAGCGGACTTGCAGAAACGCAAGCGCGCGAAATGGCGGCTTTGGCTGGCGCTTCGCGTAGCGGGTAGGAAACCGTTGGCCCGCGCAGAATGACCGCGCCCATGGTGGTCGCATCCGTGGGGCCAGGGGTCGAATCGTTGATTTTTGCCGCGCGATAAGAAACGCTGTCCCCGGACACTGCCGCACGGCTTGAATTCTGCCATCCGACCGGGACCCATGGGCCAAATGAAGATCAGAAATATGGAAGAGTTTGCCGCCGTCAGCGGCATTTCTCGGCCCACGGTCTCAAAGTACTTCCATGACCCCGACAGCGTGCGCGTCACGACCCGTCAGCGGATTGAAGCCGCGCTGGCGGAGTATGATTATCGCCCGAATTTCTATGCGATGAACCAAAATCGCAAGTTGACCAAGACCACGGGCATCGTCGTCCCCTACCTGGCCGACCCCTTTTTCGGAGAGATTGTCCGCAGGATCGAACAGCGCTGTATCGAGGCGGGGTTTTCCCCCACCGTGTTCAGCTCCCACGGCGATCCCGCGCAGGAGCGGGAGATCCTGGACAATCTGCGGTCGTTGAAACCAGCGGGCGTGCTGTTGGCGCCCTTGGGCCGTATTTCGGACCGCGCGGCGATCGAGAGTTTTTGCGCCGATGTGCCCACGGTTCTGTTTGACAGCAATATTGAGGGGATGGGCGAGGCGTTCATTGGCTCAGACAACTACAGCTTCGTATCGCAAACCGTTGAATACCTTAGCCGAACGGGTGAGCCGCCGACGTTTTTCGAGATGCGCAATCCGGCCAACCCCAACGCCAACAAGCGGCGCAACGCCTATATCCAAATGATGGAGCGATTGGGTCACGACCCCAGCTTTATCCGGGTCGATGGGGAAGGGTGGGCCTTTGAAGAGATTGGCCGCCAGGGCGCGTTCAAGGCCCTTGATGCAAATGACTTGCCGTCATCGACCGTTCTTTGCAGCAATGATCGCTTGGCCATTGGGCTGCTGTCTGCGTGCTATGCGCGGGGGGTCCGCGTCGGTCGGGGTGTGGATTGTGCCCTCCGGGTGGCATCCCATGACGATCATCCATTTTCGCGGTTCACCTGCCCGTCCTTGACCACATCGGCCCATGATTACGAGGCTGTTTCCAGCAATGTCGTGGACACCCTGGTGCAGATTACCGAAGGCGGACGCAGTGCCGCGCCGCGGCCCGAACGGCTTTTCCCGGCGCGCCTTATCATGCGCGACTCCGCGTGATATCAAAATTTACGCGAGTAAAGTTTTTGTTGACAAGTCCGCACCCTTGTCCGTAGCCTTCACGCACAACATCCAATTAGGGAGGATTCGGATGTACCTTGGACACGCACTCCGTGCGGCCACCGCTTTGTCACTTATTACCGCAAGCGGCGCCCTGGCAGACGGCCATGCAAAGACGATCACCATCGCGACTGTGAACAACGGCGACATGATCCGGATGCAGGGCTACACGGACCAATTCACCGAACAGACCGGTATCAACGTTGAGTGGGTGACCCTGGAGGAGAACGTCCTCCGCCAGCGTGTCACGACCGACATCACCACCAAAGGCGGTCAGTTCGATATCATGACAATCGGCATGTACGAGACGCCGATTTGGGGCGGCAACGACTGGCTCGTCGCGCTGGATGACCTGTCGGCCGACTACAACGTCGATGACATCCTGCCCGCCATGGCCGGTGGTCTCAGCCATGATGGCACGCTCTATGCGGCGCCGTTCTATGGCGAGTCGTCGATGATCATGTACCGGACCGATCTGATGGAAGCGGCTGGCATGGAAATGCCCGATGCCCCCACCTGGGAATTCGTGCGCGAAGCAGCTGCCGCCATGACCGACCGGGAGAATGAGATCAACGGCATCTGCCTGCGCGGCAAGGCCGGTTGGGGCGAGGGTGGCGCGTTCATCACCGCCATGTCCAACTCCTTCGGGGCCCGCTGGTTCGATGAGGAGTGGACCGCCCAGTTTGACACGCAGCCTTGGAAAGACACGCTGGAATTCTTCGTCGGTATGATGTCGGAATCCGGTCCTCCGGGCTATGCCACAAACGGCTTCAACGAAAACCTGTCGTTGTTCCAGCAGGGCAAATGTGGCATGTGGATCGATGCGACCGTGGCTGCATCCTTCGTAACCAACCCCAACGACTCCACCGTCGCCGACAGTGTCGGCTTTGCCCTGGCGCCCGACAACGGCCTGGGCAAGCGGTCGAACTGGTTGTGGGCTTGGGCACTGGCGATCCCTGCGGGCACGCAGCAAGAAGCCGAAGCCAAGCAGTTCATCGAGTGGGCCACCTCCACCGACTACATCGAACTGGTTGCCGAGAACGAAGGCTGGGCCAACGTGCCCCCGGGTGCGCGGACCTCGCTCTATGAGAACCCGAACTATCTTGAGGTGCCTTTCGCGCAAAAGACGCTCGACTCGATCTTGTCGGCCAACCCCAACGAGCCGACCGTGGACCCGGTGCCCTATGTGGGTGTCCAATTCGCGGCCATCCCTGAATTCGCGGGTATCGCGTCCCAGGTGAGCCAAGAATTCTCGGCGGCCTATGCGGGTCAGCAGAGCATCGACGAGGCGCTTGAGAAGGCCCAGGCGATCACCACCGAAGAAATGGAAGCTGCGGGTTACTGACCCCCCTTCCACGCGGGTGGGCGGCTCAGCCGCCCCCCGATCCCCAATCCATCCTGAGTTCGCGTTAATCTCGCAGGCCCATGTGCCTGAACCAGAGAGGCTTGCGTCATGGCAACCCAACACTCCCGCTCCGCCGCCCGCCTGATGATGGCGCCTGCCGTGGTCTTACTGTTGGGCTGGATGTTGATCCCCCTGACGATGACGCTCTACTTCTCGTTCCGAAATTACTTTCCCCTGCGCCCCGACCGGGACCCCAGCTGGGCGGGGTTCGACAACTACGCCCGGTTTGTCACGTCCAGTGCCTTTTGGCCCAGTGTCCAGACGACCCTTGTCATCGTGGGCGGTGTCCTTTTGATCACCGTCGCGCTTGGGATCTTGCTGTCGATGCTGTTGGATCAGCCGATGTGGGGCCAAGGCATCGTGCGCATTCTGGTGATCGCGCCCTTCTTCGTGATGCCCACTGTGTCCGCGCTGGTCTGGAAGAATATGTTCATGGATCCGGTGAACGGCTTGTTCGCCCATCTTTGGCGCCTTTTCGGGGCGGAGCCGGTGGTCTGGCTCAGCGATGCGCCCGTCGCTTCGATCATCCTGATTGTCTCTTGGCAATGGCTGCCTTTTGCGACGCTGATCTTGCTGACGGCGATCCAGTCCCTCGACAGTGAACAGCTGGAGGCGGCAGAGATGGATGGCGCCCCCCCGTTGTCCCGGTTCGCCCACATCATCCTGCCCCATCTGAGCCGCGCCATCACCATCGTGATCCTGATCCAGACGATTTTCCTTCTGTCGATCTTTGCCGAGGTCTTTGTCACCACCGGCGGTGCGTTCGGGACCCGGACGCTCACCTACCTCATCTATCAGCGCGTCCTCGAAAGCCAGAATGTCGGCCTGGGCTCTGCCGGGGGGGTCTATGCCATCATCCTTGCCAACATCGTCGCCATCTTCCTGATGCGCATCGTCGGCAAGAACCTGGACGCGTGAGGAGGATCTGACCATGGCCCGCACCGTCACCACTCGGCGCAAATCGATCAACACGGCCCTGGCTTGGGCGATCGGTTTGCTGATCTTCTTCCCGATCCTTTGGACCATCCTGACCAGCTTCAAGACAGAGGCGCAGGCCATCGCCGATCCGCCGATTTTCCTGGGCTTCAACTGGACACTGGAAAACTATGCCGTGGTCCAAGAACGATCGGACTACATGCGGTTCCTCTGGAACTCGGTGATCATCGCGGGCGGCTCGACCGTCCTGGGGGTGATCATCGCGGTGCCCGCCGCCTGGTCCATGGCATTTGTGCCATCGCGGCGCACCAAAGACATCTTGCTCTGGATGCTCAGCACCAAGATGCTGCCTGCCGTGGGGGTTCTGTACCCGATCTATCTCATGTTCATCCAACTGGGCCTGTTGGACAGCCGCGCAGGGTTGGTCATCGTTCTGATGCTGATCAACCTGCCGATCATTGTCTGGATGCTTTACACCTATTTCCGCGAAATCCCTGGCGAGATATTGGAGGCCGCGCGGATGGATGGGGCCACCTTGAAGGAAGAAATCCTGTACATCCTGACACCCATGGCGGTGCCGGGCATCGCCTCGACCCTTCTTCTGAACTTCATTCTGGCCTGGAACGAGGCGTTTTGGACGCTGAACCTGACGGCGGTCAATGCCGCCCCGCTGACCGCCTTCATCGCCAGCTATTCCAGCCCCGAAGGCCTGTTCTTCGCCAAGCTCAGCGCCGCGTCCACGATGGCCATCGCCCCGATCTTGATTTTGGGGTGGTTCAGTCAGAAGCAACTTGTCCGGGGTTTGACCTTCGGCGCCGTGAAATAAGGAACCTGACAAATGGGCCAGATCACACTGCACCAAGTCACCAAAAGCTTTGGGGACACCCAGGTCATTCCCCCCCTGAACCTGACCATCGAAGATGGAGAGTTCGCGGTTTTCGTGGGCCCCTCCGGCTGCGGTAAGTCCACGCTCTTGCGCTTGATCGCGGGGCTTGAGGACATCACCTCCGGCCATATCGAAATCGACGGCAATGATGCGACCGACATTCCCCCCGCCAAGCGTGGGCTTGCCATGGTGTTCCAAAGTTACGCCCTCTACCCGCATATGTCCGTGCGCAAGAACATCGCCTTTCCGATGCGGATGGCGGGGCTGGACAAGGCCGAGCAAAACCGTCGGATTGATGCCGCCGCCAAGGCCCTGAACCTGACCGATTACCTGGATCGTCGCCCGGGTCAGCTTTCTGGGGGGCAACGCCAAAGGGTTGCCATCGGGCGTGCCATCGTGCGGGAACCTGCGGCGTTCCTTTTTGATGAGCCGCTGTCCAACCTGGACGCTGCCCTACGGGTGGGGATGCGCATGGAAATCTCTGAGTTGCACACCAAGCTTGCCACCACCATGATTTACGTGACCCATGACCAGGTGGAAGCGATGACCATGGCCGACAAGATCGTGGTCCTGCGGGCGGGGAACATCGAACAGGTGGGCAGCCCTCTGGACCTGTACAAATCCCCGCGCAATCTGTTCGTGGCCGGGTTTATCGGGTCCCCTAGAATGAACTTCATCGAAGGGGCAGAGGCCGCGAAACATGATGCCCACACCGTCGGCATCCGGCCTGAACACATTGCCGTATCCGAAACGGACGGGGAATGGTCCGGTGTCGTGGGGGTGTCGGAACACTTGGGCTCTGACACGTTTTTCCACATCCATGACACGGGTCTTGCCGACACAATCACCGTGCGCGCCGATGGCGAAGTCGGGTTCCGCCACGGCGACCGCATCCATTTGACCCCGCGTTCGGATGTGATCCACCGCTTTGGCGCAGACGGGCTGCGCATCGGATGAAAAGATTGACGGGCAAGACGGCTTTGATCACAGGGGCCGCCCGCGGCATCGGGCGCGCCTTTGCCGAAGCTTACATCCGCGAAGGTGCACGGGTGGCCATCGCCGACATCCAGATGGATCGGGCAACGGAAACCGCCGATCAGATCGGGGCTGTCCCCATCGAGATGGATGTGTCTTGCAATGACAGCATCGCCCAGGGGGTGGCGACCGCCGTCGAGGCCCTGGGCCAGATCGACATCCTGATCAACAACGCCGCCGTCTTTACCGCCGCACCCATCATTGAGATTGAGCCTGACGATTTCTACCGAACCTTCGACATCAACGTCGCTGGCACCTTGTTCACCCTGCAGGCCGTCGCGCGCCACATGATCGACCGCGGCATCAAAGGGCGGATCATCAACATGGCATCCCAAGCTGGACGCCGGGGGGAGCCGCTGGTCGCCGTTTACTGCGCCACCAAAGCCGCCGTCATCAGCCTTACGCAATCGGCCGGCCTGAACCTGGTCGACCACGGCATCAACGTGAATGCCATCTCCCCAGGGGTGGTGGACGGGGAACACTGGGACGGCGTCGATGCGTTCTTTGCCAAATATGAGAACAAGGCCCCGGGTCAGAAAAAGGCCGAAGTCGCCGCCGCCGTGCCCCATGGCCGCATGGGCACCCCAGAGGACCTGACCGGCATGGCCGTCTTCCTCGCCAGTGCAGAGGCAGACTATGTGGTGGCCCAGACCTTTAACGTCGATGGCGGGCAATGGATGAGCTGATGGACGATCTAGGACAGGGGCCGGACCCGATCGCGCTTGCCGACGCCACGCTCGGCGCATTGCCCTCTGGCATCGACGTGCCGACCTATGACCGCGCGGCCCTGACCCCCGGCATCGTTCATATCGGGGTCGGAAATTTTCACCGCGCCCACCAGGCGTGGTATCTGCATCGGTTGATGCAGGCGGGTTTGGCCCATGATTGGGCAATCCTTGGTGCGGGGGTTCGACCTGCGGATGGGGCCATGCGGCAAAAGCTGTTGGCCCAGGATTGCTTGAACACGCTCGTGGAACTGCGCCCCGACGGCACCTCGGCGGAGGTGACGGGCGCCTTGGTCGACTTCCTTCCCGTCGCGCCTGACAATGCCGATCTGATCACCGCGATGGCCAGCCCCGCCATTCGCATCGTGTCTTTGACGGTGACGGAAGGGGGGTATTACCGCGACGGGGCAGGGGCGTTTGATGCGGACCATGCCGACATCCGCCACGACGCCGCCCATCCCGATACACCCGGAACCGCGTTCGGGGCCATGGTCGCCGCCCTTGGCCTGCGACGTGCGGCGGGCCTTGGCCCGTTTACCGCCCAAAGTTGTGACAATCTGCAAGGCAACGGGGCCATTCTGCGGGACACGCTGGTGTCTCTGGCCCGGCACAGCGATCCGGATTTGGCAGATTGGATCGACGCGAACGGGGCCTTTCCCAATTCCATGGTGGATTGCATCGTGCCCGCCACCGGCCCAACCGAACTGGCCCTCGTCCGCGGGATGGGGCTGGATGATGCCGCCCCGGTCACCCATGAAAACTTTCGGCAATGGGTCATCGAAGATGCGTTCTGCGCCGGTCGCCCCCCGTGGGAGGATGTGGGCGCGACCCTCACCCAGGACGTTCACAGCTATGAGGCCATGAAGATCCGCCTGCTCAATGCCGGTCATCAATTGCTCGCCAATGCTGGAGAGATCTTGGGCGTGCCAACCATCGCTGCCTGCATGCAAGACGCCCAGATTTCCGCGTTCTTCGACCGCGTCGCTCGGGTCGAAATCGCGCCCCATGTCACGGCCGTGCCCGGCATGACGGCCCACAGCTACGTGGACCAAATCTCCGCGCGGTTCCGCAATCCCGCGATCCGGGACACAACGCGCCGGGTAGCGTTCGACGGATCGTCGCGCCACACGGGCTTTGTTCTGCCGGTCCTGCGCGATGCGCTGGCGACCGATCACGCTATCCAGGGCTTGGCCCTTGCCGAAGCTCTCTGGGCGCGGATGTGCGTGGGCCGGCGGGAGGATGGGACGATGATCGAGCCAAACGATCCCAACTGGACCTCCCTCCAGACGGCTGCGCTGGCCGCCCAGGACCGGCCCAAAGCCTGGCTAGAGCAGGCACACATCTACGGGGATCTGGCAGATGTCCCGGCGCTGGTGACCGCGTTCGAGACATGGATGAAACGGTTGGCGCGGGATGGCACCCGCGCGACGCTGCTGTCCTACCTCAGGTCCGACGCAGGCCGACCCTGACCTACGCCACGACACCGAACAGTTTCGTCAACATCCAAAGGGCCATGCCCACCATCATCACGTTTTCCAGCAGGGACACGAACCCCAAAGGCACCTTGCTGTCGCCGCCCACGCAGGCGCATTTGAGGCTGCGCTTGTCGATATAAACGGCCTTGATCACGCTGATCGCCCCGATGGCCGCCGCCACAAGGGCCACGGGCGCCGACAGCCACGTCAAAACCCCTGCCAGCATCAGCACCCCGGCCCCGGTTTCGATGAACGGATAGACATAGCCGTAGCGCACCCATCGCTGTGCCAGCAGGTCATAGGTCAGGAACATCGTCGCGAACCGCTCAATATCCTTCAGCTTCTGCAGACCCAGCAAAACCATGGAGACGGCGATGAATGTCTCGATGCTCTGCCAGGCAAGGGGCACCTGCGCCGTCTTCCACGTGATGGCCATGGCAAGCAAAGCGGCAACCGCGAACAGCGCGATCACAGGTGTGTAAGTCTCCGCGTCGGCGGCAGGTGTGCTGCGGCCGAATTTCGCCGCCAAGTCGCTGTAGCCCCCGATCCGCACCCCGTCGATGAAGGCTTGCGGTGTGGTCGTCACGCCATGTTCCGCCTTGAAGGCGTCAATTTCGGCGCGCGTGGCAAGGTGGTGGTCCTCCACCGCATAGCCCTCCCGCTCCAATAGGGCCTTTGCCTTCAGGCCATGGGGGCACATGTGCTGATCCGTGACCATACGGTACAAAGTGGCTTTGGGCAGGGACGTGTCTTTGGGCATGGGGGTGGCTTTCAGGGTCGGGCTTGATCTTGGTCAGACGGAGACATAAGGTTTCCAGTAACTGGAAAGTCAAGGGAGGGATGATGAACATCTCCGCCGCCGCCCAAGCCGCCGGATTGCCGGTCAAAACCGTCCGTTACTATGCTGATATCGGCCTGGTGGATCCGGTCGATCGGACACCCTCCGGTTATCGCCGCTATGATCAAAGCGCGGTCCGCCGCCTGACCTTTGTGCGCCGCGCGCGAGAGTTCGGGTTTCCCATCGACGCCTGCCGCGACTTGCTTGGGTTGTACCAAGACCAAAACCGCAGCAGCGCTGACGTCAAACGATTGGCCGCCCAGCGTTTGGAAGAAATTCGCGAAAAGCAGCGGGAGCTTCAGTCCCTGCACGACGATCTGGCACATCTGGTGCACGCCTGCAGCGGGGACCAGCGCCCGGATTGTCCCATTTTGAACTATCTCGGGTAACGACGCTTGACCAAAGGAAAAGGGCGCCCGAACTGCGACGGTCCGGGCGCCCGCCTCCGCGGGGGCCTTGGGTGTGCGATGCGCCCTCCTTGCAGACGCATCTCCTCTTTTGCGGTCCCTGCGACCTGCCTAAAGGTTGGTCATTTCGGCGGTGCCGTTGGCTTATTTGACGACCCGCAGCCACGGCTTCGGCCCGGACTTGGGCGTGTAGGGCGCCTGATCCTCCGCCGCTTCCCGTGGCAGCGGCGTCTGCTCGGTCAGGGTCTGGGCCCCGCGCGCGGCAAACAGGCTGCTGCCATGGGCGATGGGCCCCAAGGCATGGCGCAGGATCGAAAAACGATGGGGCGGCTCAAACTCCACCCGATCAAAGGCCACGCAGGTCAGCGCCTTGGTCACCGTGCCGCGCCCGTCGCACAAAGGCAGTACCAGCATGCGACCCCGGGTTTTCCCCTTCGGCGTCTCAGAGATCAGGTCCATCTCTAGGGTCGCGGGCGTCTCGAACACCTGCTCCACCAGGTCAATGGCACGATCCCTCTGCGCGACCTCGAAGAACGCCCGGATCGGCAAGCCGCGGACTTCCATCCCCATAAGGCTGTTCATCACGCGCCCGCCCAGCCGCACGCGCACGGTGCCGGGCCGCACACGGTCCAGGATCATGGAATGGCCCAGGGTCAGCGTCATGGATCGCGGGTCAAGGTCTTCCCGCAGGGGCACACCACGGTCCTTGCGGAGCGACGACCAATAGCGCCATGCCTCCTCCAAGACGGGAGAGCTGCGCGTCAGGCGCGGCCCCGTCAGGTCCAAGATATCCGCATCCGTTTCACCAGTGTTGCCACCAAGCCCAGCCATTGGCCCATTCCTTTGCGTCTGCCCCATCCATGACTGCTTTACGTCGTGAATGGGGCGAAACCCGCCACCCAAAGGCAGAAATAGGGCAAGCTGCCTTAAAATGCCCGCAATTCCTTTACCGATGGTTAACGGGCGTTTGGATGTCGTTTACTTGCCCGGCGGGGTCAGAGCCGCTACGCGGGGGCCATGAAGTCGATGACGGGATATGCCGCGATAGACCTGGATGGCCGCCGGTGGGAGATGCGGGGCGTCAACGGGCGCGGCCTTGACCTGCGCTTTCGCCTGCCCGAGCAGCCTGCGGGGCTGGAGCCGTTGGCGCGCGAAATGCTCACCAAGGCCGTCGCGCGGGGGAACGTGACGCTGACCCTGCGCCTGAGCGCTTCGGAGGGGCAGGGCGCTGCCCTCAATGCCGATGGGTTTTCCGCCGCCCTTGACGCCCTTGCCACCGTCCAAGATGGCGCCCAGGCGCGTGGGATCACCCTGGCGCCCACCAGCGCGGCCGAAGTTCTGGCCATCCGTGGCGTGTGGGAGGCGCAGGATGCCGGAACCGGCCTGACCCTGGATGGTTTTCGCGCCGATCTGTCGGACCTGTTGGCGGCCTTCGACGCCACCCGCGTGTCCGAGGGCGCGCGCCTTCGCGATGTTTTGCGGGACCACGTCGACCAGATCGCGAACCTGACCCTGGAAGCCGAAGCCCTGGCCCCGGACCGCGCCACCCACATGGCCGAGACATACCGGGCCGCCGTCGCGCGCCTGACCGCCGACGTGGAGGACACACGTATCGTCCAGGAAATCGCAACCCTTGCCGTCAAGGGCGACGTCACCGAGGAGATCGACCGTCTGCGCACCCATGTGGCCGCGGCCCGCGACTTGCTGGCCGCCAAGGGACCTGTCGGGCGCCGCCTGGATTTCCTGACCCAAGAATTCAACCGAGAGGCCAATACGCTCTGCTCCAAGGCGCAGATGTCGGAATTGACGCGGATTGGTTTGGACCTGAAAACCGTGATCGACCGCCTGCGCGAGCAGGTCCAAAACGTGGAATAGCCTATGACCGCTTCGCCCGAGGGCCCGCGCCGCGGCTTGGCCGTGATCCTCTCCAGCCCGTCCGGCGCGGGGAAGTCGACATTGGCCCGGCGCCTGATGCGGTGGGATCCCACGCTGCGCTTCTCGGTCTCCGCCACCACCCGACCCCCGCGACCCGGCGAGGAGGAGGGGGTCCACTACTTCTTTCGCAGCAAGGAGGAGTTCGGGCGCATGGTCCTGGACGGTGAGATGCTGGAGCATGCGGAGGTGTTCGGCAAGCACTACGGCTCCCCGAAGGCGCCAGTGGAAGCAGCCCTGTCCGAGGGGCGCGACGTGATCTTCGACATCGACTGGCAAGGGGGGCAACAGATCCGCAATTCCAGTCTGGGGCGCGATGTGGTGTCGATCTTCATTCTACCGCCCTCGATTGCGGAGTTGGAGCGGCGCCTGCGCGCGCGCGGCCAAGATGACGACCGGGTGATCGACGGCCGCATGGCGAAGTCCGAGGCCGAGATCAGCCATTGGGCGGAATACGATTATGTCCTGGTGAACACCGATTTGGATGGCTGCGAGCAGAAACTGCGCACCATTCTGACCGCAGAACGGCTTCGCCGGGATCGCCAGACCTGGCTCAACGGCTTTTCGCGCGGGCTGTCCCAAGAATTTCGCACCCGGCAGGAGGATGCCCCATGATCTATGCCCTCGACGACGTGTCCCCGCGGATCGACGCCACGGCTTGGGTCGCGCCATCGGCCCAAGTGATCGGCGATGTGGTGCTGGCGGCGGAGGCCTCGATCTGGTTCGGGGCCGTCCTGCGCGGTGACACGGAGCCGTTGCACGTGGGCGCAGGGTCCAACATTCAGGAAAACACCGTGATCCACGCCGACCCCGGGTGCCCCTGCATGATCGGTGCCAATGTGACGGTGGGCCATAAGGCCATGCTGCATGGATGTACGATCGAAGATGGCGCGTTGATCGGGATGGGGGCGACCGTCCTGAACGGGGCGGTGATTGGGGCCGGGGCCCTGATCGGGGCCAATGCCCTGATCACCGAGGGCAAGATCATTCCGCCCGGTGCTTTGGTCATGGGCGCGCCAGGCAAAGTCGTCCGCCAATTGGACGCGGCGGCTCAGGAAGGCTTGTTACAGTCGGCCGCCCATTACCGCGCCAACGCCGCGCGGTTTCGCAAGGGGCTGCGGGAGGTGTGAACCGCTGCGCCTGTCGTGTCTTTGGCCCATGGATGTCCAGAGTATTTAAGGCCAGATGACAGACCGGGACAGCGCCAGTTTAGACCAGAAGGCTCAGATGCGTCTCATCCGCGCTGACCGAGATTGGGCGGCGCAGGCGGCGGCTTTCGCCGGCCAGGATGCCGAACTGCACTTCTGAGCCGCGCAAATCACTGGGCATGCGCCCCCGGCCCAGGCCTTGCCACAAAGGCGCGTCGATCTTGAGGCGCTTGGCATCCACATGGAACAGCCAGGCATTGGGGTTGCGGCTGACCTCCACACGCGCGCCCCAGGGGATTGCCACCTCGATGCAATTGAGGGCCAGGCAGGCCAAGCGGATTTCACCGCGGCTGCGATCTTCGGTGTCGGTCCAGACCACGGTGGTGCGTGTGCTTGCATACATGGCATCCAGAACTTCGCGCACCTCCCGCGCGGGCATGATCCCGTCGGCCCTGCCATTGCCGAAGGCCAGCCGGAAAAACGCGATCCGCCCCAGGGCCGCCTCCAGAGAGCCACGGATCAGCGCGATCTCTTCTCGCCCGGCCAACCCGTCCGCCTCCAGCAGTTCAAGGCCATTGCCAATGGCGCCGATGGGGCTGACGAGGTCGTGGCAAATGCGCGAACCGAGAAGTGCGATCAGATCGGGGTCGTCGGGGTCGCCCGATTGGGCTACCTGCGGTTGGGCAGTAATGTTCATAGGAGACGTCCCGTGGCGGAAGATCTTAACGCGTTCCTCGAACCGGGCATGTTGGTGCGCCACCCCGACGCGCCGGATTGGGGCAAAGGCCAGGTGCAATCCAATGTCGGTGGCAAGATCACCGTGAATTGGGAGCATGCTGGCAAGCAAGTCATTGACGGAACACGCATCCTTCTTACCCCTGTGTTTGATTGAGATCGAGATTGGGCGTCAGATTATCGCCAATATGGTTAAGGAAAGGTTGACGACTGGCAAGGGCCTCGGTGACCTGGCGGCATTGCCGCGCGCGCGCGGGCCGGGTACATCCGCGCCCATGGAGCCGGTTTTCGATGTCACCGTGACCCGCGACCCCGATGGGGTGCGCCAAGCGCAAGCGCTACGGCACGCGGTTTTTGTGACCGAAATGGGCGGCGCGTCCGGAGGGTGCGATGGGCTGGAAGCCGATCCGTTCGACGCGCATTGCGAACATCTTTTGGTGTGCGATCCCTCTCGTCCGGATCTGGGTGCCGTCGCGACCCTTCGTCTGGGCTATGGCCAGGGCGGTTACTATACGGAGCAGGAGTTTGACCTGGCCCCGCTGCACGCCTTGGGCGGGTCCCTGGCGGAAACGGGGCGGACCTGTTTGCATCCGGACTACCGCGGCGGGGCGGCGGCGTTTGTGTTGTTTCGCGCGATGCTGGCGCAATTGCAGGCCCGGAACGTGGCCGTGTTGGTGGGGACGGCGTCCTTTCCCGGACGCACGATCCACCGCCATATGGACGCCCTGCGCCGCCTGCGGCAGGAGGCTTTGGCCCCGGCGGCGATGCGCCCAAAAGCGCAAGGGCCCCAGGCGGTTGCCGTTGAGGGCGACGCCCCGCGCAGCGCCATGCGCACGGTGCCGCCCCTGATCAAAACCTATCTGCGCGCCGGGGCTTGGGTCGGGGACGGCGCGTGGGTCGACACGGGCTTCAACACGGTCGATGTGTGTATGGTCCTGGACATGGCGCGCGTGCGGGTGCCCCGGGCGGCCCATCGACACCTGGGCGGGACCTTGGCGACCTGATGGCCACGTGGGACGACGCCCCCCATCCCACACCTGTGCCCGCGGCCCCGTGGGGCGTGGTTTTGGGACTGATCCGCGCCCCCATCCTGATCATCGTGGTGTTTGGTGGCCTGGCCTTTCTGCTGCTTTTGCGGCAGTTGGAGCGGCCGCTTTACGGGGTGCATCGGCCGGTGACGCCGTTCATCACGCAGGGGGTGTGCAAGGCGGCCCTGGCGATCCTTGGCCTGCGCTACCGCACCCGGGGCGAGATCTTGAAAGGGCGCGGCGCGGTTGTGTCGAACCACGTGTCTTGGTTGGATATCTTTGCGCTCAATGCCGGAAAACGCGTCTATTTCGTCGCCAAGGAGGAGGTGTCCGGCTGGCCCGGTATCGGCTGGCTTGCCCGCGCCACCGGGACGATTTTCGTGCGGCGCGACCGGCGGGAGGCGAAGGCACAGAAGGCGGTGTTCGAGGCCCGTCTGAAGGCGGAACATCGCCTGTTGTTCTTCCCCGAGGGCACCACCACCGATGGCATCCGCGTCTTGCCGTTCAAGCCCACGTTGTTTGCCGCGTTCTTTGAGGCGGAGTTGGGACCGGACATGCAAGTTCAGCCGGTCACGATCGCCTACCACGCGCCAAAGGGCCAGGCAGAGACGTTCTATGGGTGGTGGGGCGCGGACAGTTTCGGGGGCCATTTGTGGCGGATGCTGACGGAATGGCGGCGGGGGCTTGTGGAATTGCGGTATCATACGCCATTGACGGTCCGCGACTTTGCGGATCGCAAGGCGCTTGCCCGACGAGCGGAGGATGATGTGCGGCATGGCCTGCGGGAGGCAGGGGTCCTGCGCGTGCCGGACCCCTAGTCTTGCAGAGGTGCCAAAAGGGCGGAAAGGGCGGCATTGGGGTCGTCTGCGGCCCAGACCTCTTCCCCTAAGGCAATGAAATCCGTAGCGTTTTTCAAAGCGTCGATGGATGGTACGTTCAGGGCGCCTTCGGCCACGACGGGCAGTTCGATCATCTCTGACCACCATTGGAACAGGTCAATTTCGGCCTTTGCGCCGGTGCCCAAGGCGTCTGTCCCGACAGGACCGAAGGCCACGTAATCTGCGCCCATCTCTCCTGCATTCATACCGTCATGGCGGGACGTGCCACAAAAGGCGCCGATGATGGGGTCGGGGCCCCATTCGGCGCGCAACTTGCGCAGCGGGCGCGTGTCGGTGAGATGGACGCCGTCGAGGCCCAACCGCCCTACCAAGGCGGCGTGATCGGTCAAAACAATCGGAACATCAAAAGGATGCGCGATTTCGCGACAGGCGTCGGCTGCGCGAATGATGCGATCCTCATCCCGGCTTGCCAGGTCCAAACGAAGACAGGCCACGTTGTGAGATTTGAGGATCTCGGTCAGTTTGGCCGGGAAACTGGCGTCGATTTCTGGGGGGGTGACCAGGTATAATTGCGGCATGTCGGTCATGGATCTTCCCCCGGTTTGGCAAGGGCTTAGCGGGCTGACCCGCGCGCTGCAAGATGGTCGCGTCGGAAGGGGACCTGGCACGGGGCTGGCCAGCGTTTTGGGCAAATGGTTTCACAACTGTGGGCGGGTCTAGCGGGCGCGTTCTACGGTTTTGCACAAAATGTGGGGACGCTGGTGGGCGGGCCGACAGAACCGGATGTGAAGCCGCACGTGTTGCGCGGGCCAGCGGGCTTGGGTAGGGCCGGGGCCATGTCTGAGCCTGCCGCCGATCCGCGCCCCGCCTTTGTCCTGGTCCGCCCTCAAATGGGGGAGAACATCGGAGCATCGGCGCGGTCCATGCTCAACTTCGGATTGGAGCATATGCGGGTCGTGGCGCCCCGGGATGGGTGGCCCAATGCGCGTGCCGTGGCCCTGGCATCCGGTGCGGGACGGGTTTTGGATGGGGCGCTGTTGGCGCCCGACACCGGCGCCGCCGTGGGCGATTGCAGTTTTGTCTTTGCCACCACGGCGCGGGACCGGGACCTGACGAAACCCGTCTACACGCCGGAGGCCGCCATGGCTGAGGCTTTGGCGCGGGGGCGAGACGGGCAACGGGTGGCGGTGTTGTTTGGGCCAGAGCGCGCAGGGCTAGAGAATGACGACATCGCGCGGGCAAACGCGATCGTGTCGGTGCCCACCAACCCGGAATTCGCATCGCTGAACTTGGCGCAATGCGTGTTGTTGATGGGTTATGAGTGGCGGCGCGCGGTCACGGGGGCGGCAGGCTCTGCCGTGGCGTTGGCGGGCACGGATTGGGCCAACCAGGCCGAGATTGACGCGCTGATGGCGCATTACGAGACCCGATTGCAGGACGCGGGGTTCTTCTTTCCCGACACGAAGGCCGCGGCCATGAAGCTGTCGCTGCGGAACCTGTGGTCGCGGATGCCCCTGACGCGGTCCGATGTGCAGGTGTTCCACGGAATTCTGCGCCAAATGGTGCGCTGGAAGGAACGGGGATAGGCACCTTGGCGGAGCGTCTGCGACGCGCGCCTCTTTTCGGGGATCGCGGCCCTGTGAGCCCCCTATTGGCCAGGGTGGACCGCGCGGCGCGCCAGGGATGAAGTATTTTTGGCCAGATGACAGGAAAGATGCGCGAACCTGCGGCGATCTGGGGGATGCAGGGGGCCGCGAAAAGGCATACATGCCCGTGAACACAAGAGAAGAGGCAAGGATGGCGAAGCGCGCAATCTTTGAAGAGGTCAGGGAGGCGCCCGTGGCGACCGCCCCGAAAGGTGGGCTTATCGACGGCGCCAAGCAAGGGTCCCGGCGGGCGGTTCGGATTTGGCTGATGTTGCTCTTTGCCCTGGTGGTCGTGATGATCGCCGTGGGCGGTTTGACGCGACTGACCGATAGCGGGTTGAGCATCACCGAGTGGCGCCCCGTGACCGGCGCCATGCCGCCCGTGACGGCCGAGGATTGGGCCGCGGAATTCGAGCTTTATCGGCAGATCCCGGAATACCAATTGCAAAACCAGGGCATGAGCCTGGCCGAGTTCAAAGTGATCTATTGGTGGGAATGGGGTCACCGGCAATTGGGCCGGGTGATTGGGTTGGTCTGGGCGTTGGGGTTCTTTGGCCTGCTGCTGACCCGCAAGATCCCCGCAGGCTGGACGGGTCGGTTGTTGGCCTTGGGCGTGCTTGGGGGCCTGCAAGGGGCCATCGGATGGTGGATGGTATCGTCCGGCCTGACGGGGACGATGTTGGATGTGGCGTCCTATCGCTTGGCCACCCATCTGGGCTTGGCCTTCGTGATCCTGGGCCTCATAACCTGGTATGTGGTGTCCATGGGGCGGAGCGCGTCGGACCTGTTGCAGGCGCGACGCCTGGCGGACGGGCGCATGATGGGATGGGCGACGCTGGTGTTGGGCGTGGTGTTCTTGCAGATCGTCTGGGGCGCGATGGTGGCCGGGATCGATGCCGGGCGCAGCTATACTGAATGGCCCCTCATGGGGGGCGGGTTTCTGCCGCCGACCATGTGGGACCTGCAGCCGGTGTGGCGGAACCTGACGGAAAACGCTGGGACGGTTCAATTTATCCATCGGGTGTTGGGCTATGTGGCGTTTGCCTTGATCGTGGCGGCGGCCTGGGTCGCGGGGGGTGCCGCAAACCGGCGGGTGACACTGGCCTTCCATGGGGTCGCCTACATGGCCGTGATCCAGATGGGTTTGGGGATCATGACGGTGATCTACGCGGCCCCCTGGCATCTGGCGATCTTGCATCAGTTCGGGGCAGTTTTGTTGCTGGCACTGACGGTGCTTGCCCGGCACCGTGCGAAATATCCCGTTGCGCAATCTGTGAGGTCCTGATGGCGGCGTTCGATGATCTGATGGCCTTTAGCCGCGTGACGGCGGCGCTGTCCCAGGTGGCGGGCCGGACGGGCTGGGACCAGGAGACGATGATGCCCAAAGGCGCCGCCCCGCAGCGCGCCGAAGAGATGGCGGCGTTGGAGGAGGTGTTGCACGCGCGGCGCACCGACCCGCGCCTGGGGGATTGGCTGGACCTGGCGCAGGCGCCGGACGCGGCGGGCGACGCCCAATTGCGGGACGTCCGCCGGTCTTACACGCGGAACCTAAAGGTGCCGGCCAAGCTGGCATCGGAGTTGGCGCGGGTGACATCGTTGGCCCAGGGGCAATGGGCGTCGGCCCGCGCTTCGGAGGATGCGGCGGCGTTTCTGCCGGTTCTGGCCGAAGTGGTCCGGTTGCGCCGCGAGGAGGGGGCAGCCCTGGCCGAAGGCGGCGACCCCTATGACGCGCTGATGCAGGATTATGAGCCGGGCGGGTCGGCGGCGGACATGGCGGCCATGTTTCAACAGATGCGCCCCCGCTTGGTGGAATTGCGCGCCCGCGCCCTGCAAGGCCCTGATGCGCCAAGGCTTTCCGGCTCTTTCCCCGCGGGGAAACAGCTGGAATTGGCAACTGAGATCGCCCAGGCCTTTGGCTATGACCTGACCCATGGGCGGCTGGATCTGGCGGTGCATCCCTTCAGCTCCGGCTCGGGCTTGGATGTGCGGATCACAACGCGGGTGGATGAGGCGGATCCGTTCAACTGCCTTTATTCGACCATCCATGAGGTCGGGCACGCCTGCTACGAGCAGGGGATCGACCGGGCCTATCTTTTGTCGCCCATTGGCAGCGGTGTTTCCATGGGCGTCCATGAGAGTCAGTCGCGGTCCTATGAGAACCAATTGGGCCGGTCAGAGGCCTATTGCGGCTGGCTCTTTGGGCGGATGCGCGATGTGTTCGGCGATATCGGCGTCACGTCCGAGCGCGATTTCTACCGCGCGGTCAACGCGGTGCGGTCGGGCTACATCCGGACCGAGGCGGATGAGGTGCATTACAACCTGCATGTGATGCTGCGCTTCGATCTGGAGCGGGCGCTGATCCTAGGCGAGTTGGATGTGGCCGACCTGGAGGCTGCGTGGAATGAACGCTTCGCGGCGGATTTCGGCGTGGCGGTGGATATGCCGTCCAACGGGTTCATGCAGGATGTCCATTGGTCCGTGGGGTTGATGGGGTACTTCCCGACCTATTCGCTTGGCAATCTTTATGCCGGGTGTTTGTTGGCCGCGGTGCGGAGGGAGACGCCCGATCTAGACGCGTCCCTGGCCCAGGGCGATCCGTCGCCTGCGACCGGGTGGTTGCGGCAGAATTTGCAAAGGTTTGGCGGGTTGCGCACGCCAACGGAGACGATCAGCCACGCCACCGGAGAGGCACCGTCGGCGGCGCCACTGCTGGCCTATTTGGACGCGAAGTTCGGGGATTTGTATCCGTAGGGTGCCGTTTGGGCGGGGACGCGCAAGATCGCCTTGGCTGCCGGGTGGGTGACGGGGCGTGTTTCCCGTGGTTTGCAGGCAGATGATGCCGCAGTTTCGGCACCCGTGAGAGAGCACGTTAGCCCTGCCACCATGGCGGCATTGGGGATGCATCCATCGGATCGACTTTGGCACTTGGGTTGACCCTGCTGGGGGCCTGACCCTTGCCACCTGTGCTGTAGCGACGGCGACTTTCTAGGGTCGGCTGGCGCGTTTGGGAGTGGGCTTACCCCTTCTTGCGATCTGCGGGTTCAGCCCCTTGCCGGTCGTCCTTGTCCTAAACGAAGGGGCGGTGACCCGGCGCGGCGTGGCGATGAAATCGCTTGCGCACCTTCGGGCGTGGGCCGGTGTTGGCGCGGCGGGTGGGATGATAGTTTCGTTTCCGTCCACGCAGCCAAGGCCGCGCCTCTTTCCGAGCCGCTTCGCAATCTGGTTGCATGTCTATCGGCACAGGTTCCCGGCGGACCAAGGACCAATCGTAATGTCCACCGGCGACTATACCGCGCGGCGCCCCGGGGTATTGGCCGTCCATCCTGCCGACCCCCATGATGGCACTCGCGTCAGGCGACGGCCTGCCGGTCGGTATGGGCGCCGTAATAGAGGCCGACCACATGTTCGGCTTCGGCGAAGAAAAGCCAGCGTTGGACCAGCACCCCCGCCAAATGGGACAGGACGGCGATGGCAGCAGGGACATGGTGAGGGCCGAAGACCAAAAGGACCAGAAGGGGCAGCACCACCATCAGGCCCATGGCGATCACACGCAGTTTTACGGCATGTTTGCGCCCCACTTGGTAGACCATTTCATGGGTCAGGTAGTTCTGGCCCGTGTGCGGCTTTTCCCACAGCGACACCGTGCCCGTCAGCTGGGTGGCCGAGGAGATGGTGGAGCCTGCCTCCGCGAAGCGCCGGTCGCCTTTCCACCAATGGAACGCCGTCACCGCCCCCAAACCCGCCAAGAGCGCCAGGGCCATGTCGATATTGGCCGACAGGATCGCACCACCCGCCAGGGCCGCCAGCAGAAAGAAGCCGGGCGTGGCAGGTTGGTTCCAGCGCGGAATGGTCTTGAGCTGGGCATAGATCATGGATGTGGTGAACACCGTGCCCAGGCTGAGCATGGCGCCGATGAAGCCCAGGGGCTGCCAGTTCACCGAAAAGAAGATTTGGCCCAGGGCGAACAGGCCCATGGTCAGAAGGGCGCCCACGGCGCACCAGGCTTCGCGGCTGAGCCAGGAGGTGCGCCACTGGCTGTAGGATTTGATGGCGTTCTTCTTGTTGCCCAGGTGAAAGACACAACAGAGCAGACCGCCCACGGCCAAGGCATAGGCGATGACGTAGAAGCCGAAGGCGATGACCCCGTCATAGGTGGGCGCGCCGAGGCCCAAGAAGAACAGAAGGCCAAACCCCGCGCCCGCAAGCGACGAGAAGAGGATAACGGAAGGCGCCGGATGCATCAGAGCTTCTCCAGGGTTTTGTCGAGCCAACCGAGGAAGCCCTTGGGTTCTTCGGCAACGGGGGCAAGGTAGGGGGCGAGGATGTCTTCGTCGCCCTCAAGAACGTCGCTGATCGTGTCGCGGGGGCGGGGGGGCAAATATTGGTTAACCGGTTTGGTGCCCTGTTCGGGCATCAGGTCCACGCCGCCGCGGTCGGCCACCAATTGACTGACGGCGGAGTTGGGGTCGCCCAAGTCGCCGAAATGGCGCGCCCCCGCGGGGCAGGTGCGCACGCAGGCGGGTTGGCGGTCCACCTCGGGGAGGTTTTCGTTGTAGATGCGGTCCACGCAGAGGGTGCATTTCTTCATCACGCCCGCGTCTTGGTCCAGTTCGCGCGCGCCGTAGGGACAGGCCCAGGCGCAGAGCCCGCAGCCCATGCAGGCGTCTTCGTTGACCAGAACGATCCCGTCTTCGGCCCGTTTGTAGCTGGCGCCGGTGGGACAGACGGTGACGCAGGGCGCGTCTTCGCAATGCAGACAGGATTTGGGGAAATGCGTTGTCCGCGCCAGCCCGGTCTCGGGTTGGGTTTGGAAGCTGTGGATGCGGTTCAGAAACGTCCCCGAGGGGGTGCCATACGGGTCCTGGTCGGAAAGCGGCGCGCCGTAATTCTGGGTGTTCCAGCCTTTGCAAGCGGTCACGCAAGCATGGCAGCCCACGCAGGTGTCGAGGTCGATGACCAGGCCCAGCTTTTTGTCGGTGGAAGAGGGAAGGGCGGTCATGGGCGCGTCCTTTTGATCTGGGCGGCAAAACCTTTCCGGAAGGGTTTTGCGGAAGCATTTTCTTCGGGAAGAAAATGCGCGTGTGGCGAGGTGGTCGTCATGTTCAAACCTCCCATGCCAGGGTTCTGGGGCCTTTGCCCACAGGGCTGGCTTGCGACCCGGTATCGGGTTTGGCACGGCCATCGGCGGGGGCGGGGGTCCGTTCGATCTTCACCTTCAGGTCGAACCATGCGGCCTGTCCGGTGATGGGGTCCGAATTGCTCCACCGCATGCCGTCTTGTTTGGGGGGCAGAAGTTCGTGGATGAGATGGTTGAGCAGGAACCCCTCCTTCGCCTCGGGCGCGGTGTCGTGGAGGGCCCAAGCCCCCTTGCGCTTGCCGATGGCGTTCCAAGTCCAGACGGTGTTGCGGTTGAGGGCCGGCATGTGGACGACCGGCACTGTGATGTCCCCGTGGGGGGAAGACACCTTGGCCCAATCGCCATCGCCGAAGCCCTGGCCCTCCCAGATCTCGGTCGGCACATAAAGGGGGTTGGTGCCATGGATCTGGCGCAGCCACGCATTTTGCGTGCCCCAGCTGTGATACATGGCCATGGGGCGTTGGGTCAGCGCCGTGACGGTGAAGGTGCCTTGGCCGCCATGCACCTCCATCGGGTCCCACCAGATGGGCAGCGGGTCCATGGTGGCCTTGATCCGGTCGCGCAAATGGTCGGGGGGCTGGCGGTCGCCATGGCCTTCGGCCGCCAATTGGAACTTGCGCAGGGGTTCACACCAAAGGGTGAATAGATAGGGCGAGGCCTTATCGAACAGGCCGATTTCCACGGCCCATTCCTGATAGGCCATATTCCAGGGCTTATAGAACTGCGCGTTCTCGGGGATGTGTTGGATCGCGAAGCCGCCGTTCTCGATGTACCGATCCAGTTGCGCGGGGTTGACGGATCCGCGCCCGGTGTCGTCCCCGTTACCGCGCCATCCCATCAGCGGACCGATGCCAGGGCGCCGTTCGTGGTTGACGATGTAATCGGCGTAATCGGTGAACTTGGGCGACCCGTCATCCTTCACGAAGCCAGGCAGTCCCATCTTGGAGCCCAGTTCGATCAGGGCCGTCTGGAAGCCGCGCACGTCGCGGTCCGGCTCCACCACCGGCCAGCGGATGGCGTCGGCGGCGGCCTCGGCCTCGCAGATGGGGCGGTCCAGCAGGCTGATGCAATCATGGCGTTCCAGATAGGTCGTGTCCGGCAGGATCAGGTCCGCATAGGCCACCATCTCGGACGAATAAGCGTCGGAATAGATGATGTGGGGGATGACGTAGTCGCCATTCTCATCCTTGTCGGACAGCATCTTCATGGTGCCGGACGTGTTCATGGAGGAGTTCCACGCCATGTTCGCCATATAGAGGAACAGGGTGTCGATCTTGTAGGGATCACCCGCATGGGCGTTAGAGATGACCATGTGCATCATGCCATGGCTGCTCATGGGGTTTTCCCAGGTATAGGCCTTGTCGATGCGGGCCGGGGTGCCGTCTTCGCGCAGGCACAGGTCTTCGGGGCCGTGGGTGAAGCCCAGATGGGGGCCATCCAGCGGCGCACCGGGGGTGACCTTGCAATGCGGCTTGGGGTGGATCTTGGCCGATTTGGGGTAGGGCGGCTTGAACCGGAAACCACCGGGGGTTTCCACGCTGCCGATCAGGATCTGGAGCGTGTGTAGCGCCCGGCAAGTCTGGAACCCGTTGGCATGGGCCGAGATGCCGCGCATGGCGTGCATGGACACGGGGCGGCCCACCATCTTGGTGTGCTTGCGGCCCCGGAAGTCGGTCCATTCGTGGTCCAGTTCGATCGCCTCGTCGAAGGCCACGCGGGCGATTTCGGCTGCCAATCCCCGAATGCGGGTGGCGGAGATGACCACACGCTCCGCCACGGCTTCGGGGGCGTATTGGGGGTCGAGGTATTTGTGGGCGAGGGCGTGGAACACGGTGCGGTGTGTGACGTCGCCATCCTCCCATGCGCCGTTCAGGTCGGGGTCGACGTCTTCCGCGTCATAGCAGCGGGGGCGGTTTTCCTTCCGACACCAGACCAAGGCGTGGCCATCGTCATCCTTGAGCGGCAGGCCCTTGGTGGGGCCCTCGCGTTCGTCAATCAGGACAGGCGCGTCGGTGAAATCGCGCAGATAGGTCAAGTCGATCTTGCCAGCCTTGAGCAGGCAATGGACCAGGCTTAGGATCAGCAGGCCATCGGTGCCCGGTGTCACGCCAAACCAATCGTCGGCCACGGCGTTGTAGCCAGACCTGATGGGGTTCACGCCCACGACCTTGGCGCCGTTCTTTTTGATCTTGCCCAATCCCATCTTGATGGGGTTGCTGTCATGGTCCTCGGCCACGCCGAACAGGATGAACAGCTTGGTGCGATCCCAGTCGGGTTGACCGAATTCCCAGAAGGCGCCGCCCATGGTGTAGATGCCACCTGCGGCCATGTTGACGGAACAAAAGCCACCATGGGCCGCGTAATTGGGTGTCCCGAAAGCCTGTGCCCACCAGGAGGTGAAGCTTTGGGATTGGTCGCGCCCGGTGAAGAAGGCCAGCTTGGACGGGTCCTCTTTGCGGATCGGCTCCAGCCAACCGGCGGCGATGTCATAGGCTTCGTCCCAGGAAATTTCCTCGAACTTGCCCTCCCCCCGTTCGCCCACACGTTTCAGGGGGGACCGAAGACGGGAGGGCGCGTTGTGCTGCATGATCCCGGCGCTGCCCTTGGCGCAGAGGACGCCTTGATTGACCGGGTGGTCGCGATTGCCTTCGATATACGCAACCTTGCCGTCCTTGATGTGGACGTCGATGCCGCAGCGGCAGGCGCACATATAGCAGGTGGTTTTGCGGACCTCGTCCGAGACTTTGGGCGACAGGTTTAAGACCGGTTGGTTCATGATGTCTCCAGGGCTAAGCGGGCAAGGCTGGCGAAGGCGAGGCCGATGAGTAGGGTCAGGCAGGCGGGTTTGTAGAACCGCTCGTATTTCGGGATGAAGAGGGCGCGACCGGCATAGACGCCCGCCAGGGTTGGCAGGATGAGGACCAGGCCGCGTGCGATTGCTGTCCCCGTCATCGTGCCGACGATGAGATGGGTGGCAAGGCCCAGGAGGCCCGCGCCCAGCAGGTAAATGTTCAGCGTGCCGCGCATGGTGCGGGCGGGCAGTTGGCGCGCCAGCGCGTAAAGGGCGATGACCATGCCGCCCGCGCCCGAGACGCCGGTGACGATCCCGGCCCCCAGGCCCGTACCCCACAGGCCGGGTTTGGTGGCCAGGGCGGGCAGGCGCAGTTTGCTGAGCTGCGCGATGGCCAGCACGATCAGGACCGTCAGCGCCACCGTTTTCGACAGCCCCGCCGGGATTGACAGGCTGAGCAGGAGGCCCAGCGGCAGGCCAATGGCGGAGGTGAGGCCAAGGGCCACCGCGATGGACCGGTCCGCATCGGCCCAGCCGCCCTTCATCAAAAGAAGCGAGGAGGAGAATTCCAGAAACCAGAAGACCGGGATCAGTTGGACGGGCGGGACGACCGAAGCCAGCAGCGCCATGGCCAGGGCCGACAGGCCGAAACCCGCAAAACCACGGATCGCGCCAGCCGCAAAGCAGGCAGCGCATGCAAAGAGCGCCAGGCCGGGCGTCACGCCCAAAGTGGCGAGCAAATCGCTCATGCGGCGCGGACGATGGTCGATGTGATGTGCAAAATGGCTCCCCTCCCCAGGATCCGACTTCACGTCATAAGTTTCAAACCTGCAAGCACGACGGCGGCAATGAAAACCGTTTCAAGGATGATGAGCGCAATGGCCGCGCCCCCGACGGACAGGACGGACCGCAAATCGGTCTTCATGCCCACAGCGGCGATGGCCGTCAGCAGAAGCCAACGGGACGCGTCGCTGCCGAACTGGACCAGGACATCGGGGATCAGATGGAACGAGTTTGCCGCCGCGAGGATCAGGAACGCGACGACGAAGCCGGGCAACAGGGGCGGGCGGGTGCCGTCTGGATCAGGCTCCGCCCAGTGGCGAATGGCAAGGGATGCGACCAGGACCACGGGGGCCAGCATGGCCACGCGCATCAGCTTGACCAGCGTGGCGGTGTCGCCCGTGGGCTCCGACACGGAATAGCCCGCGCCGACCACTTGGGCCACGTCATGGATGGTGCCGCCCAGGAAAACGCCCCCTTGGGTTTCATCCAGACCCAGACTGCGCACCAAGATCGGGTAGGCGATCATGGCGAGTGTGGACAGAACAGTGACCCCCATGACCGTGAAGATGAGGCGTTCTTCGGAGCGTTCGTCCTTGGGCAAGATCGCCGAAATCGCCATGGCGGCGGAGGCGCCGCAAATGGCCACGGAGCCTGCGGTCAGCAACGAAAAGCGCCAACGGTGGCCGAAGAACCGGCCCACAGCCATGCCGAAGGCGATGGTGGCCAGGACCGCGCCGATGGTCAAGGCAATCAGCGGCAGCCCAAGGCCCGCCAGCATTTCGAAGGAGATGCGCACGCCCAGCAGGGCCACGCCCACGCGCAGCAACATCTTGGCGGAGAAGGCGATGCCCGCGGGGGTCTTGCCCTCGGTCCCGAGGAAGGCCAACGCGATGCCCAGCAGCAGGGCCAACAGCATGGCAGGGGTGTCGTAATGGCTGGCTAAGAACTGGGCGGCGACGGCGACAATGGCCGCGACCAGGATGCCGGGGCCCAGAGTTCGGGCCTGGCTGCGCAGGGCGTCGGGCCTGAGGGCCGACATGCTGTCCGCTGGGGCGGTCATTCCGACGCCAAGGCCGTGGCTTGGGCGGAGGTGATCAGCATCATTTCGACCACGTCTTGGGCGGTGCACCCGCGGCTGAGGTCGTTGGCGGGTTTGGCAAGGCCCTGCAGCGCAGGGCCGATCGCCATGGCGCCGCCGATCCTTTGGGCGATCTTATAGCCGATATTGCCGGCGTTGAGGTCCGGGAACACAAACACATTGGCCGCGCCCGCCACGTTACCGTCGGGGGCCTTTCTGGCGGCCACGCCGGCGTCGAAGGCGGTGTCGAATTGAAGTTCGCCGTCCACGGCGAAGGGTGCGTCGGACAGCTGGGCCAGGGCCTCGGTCACTTTGTCCACGGCGGCGTGTTTGGCGCTGCCCTTGGTGGAGAAGCTGAGGAGGGCGACTTTGGGATCCTCCCCCAGAAGGGCCCTGGCGGAGGCGGCGGATTGGCGGGCGATGGCCGCCAATTCCGTGGGCGACGGGTCGATGACCAGTCCACAATCGGAAAAGATGATCCCCGCGCCCGGGCGCGTGGGATGTGTGTCGGGCAAGACCATCAGGAAGTAACTGGACACCAGCGGCGCCCCGGGCGCCGTTCCGATCATCTGGAGAGCGGCGCGCACGGTGTGAGATGTGGTGGCCACGGCACCGCCGATGGTGCCGTCGGCCCACCCTTCGCGCACCATGAGCGCGGCCCAGACGAACGGGTCGGAAATGGCGGCGTCGGCCTGGTCGGGTGAGGGATTCTTCTTGGCGCGTGCTTTGAGGAACGCGTCCCTCATCGCGTCCCGACGGATGCTTTTTGTCGGGTCCTCTAGGGTGACGCCCGACGGCATCGCCGTCCCTTCCGGGGCGAGCAGGGTGACCTGCGCCAACCCTTCGGACACGGCGATGGCGGCCGCGTCTTGGATGCGGGGGTCGGTGCCTTCGGGCAGAACCAAGTGGCGCGGGGCCGCCATGGCCCGCGCGCGCAAGGTTTGGAGGGGCGATGTCATGTCGCCACCCCGTTTATCATTTGAGAACAGATCACTCTGCGGCGACGTTCATGTCATCCTTGGAGATGCCTGCCACACGGACCGGCTTCTTCATGGCGTCGCGGCGGAAGGGATCGCCCAGTTCCTGGTTGAGCATGACTTCGATCAGCGTCGTCTTGCCGTTCTCCATCTGATCTTTGATCGCCGTGTTCAGGGCGGCGGTCAGCTCCTCCATGGTGCGGACGGCCACGCCTTCCAAGCCACAGGCTTTGGCGATGCCCGCATAGGAGACTTGGGTGTCCAATTCGGTGCCCACAAAGTTGTCGTCGAACCACAGCGTGGAGTTCCGCTTTTCGGCGCCCCATTGATAGTTGCGGAAAACGATTTGCGTGATCGGGGGCCAGTCGCCGCGACCGATGGCCGTCAATTCGTTCACCGCGATGCCGAAGGCGCCGTCACCGGCAAAGCCCACGACGGGCACGTCCGGCTGACCGATCTTGGCGCCGACGATGGAGGGCAGGCCGTAGCCGCAGGGCCCAAACAGGCCCGGTGCCAGGTACTTCCGGCCCGAGTCGAAGTCGGGATAGGCGTTGCCGATGGCGCAGTTATTGCCGATATCCGACGAAATGATCGCCTCGCGGGGGAGGGCCTGTTGAATGGCACGCCAGGCCATGCGGGGGCTCATCCAGTCGGGCTTGGCCGCGCGGGCACGCTCATTCCAGGTGGTGCCGGGATCATCCTGTTCGTGGTCGAGGGACGACAGTTCCTGCGCCCAGGCGGATTTGGTCTGTGCGATCAGGGCCTTGCGGTCGGCGCGGCCGGCGTCGCCTGCGCCCTCTGCCAAGTTTGCAATCAGGCCCTTGGCCACTTTGGCGGCGTCGCCCACGATGCCCACGGTGACCTTCTTGGTGAGGCCGATGCGGTCGGGGTTGATGTCCACCTGGATGACCTTGGCGTCCTTGGGCCAGTAGTCGATGCCGTAGCCGGGCAGGGTCGAGAAGGGGTTCAGGCGCGTGCCAAGGGCCAAGACAACGTCCGCCTTGGAGATCAACTCCATCCCTGCTTTGGAGCCGTTATAGCCAAGGGGACCTGCGAACAGAGGGTGAGAGCCGGGGAAGGCGTCATTGTGCTGATAGCCCACGCAGACGGGCGCATCGAGGGCCTCGGCCAGCGTCTTCGACGCCTCGATCCCGCCCTCGGACAGAACGACGCCCGCGCCGTTCAGGATGACGGGGAATTTTGCCTCCGACAGGATTTGGGCGGCGTTGGCGACGGAATTCTCACCACCGGGGGACGCTTCGAACACGATGGGGTCAGGGACGTCGATGTCCACGACTTGGGTCCAGAAGTCGCGCGGGATGTTGATCTGTGCGGGGCCGGACAAGCGGTGCGCCTTGGCGATCACGCGGGCCAGAACCTCGGCGATGCGGGATGGATCGCGCACCTCCTCCTGGTAGGCCACGCAGTCGGCGAACAGGTTCATCTGCTCCATTTCCTGGAAGCCGCCCTGGCCGATGGTCTTGTTGGCCGCCTGGGGTGTGACCAACAGGCAGGGTGTGTGGTTCCAATAGGCGGTTTTTACGGCGGTCACAAAGTTTGTGATGCCCGGGCCGTTTTGCGCGATCATCATGCACATCTCGCCGGTGGCGCGGGTGTAGCCATCGGCCATGAACCCGGCGGAGCCCTCATGGGCGCAGTCCCAGAATTTGATCCCCGCGACGGGGAAGATGTCGGAAATCGGCATCATGGCCGATCCGATGATCCCGAACGCGTGGCGGATACCGTGGCGTTGCAGGGTCTTCACGAAGGCTTCTTCGGTGGTCATCTTCATCGGGTCTCTCCTCCCATGTGATCAAAAATGAGACTGACAGTCTCGTTTTGCGACATATTGCACGTATGATAGGCCCCAGGTCAAGCCTGAGTTAGGTCCAGTTGGTCTGCCGGGCTAGGGCCAGGAGACGGCCAGATCGGGGCCCGTCCCTACGGATGTTCTGCCAGAGCCCGGCCCGTTTCAGCGATGCGACGAATGCCCTCGGGGATTTGGGAGGCAGATATGGAGGAGTAGGCGAGGCGATAGAACGACTCGCCCCCCGACTGGATCCCGAAGAATGGCGTGCCTGGCTCGATCAGCACTTGGCGGTTTTGCAAGTGGCGGGCAAGGGCGGTGGCGGCAACGCCGTCCGGCGCGCGCATCCAGATGGAAGACCCGCCAAAACTGCTGGCGCCTTCGATATGCAGCCCTTGGTCGGCGATGGCCTGTTCGGCGACGTTGCGGCGCTCTCGGTAGGCGCGCGCCATTTTGTGGACTTGGGCATCGTAATGGCCCTGGGCCAGGAAATAAGCGGCGGCCCGCTGAATGTGGCCGGGCACATGGCGCAGGATCAGGGAGCGGAGGGTGCGCGCCTCGGCCACCAAAGGTTCCGGCGCCACGATGTAGCCCAGACGCAGGCCCGGGAAGAGCGATTTGGCGAAGCTGCCGATATAGACCACGCGCCCCCCGCTATCGAGGGATTTCAGCGCGGGAGACGGGGACCCGGCGAAGGCCAGCTCGAACTCGTAATCATCTTCCACGATCAGGAAATCGTCCGCCTCGGCTCGTGCCAGAAGGGCCCGGCGCCGGGCGATGGGCATGGTCACGGATGACGGGCAATGGTGCGACGGCGTAATGAACAGGACGTCCGTTTCCGGGGGCACATGCTCCGGCGGTAACCCCCCGCCATCCACCGGGACGGCCAGGGTCTTGCACCGGCTGAGATCCAGGATCTCGCGCAAAGAGGGATAGCAAGGATGCTCCATCACCGCCATGCGGCGTTGATTGAGCAGGATTTGGGTGGCGATCCAAAGAGCGTTTTGGGCGCCCATGGTGATCAACACCTCTTCGGGGCGGGCGAAAATCCCGCGCCGGGGCAGGATCTGTCGGATGATCTGATCCACAAGGTCTGGATCGTCGCGGCCATAACTGTCGGTGGTCAGGACTTCAAAATCACGGGCCCCCAGGGCCTGGAGCGCACATTTGCGCCAATTCTGGTGGTCGAAGAGTTTGGCGTCCGTCTGGCCATAGATGAACGGATAGCGATAGCGGCGCCAATCGGCGGGACGATGCAGGCTGGGCCCGGGCACCAGGCGTTGACTGATGGCGCGGGTCCAATCGACGCTGCTGTCTTGGGCGTGGGGGGTGCCTTTGGGAAAGCTGGGCGGGCGCGGCGCACTGTCGGAGACGAAATAGCCGGAGCGTCCGTGGGACGTCAGATAGTCGTTGGCCACAAGTTCGGTGTAGGCGAGCGTCACCGTGATGCGCGAAATGCCCAGATGTTTGGCCAGCCCGCGGGAGGAAGGAAGCTTGTCGCCCGGGCGAAACCGACCGGACAGGATCGCGCCGGTGACCATTTCCTGCAACTGGCGTTGCAGGGTCCCACGGTGGCTGGGGTCTAGGATGAAGCTTTCGACGGCAATGCCCATACTGGTCTTATAGGCGACAGAAACTGGACCGAAAAGAGAGGGGCCGTGGTTTCCGGTGTGGCGAGGTCAGTCCCCAGTGGCGCGGGCCAGCAGGATCAGCGTGCCGAACGGGGCCAAGATCACCGAAAATTGGAGCCAGACCAGGCCCAGGACCCAGGCGGGCAGGTCGGTGAAAAACAGGCCGTAGCGGTTCGGGTCCAGCAGGATGGTGGCTTCAATTGTCAAGGTTGCAGCCACTATTCCGATGGCCAGACTATCGAGGAAGAGGATCGCCATGCGCATGGGATGGACTTAGGTTATGGCCACGGCGCGGCAACCGGAAACGGTCGTTGGGCCGCGGGTCTAGCGGAACAGACTGTCGGTCATAGCGGTCACGGGCGCCAGGAGGACGATGAGCAACACCCAGACCGTGACGCGGACATACCCGCCGCCATCCACCAGGGTCGTGGCGGACCAGAAGCCACCGACATCGAACAGGTACAGACCCAGGCAGAGGGCCGTGGAGAAGATGATCCCGTAGCCCACGAAATCCAACCAGCGACAAAGGAGAAGGCGCACATGTCTGTTCATGGCACTACCGGTACTGCGCAGGTCTGAACATTTGGTAAAGGCAAAGGCCGCGGTCGCGCGCTTCCCCTTGCCCGGCGATCCAGGGTATAGACCAAGCCCGAGTGACCCTGCCGCCGAAAGCTTGATGGAACATGACGTGAATATCACCCGAAACGCCAGGCTGTCAGTGGCCCCCATGATGGATTGGACGGACCCGCATTGTCGGGCGTTCCATCGGGTGCTGTCGCGGCAGGCGTTGCTTTACACGGAAATGGTGACGGCGGCGGCGTTGGTTCGTGGTGGGGCGGTGCATCTGTTGGCCCATGGTGCAACTGAACATCCGGTGGCGCTGCAACTGGGCGGCAGCGACCCGGCGGAGTTGGCGGAGGCCACGGCCATGGGGGTCGCCCACGGCTATGATGAGGTCAATCTGAACGTCGGCTGCCCGTCGGACCGGGTGCAATCGGGCTGCTTTGGCGCCGTCCTGATGGAGACGCCAGACCTTGTCGCCACCTGCCTGGGGCGGATGGTGGCTGCGGCGAGGGATGTGCCGGTGACGCTGAAATGTCGGATCGGGGTGGATCAGCAGGATGCGTCGACGGTTCTGCCCGACCTGTTGGCGCGAGTGCGCGATGTGGGCGTGACGCGCGCGACGGTCCATGCGCGCAAGGCTTGGCTGCAAGGGCTGAGCCCGAAAGAGAACCGAGACGTGCCGCCCCTGAACTATCCGTTGGTCCACGGTATGAAGGCCGCTTTCCCGGACATGCACCTGTCGATCAATGGGGGCATTGCGGATCTGGACCAGGCGTCGACCCATCTGAAGCGGATGGATGGCGTGATGATCGGGCGGGCCGCCTATCACGATCCGGCGCGCATCCTATTGCAGGCCGATAGCCGTATCTTCGGGCAGGCGGACCCGTGTCCGGATCGGGAAACGGCCGTGCTTCGAATGGTGCCCTATGTCGCTGAGCATCTGGAGGCGGGCGGCAAGCTGGGCCAGGTGACACGCCATATGTTGGGCCTTTTCAACGGCCTGCCCGGCGCGCGCATGTGGCGACGAACCCTGTCGGAGCGGGCGACGCAGCCCGGCGCGGGGGCCGAGGTGCTGCACGAGGCCTTGGCCCACGTCACCGACGCGGCGGCCTGACACACCCGCCCTGAGGTGGCGCCTACAAGACGGGTGAGACGGACGCTAGTCCCGCTTTAGACGCGCCGCACGGCCACCGCGCCGGACCTGATGCTGTGCAGCCCGGGCGGGCAGTGTGTCCATGATGGCGCGCCGCGCCTCGGGCGTCATGCGGGACCAATCGCCGATCTCATCAATGCTGCGCAGACATCCCGTGCAAAGTCGTGTCTCTGGGTGGATCACACAGATCTTGACGCAAGGGCTTTCGATTTCGGCCCGCGACCAGATGCGGTCGGACGTGGGGTCAGTGGTCATGTCTGCTCTGCCTCGATGTATTTCAGGCGGTCTAGCGCGCCCTGTAGAATGTACCCCGCGGCCACGTGGTCGATGACTTCGGCGCGACGCTTTCGTGTCGTATCCGCCTCAAGCAACGCCCGCTCCGCCGCTACAGTCGAAAGCCGTTCGTCCCAGAACGTCAGCGGCAGGTCAATGCGCCGCGACAGATTTCTGGCGAAAGCGCGGGTGGATTGGATGCGCGGCCCCTCAGATCCATCCATGTTGTAGGGCAGGCCCAAGACCAGGCCCGCGACGTTGCGCTTGGCCAGGATGGCCTCTAGCGCGATGGCGTCGGCCGTGAACTTGGTGCGGCGGATGGTTTCCAAGGGCGTGGAGACGGCGCGGAACACGTCCGATACGGCGACCCCGATGGTGCGGGTGCCCAAGTCCAGACCCACCAGTGCGCCAGTGGCGGGCAGGGTGGTGGCAAACCCCTCGACAGTGTCGTGGATCACGGGTTCAGCCCGGCGCGGTCTGCCGCGGACGCGAGGGTGTCCAAGGCCGTCTGATCATCGGCGAAGACCAATTGCGCTTCGGCATAGACGGCGGCGGCGGCATCCAATCGGCCCAGCACGCCATAGGCCTGGATCAGCCGCGCCCAATCGGGCAGCGGGCCGCCTTCGGTCGCGAGGCGTTCCGCCAGGCCGCCCACCATGCCCTCGATCATCTCCATCCGTTCGGTCATGGACATTTCGGCGGCAGCGTCCAGATCTGCGCCCGACGGGCCGCGGGCGGCGGTGCCGGGGCGGGGCAGTTGGTCCAGGGGGGTGGGATCGCCCGCCGCTTGGGAGACTTGTTCGATCTGGTCGTAGATCGCCGGCAGCCAGGGTGCGTTCTCCGGGCTTTCGCCCACAAGGCGGCGCCAGATCGGCCAGGCCAGGTCGGGGCGCCCGCCTTGGACATACATCAGGCCGGCATAGTACCGGGCAGAGCCGTTTCCCGGATCGCGGCGGAGCACTTCGACCAAGGCGCGCTCCGCCTCGGGCGACACGAACCCGCCGGCGGCGGCGATCATCAGTTCGGCCAGAAGGGCGAAGTCCTGGGGGCTTGCGGCGTCGGGTGTTTTGATGGCGATGACGCGGTCTTGGGCGCGCCAAGCGGCGGGGAAATTGCCAAGCCCCGCTTCGGTACGGACGGCCAACTGCCATCCCTGCAGGTCATCTGGCCGTGTGGACAGGACCTGGCGCAATTGCGCGGCCATCTCCTCCATGGCGGGGTCCGGGTCCGTCTGCACGGCGGGGTGCTGCGCTTCGGCGGCCTGCTGGCTTGGACGCTCGGCGCGGCTGGCCTCAATCGCTTCGATGCGGTGGGCTAGGGGCAGGTCCGGGTAGCCAGGCGCCCCCAGCAGCCAATAGGTGCCCCCAGTGATGGCCGTCACCGACAGAAGGGTCAGGACGGCGCCCAAGGTTGCATTCCCGCGCCCGCCCAGCGTTTGATCTTGGGCTGCCTTGTCCGCGCTGAGCAAACGGCGGGCGACTTCGGTGCGCGCGGCCTCTGCCTCGGACGGGTCAAGCACACCGCGGGCGGCATCGCGCTCCACCTCCCGCAGCTGGTCGCGATACACATCCACGTCCGGCGCCACCTTCTGGGGCCTGCGCAGGAAGGCCCGCCAGATGATGGCGAGGCAGATCCCTGTCAGGGCGACGGTGACGATCCAGAATGTCATTGCGCTCTCCTGTGCGTCCGGTGTCCCCCGGCGCATGGGGGATGTAACCTGTTGCAGCAGGGCGCTAAACCCCTTCGGCCCGGAGCGACAGCCCATCCGCTTCACGATGTCGCAAAGTGGAGGCCAAGTGACGCTTGCTCTCCCTCCCTTTCGGTGGCCCCATCGCACAACATTCCTACGACCCGCACCGGCCTGGCTGCCCCGGGTTTGACGGATCCACGGGCGCATCTAGGGAACAGTTATGGGACGTTTTTCAGCCTTCGCCATCGCCCGGGAAGCGGCCACCTATCACGAAGGTTGGGGCCGCACCTGGGCCAAGCGCCCGCCCAAGGACCGCTATGACGTGATCATCGTGGGCGCCGGGGGCCACGGCTTGGCGACGGCATACTACCTTGGCAAGAATTTCGGCATCACCAATGTGGGCATCTTGGAAAAAGGGTGGCTGGGCGGCGGCAATACCGGGCGTAACACGACGATCATTCGGTCCAACTACCTGCAGGATCCCTCGGCGGCCCTCTATGAGAAAGCGCGGTCGCTTTACGAGACGCTTAGCCAGGACTTGAATTACAACATCATGTTCTCCCCCCGGGGGGTGATTATGTTGGCGCAAACCCACCATGAGGTGCGCGGGTACAAACGCACCGCCCATGCCAACAGTCTGCAAGGCGTGCGCACCGAATGGATCGGCCCGGCGCGGGTCAAGGAACTTTGCCCGATCATGAATATCGACGGGCCGCGCTATCCGGTGTTGGGCGGGCTGTGGCAGTCGCGCGGCGGCACGGCCCGCCATGACGCGGTGGCTTGGGGGTATGCCCGGGCCTGCACCGATATGGGCATGGACATTCTGCAGAAATGCGAGGTGACGGGCATCTTGTCCAAGGCGGGGCAGGTGACTGGCGTGCAGACGAGCCAGGGTGACATCGCCTGTGACAAGCTGGGGATCGTCGTCGCCGGCCATTCCGGCTTCCTGGCAGAAATGGCGGGCTTCCGTTTGCCGATCGAATCCGTCGCCCTGCAGGCGCTGGTGTCAGAGCCGGTGAAGCCCTGCATGGACATCGTCGTCATGGCGAACACAGTGCACGGGTATATGAGCCAGTCCGACAAGGGCGAAATGGTGATCGGCGGCGGCACGGACGGGTACAACAACTACACCCAGCGGGGCAGTTTTCAGCATATCGAAGAAACGGTCCGCGCCTTGGCCGAGACGTTTCCCATCATCTCCCGGCTGAAGATGCTGCGGCAATGGGGGGGCATCGTCGATGTGACGGGGGACCGATCTGCCATCATCTCCAAGACGCCTGTGGGCGGCTGTTTCGTGAATTGCGGGTGGGGGACCGGAGGGTTCAAGGCCATCCCGGGATCGGGCTGGGCCATGGCGGAGCTGATGGCGAACGGTCAGGCCCCGCTGGCGGCGGCCTTTGGCATGGAGCGTTTCCGAGAGGGGCGATTTATTGACGAATCTGTGGCAGCGGGAGTGGCCCATTGATGAAAATTCGCGCAAGGTGTGTGAATCCGCACAGATTGTTTCACTTAGTTACGTGGACAAACGGTAAACTAAGCGTAAATATGCCGTATCAGTGTTCTTATGTTGGCCGTCTGCCATGGCTTATATTTCAAAATCTCGGCCGCGCCGGACGCGCGGCATCAATTTCCTTCTCGGTGGTGTTTTGGTCGCCGCGATCCTGGTTGGTCTTTCGCTCATGGGCGGGACGCTCGATTTGGGGGTCGGCGCGCCGACTGTTCGGATCGACCCGTTTGTTGCAGGGACCGTCACGCAGTAGCGACCTTGCCGGACCACATCAGCGCTGCGTTGCGGCGCACGGGGGGGTGTCATGCTGCTGCTGACATGCCCCAATTGCGGTCTGACCGTGGAAGAAACCGAACTCGCCCCCGGCGGGGAGGCGCATCTGACCCGAGAGGGACCGGACGCGTCCGATGACGCGTTTGAGGGCTATATGTTCCTGCGCCCGAACGTGAAGGGCGTGCATTTTGAGCGGTGGCGCCACGCCTATGGCTGCGGCAAGTGGTTCTTGGTGGCGCGGGACACGGCCACGCTTGAGGTGTTCGGGACCTATTCCGCGCAAACCAAAGCGCCGCCAGAGGAAATTCTGCAGCGGATCCGCGAAAGGACCGGGCAATGACGGCGCGCCTGGCCGAGGGCGGGCGCCTCATCAACCGGGCGCGCCCGCTGGGCTTTCGCTTCGACGGGCATTGGGTGCAGGCGTTTGAGGGGGATACCCTGGCTTCAGCGCTTTTGGGGGCAGGGCACCTGGTCCAAGGGCGCAGTTTCAAATATCACCGCCCGCGCGGCCCTGTCACCTGCGGTCCGGAGGAGCCCAACGCCCTGATGGCCGTGGGACGTGGCGGTCGGTTTGAGCCCAATCAGCGCGCCACCGAACAGGCGGTTTTTCCGGGGCTGGAGGCGCGGTCCCAGAACGCATGGCCGTCCCTGGGTTTCGATGTGGGCCGGATCAACGATTTTGGCGCGCGGTTCCTGCCCGCCGGGTTCTACTACAAGACGTTCATCCATCCGCGCCCCCTGTGGAAGCACCTGTTCGAGCCGTTTATTCGCCGTGCCGCCGGCCTGGGCCCCGCCCCGACCGAGGCCGATGCCGACCGGTACGAGTTTCAATACGCCTTTTGCGACCTGCTGGTGGTGGGCGGGGGCATTGCCGGGCTGTCGGCGGCTTTGATTGCCAGTCAGGACGGCAAGCGCGTTATCTTGGTGGAACGATCTGCCCATTGGGGCGGGCGTGCCTGTGTGGATGGCGCCATCATAGACGACCGACCGGCTGACATTTGGGTGAAGGACGCGGTGCAACGCCTTGAGGCCATGGACAACGTCACCCTTCTGACCCGCTGCGAAGGGGCGGGGGTCTATGACCATGGCTATGTGCTGTGCGACGAAAACCTGACGGGGCATCTGGAAGATAAGTCCGGCGTGCGTCAACGGCTCTGGCGGATTCGCGCGGGCCACGTCGTTACGGCCACCGGCGCCATAGAACGGCCCCTCAGCTTTGCGGGCAATGACGTGCCGGGCGTCATGCTCGCCTCTGCCTTGCGCGACTACGCGGTGAATTACGGCGTCGCCGTGGGGCAACGGGTGGTTTTGGTGACCAACAACGATGACGCTTATCGAACGGCCCTGGCTTTGCTGGACCGGGGCCTCACCGTGGCGGCCGTTTTGGATGCACGAGCGGAATGTACGTCGCCCTTAATAAATAAGGTCAAAGATTTGGGCGTCGATGTTCATTTCGAACGCGGCATTCGAAAAGTCCATGGCAATCAGCGTGTCACTGGCGTTTCCGTCTGTCGGCCCGACGGGGTCGGGCTGGAACTGGCGCGCATTGACTGCGACTGCGTGGGTATGTCCGGTGGCTGGTCGCCGGTGGTCCACCTTTGGTCCCATTGCGGTGGCAAGTTGATCTGGGACGGGCAGGCGGCCATGTTCCGCCCCGATCCCGATCAACCGCCCAAGGACGCGGCAGGGCAGGGCTTTGTCACGGCCGTCGGGTCCGCGGCGGGGGCCATGTCAACGGCGGATGTTCTGGCCAGCGTCGCCGCTGCCATGGGCGGGCCCGTCCCCGGCTGTGAGGCCGAGGGGGCGGCCCCGCTGACCCCAATTTGGATCATGCCAGCGAAGGCCGGACCGCAGCTGCGCATGAAAATGTGGTTGGATTATCAGAACGATGTCAAAGTCTCGGACGTGCAATTGGCCGCGCGAGAGGGGTTCGAGAGCGTGGAGCATGCCAAACGCTACACCACGTTGGGCATGGCGACAGACCAGGGCAAACTAAGCAATATCAACGGCCTGGCCGTTCTTGCGGATCAGATCGGTGCCCCCATCCCGCAGGTTGGCACGACAACCTTCCGCCCGCCCTATACCCCTCTCACGCTGGCTGCCCTGGCGGGCGAGGCGAAGGGGGATCTGTTCCAACCCGTGCGGCAGACACCCCTGCATGCATGGCACGAAGGGCAGGGCGCCTACATGGAACCCGTGGGCCAATGGCGGCGTCCCTATTGCTATCCGCGCAAAGGCGAAACCCATGACGATGCCGTCAAGCGGGAGGTGAACGCCACCCGGCAAAGCCTTGGTTTGCTTGATGCTTCGACCCTGGGCAAGCTGCTGGTGTGCGGGCCGGATGCGGGCACGTTTCTGGACATGCTCTACACCAACCTGATGTCCACGCTGAAGCCGGGCGCCTGTCGCTATGGCCTCATGTGCGACGAGAATGGTTTCCTGATCGACGATGGCGTGGTGGCCCGGATCGATGAACAGACCTGGCTTTGCCATACCACCACGGGTGGCGCGGATCGGATCCATGGCTGGATGGAGGATTGGCTGCAATGCGAATGGTGGGATTGGCAGGTCCATGTGGTGAACCTGACAGAGCAGTTTGCGCAAATCGCGGTGGTCGGGCCGCGCGCTCGTATGGTCTTGGAAACGCTGGGCGGCCTGGATGTCAGCGCCGGCGCGTTACCGTTCATGGGGTGGATGTCGGGCACGCTGGGCGGCTTTGATGTGCGCGTGTTCCGCATCAGCTTCTCGGGGGAGTTGAGCTTTGAGATCGCCGTCCGCGCCAAAGACGGCCCCGCCCTGTGGGACGCCCTGCTGACGGCTGGGGCGCCCTTTGACGCGACACCGTACGGGACCGAGGCGCTGCATGTCATGCGGGCCGAAAAGGGGTTCATCATGATCGGCGATGAAACCGACGGCACGGTCATTCCACAGGACCTGGGCCTTGGCTGGGCCATATCCAAAAAGAAGGCGGATTACCTGGGCAAACGCGGCCAAGCGCGGTCTGAATTCCAAAAACCCGACCGGTGGCGCCTGGTCGGGCTAGAAGCGCTCGATGGGTCCGTTTTGGAGGAGGGGGCCTATGCCATCGCTGAAGGCCGAAATGAAAACGGTCAGCGTAATGTCCAAGGGCGCGTGACCTCCACCTACATGTCGCCCACTTTGGGGCGAGGCATTGCCATGGGCCTGGTGGTGCGTGGCTCGGAACGGATTGGCGACGTGATCCCGGTCACGCGCATCGGCCAGGACCCCGTTGAGGCCCGGATCGTCAGCCCGGTCTTCTATGATCCGGAAGGGGAGAAGCAGAATGTCTGACATTTCCGTTTCAATTGTCAGACATTTGGGCATGGTCACCTTGCGCGGCGATTTGGATGTGCTGGCCGCTGCCGTCGCCTCCGTGACGGGATGTGCCCGCCCGGACATGCGTAAGCGTACAACCAATGGTGACGCCGCCCTTTTGTGGATGTCCCCCGATGAGCTGCTGCTTTTGTGCCCCGAAGATCGCACCGCCCCGTTGGTCCAGGAACTTGAGGCCGCGCTGTCCGACAGTTTCGCAACCGTCGCCGTGGTCAGCGACGCGCGGGCTGTGTTCGATGTGGCGGGTCCGGGTGCTGCCCAGGCCCTTGCCAAGCTGATGCCGGTGGACTTCCCGAAGATCGCCCCGGACGAGGTGCGGCGCACGCGCATGGCGCAAGTGGCCGCCGCCGTCTGGGCCGAAGGGCAGGGCTACCGCGTGGTCTGTTTCCGGTCCGTCGCGGAGTATGCGGACCGGCTGTTGCGCAACGCGGCGTCGGTCGGGGCTTGACCTTCGGGCCCCGCGCCCGACATGTCCCTGAAGCAATGCTTAACAGGAGAGACCCATGGCCTTCGAGCTTCCCGACCTTCCTTACGCCCACGACGCGCTTGCCGATAACGGCATGTCCCAGGAAACGTTGGAGTATCACCACGACCTGCACCACAAGGCCTATGTCGACAACGGCAACAAGCTGATCGCGGGCACCGAATGGGACGGCAAGACGATGGAGGAGATCATCGTCGGCACCTATGACGCCGACGCCGTGGCACAAAGTGGGATCTTCAACAACATCAGCCAGTTGTGGAACCATAACCAGTTCTGGGAAATGATGGGTCCTGGCACATCCGCCATGCCCAGCGAGCTTGAGGCCGCGCTCACCGACAGCTTCGGCTCCGTCGATGAGTTCAAGTCGCAGTTCTCGGCTGCGGGCGCGGGGCAGTTCGGCTCTGGCTGGGCGTGGCTGGTCAAGGACAGCGATGGGGGCCTCAAAGTCACCAAGACGGAAAACGGCGTGAACCCGCTCTGCTTCGGGCAAACGGCGCTGCTGGGCTGCGATGTGTGGGAGCATTCGTATTACATCGACTTCCGCAACAAGCGGCCCGCCTACTTGACCAACTTCCTGGACAATCTGGTCAATTGGGAAAATGTCGCCAGCCGCATGTGAGCGGGCAGATCGCGTGACGAAGGGGGCCGGGCAGCATCTGCGACCGGCCCTTTTTCATGTTACTGCGTGTGCAAAAACTCTCGCCGGTTAAGAATCGGACGTGCGGCGACGAAGGCTGCGGACGCCGCGTCGGACCGAAGCTCTGGGAACAGGCGGAGGACCTCATCCCGCTGGTCCGCCCCCACGCCCGTCAGGGCCTGTTGGCCGGGCAGAAAACTCTCGGTCCACGTGTCATTGGACAGCACCACTTCGTGGCGCGCGAAAAGCAGGTGGAAATACGTGACATCCGGCACCTCCAACACCTCCACGCCTGGGCGCCCCAGCAGGATCTTGGCCGCCACCAACACCTCATCGCTGCCATAGGTCATTTGCGTCGCAGCATTGCGGAGGACGACGCGGTGGTTGGGCGACAGCACAAGGTCATGGCGCGGGAAGTCCGGGCCAAGGGACCCCGCTGCAATGCGGATGGGCCGCAGGCGCGCGTCGCGTTGCAGCGCGGTCTGACCCTGGGCACTGCGCCCGATCCACGCCAGCTCTTGGAAACCATTGTCCCGCGTCAGAACGCGGTCCCCTTCGACAAGATCCTGGACCCGCACCTCCCCCCGGGACGTCAGAATCACCGTGTCGGTCGTAAAGCAGGGGACGAAATCCGTGTACTCGCTATTGCCCAGGTTGCGCCCACCCGTTTTCACATAACGGGTGCCGGGGACCAAATCCGCATCAGCAGACATGCCCCACACGTCCGAAAAGTTGCCGCCTTGGGAAAACACCGTGACCGCGATCGTCGGCCCGGTGGGATCGCCGTCATCGTCCAACGCACGGAAGAAATGGATGCTCTCGGACTCCACACCCTGTCCGTTGGCCACCAAGCCCATGCCGTCGACGATGGTGTGATTGTTGGGCTGGCCGTCCTCAAAGATGTCCGGGTCCCCGCCCGTGTCATCCAAGGTGATCGTCTTGTAGGGAAAGCCCGCCTTATACTCAAAGATGGTCCCGCGGGGCGTGTTGCCATTGTTGATCAGGGGCGACCCTTCGGCCAACCGGGGGGAAGAGGCGTCAACGGTGAAAGCTTCGTTGTCAAATGCCGGAAATCGACGGAGGACCATGGCAGAGCCTTTGTTGATTTAGGGACAGGGGCGCATAGCGTAGGGCAGGGGTGTAGTGTCTGACGTTTCGTGGCGTTTGTCGCCTCCTCCCTGGCGATGTGGCAGGTCTTTGCCGGATCAGCCTGGGAAAACGACGCAAAACCGCCGGAATGCTCGGAATGTTTCCAGTTGGTTAACTGTCATTGGGGGACTCGAGGCTTTGCAACGTGTCCGCGACGGAGCCGGTCACGCGGAACAGGTCCGTCAGACTTGGATCGGCGAAGCCGTTTTCGACCACATGGTCGATCATCTGCACCAATGGGTCCCAATACGCGGCGATGTTCATCAACATGATGGGCTTGCGGTGCAGACCAAGTTGCGCCCAGGTCAGCACCTCAAAGAATTCGTCCAGGGACCCAGCACCACCGGGCAAAACCACCACCGCATCGGCGTTCATGAACATCACTTTCTTGCGCTCGTGCATGGTCTCGGTCACCACGAACGCCGTCAGGTCGCGCTTGCCCACCTCCAGGTCCAGCAGGTGCGCAGGGATCACGCCGAACGTCTCGCCCCCCGCGGTTTGGACGGCCCGTGCTGTCCGCCCCATCAGGCCCACATCGCCCGCACCATAGACCAGCCGCCAGCCGCGCGTGGCGATGCCGGTGCCCAGATCCTGAGCCGCCGTCGCAAAGGCCGGGTTGCCCCCATCCCTCGATCCGCAATAAACGCAGACAGATTTGGTCATGTTGCCAGGCCTTTCTCTCCATGACAGGGTCACAATGTTGTGGTTTTGACCCCCATCGCACCCATTGATAGGGTTTCGCAACACCCGTTTCAGCGGGGCGACAAAAGGACAGGATATGGCATCGAACGTCTTTCTCGGGGGGGCTCTTCTTTCAGGGGTTGCAGCCGTTGGGTTGGGCGTTGTCATCCTACAACCTACGGACTCCACCGCGCCCGATGGAGGCGAGGGGGCCGCACCCGCCGCCCAGGTGGCGTCCGTGGATCAAGCCACAGCCCTGTCCGCCGATACCGCGACATCCGCGCCGGTCGGGGCAGGTCAAACGCCTGACGCCACCCCCGCCTCAACCGCGCCCGTCCCCCAAGTCACTCCCACGCCGCCGGAGGAAGCGGCGTTGCCCGTGCCGCGCTTTGACGTGGTCCGCGTGGACAAAGGGGGCGCCGCCTTGGTGGCGGGGGCGGCGACGGCCAATGCCCAGATCATCCTGCGCCTTGATGGGGAAGCAGTGGCGACCGTCTTCGCGGATGGGACGGGAAATTTCGTCTCGCTTTTTGACGTGCCGCCCTTGGACACACCTCGCGTCCTGACCGTCGAAACGGTCGACAGCGCGGGCGTCGTCACGCGCGCCGAAGAGTCCATCATCGTGGCCCCCACATTCCCCGCGGCCCCAGACGAAGGGACGCCGCCGCAAATCGCGACCGCCGCCGTCGACCCCGCGCGCACGCCTGCCGCCATCGACAAAGAAGGGGCAGTGGCCGCCGAGGCATCGGTCCGCGCCGATACAGTGCTCGGCATCCCCCAAGCCCCCGAAACGGCGGACGGCGAAGCGCCGAAACTGGCCAACGTTGACAGGGGCGCCCCTGACACCAGCCCGCCCTCGGCCCCCCGCCTGTTCCGCGCGGGCCCGTCAGGCGTCACCGCCTTGGACACGGCGTCCACCACACAGCCCCAGGCGACGCAGACGCTGGGCATCGATGCCATCTCCTACGATGCCGAAGGGGAGGTGCAGCTTTCGGGCACCGGCGCCATCGATCAAGAGGTCCGCGTCTATCTCGACAACCGCCCGATCCAATCGGTGCGCGTGAACACCGATGGCCAATGGGCCCTTGGCCTGCCCAATGTGGACACCGGCGTCTACACCCTGCGCATCGACGCCGTCAGCGCCGATGGCACCGTCACCAGCCGCCTTGAAACGCCCTTCAAACGCTCTGCCCCCGATCTGGCCGCACAATTGCGCGCCGAAGGGGTTAACGTGATCACCGTTCAGCCGGGCTTCACGCTTTGGGCCATTTCCGAGGGGTATTTCGGCGACGGGATCCAATACGTGCAGATTTTCGAGGCCAATCGCACCCTGATCCGCGACCCCGACCTGATCTATCCCGGCCAGGTCTTTGCCCTGCCCGAAGACACCGTGGCCGAGTAGGGCGCCCGCGCTTTCCTTTCCCATATGGCGCGCTTAAGGTCATCGGGCACTCGCCCCAGAAAGCCCCATGGCCCGACAGACGTTAACGACAACCGAGGCCCCGTCGAATGGGGGCGATATCATCCGCCGTGTGGCGCCCTATCTTTGGCCGAAAGGGCAGGGATGGGCGAAACGGCGCGTTGTCTTCGCGGTGCTGATGCTGGTGATCGCAAAGGTCATCACGGTCACCACGCCCTTCTTCTATAAAGCCGCCGTGGATGCCTTGGCGCCGGAAACGGCGACGCCAGCCTGGGCTTTGGGGGCAGGGGCGGTGGGCCTGACCATCGCCTATGGCATTGCCCGCGCCCTCAATGTTGGCTTTCAACAACTGCGCGACACGATCTTCGCCCGCGTTGGCCAGCGCGCGCTGCGCACCTTGGCGTCCGAGACGTTCACGCATATCCACCGCCTGTCCATGCGCTATCACATCACGCGCAAAACCGGCGGCCTTAGCCGTGTGATGGAGCGGGGGGTGAAAGGCGTGGACTTCCTTCTGCGGTTCCTTCTGTTCTCCATCGGGCCGCTGATCCTGGAACTGACGTTGATCTGCGCGATCCTCTTTGTGGTGTTCGACGTTTGGTATCTGGTGATCGTGGTGGCGACGATCGCAGCCTATGTCACGTTTACCTTCAAGGTCACCGAATGGCGGGTGCGCATCCGCAAGGTGATGAACGACCGCGACACTGACGCGAACCAAAAGGCCATCGACAGCCTGCTGAATTTCGAAACCGTCAAGTATTTCGGCGCCGAAGCGCGCGAAGCCGCGCGGTACGACAAATCCATGGAAGGATACGAGGAGGCCGCACTCAAAACCTCCTATTCCCTGGCCGCTCTGAACTTCGGGCAATCCGTCCTGATCACGTCGGGCCTTGTGGGGGTCATGGTCCTGGCCGCATATGGCGTGCAGCGGGGCGACTTGACCGTGGGCGACTTCGTCATGGTCAACGCCTACATGATCCAAGTGACCATGCCGCTGAACTTTCTTGGCACCGTCTATCGCGAAATTCGCCAAGCGCTTGTCGATATGGGAGAGATGTTTGGCCTGCTGGAGCAACCGGCCGATGTGACCGACGCGCCCGATGCCACCACGCTGGCGGTGGATGGGGGGCAGGTGGAGTTTCGGGATGTCTGGTTTGCCTACGACCCTGACCGGCCCATCCTCCAAGGCGTCAGCTTCACCGTCGCCGCCGGGGAAACCGTGGCCGTGGTCGGTCCTTCGGGGTCCGGCAAGTCCACCATCGGGCGGCTGCTGTTCCGGTTCTATGACGTGGATGGCGGCGCCGTGGTGATCGACGGCCAAGATGTGCGCGCCGTGACCCAGGATAGTTTGCACGGACAGATCGGCGTCGTGCCCCAAGATACCGTGCTGTTTAACGACACCCTGGGCTACAACATCGCCTATGGCCGCCCCGATGCCAGCCCGGCCGAGGTGCGCGCCGCAGCAGACGCCGCCAAGCTCAGCCGGTTCATCGAAGGGTTGCCTTCGGGCTATGACACCACGGTGGGCGAACGCGGTCTGAAACTGTCGGGCGGGGAAAAACAGCGCGTGGGCATCGCGCGGACGCTTCTGAAGAATCCGCCGATCCTTCTGCTGGACGAGGCGACGTCCGCCCTGGACACTGAAACGGAACGCGACATTCAGGGAGAGCTACGGACCATGTCCAAGGGTCGGTCCGTCATCACCATCGCGCACCGGCTTTCCACCATCGTGGATGCCGACCGGATCATCGTCCTGGAAAACGGGCAGATCACTGAACAGGGCACCCATGATGCACTGCTGGCCCGCGAAGGCCGCTACGCCGCCATGTGGCACCGCCAACTGTCCGAGGCCGACGCGGCGTAGCCTGTATTCATTCCGCAATTCGTATAACTTGAATTATGTTAAATATTGCTAGGCGCTAAACCAACCGGATACAGCATCTAGATCTTCGGACACAGCCCCAAGCTGGTGCGTCTCACAAAGATCGCGGAGGTCGTCCTTCACCCCATCGGCCACTTTATGTCGATGCATACCGCTTGGACGCCCGACGCCGTTTGCCCCTGACCTTCGACTAAGGATGAGCGCGAGGTCCTGGGCCTGCCAAACGATGGGGCCCGCCGAACCGCGCGCGCCCAACCAGTCACAACACTGTTTCCCAGCACCCCAAAGCTGGAACACCTGTCGACAGGCGTCACATCTCGCAATACCCTCTCTTTAGGGAAAGACATCACGAGCGATCTGGGGACCGATCCGTGTTGGACATTGAGGACTATCTGCTACGCGTCGCTAAGATGACGCGGCTGGAAGACGTTTGGGCCGCCCATCAGGATTGCATGGCGTCCTACGGGTTCAATTACATCCTCTATGCGGCCACCAACTTTCGAACCGATCACTCCGCCGGTGACATCAAAGATGCGCTGGTCCTTACCAACTATCCCACGACTTTCACCGAGGAATATCTCGAAGGCGGTCTGTTCCGCGATGCGCCCATGGTGCGGTGGGCCATGACCCATGTCGGGTGCCGCTCCTGGAGAGAGATTACCGAGGACTACATCGAGGGTCGCCTGACGCCCGAAGAACGGCGTGTGTGCGAATTCAATCGCTTGCACGGCGTTGTTGCGGGCTATGGCATCAGTTTCCCGCGCATCTCCGCCCGGTCTGGCCACGGGATTGGCTTGGCGGCGACCGAGATGGAGCAGGATGAGGTTGACGCCCTATGGGCGGCCAAAGGGCGAGAGTTGGAACTGATCAATCACGTCACCCATCTTATCATTATCTCCCTGCCCCAAGGCCAGCATGGCCGGCGCCTGACGGCCCGCCAGCGGGAGGTACTGGAACTGGTCGCGGACGGAAAAACCGTTCAAGATGCGGCACTTGTGCTGGGGCGCAACCCGGCGACCGTGGAAAAACACCTGCGCCTGGCGCGCGAGGCCTTGGACGTTGAAACCACGGCACAGGCGATTCTGAAGGCGTCGGTACAGAATCAGTTCTTCCGCTACCAGGCCCATTGAACATATCCGAAAGGATATAGAATCTCCCGAGCCTCGGCACTTTTTTACCAAAAGGTAAGGAATCCCAGACTACCTGCCGTCAGGGAAACTTGGCATCCTGCCTGTGTCTTGTGAGTGATGGCAATTCCGCCATGGACTAATCGGATGGGGGGGAACCAGCCTGGTTTGCTGGCCAAACCGTTCGTACCGATGAATTTCGGTAGTGCGAGGTTTCCCGGGGTATAGTCCCCCGGGGGCCGAGCGTACCGGGGGCGCTGTCTTTCCCCAGATCCCTGCCCTCGGACAAACACGCGGCGTCGAGATCCTATTCTCGACGCCGCATTTTTTGCGCAGAACGCGTTAGCCTTGGGCGGCTTTGGCCACTTCGGCGGCGAAGTCTTCTTTCACCACTTCGATGCCCTCGCCCACTTCAAGGCGCACATAGCCGGTGATCTCCACGCCCGCCTCTTCGGCAGCCTTCGCCACGGTCAGGTCGGGGTTCACCACAAACTGTTGGTTTACCAGAGTGATCTCGGCCATGAATTTCTTCATGCGGCCCACGATCATCTTCTCGATCACCTGCTCCGGCTTGCCGGATTCGCGCGCGATGTCCATCTGCACTTGGCGCTCTTTCTCGATGACGGCGCCGTCCAACTCCGCCTCGTTCAGCGCAGCCGGGTTGGTGGCGGCGATGTGCATGGCGACTTGCTTGCCGAATGCCTCATTGGCCGCCGACAACGCCACCAATACGCCGATTTTGCCCATGCCGGGTGCCGCCGCGTTATGCACGTAAGTCACAATGCTGTCGCCGGACAGTTTCGCCAAACGCCGCACAGACATGTTCTCGCCGATGGTGGCGATCTTGTCTGTGATGGTGTCTTCGACGGACTTGCCGTCCACGGTGGCCGCTTTCAACCCGTCGACATCGTCCACGCCCAAAGCCGCGGTTGCAAAGCTGCTGACCATGGCCTGGAAATCTGCGTTCTTGGCCACAAAATCCGTTTCGGAGTTCACTTCCACGGCCACGCCTGTGCCGCCATCCACGGCCACGGCCACAAGGCCTTCGGCTGCGGTCCGACCGGACTTCTTGGCCGCTTTGGCCAGGCCCTTGGTGCGCAGCCAATCCACGGCCGCCTCCATGTCGCCACCCGTCTCGGTAAGCGCTTTCTTCGCGTCCATCATGCCCGCGCCTGTCGAGTCGCGGAGTTCTTTCACCAATGCAGCGGTGATCGCCATGATCCCATCTCCTGTTCGATAAATTGGGGTCGCACCCGTGGTAGGTGCGCCCCGTAACCCTTTGATGACGAAGCGTTAGGCTTCGGCGGGTGTCTCTTCGGCCGGGGCCTCAGCGGCGGGCGCCTCGTCTGCTGGCACCTCTTCCACGATGGCCTCTTCCATGGCGCCGATGTCGACGCCTGCGGCCCCCATCTGCGCGCTCATACCGTCCAGCGCCGCACGGGCCACCAGATCACAATACAGGGAAATCGCCCGCGCCGCGTCATCATTGCCCGGGATCACATAATCCACCCCATCCGGGGAGCAGTTGGTATCCACAACGGCCACAACCGGAATGCCCAGCTTCTTGGCTTCTGCAATGGCCAGGTCTTCCTTGTTCACATCGATGATAAACAGAAGGTCGGGCAGGCCGCCCATTTCACGGATACCGCCCAAGGACGCTTGCAGTTTGCCCTGGTCCCGCTCCATGCCCAGACGCTCTTTCTTCGTCAGGCCCTCACCGCCCTGCTCCATCGCTTCGTCGATGGATTTCAGGCGCTGGATCGAGTTGGACACCGTTTTCCAGTTGGTCAGCGTGCCGCCCAGCCACCGGTGGTTCATGTAATACTGTGCGCACCGTTCCGCAGCCTCGGCGATGGGCTTTTGCGCTTGGCGCTTCGTGCCCACGAACAAGACGCGCCCACCCTTGGCGGCCGTGTCGCGGACCACTTGCAGCGCCTGGTCCAATAACGGGACCGTCTGCGTCAAATCCATGATGTGAATCCCGTTCTTGGCACCGTAAATATACGGGTCCATGCGAGGGTTCCAACGCTGGGTCTGGTGGCCAAAGTGAACGCCAGCTTCGAGCAGCTGACGCAAAGAAAAATCAGGCAGAGCCATGTCTGTCATATCCTTTCCGGTTTCATGCCTCGATGGGGGATCAGAGCGACCGCTCAACCGGTGGACGCTCGGGGATGTCTCCCCCGAAGGCGCCCGCCCCCATCTGTGAAGTGTCGCGCGGATAGCCCAGGCCGCGCGCCTCCGCAAGTCTCAAAAAGGGGCCAGGCGAAACCCATGTCGCCTGGCCCCCAGTGGAACCGCATTCTCGTTGACCGTCTTAGGGGATGATGCGGTTGTACTTCTGGCCTTCGACCGTGGCGCCTGCGATCAGGCCCGCCTGGCCGAATACCACTGCCACCACGGGCGTCAGCAACGATGTGGTGTCCGTGGTCAGTGCCGCCGCATTGGACGACACGGCATATTCCAGGTCCGCACCTGCGACCCAACCGGGCGACGTGCGGAAATCGTTCAACGCCGCCGGTGTCATGAAGAACAGCGCGTGGGCATATTGCTGTGCGCCAATCTGCAACCCGACCGACGCGTTCGTGGCCGAATAATAGTCGATGGTGATCCCATCCACCCGCAACGCGCCGCGCCCGAAACCGGCGCCAACACCAAACCCCGCTTCGGTGATCAGCGGCATCATCAAGATGCCCGATGCCCGGCTGGCCAGTGTCTGCGCATCCGGCACATTGGCATACATAAAGTTAAAGGCCTGATCGACGCGCGCATCGATGCGGGCCGATCCCTGAGAGCCCACACCGTTCCCGCAGGCCGCCAAGGCCAACGGCGCGGAGGCTGCCACCAGAAACTGGCGACGCGAAAAGTCCGTCATGGTTCGTATGTCCTGTCCAAGTCTGCTCTGCCTAAAGGGGTCTGTTGCCCCATTTCTGGCGTGACAATAGCGCAGGAAATTCGATCTGTCACCTATTTGACGCGTGCCCATGGCGGTCTTTCTGTGCCGACCCCGGTGGCCCCGGGCCAGAACATCTTGACCAAGGGGCCGGGCTTGGCGAACAGTTTCCCTGTCGGGCCACGGACAAGGCGTGCCCCACGCAAGGGGCGCCCCCTCCGCAAGGCCCACCCGACAAGGTCGACAAATGACGACAGCACCCCAAGACGCCACGCCTAGCACCGCCCCCTCCCCCCTGCCCGACATCCATAAGCTGTCCTTGGGCGATCTCATGGACGCGCTTCAAGACGGCATCGCCGATTTTCGGGCGGTGCCGATCTATGGGCTGTTCTTTGCAGGTATCTACGTCGTGGCCGGTCTGATCCTGGTGGGCTTGGGCGCAGGCGCCTTTACCTGGACCTTGGCCCTCTCCCTGGGCTTCCCGCTGGCGGCGCCGTTCTTGGCCGTGGGTCTTTACGAAGTCAGCCGTCGCCGCGCCAACGGTCAACCCTTCGGCTTCACCGATATCCTGGGTGTGGTCTGGAACGAACGCACCCGCCAAGTCCCCTGGGCAGGCGGCGTTATCGTGATCTACTTCCTGTTCTGGACCTTTCTCGCCCACATGCTTTTCGCCATGTTCATGGGGCCGCAGGCCCTGATGAACCCGCCCGACGATTGGCGCACCTATCTCAGCGGCGCCGGCCTTGCCATGGCCGTCATCGAATTGATCGTGGGCGGCGCGTTGGCCTTTCTTCTGTTCGGCATGACCGTGGTGTCCCTTCCGATGCTCCTGGACAAGGAAGTGGACTTCGTGACCGCCATGCGCCTGAGCCTTGCCGCCACCCGGGCCAACCTGCCTGTGATGGTGGTGTGGGCCGCGATGATCGCTGTCTTAACCCTCGGCGCGATGGTTCCCTGGTTCCTCGGCCTGTTTCTGGTGCTGCCCATTCTTGGGCATGCGTCCTGGCACCTCTATCGCCGGGTCCTGCATTAGGGCGCCCGTTCGGGCCCCCTCAGCGTGCGTTTTGTACAAATTGGACACCGTTTCATGGACCTAAGACCTGGCTCGAAATTTTAGGGAAGCTTTGTGAAAACCGGGCCGCTTGGCGGTCGGTCCAGCGGATTTCCACGACAAACCCGTCCTCCGTCTGACGCTCCGCCTGGACGGCCCCTTCCTCGTGTAACCACGCCCGCGCCTTTCCCGCGCTGAACGGCAGGCGAAGCGCGGTTTCCGATAGGCTTTCGGTCAGGTGCGACCCAATCCGCGCCAGAAGGTCGTCCAACCCCTCCCCCGTGATCGCAGAGCCCAGGAAAACCCCTTCGCGCCGCGTCGCAAGGTTTTCGGCCACGGCCCTGCCCTCATCATCTAATGCATCGATTTTATTCCATAATTCCAGCTTGGGGATCTCTTTATCGACGCCAAGCGCCTCCAAAATCGCCTCCACATCCGCGGCCTGCGCCTCCGTCTCGGGGTGGGCGATATCGCGGACATGAAGGATCAGGTCCGCGTCCAAAACCTCCTCCAACGTGGCGCGAAACGCGGCCACCAACTGCGTTGGCAGGTCCGAGATGAAGCCCACCGTATCCGACAGGATCACGTCCAGGTTATGGGCCAACTCAACCGCCCGCATGGTGGGATCCAAAGTGGCGAAAAGCATGTCTTTGGCCATCACCTCGGCCCCTGTTAGGCGATTGAAAAGCGTGGACTTTCCTGCATTCGTATAGCCTACGAAGGCCACGACCGGATATGGCACCTTGGCCCGCGCGGCTCGGTGCAATTCCCGCGTCTTGACGACCTTGGCCAACTGTTTGCGCAGTTTCCCCATCTGCTCATCAATGGCCCGGCGGTCCGCTTCGATCTGCGTCTCCCCCGGTCCACCGACAAAACCCAAACCGCCCCGCTGCCGTTCCAAATGCGTCCAGGCCCGCACCAGCCGCGTCCGCTGATAGGTCAGCGCGGCCAGTTCGACCTGCAACACACCTTCCCGGGTTGCGGCGCGATCTGCAAAGATTTCAAGGATTAAGCCGGTGCGATCCAGAAGTTTGATGTTCCACGCCCGCTCCAGGTTGCGCTGCTGCACCGGGGTCACGGGGCCGTCGATCAGGACCAGTTCAATCTCCTCTGCATCAATCCATGCGTGCAGATCGTCCACTTTGCCGGACCCAAACAGCATCCCCGGATGGGGGTTCGGCAGGCGCACCACATCATGGCCCGCCACCTCCAGGCCGGGCAAGGCCCGCGCCAATGATACCGCTTCTTCGATGGCGAACTTAGGCTCTCGCCCCGACCGATCCCCCGCCCGCGTATCGGGGTGAAGGACCAGCGCGCGCGTCTTCCGCGCCTCAGTTTCATATGTCGTGTCAGAGCCCATGGGGCGCCTTTCAAAAGACAGAGGCGCTGCTCTTGCCGGATCGGACGCGGGGCTTCAACCCCCTGTTACGACGCCGCTTCTTCCCCGCCGCCATCATACAGGTTGATGGGCTGTGCCGGCATAACCGTGGAAATGGCATGCTTATAGACAAGCTGGGACTGGCCATCGCGGCGCAAGAGTACGCAGAAATTGTCAAACCAGGTGATCACACCCTGCAGCTTGACGCCATTGATCAAGAAGATCGTCACCGGAACTTTCGTCTTCCGGACATGATTCAGGAACGCATCCTGAAGGTTCTGCTTGTCAGAGGCCATGATCGCTCGTCCTGTCCCTACGCGACCCGTTCAAGGGGCCGTCACATTAACCATGATGAGGTTATGGCGGCACCTTTCTGAAGTTTCCACCCCCTACGCATGGGATTTTACGCGGCGCGTCACAAATTGAGCGGCTTAAGAGTGACTTAGGGTCAGTTGCGCCAGAAATCGGGGTTGAACAGGGCAATCAGTGCCAGCGTTTCAAGCCGCCCTAACACCATGGCAGAGGCCCAAATCAGTTTCGTGACATCGCTGAGCCCCCCAAGGCCAGAGGCCGGTCCCGTGCCCAGCACCATTTCCGCCAAAGGGCCAGTGGTCGACAAGGCCGAGACCGCCATAACGACAGAAATATCAAAGGTTTCACCCGATAACGTCAGCGCGAGCGTCACCCCAGCAATGGTGATCGCGAACAACATGAAAAACACCCAAGCCGCCTCGACCCCGCGCATGGAAATGCGGTTCACGCTGCCCTGTCGCCCCAAGGCCGCGCTTGGATGGACCAGAAGGTCCATTTCCCGGCGCCCATGTTCGTAGAGCGCATAAATTCTAAGCAGTTTGACACCGCCCGCCGTGGTGGCCACACCCCCGCCAAACAGGGCCAGCCCCACCAGCAGAACAATGGGCGTCTCTAACCCGGACCACCCTTTCGCCGTGGCCCAGTCCCCGCTTTCAAACCCAGCGGTTGTCAGAAAGGACAGAACCGTGAACGCCGTTCCCCACAGGGCGCGCATAGCCATTTCGAAGTTGCCGATACCATCAACGTCCAGGGCACCGAACCAGTGGCGCGCGAACAGCATGACGGTCACTGCGGCTACGATAATGCCCGCCATACGAATTTCACGGTCCCGCCCCAGCCGCGTGATCCGGCCCGGGTTCACGTCCTGCGCAAACGTCTGTCGGCTGATCGCAAAGATCAGAAAGGCTGCGACCAACACCTCTCCGACAAAACCTGCCTCACTGCCTGCAACGCCCCCGCCCGACGTTATGCCGGACGTGGACAAAGTGCTCATGGCATGGATCAAGGCGTCGGTCGGCCCCTCCCCTGCCAACCAAAGCAACAACCAAAGCAAAAGCGTCAGCCCCCCATAGATGGGGGCCAGGCGAAGGGTGTACCGAAGCAAACGCAGGGCCGGGTCGGCCCTTTGCATCTGCGTTGACAGCCGCGCGTTCTGGCCGTCGCAGGCGCTGTACGTGACCTCGAACCCGCCAAGGCGCAGCGGTGCCAAGATCGCCACCGCCGCGACCCAAACGAACAACCCGCCCTGCCAGGCCAGCAGCGCGCGCCACACATGGACCGTGTCGCTCAGCCGGTCTGGGGCAAAGACCGTCCCTCCGGTGGTGGTGATCGCAGCCACGCTTTCCACATAGGCGTTGATGAAGCGCGTGTCGCCAACCGCCTCCCTGAACGGAACGGCGGCCATGGCGGGCAAAACGGTGAACACACCCAACAGGGCCAACAAATGACTGCGCGTGACGTTCGACGACCGATCCCGGGAGGAGGCGATCGAAATCCCGCCGATCAGCACCAAGAAGATCGTGCCCCAGTAGAAAAAGGCGCGGCTTTCCGGGTGGTTGTCACGGACCAGGGCATGGATCGCGGGGATATACATGCTGGCCGCCATGATCCCCGCCAACAGCACCAGAGGCGGGATGCGCGTGGCCAGTGGCAGGGGCCGTTTTGCCCCCCGCAGCCGCACTGGGCCGGGCGCATCCACCATCAGAAGAAGTCGACCTGAACTTGCAGAAGGCGCTCCACCTCCGGGACATCTGCGCTCAGCGCGAAGATGGCCACAATGTCCCCTTCGTCGATGCGCGTGCCGCCCCGGGGGCGCGACACGCTCCCATCCTCTTTCATGATGCTGCCGACCAAGGCCCCTTCTGGAAAGCTGATGTCGCGTATGACCCGCCCGGCAAGGGGCGACGTGGACATGACCTGCGCTTCGATCACCTCCGCCTCGGCATCCCCCACGGAATAGACGTTGCGCACACGCCCGTGGCGCACATGACGGAGGATGGAAGACACGGTCGTCTGGCGCGGGTTCACATAGGCGTCGATATCCAGCGGCCCCATCAGCGGCACCAGCGTCGGGTCGTTGATCAGCGCGATGGTCTTCGTGCAGCCCGCGGCCTTGGCGCGCACAGCCGAGAGGAGATTGGTCTTATCATCATCTGTCACGGTCAAAACGCTGTCTGCACGTTCGATATTCGCCTCCCTCAGCATGTCGATGTCCAGCCCGTCCCCAGACAGGACGATTGTCCGCTCCAGCGCCTCTGCGGCGCGCTCGGCGCAGGTGCGGTTCCGCTCGACCATCTTGGCGCGAATACGCTCCGGCGCGGCTTCCAAGGCTGAGGCCACCGCAAGGCCCACATTGCCGCCCCCGATGATGACAACCCGTTCTTGTCGCTTGGTTTTCTTGCCAAAGATCTCTTGCGTGCGGGCCAGGTCATCGGAGTGGCACATGATGTAGACTTGATCGCTCGCCTGAAGCTGATCGCCCGGCTCTGGCGTGAAAATCTCTCCCCCTTGGCGCCTGATCCCCACGACGACGGCGCGCAGCGTACTGAACAATTCGGACAATTGCCGAAGGGGGGTCGCAAGAACCGGGCAATCTGGGTCCAAATGGAGGCCGATGAACTGTGTCCGACCTTCCATGAATTCTTCGATATCAAAGGCTTCAGGTGCGCGCAGGCGGCGCAAGGCGGCCTCCGCAACCTCACGCTCCGGGCTGATCACGACGTCGATGGGCAAATGGTCCCGCCGGTACAAGTCTGACCGGATCGCCGCCAAGTAAGACTGGGCCCGAAGGCGGGCGATTTTGCGGGGCACCGTAAAGACGGAGTGGGCCACTTGGCAGGTGACCATATTCACCTCATCCGAATGCGTCGCCGCGATCAGCATGTCAGCATCCTGGGCCCCGGCCCGCTCCAAAACGTCTGGATACGACGCAAACCCGGTTATGCCTTGCACATCCAGCGTGTCCGTCGCGCGGTCCACCAAAGCGGGGTTGTTGTCTACGACTGTCACGTCGTTGCGTTCACCCGAAAGGTGGCGTGCGATTTGCCAGCCGACTTGGCCGGCGCCGCAAATGATGACCTTCATGCTGGGCCTTTGCCTCGGGACTCTAGACGTTTTGGATAGGTTGCGTGGGGTCCAGGGTCAACGTGCGATGGTGCGCCTGCCAAATGTCAGACAATTGCACCCCCGCTGGCAAGCATTGTCAGACAAATGAGGGCTGATAAGGTCGCGGTATGAAACGCCTTCTTGCTGTCTGTCTCTGCATGTCCGCCTGTGCGGGTGGAACCGCCTCAGTCTGGATCAAGCCGGGCGTTCCAGCGATCCAAGCGCAACAGGATGAAGTGACATGCCTCCGCCAAGCAAGCGCCGTGGTGCCGGAACGGCCCCGGGTCACAACCGCGCCCAGGATCCGTGTGGGCGGGTCCGTCTGCGAAGGCGCGGTCTGTGTCGGGCTCGATACCTTTCCCGATGTGTTCGAAACGGATACGAATGCCCCCCGCCGGAACCAGGCATTTGGGGCCTGCATGGGGGCCAAGGGGTATCGTTTGGCCGTCCTTCCCCGGTGTCCGGGCGCTGCTCAAGTGTTGGTCAGCCATCCTTTTGAAACAGCTGGCCTTTGTGTCGCCCAAGGGCAGATTGCGGCGCCGCGCTAGTCGTCCACCCGCGCCACCCGCGCGCCCCCCCGCGCGGACGTGACCACACCCAAAGACTTCAGCTTTCGGTGCAACGCCGACCGTTCCATCCCAACAAAACTGGCTGTCCGGCTGATATTGCCGCCAAATCGGTTGATCTGGGTCATCAGATATTGGCGCTCAAACAACTCTCGCGCGTCGCGAAGGGGCAGACTTGCAAGGCTTCCCGACAGGGTCATGTCGCCTGTGTCGCCCCCACCATCCGTCGGGCTGGGCAATTCTGACGGGTCGATGGGTCCGGTCCCGTCGCCCAGAATGAGAACCCGTTCGATGACATTCCGCAATTGTCTGACATTTCCCGGCCAGCGCATCGTTTGCAGCAAAGCCTTTGTTTCTTCGCTCAATTCCCGAAGCGGGAGCCCTTGTGCCTTGTTCAATGAATCGATGAAGTAACCAGCAAGCACCGGGATGTCGTCGCGGCGTTCCTCCAGGCTTGGCACCGGGATCGGGACGACGTTCAGGCGATGGTAAAGCTCCTCTCGGAAGCGCCCGGCCCGGATTTCTGCCTGCAAGTCGCGATTGGTTGAGGAGATCACGCGCAAGTCCACACGCACCTTTTCCTGCCCGCCAACGCGTTGGAACGACTGGTCCACGAGAACGCGCAGGATCTTGGACTGCGTACCAAGGGGCATGTCCGCCACTTCGTCAAAATAGACCACACCCTCGTGGGCTTGCTCCAGCAGGCCAGGCTCGACCCCCTTTTCGGGGCTTTCGCGCCCAAACAGCACGACCTCCATCCGCTCCGGTTCCACACTGGCGGAGGACACGGTCACAAACGGCCCGGTTGCGCGGTTCGAATTGGCGTGGATGAAACGGGCCGCCACCTCTTTACCGGACCCCGCGGGGCCGGTCAGCATCACGCGCCCATTGGAATTCATCACTTTTTTCAACTGCGACAGCATCGTTTTATAGGCCGTGCTCTGCCCAATCATCTCGGCCGAGGCGGCATCTTTGCGGCGCAATTCGCTGTTCTCATGTCGCAGTCGCGACGTCTCCATCGCGCGGCTCACCACGACCATCAATTGGTCAATATTGAACGGTTTCTCGATGTAGTCATAGGCGCCTTGCTTGATGGCGGCGACGGCGATTTCTATGTTGCCATGGCCCGAAATGATGATGATCGGCACATCCGGGTGGCTGCGGCGCACGGATTTCAGGATGTCGATCCCGTCCATGTCGCTGTCCTTCAGCCAGATGTCCAAGATCATGAGGCTTGGCGCATCTTCCTCGATCGCGGCCATGCAGGCATCAGCCGTCCCGGCGGTCCGGCAAGAATATCCCTCATCTTCAAGGATATCTGAGATCAGGCCCCGAATGTCGGCCTCGTCGTCGGTGATTAGGATGTCGCCCATGATTAACCCTCCTCGCTTAGCGGCAGGCGGAGGATGGCCTCCGCTCCTTTATGTCCGTCTGACCCTGCGGCAGCATCGCTGAGCTCCAGGGTCCCTCCGTGTTCTTCGATGATTTTCTTGACGATTGGCAGGCCGAGCCCCGTGCCCTTCTCGCGCGTGGTCACATAGGGCTCGAAAAGGCGCGCGCGATCCGCTGGAAGACCGATCCCGGTATCCGCGATCCGGATTTCCACGTCTTCGTCCCGCGTCCGCAGGGAAACGCGGATGATCTTATCGAAAGCAGCCTCGTCCCGCTCCGCCCGGCTTTCGATGGCTTCGCCCGCGTTCTTGATCAGGTTGGTGAAAGCCTGGCCGATCATCGTGGGGTCAAACAGGGCATTGGCTGGTCCTGCCTCCACGTCTGCGATGACTTTGATTGGGTCAAGCGCTGCCTTCTGGAGCGTGACCGTCTCGCGCAACAATTGCGCCACATCGCCCATGCGGCGTTCCGGCTCGGGCATGCGGGCAAACTTACTGAATTCATCAACAATGCGTCGTAAGTCATTGGTTTGCCTCACAATAACATCAGTCAGCTCTGCCAGTTTGTCCGCGCTTTCCTCCGACAGCTCGCGACCGAAACGCCGCTTCACACGCTCTGCCGATAGCTGAATAGGGGTGAGGGGGTTCTTGATTTCATGGGCGATGCGCCGGGCCACATCCCCCCAAGCCGCCATCCTTTGGGCACTGACCAACTGTGTGACATCGTCGAAGGCGACCACATACCCCTCCAGCGTGCCATCGCTGCCGCGTCGTGTCGCGATGCGGACCAGAAGGTTTTCGAGTTTGCCATTGCGGACAAGGCGCACTTCCTCCTGCACGGTTTCCGCACGGGTTGCCGTCAATTTGTTAAAGAGATCAGCGTATTCCGGGACGATATCCTGAAGGAGTTGGCCATAGACCGGTTCCTGCGGCAGGCGCAGCAATCGTTGCGCGGATCGGTTGGTGAAATCCGCGCGGCCGCTTGAGTCCAGGCCGATCACGCCTGCGGTGACAGAAGACAGGACGGAATCGAAGAGGCGCCGCCGACGTTCCGTTTGCGCATTGGTTTCCACCAAGGCGTCCCGTTGCCCCTTTAGCTGGCGCGTCATCTGATTGAAGATCCGGCCGAGCATGGCGATTTCGTCATCTCCCGCCTCTTCTTGGACCCGAACATCTAGATCCCCCTGCCCGACCCGCTGCGCGGCGCCGGCCAGTTGACCCACGGGACGGGACAGGCGTTCCGCGATCCAAAGACCCGTCCAAGTTGCGGCCAGGATGAGGATCAACGCAAAGCCGAGGTAGAGCATGGCGAAGTCAAACAGGAGCCTGCCCCTGTTCTCCTCCAACTGTTGGTAGAGTTGCGCGGTTTCCCGGGTTTCATCCAAAAGCTCCAGGATTTCTCCGTCGACTTCCCGCGTTACATAGAGGAACCGATCTGTGTATGAGGTCAGTTGAAGAAGGGCCCTGAACTCATTGATATCCTTGTCTTCGATCAGAACGACACTGCCATCGCGGGCCAAGTCAAGATGGTCTTTCGTAATTGGTTCGAAATCGAACAAATAGGATCGGTCGCCCCGCGCACGAATTTCCCCGACGCCGTCCACAACGAAGGCCTCGCGCAGGCCGCGTTGCACCAATTCCTGCCCCTGGGACAGGATTTGCCGCAGATCGCCGTCCGTCATGAAGAAACTGGCCTGTTTGGCGACGTTCATGTAACCCGCCAGGCCCCGGGCATCTTGGGTCAGATCATCCCGCTGTTCTTGGGCATAGGCTTGCGCCGCTTTGACCGAGTTGCCCAGGGCATTGCGCACCCGGTCCGAGAACCACCCCTCAAGCCCGATATTGATGGTGATCATCGCGAAGACTGCCACAAGAACAGTGGGGATCAACGCAATGCCCGTGAAGGCGCCCGTCAAACGGAGGTGTAACTGTGACCCGGCGGACCGTGCGCGGCGCGCGGCAATCATCGCGGTTACGCGGCGGACCACCAGGGCCGCGACCACCAGCACATACACCAAATCCGCCAGAAGGATGGAGCGGAGGGCCGTGAGACCGCTATCCGTCGTTCTGGTCGTCAGGACCAAAAAGGTGACCAGCACAAGGACCGGGCCCAGGACGACCAGGGAAAGGGTGAACCACGTTTGCGCCTGTCCCCGACCGCTCCAAAGGAAGGTCCGGAAAAGCGCTTCGGATGGGGCCGAAGACCGCAAGATCGCCTCGTTTCAATGTCTTACCGCTGCGTTGAGTCTGCCGGGTTGTTCCCGATCTGCAACGCCTGTGTCTTTCCTACATCAACTTGCGGCGGCGAGTCACGAGGATATCGAGGTCTGTGATCTTCTTTCTGAGGGTATTTCGGTTGATCCCCAACAGATCGGCGCACTTCGCTTGGTTTCCACCAGTTGCGTCCAGGGCGATTTCGATCAGGGGGGCCTCTACCTCCCGCAGGATCCGTTGATAAAGGCCCGGGGGCGGCAATTGCCCGCCATGAAGATCAAAGTATCGCCGCAAGTGTCTCTCTACGGCCTCAGACAGATTGTCGGTGGACGCAACGGCACTGGGACCCACGGGACCGCCGCCTGCGCCAATGACCAATTCGACCTCGCTCCGCGTGATTTCCTCGGCGGGGCTTGTCGCCACCAGGCGACGGACGGCGTTTTCCAATTGCCGCACATTTCCGGGCCACGGGTGCGAGCGGATCAAAGCCTGAGCATCGGTGGAGAAGCGGCGGAGGGTGCCGCCGTCCCGTTCGGCCCGGGCCAAGAAATGCGCCGCAAGAAGGGGGATGTCGTCAACCCGTTCGCGCAGCGCCGGGACATCCAATTGCGCGCCAGCCAGCCGGTAATACAGATCCGATCGGAACCCCTCGTCCAAAGCCAAGGACAGGTCCCGTTGGGACGTGGCCATGATGCGGGGGCCGTTGCCTTCGATCGAGTCGAGCATCCGGACGACGCGGGCCTGGGCATCGGCATCCAAATCGCCCACTTCGTCAAACAGAAGCGAGCCACCTTTGGCATGGGAGATCAGGTCGCCTGGCCCATCGAAGCTGGCCAGTTCAGCGCCCGTGGCCGTGACAAAGGGCAATGTCCGGCGGTCCGAAAAGTCGTGAATGGCGCGCGCAATCAGCGACTTTCCTGTCCCACTCTCACCGGTAATCATGACGGGCAAGTCCGTGTTCATGACCCGGGCCACCAGCCGATATAGGGCTTGCATCCGGGGCGTGCGTCCCACCAGCGGCAGGTCGTCCGTCTCGGCGGTTTCCGGTGCTTCGACCGGCGCACTTCGCTGTTTGCGCTCCAACGCGCGGGAGGCGCGCTTCATCAGGTCCGGCAGGTCAAACGGCTTCGGCAGATAGTCATACGCCTCGGCCTCGGCCGCCTGGATGGCGGTCATTATGGTGTTCTGCGCGGAGATGACGATGACCGGAAGGCCGGGCCGCTCTGCCCCGATCTTGGGCAGCATGTCCAACCCGTTCCCATCGGGCATGACCACGTCTGAAATCACCAGATCGCCCTTCCCTTCTTCGACCCACCGCATCAACGTCATCAGGCTTGACGTCGCGTGGACTTTGCACCCCGCGCGGGTCAAAGCCTGGGTCAAGACGGTCCGAATGGTGCGGTCGTCGTCAGCAACGAGGATGGTGCCGTCCATATCGTCTTCCCTTTTCCTTCAGATACCCACGCCCGTCATTTTGTCGGCCCGCCCTTGGGGACCATTGGCAATGACAAACGGAATACGGTGCGCCCCGGGGCGCTCTCAACGGCGATCCAGCCGTCATGGTCGTGAACAATTTTGGCGACCAACGCGAGGCCAAGGCCCGTCCCGTTTTCGCGCCCAGAGACGAAGGGCTCAAACAGGTTGCGCATCAGCTCCGGTGGAATTCCGGGGCCGTCATCGATGATCTCCACATGGAGGGGAACCGCGCCACCGCTGCCGTCGGGGCGGCGCACCCTGAGGGACAGTTCATAGAACGTCCGAATGGTGATGGTCCCGCCTTGGCGCCCCACTTGTGCTGCGTTCTTGAGCAGGTTCAAAAAGACTTGCTGCATCTGGTCTGGGTCCGCCCATATGGCGGGGAGGGAGGGGTCATATGCCTCCTCGATGGTCATGTGTGCGGCGAAGCCGACCATGGCCGATTTGCGCGCCCGATCCAGAACGTCGTGGAGGTTGACGGCACGCCGTTCAGGTGCGCGGACATTTCCGAACTGCTCTACCTGGTCCAGCAGTTTCACGATCCGCCGCGTCTCGGCAACGATAAGTTCGGTCAGTTCCAGGTCATCGCTGGACAGGTTCATGGAGAGCAGTTGCGCGGCGCCAGCGATCCCCGCCAGCGGGTTCTTGATCTCATGGGCCAGCATCTCTGCCATGCCGATGGCGGATCGGGCAGCGGTGCGGGACTTGTCGGCGCGGTCCAGCCGCCCCGCAATCGTGCGCGGAGAGATGAGCACAAGCAATTGGTCATCCATACCCGCGAAATGAACCTCGCAGGACACTTGGGAGGACGCGCCGATCCGAATGCTGGTGTCATGGTAAGTCAGCGGTGCGCGGTTTTCGCGGACCCGTGCCGTGGCGGCGGCGACGGTGCCGTCCACATCGATGAAGCTGTCCAAGGGCCGCCCCGTCATCGCCTTGATCGAACGATTAAGAAACCCTTCCGCGGGGACATTCGCCGCCACTACGCGGTCGTCTTGGTCCAGGACCAAAGCGGGAAACGGCAGGGCCTGCCAGACTTGGGTCACGCTGTTCATGCAGCGCACCGGATGTTTTCGCAAAGCGCGTCGGGCAGCAAGGCGGGCACATCGTCCGGCGTGGCCGTCAGGACTTGGCGGCGCAGATGCTGCGGGGTGCCCGCGCGATCCATGTACCAGCCCAGATGCTTTCGCGCGGCGCGACCGCCCAAAGCTTTGCCGTAGAAGGTCAGCATGGCGTCGTAGTGGGCGGCGACGAGGTCCGCGAGGGCGTCTGCCGTTGGGACAACGGGCCCGCTTTGCCCCAATAGGTCGCCCGCGATTTGCGCACAGATCCAAGGGGCCCCTTGGCTGCCCCGACCAACCATCACCCCGGCGGCACCTGACGCGTCCAGCGCTGCCCTGGCCTGTGCCGTGTTTGTAATGTCGCCATTGACCAGCACGGGGATCGATACGGCGTCCACGGTGTGGCGGACCGCGGCCCAATCGGCTTGCCCCTTGTAGAACTGGCATCGTGTGCGCCCGTGGATCGTCAGCATGCGAACGCCCACATCCTCGGCCCGCCGCGCCAGATCCGGGGTGTTCAGACTTTCATCGTCCCACCCCAACCGCGTTTTCAGTGTCACAGGGACTGAGACCGCGCCGACAACCGCCTCGATCAAAGTCAAAGCGTGGTCGTGGTCCTTCAAAAGGGCCGAACCCGAAAGGCCGGAGGTCACCTTCTTGGCCGGGCACCCCATGTTAATGTCGATCATGCGCGCGCCCTGCCCTTCGACCATGCGCGCGGCCTCGGCCATCCAATGGGCTTCCCGACCTGCGATCTGGACCGAAGTTCCCTCAACACGCGCGCCAAGTTCGGCCCGGTCCCGCACGGACGCTTTGGCCTGGACCATTTCCCGTGAGGCCACCATTTCCGACACTACGAGGCCTGCACCAAAGTCACTGACCAGCGTGCGAAACGGCAAGTCCGTGATACCCGCCATGGGGGCAAGGGCGACGGGCGCGGAAAGGCCCAACGCCTGCAAACGAGGATCGAAAGACGGTGCGGGGTTTTCGGGCACGTGCTGAAACTCTGAGCGGGTTTACGAACGAATAGCCCTCATGCGGGCAGAAGCGCAGGGCGTGGGGGGCTGAATGCCGCGCCCTTCTGCCTTCTGCACAATAATTAGGCTGCAAGCCAGGGCTTTGCGTATCCAGGCATCAGGAAACGGTTTCCGGTTGAATGTCCGGGCCCTCACATACGCACGGCGTGTCGTGGTTGGACAGGCCCAGACCAAGCCCATTGTGCCGCCCGAAAATCGTTTTGGTTTCCGCGCGTTGCAAGCCGTGGCATACCATGTACACCGGGACCCGCGCCGTCCCCTGACTGGTGCGAAGACCGAAATAGTTACAAAGGATAGCGAAATGGATATCCGCGTGGGCAATGGCTTTGACGTCCACCGCTTTGGCCCGGGCGAAAACGTGATCCTGTGTGGTGTCACCGTGCCCCATGATCGCGCCTTGCAGGGGCATTCCGACGCCGATGTGGGTCTGCACACAATCACGGACGCGATTTACGGGGCGTTGGCGGACGGGGATATCGGCACCCATTTCCCGCCATCCGATCCGCAATGGAAAGGCGCGTCCTCGGACATTTTCCTGTTCCACGCGGTTGCTTTGGCCGACGCGCGTGGCTTCAAGCTGAGCAATGTGGATTGCACGCTGATCTGTGAGCGGCCCAAAATTGGCCCCCACGCCCCGGCAATGCGTGCGCGCCTAGCGGAGATCATGGGGCTGGACATGTCGCGCATCTCGGTCAAAGCGACCACGACAGAGCGGTTGGGATTTACCGGGCGCGAGGAGGGGATTGCATGCCAGGCCACGGTAATGCTGGTGGCGGAATGACGGCACAGTTGGTCGCGACGTTTCTGGGTGTTGGGCATTTGCGCCCCGCGCCGGGGACGTGGGGCTCCCTCGCTGCGCTGCCGATGGCGTGGCTGGTTATGCAGGGGGGGCCCTTTCTGTTCACCGCAGTGACGGCCATGCTGCTTCCTTTGGGGTATTGGGCCACGGTTCAGGTCACGGCGGGGGCGTTGGACCACGATCCGTCCGAGGTCGTTATTGACGAGGTTTTGGGCCAATGGATCGCGTTGTTGCCCATTGTATGGGGCGCCTGGGCCGCTGGCGCCGCGGTCACAGCCCTGTGGCCCGGATGGCTCGCGGCGTTCGTCGCATTCCGCCTGTTCGACATTTGGAAACCGGGTCCCGTCGGCTGGCTTGATGCGCGCAAGGATGCTTGGGGGGTTATGCTGGACGATGCAGTGGCCGGGGGTTTCGCCGCCTGTGTCGTGGTTTTGTTGGCGGGGGTGGCGCACGTATGATCGCAAAGGATGTGCTTGACGCCGCGAAGGCGCGGGGTTTGACCATTGCCACGGCTGAAAGCTGTACCGGTGGTCTGGTTGCAGCCGCGCTGACCGACCCGGCGGGGGCCTCTGCCGTGCTGTTGTGGGGCGTTGTCACCTATTCTAACGCGGCCAAAGTGGACCTTTTGGGGGTGTCCCAAGCCACGCTGGACGGTGTCGGTGCGGTCTCCGAAGAAGTGGCGGCGGAGATGGCTCAGGGCGCGCGGCACCGCTCTGGTGCGGATTTGGCCGTCTCCATCACAGGCATCGCGGGTCCCGGAGGGTCAGAGTTCAAGCCTGAAGGTCGGGTTTGCTTTGCGCTTGCCACGGGAGACGACATTCGTACCGAGACGGTTGAATTCGGCGCAAGGGGCCGCGCGCAAGTCCGCGCCGCAGCCCGCGACCATGCCCTCAGCCTTCTTCTTCGGGCTGCTCAGGCGTAAAGCTTCTGGGCGCGTTTCTCGAAGGCCGCGACGACCCGCTGCATCGCTTCGTTGAAGACGGCGCCCGCCACGCGCGCGATGATCGGATTGCGGAACTCAAAATCCACCCAGAAATGCACGCGGCACCCGCCGCCATCCTGCGGCTCGAACCGCCATTCCGATTGCAGATGCCGGAACGGGCCGTCTAAGTACTCTGTCTCAATTCGCCTTGCCTGGGGCCAAAGGGTCACGCGAGAGCCGAAGCTTTCCCGGAATACTTTGAAGGAGATCACCAAATCGGCCAGCATCACCTCCCCTTCTGGTCCCCCGTTGCGGGACCGGATGCGCGCCGCGGCCGTCCATGGAAGGAATTTGGGATAGTTCGCCACATCCGCCACAAGCGCGTACATCTGCTCGGGGCTGTAGGGTAGGTCACGGCTCTCTGTATGTCGGGGCATGGGGCCTCTTGGTGGGTCGTGCGCGCCGTGTTAGGCGGTTTCCCGCCAAAGGGCAAAACGTAGCGATGTCGCACATGGCCCAAGGGCTGGGGGAAGTCGAGATGTCACAAGACTACACCATTGAACAGATGATTTCTGCCAAGTCCATCGCCGCCCGGATCGAGGCCTTGGCGCGGGAGATTGAGGCCGCATTTGCCGGAACGGACAAGCTGATCGTGGTCGGCCTTTTGCGCGGGTCGTTCGTCTTTATCGCTGATCTGGTGCGGGAGTTGGACTTGCCCGTGGAGGTCGATTTCTTAGAGGCATCGTCCTACGGCGACGGCATGGAAAGCTCTCGCGAGGTGCGGATCCTGAAGGACCTGCGGGGGGAAATTGGGGGGCGCGACGTATTGGTGGTGGAAGATATCGTCGACACCGGGTTCACGTTGCATCACGTCCTTGGTCTGCTACAGTCACGCGGCCCCAAGCGCCTGGAGACCATTGCCTTGCTCGACAAACCTTCCCGGCGGGAGGTGGACGTCAAAGCCACCTGGACCGGGTTTGAGATCCCGGATGCCTTCGTCGTCGGCTACGGGATCGATTATGCGCAGCGGAACCGGAACCTTCCCTTCATCGGCTCTGTCCAAATGTCAGACTAAACGGCCGCCGCGACCCTTTTGAAAAGGGTCGCCGGGATTTGGACCGCCTACTGCAATTCCATCCGCGCACGGCGCATGTCGGACAGTTCCTGGGCCGAATATTCCCGCATCGCGCGGCCCATGTAGTCGACCTTGGGCGTCTTGCCGAGTTGCCGGAAGAACGAGATCAGCAGGGCCGAGGTGACGGCAACGCCCATGATCGCCTTGAACAGCCGTGGCACGGTGGCGTGGAGCGTCGGGCGGTAAAGGTCGGTGAAGAACATGTCGATGGCCACATGGGTCATCGGCAACAGGATCAAGCCCGCCGCCACCAGGATGCCCGCCTTCACCAGACCGCCGATCACGTGGCTGGGCCGGACAATGAACAACGGCAACATGAAGGGCACCGCAAGCAGCGCGCCGAAGCCCGCATAGAAGTAGAGGGCGTGCATGGGATCTAGGCCTTGGGCCAGCTGCGTGGCAAAGAATTCCCGACCCTGTTGGATGAACGTCCATTGCAGGTACGCGGTCGCCAACAGCCCCATGCCCAGAAGACGCATCACGATCCAGTCGGTGCCAATATAGAGCTTCATGGCCGCGCCGATGGTGGGCAGTTTGCCGTCATCCACCGTGGCCGCCGATTGTAGCTTGGCCCGCTCTTTCTTGGACAGTTTCTTGACCTCTGGCACGTCGTTCTGGCGCTTGGTCGAATAGGGGCGCAGCGCATCCTCGCTGGGCAGGCTCAAATCAACCTTGGGCGTCATCGTCCAAGTCGCAAAGGGCAGGATGATCCCGCACAGGGTGACGGCCATGGCGAGCTCGTAATGCTTTTCGGCCATCAACGCCGTCACATTATGGAAGTAAATCATAGGCGCCGCAGGTAACGCCAGATACAGCAACCCACCCAGGCCTAGGGCCGGAACGACACTCTCAATCAGCCAGTGGCGCAAAGTCAGGGGCACGAAAAGCCCACCCGAGGTCCGTGTCTCTCCAACCCCAAAGGCGAGCACGGCTGATATGGCCAATGCCATGAGGACGAATTTAGTGGAACGATCAGACCATCCAAGGACCTGGTCCGCCTGCGGTAAGCCGGTGAAATGCCAATAGGTGATGAACGCCATGCCAACGAACGCAAAAACAGCGCCAATAGTGATGATGTAATTGTGCAGGTTGGCTGTCATTCGCGCGGCGGCGCTCATGTTGTCGTAGGCATCGATGGTCGCGAGGCGCGTCAAATCGGTCAGAACCTTCCTCTTCTCTCTGCGAGACATCTCGCGAGGGGGGGCGTCTGGCTCAGCGCCGCCCTTGGTCGGTGCTGTCATAATGCTCACGATGGCCATAACCAGGGTCGCAAGGGTCAACGCCACCCCGACCAGCATGGCTAGTCCGATGAGCCCAATCGGGGCGTCAAGGGCGAAACCGGCCTCAAGTGCGATCAGGCCAGTTGGCAGTTCCGAGACAGCTGTCAAAACGACAATGGCAATGAAGACCGCAAAGAAGTGATACCAACGCGACGGGGCCTTGATCGCCGCGAACATGATTGGGGATGCGAGCAAGAGAGGGGCCGCGCAAGCCGCGGCCGCAACGTAGAGTTCGGTGCCGAGCGCGATAACCCCGCTCTCATACATCACCCACAATTGGTAGAGCGGCCTGGCAGCATAGACGATGCCCACCAGCGCAAGCAGAAGACGATAGAACAGGACAGGGCCACTGAAAGCGTGTGCGGACATAACGATCGGCCTTTGAAACGGACGTTCCTGCAAAGGCACCACAGCTTTCGGGCAAAACCGTGGCTGATTATCGATAAAGCAGGGACACTCCGTTTCGGAAAATATGCACTTTGGACGGGTCCGCCGTCAGCTTCTGGGTGGTTTTGCGCAGGTTCGGCTGGATCCCAGGCAGTTTTGCGATCACCGGGTCGGCATCTGGGGACGTACGTTTGAAGTACAACAATGTGACTTCGCCCAGCCGCTCCTCCACCTCAACTTCGCCAGCGAATGCAAAATCCCCGCCATCTGTGGCGATTGTATCCTCGGGGCGGATGCCGATACGGACCTGAGCCCCCTTATCCTCGGGCTTGGATGGGATGGCGGATGTGATGGTCCCGCCACCCTGCACCGTCCGCAGTGTCGTCGTTTCCCCGGTCTCGACAATCTCCCCCTCCAGCAGGTTCATTGACGGAGAGCCGATAAAACGTGCGACGAATTCACTGTTCGGGGTCTCATATAACTCCAACGGGGACCCGACCTGGGCGATGGAATATTTGTGGCCGTTGTCCTTGAGCGCATCCAAAACCACGATGCGAGAGGCGAGCGTCATCGCCTCTACCTGGTCATGGGTCACGTAAATCATCGTGCTCTCGGGCATCTGCTCCTTCAACTGCGCAATCTCGATCCGGGTGGCCACGCGCAGCGCCGCGTCCAAGTTCGAGAGCGGTTCGTCAAACAAGTAGACCTTCGGGTCGCGCACGATCGACCGACCAATGGCCACCCGCTGACGCTGTCCACCGGACAGGGCTTTGGGCAGGCGGTCCAGGTATTCGGTCAACTGCAGCTTCTGCGCAGCGGCGTCCACCGCGGCGTCGATTTCCGCCTGGGATTTCTTGGCGATCTTGAGCGCGAACTGCATGTTTTCGCGCACTGTCATATGGGGGTAGAGGGCGTAGGACTGGAACACCATGGCGATCCCACGCTCGGACGGGGGCACGTCATTCACCACCACCCCGTCGATTTCCAGCGTCCCGCCAGAGATCTTTTCAAGCCCCGCAATCATCCGCAGAAGCGTGGATTTTCCGCAACCGGAGGGGCCGACGAACACGATCAACTCCCCCGTCGTGATGTCCAAGTTGATGTCCTTCAGGACCTCGACTTGGCCTCCGTATACCTTCGCCACATCCGTGAGCTTCAGGTTTGCCATGGTTGTCCCTCCCGTTTGTTCTTTTCGTCTTAGCGGGCCCGCAGCACCGTGTAGTGCCAGGGGCCAAGGCACATGCCCCCTGCCCCCGATGCGGCGCCCGGATCGGTTCCACCGATTTTGTCGACCAAGACCCAGTCCCCCTCGGGCATGTGCACGCTCACCGTGCCCTCTCCCAAGTTAAACGCGCAGAAATACCGTTCCTCCCCGTGGGTGCGCAGGAAGGTCAGCAGATCGCCGCTGGCGGTCAAGTTGCGCTGTTCCCCGCGGCGCAGGGCCTCCGATCCGCTGCGCAGCAGAATGACGTGCCGGTAATGGTGCAGCATGGCGTCTTCGCGCCCTTCCTGCAGGGCCACGGCATTGCCCAAATGTTCGGACGCCACGGGCAACCACGGCTTGGCCTTGCTGAAGCCGCCGTTCTGGTTGGACGCCTCCCACACCATGGGCGTGCGGCAGCCGTCCCGGCCTTTATACTCCGGCCAGAATTCCTTGCCGTAGGGGTCCTGCAGGTCCTCGAACTCCACATTCGCTTCGTTCAGGCCCAGCTCCTCTCCCTGATACAGACAGACGGACCCGCGCAGCATATGCAGCAGCGTCGCATAGCATCGCGCGCCCTGGGCGCTGAGCCCCCAACGGGACACGTGGCGGGTCACATCGTGGTTCGACAGGGCCCAGCAGGCCCACCCGTCCGGGGCCTCTGCCTCCAGCTTGGCAAAGACCTCCACCACGCGATCAGCTGCCAGCAAGTCGCCCGCCAGGAAGTCGAAGGCATAGCACATATGAACGCCCTGCCCGTCCCGCGTATACTGGCCCAACAGTTCCATCCCCAGTTGCGCATCCCCCACTTCGCCCACGGCGGCGGTGCCCGGATATTCGTCCAACAGGTCCCGGAACCGTTTCAAAAAGACCAGATTCTCCGGCCGGTTCTTGGAATACAGATGCTCCTGATGGTTATAGGGGTTCACCGACGGTGCGATCTTGGCGTTGCGCCGTTCGGGCGGCAGGGCCGGATTGCTGCGCAGATCTTTGTCGGCGAAGTAAAAGTTGATGGTGTCCAGCCTGAACCCGTCCACGCCCCGGTCCAACCAGAACCGCGTGACATCCAGCAGGGCGGTCTGAACCTCGTCCTGGTGAAAGTTCAAATCCGGTTGGGAGGTGAGGAAGTTATGCAGATAGTACTGCTCCCTCCGCGCGTCCCAATGCCACGCCGATCCGCCAAAAATACTAAGCCAATTGTTGGGCGGCGTTCCATCCGGCTGCGGATCGGCCCAGATGTACCAGTCGGCCTTGTCATTCACACGGTCACGGCGGCTTTCCTGGAACCAAGGATGCTGATCCGAGGAATGGGACAGGACCAAGTCAATCATCACGCGGACGCCCAGCCGATGGGCGGTTTCCACCAGCCGGTCAAAATCATCCAGCGTGCCGAACATGGGGTCGACATCGCGATAGTCGCTGACATCATAGCCAAAGTCCTTCATCGGTGAGGTGAAGAACGGGCTGATCCAGATGGCATCGACACCCAAGGACGCCACGTAGGGCAGCCGAGCGGCAATACCGTTCAGATCGCCAATGCCGTCGCCGGTCGAGTCCTGGAAAGAGCGGGGATAAATTTGATAGATCACCCCCCCACGCCACCAATTCAGGTTCGCCGCGGGAGAGAGCTTTTCAGCGGTCGCTTGCATTTGTTGTCCTATTTGACAGATCCGGCCAGGAGGCCGCGCACCAGATAGCGTTGCATGGTGAAGAACACGATAAGAGGCACGGCGATCGACACGAACGCCGCGGCCGCCAAAATCCCCCAATCCCCACCGCGGGAGCCGAGCAAGTCATCCGCGATTTTCACTGTCATCACCCAGCTTTCGGAATTTGACGGCAGGAACACCTTGGCGACCAACAGGTCGTTCCAGGTCCAGAGGAATTGGAAGATGGCAAAGCTTGCCAATGCGGGGAAGCTGAGGGGCAATACGATCTTGGTGAAGACTTGGAAATCCGTCGCCCCGTCCACCTTGGCGCTTTCGATGATGTCCCGCGGCAAACCCACCATGTAGTTTCGAAGCAGATAGATCGCCAAGGGCAGGCCAAAGCCCGTATGGGCGAACCAGATCCCGTAGAAACTCTGCCCGATCCCAATCTCATTGTGCAGCTTCAGCATGGGCACCAGGGCCAGTTGCAGCGGCACGACCAGCAGGCCCACGATGATTGCGATGATTGTCCCTCGGAACGGAAAGTCCATCCAGGCCAGGGCATAAGCCGCGAAAGCTGCAATCAGGATTGGAATGATCGTCGCCGGAATGGTCACCGTTAACGTATTGATGAACGCCACGTCCATCCCGTTGGAAAACAGGATCGTGCTGTAATTGTCTGTCGAAAACGTCGGCGGCACTTCGGTCGCGAAATAGACGGACGGGTTGCGGCGTGGCGGGTCTTCGCCGGGGTCGACATAGATGTAGTCGCCATTGGCCGCCATGGTCAGCGTCCGGTCGCGGGGCAGCTGTCCTGTGTCACCCGGCGCAAAGGCCGTCGGATCCGCACGCCGTCCGCCGAAGGCCGTTACCTCGCCAGAGCCGTCGGCGCCGAAGACATTCCCCTCAATCCGCCAGCCGTCGGGGGTTTGCGTGAACTCCCCTTCGGTTTGGACGGCGAAATTTTGGGCCACGGGGAACGGCGCTTTCCACCAGGCAGACGCTGTGATCGCGTCCCGGTCGCGGAACGACGACACCAAAAGGCCGATCGTCGGGATCAGCCAGAGCACGACTAACAACGCGACGGAGAGATTGGTGACGAATGCCAGCGACGACTTGGCGCCAGCGATGCCATCATCGGACGCAGACATCAGCGCACCTCCTTGCGGGCTTGGGCGATGTTCCAAACCATGACGGGCAGAACCAAAATCATGATCACAAAGGCCACGGCGGTGGCGCGCCCATCATCGCGGAACATATATTCCATCATATAACTCGGCAGGATCTGCGTGCCGAAATTGCCGCCGGTCATGGTGTAGACGATGTCAAAGACCTTCAGCACCAGGATCGTGATGGTCGTCCAAACCACCACGATTGTGCCCATGATCTGTGGCACTTTGATTTTGAAGAAGATTTGCACGGGGCTTGCGCCGTCGATGATGGCGGCCTCCACCGTCTCTTCGGGGATGCCGCGCAGCGCCGCGGACAAGATCACCATGGCAAAGCCCGTCTGGATCCAGACCAGGATCACCATCAAGAACAAGTTGTTCCAGAACGGCACTTGCAGCGGGTCTAGCGCGACCAATCCCAACGTGTCTCGCATGGCATTGATGATCCCGATCTCAGGATCATTGGCATAGACGAACTTCCAGATCAGGGATGCGCCCACGAAACTGATCGCCATGGGCATGAAGATCAGCGACTTGGCGATGTTGCCCCAGGACAGGCGGTCCGTCAGTTGCGCCACCAACAGCCCCAGGAAGGTCGCCATGGCGGGCACCACCAGAACCCACAAGAAGTTGTTGAAGAGCGCGGTCTGAAACTCACCGTCGTTGAGCAACAAGCCGTAATTGCCGAACCCCACGAAATCCGTGCCTGCACGGTTATAGAGGGACCGGATGAAGCTGCCGAAGACAGGATATACGAGGTAGAGGCTCAGCGCCGCCAAAGCAGGCAGCAGGAACAACCATGGCCGCACGGCATTGGCGCGGTTGATGTTGCGCCCCGCCTCTGGCCCCTTGGCGGGAAAGATGAATTTGTCGAGAACGGCGTTCGAGGCCCAGAAATAGCCGACACAGCCGCCCACCCCGATGATTATCGTCAAAATGCCCTGCAAAAGCGGTGACATGGCCGGTCCTCCCTGTCCGTCCCTGACCGGCTTTCTGTGAAAACCGGGGTGGGGCCGCCCGCGTGACGCGCGGCCCCGTCATTGAGAGCCCTTAGTTTAGGGCATTCCACCGTTCCTGGATGCCAGCGGCCACGTCGGCGGCCTCCGCCCCGGTGACGAAATCGACCATACCGGTCCAGAACGCGCCTGCGCCAATCTCGCCCGGCATCAGGTCAGAGGCGTCAAAGCGGAAGGTTGTCGCGTTGGCCAAGATCTCCCCCTGTGCGCGCAACGCGTCGCTTTCATAGGCGTCCAGGTTCACACCCGCATGGGCCGTCAAGAAGCCGCCCTGCGCCATCCACAATTCATGGGCGATCGGCAGTTTCAGAAACTCCACCAATGCCTCTGCCCCGGCTGAAGGATTGGTGATTGAAAACAGCGTACCGGCGCCCAAAACCGGGTTGCCCAGGTCCTTTTCGGCAAAGGCCGGGAAGTAGAAGAAGTCCACGTCTTCGCCCTGTTCTGTCCCCTCGGGGAAGAAGGCCGGAATGAAGGACGCCTGGCGGTGCATGTAGCACGCGGGCGGGATTTCGAACAAACCGGTGGGGCTGTCGCGGAAGTCAGTGCTGGCAACCGCCTGAGCGCCGCCGGCAACATAGTCGTCGTTCTTGGCAAAGCTGCCGAATGTTTCGATGGCCCCGACGACTTTGGGGTCGTCGAACTTCAACTCATTTGCCACCCAGGCGTCGTAGTCTTCGGGCGATTGGGTCCGCAGCATGATGTCTTCGACCCAGTCCGTGGCAGGCCAGCCCGTTGCCGCCCCCGAGCCGAGGCCGATACACCAGGGCGTCCCACCATCGGCCACGATCTGGTCGCTGAGCGCGATGAGGTCTTCCATGCTTTCTGGGATGTCATAGCCCGCCTCATCGAAGGCGGCGGGAGAGTACCAGACCAGCGATTTCAGATCGACGCGGTAGAACATGCCGAACAACTGGTCGTTGCCCTCCTGGTCCGCATAGGTGCCCAGGTCCACCCAGGACTGCCCGGCGGCGAAGTTTTCGGCCACCCAATCGCCCGTTCCATCCGGCAAGGGCGTCAACAGGCCCTGCGACGCCATATCCGCGGCCAGGCCGGGCTGCGGGAACACGGCCAAATTCGGGGCAGATCCAGCGCGCGCAGAGATGACGATATCCTGTTCAAAGCTGTCGGAGCCGGAGTAGTTCACCTCTGCCCCGGTGGCATCGGCGAAGAACGCCATGATCACGTCGAACTTCGCCTTTTCGTCACCGGTCCAGGGGCCGGTGACGGTCACGCTTTCCCCGGACAGGTCCGTCGCCTCTGCGAAGGCGTTGTAGCTGTCCCAATCAAAAGGACCCTCGCCCGGGGTGAAGGCGGCGGTGTGCCCGTCGGCATAGGCTGCACCGGTCAAAAGCACCGCCATCGCGGTGCTGGTTGCAAGTCTGTTCATGTATCCTCCCAGCGGCGCCGCGCGCCGCGCATTCATGCCGTTTCCCGGCGCTTCGTTCCCAACGGCCCGAAAAGCCAAACCGCTTTGACAGCGTAAGTTGAGGCGAGCGAGGGCGCATTGTCAATTGGATTTCACCTCCGGCCTTTACAAAGGTGGCTTATTTCGTGTTGCCTAAATCGGCATCGGTTCCCGCGAAACGGGTGCCGTGGCACCAAAACCATTTGACCCAGACGGGTTGACCAAAGCGATTTGAGGCCTTTTGGGGCCAGGCAGACTGGAACGACATACGTGAACTTGAAGGAATTCTCGGAGATCCTGGGCTTATCGCCGACCACTGTCAGTCGCGCGCTTGGCGGCTATCCAGAGGTGAAGGAGGATACGCGGAAGCTGGTCTTGGACGCCGCGCGCGAACATGGGTATCGGCCGAACCGCCGCGCCGCCTCCCTGGCGACCGGGCGGGCCATGGCCATTGGCCACGTGATCCCGACTGCGCTTAACCATGAAATGGTGAACCCCGTCTTTGCCGACTTCATCGCCGGCGCGGGGGATGTGTATGCCCGTGCGGGCTATGATCTGGTGCTTTCAGTCGTGGAGGATGGCGATGAGCTGCGCGCGTATCGTCAGATGGCCTCCACCGGCAGTGTGGATGGCCTCATTGTCCACGGCCCCCGGCTCGACGACCCCAGGATCGCCCTGTTGCAGGACATGCATCTGCCCTTCGTCGTCCATGGACGCGGGCCGGAAGACAGCCACCCCTACAGCTTCGTCGATGTCGACAACAACCGCGCGTTCCGCCGCGCCACGGATCTGCTGCTGGATCTGGGCCATCGGCGGATCGCCCTGCTGAACGGCAATGAAACGATGGACTTCGCCAGCCGCCGACGGGATGGATACGTTTCAGCGCTGGCGGGCCGCGGGCTCGCCCATGACGATACCTTGATGTTCAGCGGTGAGATGTCGGAACAGAACGGCCACGCCGCCGCTTTGCGTATGTTGTCGGGGGCGGATCGGCCCACAGCCTTCCTCGTCTCCTCCTTGATTATGGCAATCGGCGTCCGCCGCGCGGTCACCGACATTGGCCTGAACGTGGGCAAAGACGTCTCCATCGTGACCCATGATGATATGCTCAGCTATCTGGGCAATGGCACCGATGTGCCGATTTTCACCGCCACACGCTCCTCCGTTCGGGCGGCGGGGCGGCGCTGTGCCGAGATCTTGCTGTCCCATATCACGACGCCGGATCAGCCGCCGGTGCAGGAGATTTGGGAAAGTGATCTGGTCCTAGGCGCGTCCACCGGCCCCAATCTGCCCGTTCAAACGGCATAGGCGACCCATGCCACACCAGCAAATCCGCCAAATATGCCCAAAGCGCCGGTCCAAAATGCGAGACATCTCCACATGACCAACCTGACATTCCTTGTGGCCGATGTGGGGGGCACCAACACACGCGTGGCCCTGACCCGCGGCGGCCATGTCTTGCCCGACACGATCCGACGGTTCCGGAACCGCGACTTTGCCAACCTCGCCCCCGTTCTCCGCACATACCGAGAGGAGGCGGGCGGCCACCCCGATGGCGCCTGTGTGGCCGTGGCAGGCCCCGTGAACGATGATGTGGCCGAACTTACCAACCTGGACTGGTCCATCGACGTCCCCCGCCTGACGGAGGCAACCGGCGCCCGCCATGGCGCCATCCTGAACGACCTTCAGGCTCAGGCTTACGCCCTGTCCCAGCTGCCGGACACTGCAGTGACCGAACTGGTCGCGGCACCGGCGCAGCCCAAGGCCGCCCGTTTGGTTGTGGGGGTCGGAACCGGGTTCAACGCCGCCCCCGTCCATGAAACGCCCACCGGGCACGTCGTGCCCCCGTCCGAGGCGGGCCATGCCAACCTGCCAATCCGAACCTCTGAAGACCTGCGCCTTTGTGAATTCGTCTCGACGGCCCATGGCTTTCCCGCCGTCGAAGATGTCCTCTCTGGCCGCGGGTTGGAACGTGTCTACCGTTGGCTCGCCGCCGAGGATGGGAGCACCGATGAATTCTTGGCCGCCGAGATCATGGCGCGCCTCGGCACGGACCCGCGCGCCGACGCCGCCCTTGGCGTCTTTGTGCGCATCCTCGGAACTGTCACCGGCAACCTGTCCCTCATCCATTTGCCGTTTGGTGGGGTGTACCTTGTGGGTGGCGTGGCCCGGGCCGTCGGCCCCCACCTTCAGACGCACCGCTTTGCCGAAGCCTTTCGCGACAAGGGCAGATTTGCGGGGTTCATGTCGAATTTTCCTGTCTTCCTGGTGGAAGATGACTTCGCCGCGCTCACCGGCTGTGCGGCGCATCTGTCCGAAAAAATGGCAAGCGCGGGTCAGGCGGCGACGGCGTAACGGTTTCTTAGGGACCAGCATCGTATGGCAGGGACAAAGGTCCCCACCAGCCGGAGTTGCCCGTGCCCAACACGCCAGACACACCCAGCCGCGAGACGACGTCGCTTCCCGGGCGCCTCGACCTGACCAACGCCGCTGCCCTTCGCGATCTGTTTTTAGAAGCCGATGGCCCGCTTGCCCTCGACGCCTCCGACGTTGAGGTAGTCACCACGGCTGGCTTGCAGGTCCTCATGGCCGGGCGGGATTGGATGGCCGATCAGGGTTTCGACCTGAGGGTTGTGGGAGCGACGCCACCCTTTCGAAGCTGCCTGAAGGATTTGGGCGCCGATCTCACCCGGATCACCTTCGACACGTCACTGCCCCAGGGGGAGGTCGCATAAATGCGCGTGCTAGCAATCGATGACAGCCGAACGATCCGCGACATGGTGCGCCTCACCCTAGAGAGGGAGGGGATCGACACCACCCTGGCCGAAGATGGGGTTCATGGGATCGAAGTGCTCGAAGGCATGGAAGATCGGCCAGACGCAATCCTGACGGATGTGAACATGCCCCGGCTTGATGGGTTCGGCTTCATCGAAAAGGTGCGGCAGAACAACAGCTTCGCGGGAATACCGATTCTGGTGCTGACAACCGAAAGTGCTCGGGAGCTGAAGTTGAAAGCCCGCAACGCCGGAGCGACCGGTTGGATCGTCAAGCCGTTCGACCCGGCCCGTTTGGTCGTGGCCTTACGAACTGTCACAGGCCTCGGCTAATGACCGACCTCGAGAGCATCAAGGCCACCTTCTTTGAGGAATGCTCCGAATTGATGGAGCAGTTGGAGGCAGGCCTTCTCGCCCTCCAAAGCGAGGAAGGTGATGACGACACGGTCGACTCCATTTTCCGCGCGGTCCATTCGATCAAAGGCGGCGCTGGCGCCTTTCATTTGTCGAACCTCGTGGATTTCGCCCATGAGTATGAGACCGTCCTGGACGGCTTGCGCAACGGCCGATTGTCGCCGGACCGTGACGTGGTGGCTGTCCTCCTCCGGGCTTGCGACAATCTGGGCGATCTGGTCCGCATGGCCCAGGACGGCGGCACCGAAAAAATGCCCGTGCCCCAAGACCTCCTGGACCTCGGCACGCGCATGGCCGACGCTGGCCAACCGGAGGAGGACGATGACCCGTTTGGGCTGGGCTTTGTCCCGTTAACCATCGATATCCCTGAAGACATCCCCACGGACCCGCCCGAACCGGAACAGGATGCCACCGCGGCCGAGGACTTCGAGATTTTCTCTGCCGGTGAGGAGAAAGAGCCATCCCCGGATCAGGTAAAGGGCTGGGAAATCACCTTCCGCCCGTTCCCAGAATTGCTCGAGACCGGCAATGAACCCCTTTTCTTGTTTCGGTCGCTCCAGGTCCTGGGCCCGCTCGATATCCGCGTGGATGAGGAGCATTTGCCACCCCTCGATGCCCTCGATACGGCCGTTGTCCATCTGAGTTGGACGATCTTCCTGCGCCCCTCGGCCCCCGACCTCACAGAAACCGAAATCGAAAGTGTCTTCGAATTCACGGACTACATCTGTGACCTGGTCATCAAGCGCTGCATGTTGCCCGCGGCCCAGGCTTCCAGCGCGCCGCCAAAAAACCCGGTCGAGCCGACCCCCTCGCCCGCACCTAAGCCCGTCGCCAAGGCGCCCCCCGAAAACCTGCGGCCCTCCACAGAAACAGCGCCTAAAACCCCAGTGGCCGAGGCGAAATCGGGCGGTCAGAAGACAACCCTCGCCTCCTCCATCCGCGTCGATCTGGACCGTGTCGACCGCCTTGTGAACTTGGTCGGCGAATTGGTCATCAGCCAATCCATGTTGGCCCAAAGCATCCTCGCAGATGGCCTCGACACAAATTCGCAATCCGCGTCGGGCCTCGATGATCTTCAGCAATTGACCCGGGACATCCAAGACAGCGTCATGGCGATCCGCGCCCAACCGGTCCGATCCCTTTTCCAGCGCATGACCCGCATCGTCCGAGAGGCCGCACAGATGACGGCCAAAGACGTGGTTCTGGAGACAGATGGCGAAACGACGGAGATCGACAAGACCGTGGTGGAACGCTTGGCCGACCCGCTCACGCATATGATCCGCAACGCCATCGACCACGGGCTCGAAGGTCCCGACGACCGTGTGGCCCAGGGCAAGCCGCGAACCGGTCAAGTCCGGCTGACGGCCCGCCAGCAATCTGACCGGGTCGTTATTGAAGTCAGCGATGATGGCCGAGGCATCGACCGGGCAAGAGTTCTGGAACGCGCCATAGACCGTGGCCTGGTACCAGCCAACAAGTCCCTGGAGCCAGCTGAAATTGATCGTCTTCTTTTCCTTTCCGGTTTTTCGACAGCGACCGATGTCTCGGCGCTGTCCGGCCGCGGTGTGGGCATGGACGTTGTTCAGCGCGCCATTCGCGACCTGAACGGCACCGTGTCCATCACCTCCGCGGAGGGGGCAGGCACCACCTTTTCCGTCAGTTTGCCGCTGACCCTGGCCATCCTCGACGGCATGATCGTGCGCAGCGCGGCACAGCGCATGGTGATCCCGCTATCTGCCATCGTCGAAACGCAGACCGTTGCTGCGGCGCGCGTGGAAATGCTTGGGCCAAAACAGTCCGTTGTGCAACTCCATGACCGGTTCGTTCCCCTGATGGACCTCGCCGAGGGCATGGGCTTCACCCCGTCCCAGACCATCGCCGAAGACGAAGACGACAGCGCCCTGCTGTTCGTCCAATCCGAAGATCAGGCACCCTTCGCCTTGCGTGTCGATGCCATCGAAGCGCAGCGCCAAGTCGTCATCAAGGGCCTGTCCGAAAGCTTTGGTCGCGTGCCCTGCGTCTCGGCGGCCACGATCCTTGGGGATGGGCAAGTCGCACTCATCGTCGATCTCGGCGGCCTCGCCAGCACGGTCGGCCTGCCCAACAGCGCGCGACAGGCCAATTTTTCCACTGAGGGGAGCATGCTGCAATGACCCAGCCCAACCCATCTGAAGACAGCCCGCACTCGGATGCTATGGCAACCGACCCGGGCCGGGTGGAGCTTCTGACCTTCAAATGCGGGGGGCGCGGCTATGCGGTGGATATCATGGCAGTCCGTGAAATCCGCAGTTGGAGCGAGCCGACCCCCCTCCCCCATGCGCCGCCCTATATGCTTGGCATGGTCAATCTCCGCGGGTCCGTCTTACCCGTGATGGATCTTGCACAACGCCTTGGGCTGCCCCCTACGGAGGCCACGCCCCGCAACGTCATCATCGTGATCCAACAAAACCAGCGGGTCCACGGCCTCTTGGTTGAAGCCGTGTCCGATATTGTGCATCCGACGCCCGATCAACTTCAAGACGTGCCCAAAATCTCCGAGGATGACACTTCTGCCATGGCAGAACGGCTCTTCGCCATCGAAGACGCCATGGTCCAAATCCTCTCTATGAGAAAAGTGCTCCCGAAGATCCCGGGCCTATCCGAAGACCCCATCCAATGATCCCCCTGGATACCACCCAATTCCATGAGATTTCGGCCATTGCCCAGCAGGAGGCTGGCTTGCACCTGCCCGAGGCCAAGCGCAACTTTGCCATGTCGCGCCTGCAGCGACGTCTCCGCGAGACGGGGTACGCCAACTTTGCCCCATATGTCCGCTTGATCAAAGAAGTGACCGAGGCCGGGGCACAGGAACGGGCGCGGATGATCTCCGCCCTCACGACAAACGTGACCGACCTCTTTCGCGAAGGGCACCATTTTAAATACCTTCACGCTTGGCTTTTGACCCAATCATCACGGCACCCAAGCCGCCGCTTCGTATTCTGGTCCGCGGGCTGTTCCAGCGGCGAGGAGCCGCTCTCCATCGCCGCCGTCTGTGCCGCGGCCTTGGGTCGAAATTGGTCCCAGACCGTCAGCATTCTTGCGACCGACATTGATGAAGTGGCGCTGCAACGCTGTCGCGAAACCTTCCAGTCGCCGGCCAGCCTTCAGCGTCTGCGGGAACGGTTTGCCTTAACCCTAGACAGCGATTGCGGCGATGTCGGCCACTTGGCTCAAAATGCGACGGAAAAGATCGCGCTGATGCGGCACAACCTGCTGGAGCCTTTGCCGGCCAGATTGACCTTCGATGTCATCTTTTGCCGAAACGTGATCATCTATTTCGACAGTGGGTCCCAGGAAACCGCACAACGCCTTCTGCTTGAACGGTTGTCTGGCGACGGGGTACTTTTCTTCGGTCATTCAGAGCGCCTGCTCATCGAGGAACAAAGTTTCTCTTTGGTCGCGCCCACAACTTACGAGCGGACGGACGTCCCACAAAACGAGGTGGCGAAATGGGATTGAAAGACGTCCTTCGGGTGCTCGTGGTTGACGATATGTCGACCAGCCGCGGTATTCTTGTCCAAGCCCTTGATAGTCTCGGCATTCAGACGGTTGAATATGCGGAAGACGGCAAGCAAGGCATGCTGCGGGCCAAGCAAATGTTGCCGCACTTGATCATCTCTGACCTCTACATGCCCGAACTCAACGGTTTGCAACTGCTGCAACATTTAAGGCACGAACCGACGACCAAAAAAATCGGTTTCATTTTGGTGACGGGCCGGGCGGATACGCAGGTCATCCAGGCAGGCAAGGCGCTTGGGATGAACAATTTCATCCCCAAGCCGTTCACGGTCGCCGATATCAAGAACAGCATTGAGTCTGTGGTCGGTCGCCTATGACAGACCTTTCGTTGGATCACGTCGCTGGGAAACTTGCCCAGATTTGCGATAGCTCGGCACAAGACTTGGAGCGGGTCCAGCGGTCTTTGAGTGGGCTTGTTCAGGCACAGGCCTGTGATGTGCGTGACTATGGCGACCTCCAGCGGATCGATGAGGTGGAGCAGACGCTGCGGGATGTAAGCGCGCTCCTCCAAAGCCTTGTCGGGACGGGATCAATTGCTGACCACGTCGTCCCGCTAGAGGCACTCGCCGCCATTCAGCAGGCGAAGCTGCGGGACCAAATCACGCGGTTTGGGGACGCTCCGGCTGAGACGTTCGACGAACGTGATGAGATCTGGATCGCGCGAGACTAGTCTCAGTCACCACCAGCCGTTCACCCCATCGCGCCCTTTACCGTGCGCCAGCGGGGAATACGGGCGGATGGAGCACCTCGTTTCCGACATCGCGCGGCCATGTCGGCGGCCCCATGACCAACTATGACCCATAAGACATCGCGCCAAGGTCCGATCCTTCGCCCCGCCAGCCGAACCAAATGACGATTGCACGCCTGCGTTGCCTGTCTTATCAGTGAAGAATACGTATTCACAGAGTCGCAGACACACCCACCACGCGGCACGGCGCATCCAATCACGCTGGCCATTTGGCATCATGAACTGCCGAAAGGATCCGACCGCTCGCGCCATGCTCGGCTCTTGAACGCAACCGGATCGGTCCGGCGAACCAGGTCACCGATCCCCCATGAACGACGCCACCTGGCGTAAAAAGAGGCTGACCCGATGACAATTGAATACCTGAAACGCGGCAAACCAGAGGCCGACCGGGCCGAAGACGATGCCAAGACCGCAGGCATTGTCACAAAAACCTTGCAAGATATCGAGGCGCGCGGGGACATCGCCGTTCGGGACCTCGCCAATGCGTTCGACGGGTATGACCGGGAGTCGTATCGGCTGACCCAGGCGGAAATCGCGGAGATCATTGCCAAAGTCTCGCCCGATGATATGGCCGACATCAAGTTCGCCCAGGCCCAAGTCAAGGCTTTCGCCCAAGTCCAGCGCGACAGCATGACGGATGTCGAGGTGGAAACCATGCCAGGTGTCATCCTGGGCCACAAGAATATCCCCGTCCAATCCGTCGGGTGCTACGTGCCCGGCGGCAAGTTCCCCATGGTGGCCTCGGCCCATATGTCGGTCGCCACGGCGGCGGTGGCAGGCGTGCCGCGCATCGTGGCCTGCACGCCTCCGTTCAAGGGCGAACCGAACCCGGCCGTGATCGCCGCCATGCATCTGGGCGGCGCCCATGAGATCTATGTCCTGGGCGGCATCCAAGCCGTCGGCGCCATGGCCATCGGCACGCAAACCATCGACCCCGTTCACTTGCTTGTGGGCCCCGGCAATGCCTTCGTCGCCGAAGCCAAGCGGCAATTGTTTGGCCGTGTGGGCATCGACCTGTTCGCGGGCCCGACCGAGACCATGGTGATCGCGGACGACACGGTCGACGCCGAACTCTGCGCCACCGATCTGCTGGGCCAGGCGGAACATGGCTACAACTCCCCCGCGGTCTTGCTGACGAATTCCCGGAAACTTGCCGAAGAAACGCTCCGCGAAATCGACCGCCTTCTGGACATTCTGCCCACCGCCGACACCGCCCGCGTCAGTTGGCAGGACTATGGCGAAGTAATCCTGTGTGACACCTACCAAGAGATGTTGGAGGTCGCCGACGACATCGCGTCCGAACATGTGCAGGTCATGACCGACCGCGACGATTGGTTCTTGGAGCATATGACATGCTACGGTGCGCTGTTCCTTGGCCCGCGCACCAACGTGGCGAATGGTGACAAGGTGATCGGCACCAACCACACCCTGCCCACCAAAAAGGCCGGACGTTACACCGGGGGTCTTTGGGTGGGTAAGTTCCTCAAAACCCACAGCTATCAGAAGGTCACCACCGATGAGGCCGCGGCCAAGATCGGGGCCTACGGGTCCCGGCTTTGCCTCCTCGAAGGGTTCGCGGGCCATGCCGAGCAATGCAATGTCCGCGTCCGTCGCTACGGCAAGGTTAATGTGCCTTATGCCGGTCCGGCAAAGCTGAGCGCCTGACCGCGCGAAAGGAGAACGACCAATGCTGCAAACCGTACCCAGCCTGGATGACCGTATCGTCCGCTACGCCGAGTTGAAGCCGTGCAAAACCGCTTTCATCGATGCCCACACCCCGGGCAGCGATCAGAAAGAGAACTTCACCATCATCGGTGGTGGCGTCTCCGAAAGCCCGGATCAACATGTGCACATCAAGGACACGCCCGGGTTCAACATTGGCGCGGCGGGGCAACCGCCCTTCTGCCGCAACTCTCTCCACAGCCACCGCACGGCCGAAGTGTTCTTCGTACTCAAAGGGCGTTGGCGGTTCTTTTGGGGCCGTTGGGGCGACGCAGGCAGCTTCATTGCCGAGGAGGGCGACATTTTCAACATCCCCACGGGCATCTTCCGCGGGTTCGAGAATGTCGGCACCGACTATGGAATGATCATGGCCATCTTGGGCGGCGACGATGCGGGCGGCGGCGTCATCTGGGCCCCCCAAGTGATCGAAGATGCGCAGGCCCATGGTCTGATCCTAGGGGAAAATGGCACGCTGTACGACAGCAAGAAGGGGCAGTCTCTGCCGGATGGTATCGACCCCATGCCACTGCTGACGAAAGACGACCTGGCCCGCTTCCCCGAACCCAAAGCCGCCGACGTGATCCCCGGCCATGTGGCGCGGTACCAAGATATGTTGGCCATGGCGGCGGACGGCCCCGTTGATATCATCGGAGAGCACGCCCTGTTGCGCGACAAACCAGGCTTCGCCGTGGATTTCCTGGGTCGCAACAGTCTGCCCGATGGCCCTCAGATGGCGGAACGTCACGTGGTGCTAATGCCCATGCGGGGCCATTGGCACCTGCGTGTGGGCGATGTCGCGCGCTATCTGGACCCGGGCGATACCTGCCTTCTGAAACCGGGGGAGCGTTATAGCCTGTCCCCGTCCATGACCGGAGAGGCCAGCCTCTACCGCGTCACGGAAACCGATGATCCGGCGGGGCCAAGCTGGATGCCAAATGGCTGACTTTCCAAACTGTTGCGCGGGCGTACCCTAGCCGCCCGCGCGCACCTAGCCATCGCGCAACACGTCCAAGACGGCGGCGGCGGGCACATCTGACGTCACAAAGGCCGACCCGATCCCGCGCGCCAACACAAAGCGCAGGGTTCCGTCCACGACCTTCTTGTCCTGGCCCATCAAGTGCAAAAGCGCCTCTGGACCCGGCATATCACCAGGAATATCCGCCAGGGCGCGGGTCATCCCCATGGCCGCCAGATGCGCGTGGACCCGGCTCGGGTCCTCTTGTGCGCAAAGCCCCAATTTGGCCGAAAGGTCAAAGGCCAGGCCACACCCAATGGCCACGCCCTCCCCGTGGAGCAACCGATCCGAGTACCCGGTCGCCGCTTCCAACGCGTGGCAGAATGTATGGCCCAGGTTCAAAAGGGCACGGTCCCCCTGCTCCGTCTCATCGCGGACGACAATATCGGCCTTCATCTGCACGGAATGACGGATCGCCTTGATCCGCGCGGCCACATCACCCGCGGCGAGGGCCGGACCATTGTCCTCAAGCCAGGCAAAAAACGCCGCATCCCCCAGCAGCCCGTATTTGGCCACTTCGCCATAGCCCGCCAAGAAATCGCGCGGGGACATGGTCGCCAACACATCCACATCGGCCAGGACAAGCGCGGGCTGGTGAAACGCGCCCACCAAATTTTTACCATGGGATGTGTTGATCCCCGTCTTGCCGCCCACGGACGAATCCACCTGCGCCAGAAGGGAGGTCGGCACCTGAACAAACCGCACGCCCCGGCGCAAGATCGCGGCGGCAAACCCCACAAGGTCGCCGATCACGCCGCCACCAAAGGCCACGACCACATCGCCCCGCTCACATTTCTGGTCCAGCAACCATTCCACCGTCTGTTGCAAGCAGGCCCAGCATTTGGTCCCTTCGCCGGGGGGCAGGATCAGCGCCTCTGCCTGGATCGCGCCCAGCCCTGCGCGCAACGCATCAAGATGAAGCCCCGCCACTGTCTCTTCTGTGATGACAAACACCCGCGGACGGCGCAGCAGCGGTGCGATCCACGCCTCGGCCTGCGCGATCAGACCCTGGCCCACATGCACATCATAGGCGCGCCCCGGCAACGGCACGTGGACGGTCTCGGTCATGACGGCTCCTTGATCAGATTGGCGGCGTCCAGTGTGGCGACTACGCGGTCGACCATATCCGGGATCGCAAAGGCCGCGTCCGCGTCCACCACCAACGACGCTTTCGCATAATGGGGCTCCCGCTCCTTCAAAAGGCGCCGCAGGGTTCCGCGCGGATCTTCGTTTTGCAAAAGGGGCCGCGTCGTCCGGTGGCGCACACGGCTCCACAGCAGCGCCTCATCCGCGCGCAACCATACGGACACGCCCCGCCGCTCAATGGCCGCGCGGTTCGCGTCCCGCAGAAAGGCGCCCCCGCCCGTGGACAGGACACCGGGTCCCAAATCCAACAGCCGCCGCAGGACTTCACTTTCCCGCGCCCGAAAGAACGGCTCCCCGTCGCGCTCAAAAATCTCGGCGATGCTCATGCGGGACGCGGTCACGATTTCCTGATCCGTGTCGCGGAACGGCACAGCCAGGCGGGCGGCCAACGCGGTGCCCACCGCCGTCTTGCCGCACCCCATCATTCCCACCAGAACCACTGGCCGCAACAGCGCCCCGTCCTCTGGCATCTTGTCGCCCATCTCTCCCATGATGCTTCAATGACCTGTTCAGCGGCGATTGCCAACACTGTCTCGGCTGGGCACTATGGCGCAAAAGCAGAAGGCAGGTGGAATGTTCCGGGCGCTCAAATATCTGTTCATCCTAGCGGTGCTGGGGGTCATCGGGCTATTTGGCTACTCCTATTTGATGGAGCCAGAGGTCGCCCCCGTCTCGGAAACCATTGAAATCGATGCGGGTTAGGCGCGCCCCGCTGCTTTTGGTCCTGCTTTGGGCCACCGCGGCCCCGGCGCAAGATGCGCCAGCCTCTGTTATCCCCTGGTTGTCCGACTCAATCGCCCAGCCCCGGGCGACCACCACGCCCGAGGCCCCCGCGACCGCCCCCGAAGACCGCCAAATCACCGTGATGCCCCTGGGCCAGACCCGCCGCGACGCCGTAGGCCTGCTGCCGCGCCAATTGACGGGCCTGCCCGCTGATACGATCGCGGGCAGCGATCCCGCCCGTCTCAAAGCGCTGTTTGCACAGCAGCCGGTGGACGCATTGCCCGCCATGCAAGGCGTCGTGCTCATGCTTCTTTTGGCGGAGATGGAGCCACCGCAAGCCGCCATCAACCCCGATGCCCTGTTCTTCGCCCGCATCGACACGCTGCTGCGGTTCGGCGCGTTGGACCAGGCCCAGGCGCTTATGGAACGGGCGGGCGCCACCGATCAGGCCGCGTTTCGCCGGTGGTTCGATATTTCCCTGCTGACCGGGTTTGACACCCGCGCCTGTGCGGCCATGACAGCCAACCCCGGCATCGCCCCCACCCTCCAAGCGCGCATTTTCTGCCTCAGCCGCACGGGCGATTGGGCCGCCGCCGCCCTGACCCTGGACACGGGCCGCGCCATCGGCGCGATCTCCGAGGAAGAGGACCGCCTGCTGGCCCACTTCCTCGACCCGGAGCTTTTTGAGGGCGAACCGCCGCCAATTCCGCCGCGTCCCATGACCCCCCTCGCCTTTCGACTGCTCGATGGTGTGGGGGAAACGCCGGGAACCCTGGACTTGCCCCTGGCCTTCGCCGTCTCGGACCTGCGCCCCTCCATCGGGTGGAAGGCCCAGATCGAGGCGGCGGAGCGGTTGACCCGCGTCCAAGCGCTCGATCCCAACCGCCTGCTGTCGCTCTATACCGAACAGCGCCCCTCGGCCTCCGGCGGGGTATGGGAACGGGCGCGCGCGGTTCAAACGCTGGACGCCGCCCTCCTGTCCGGTCAATCCCAGGCCGTCGCCAATGCCCTGCCATCTGCCGTGGCGCGGATGAAAGCGGCGGGCCTGATGGTGCCCTTCGCCCGCTTCTACGGCGCACGGCTGGCCCAAATCGAACTGCCCGGCACCGCGGCCAATTTGGCGCTTCGCGTGGGTCTTCTGTCCCCCGACTACGAAAACGTCGCGCGCCGCGCGCGCCAATCGGACATGGCGTTGCAGGCCCGCGATGCCTTCGCAATCGCCGTGGCCCTTGGGGATTACGGCGCGGCCCATGGCGGCGACCCCCTCCACCAAGCCATTGCAGATGGGTTGACCACCGACGCCCCGGCCCCGCTTCTGCGCTTGGCCCAAGACGGGCGCCTGGGGGAGGCGTTGTTGGAAGCCGCCCTCCTCCTCAAGGGGGGGGCCGCGTCCGACCCGGAAGACATCGTTGACGCGCTCGCCCTGCTGAAGGCCGCCGGTTTGGTGGACGTGGCCCGCCGGGCCGCGCTGCAAATGCTGCTCACGTGAACTGGCTTGACCGCTTCCTCGAGGCCATGGCCGCCGAACGGGGCGCGGCCCTAAACTCCCTTCTCGCCTACCGCCGCGACATCGAAGACTACATGGCGCATCTGCACGCCAAAGGGCACGCCGTGGAGGCCGCGACGCGCGGCCAGATCGAAGACTATCTGATCGCCTGCGAAGCCCAAGGCCTGGCCGCATCCACACGCGCGCGGCGCTTGGCGGCGATCCGGGGTCTCTACCGGTTTGCCCATGAAGAAGGGCTCCGCGTGGACGACCCGGCCATCCGCATCTCCGGTCCCACCAAACTGAAATCCTTGCCCAAAACCCTGACCGAGGCCGAGGTGGACGCCCTGCTGGATGCGTCCGAGAGCATGGGAAAGTCTGAGGTCGAGCGGCTCCGCGATACGTGCCTGATGCAATTGCTCTATGCAACCGGCATGCGCGTCAGCGAGCTGGTCGCGCTGCCCGTGTCCTCCGCCCGGGGCGACCCGCGCATGATCCTTGTGCGCGGCAAAGGCGGCAAGGAACGCATGGTCCCGCTGTCTCCGGCGGCGCGCGATGCCCTGGCCGCTTGGCTCAGACATTGGGACGCCACGGCCGACGCCGCTCGATTGCAAACAGGGCAGCCCGCGCCGGTCCACCTGTTCCCGTCACGGGGCAAGGCCGGCCATTTCACACGCATCTGGTTTCACAGTCGGATCAAAGCTTTGGCGGCCTTCGCCGGTCTGGACCCCGACAAAGTCAGCCCCCACGTCCTGCGCCACGCCTTCGCCACGCATCTGTTGTCGGGCGGCGCCGACCTGCGGGCGATCCAAACAATGCTGGGCCACGCCGACATTTCCACGACGGAGATATATACCCACGTCCTGGAAACCCGGCTGCGTGAATTGGTGTTGGAGCATCATCCCCTCGCCAAAGAGTAGTAGGCCCCGCCCGGGTCAACCTTGAAGCTGGCCCCCCCGCACCCCATAACCCCCCAATGGAAGAGACCATTCAAACCATCAATTGGGGCGCCACATGGGGCACGGCTTTGGCCATCCTGTTCCTTCTGGCGCTGTCCGCGTTCTTCTCCGGCTCTGAAACGGCGCTGACCGCGGCCAGCCGCGCCAAGCTGCGCAGCCAGGCCGACAAGGGGAACCCATCCGCCAAACGCGCCCTGCAAATCACCGAGGATAATGAACGCCTGATCGGCTCTGTCCTGCTCGGCAACAACATCGTCAACATTCTGGCCGCGTCCCTTGCCACGGCCCTATTCACGACCCTCTTTGGCGAAGGGGGCGTGGCCATCGCGACGCTGGTGATGACCGCCCTCGTCCTGGTCTTCGCCGAGGTAATGCCGAAAACATACGCCATATCCAACCCTGAAACCGCCGCGTCCCGCGTCGCACCGGTCATCGCCGTCGTCGTCCGCCTGTTTTCTCCCATCGTATCGGCGGTGCGTGCGCTGGTGCGCACGGTCCTGCGCCTTTTCGGCGTCGACATCGACCCCAACTCCAACATCATGTCTGCCCATGAGGAAATCGTCGGCGCCATCACCCTGGGCCACACAGAAGGCGGGGTGGAAAAGGAAGATCGCGACCGCCTGCTGGGCGCGCTGGACCTGGGCGACCGGTTCGTGGAGGAGATCATGCTCCACCGCTCCGGCATCGAAATGGTCGATGTCGAAGCCGAGCCGACCAGCATCCTGGACCAGTGCCTCAGCAGTCGTCACACCCGCCTGCCCGTCTACCGCGACGAGCCCGAAAACATCATTGGCGTCCTTCACTCCAAAGATATGCTGCGCGCTGTGGACCGCCTGGTCCGCACCGAAGAAGGCGGGATCGAAGCCGTGCAAAAGTTCAACATCACCGACGTGATGATGGAGCCCTACTTCGTGCCCGAAACCACGACGCTGGACGACCAGATGCGCCAGTTCCTAAAACGGCACACCCATTTCGCCCTCGTGGTGGATGAATACGGCGCGCTCCAAGGGCTTCTGACGCTGGAAGACATTCTGGAAGAAATCGTGGGTGAGATCACGGACGAGTATGATCAGCCCGAAGATCTGAGCCTCAAGCCAGACACCGACGGCACCTACCTGATCGACGGCGCCATGACGATCCGCGACTTGAATCGCGCCGCCGACTGGCGCCTGCCGGATGAAGAAGCCAACACTGTCGCGGGCCTCGTCATCCACGAGGCACAGACCATCCCCACGACAGGCCAGGTCTTCAGCTTCCACGGCTTCCGCTTTGAGGTCGCCGCCCGCGAAGCCAACCGCATCACCCAACTTCGCATCAGACCGCTTGGGTGATCCCGGGCTTTGAGTATTTTTGGCCAGATGACAGTCGGGACGCTGCGTGCGGAAACCCGCAGTTCGGGGATTTGCGTCAACGTGGTAACGTAACGGCATCTACCGATCCAAGACGGGGGTATTTCGGATGTTAAGGTCTTTTGTTTATGGAATTTTCCTGACCTGCCTGGCCCAGGCGAGCATGGCACAGACAGGGCCCAGCTATGAGTGTGCTAATGCGCGCCTGGCCACGGAAATCGCCGTCTGCGGCGATCGGGGTCTGAGCGCGGCGGATCTTAAGATGGCGACGCTCTACCGCCAGGTTTTTCGTGCAACACCTGACCGGGAACGGCGCGACTTCCGGGACGAACAACTGCTCTGGCAGCGGTGGCGCAACAGTTGCGCCGCCAATGTCAACTGCCTGGCCCGCCGGTACCAAGATCGCATCGATGACTTCAACGTGGCCCTGGGCCGCCCCGTGAGCAGCGGGCCAGGCCCCGATGACATCGCGGCCGTCCGCCTCAACGGTGACCGGTACGAACGGGTCTATGGCGACGGTCGCATTTCTTGGACCACGGGCGACGCGGCGGGGACGATCTATCCGGACGGGACCCAAGACATTTATATGTTCCAGCAGGTTCTTCCCGACGACTTCCCAACCCTGCCCGGCTCTGCCAATGCTTGGGTGGCGGCGTTGGAGTCCTCTCTGCTCACCGTCATTTACGGCCTGCTGCCGCCCGAAGATCACGATGCCTACGGGGATCTGAACGCAGGTCTGCCCCTTGATACACGGATGTTCCGCCATGTTGACGCGATCAGTTTCTTATCTTCTCAATAGCTTGGTCGCGATTTTCCTGCTGGCGCTGCCAGCGGCGGCGCAGGATCCGGTCGCGGTGGACCGTGCGGAGGGCCGCTCGGGCGCCATAGAAGCCTTGGCCGACCGATTTGCCCAAACCGGCACCGACGGCGCAGACGTCAGGGGACCCAGCTTGGACCAGCAGGTGCCGACCGCCGCCGAGTTAAGTTTTCCGACACTGCCCGGCAACTACGTCCCCCGGGCCGAGACGTTGAATGCCATCGACCAATCCGTGCGTGCCTATTACGACTATCGCACCCAGCAATTCGACCACCGATACGACGTCTTTCGGTGGCAGCATCTGTCGACCCAGATCATCTTCGGCGTCGTCGTCCTGATCGTCTTCGTCGGGCTCTACTTTTCCTGGGTGCAGTTCAAACGGGGCGAAGCCACGGGCGCCGGCACAGGCCAGACCGACTTTTCAGCAGGAAAGGACGGGCTGAAGGTGTCTTCGCCCGTCCTCGGAGTGATCATACTCGCCCTGTCTTTGGTGTTTTTCTACTTGTACCTCGTTTACGTTTACCCAATCACCGAAGTCGGCTGAGCCGCGCGGCCTGTTTCTGGGGGCGGCCGTGGGGGATCACCCATCCAAAGCGCGCCCCGTAACCCCGAAACCAGGGCTTTGTGGGGCACGCTCAGATCCTGGAAGGTGTCACAGGAAGAGGAAGTCCTCCTCTGCCAGATCGGACTTGCGGACACCCAACAAATCAAGCCGGTCGCCATCCCCAAAGTTGAGGCGCACCCCCAAATAAGTGTCGCGTGCCGCATGGAGGATGTCGTCAAAGCTGTCGATGCCGTCCACGTTCAGGGCGATCCGGTCATCGCCCGAACGATCCAAATCGGCGATCACGTCGCGCCCGTCGCCCTCGGCGAAGAGGAAGACATCATCGCCCGCCCCGCCAGACAGCTTGTCACGCCCGGTGCCGCCGGCCAGGACGTCATCACCCGTGCCGCCCTTGAGCACATCGCGCCCCTGGCCACCCGACAGATTGTCATCGCCATCGCCGCCCTTGAGCACGTCGCGGCCGCGACCGCCGATCAGATCGTCGGAGCCCGTGCCACCGAACAGAAAGTCACGACCATGGCCCCCGTCGAGCACATCATCGCCCGCGCCGCCAAACAGAAAGTCGCGTCCGCGCCCGCCCGACAGCTCATCCCAGCCGTCGCCGCCGAAGATGACATCGCGCCCGCCATTCCCATTCACGATATCGTCTGCCGCGCTGCCGACGACGAAGTCGGATCGATGGGATCCTTCCGTCCGCTCAACGACGTTGATATGCACCGTGGCCACATCATTGCCCGGAAGCGTAAAATCTGCCGTCGTCGGATCGATAAAATCGCCAAAGGCGTTGGTGCCGCCCAGGATGATTTGATCGCCATCCGGGTTCCCAGCAGAGCCGTTGAAGCCAGGATGGACTGTCACGACGCCGCCCTCATCTTCGCCGGTATTGGGCGCAGTTTGGTTGATAAAGGCCGCGTCCCGCTCGGTGTTGACCTCCGTCCCGGCGTCGCGCACCGAGGCCCCGGTGAATTCGATGGCCTGTGCGCCGAGGAACGTTCCGTCCGGCGCAAAAAGCTGGAGCGCGTTGGCCGTTCCCACAAACGCGTCGTTGGAGGGCAGAAGCATGGAAGCGACGCCCAAGAAACCATTTGATGCCCCATCTACCTGCAGGGTCGTCGTCGCCAATTCCCGTGCGGCAATGGGCCCGCGCTCTGCCGCGACGTTAACACTTTGACCATCCGCATCGGCGGCCAGCAACTCTTCTGCGATCACAGAGTTGTTGCCATCCTCGGCCAGGCGTTCCAACCCGACAGATGCCTTTCCACCCAGATCGTAGATGTCAAAACTGCCATCATGGAAGCCGGCAAAAAACGGCGTTAGGGCGACCCCACCAAAACCAGAATCATTGCGAACGGAAATCCGAACCTCTGTTGCCATGTCATGTCTCCTCTACCTGACGAGACATTCGGTACCGCCGAAATGATCGATCTCGAAAACACGTTTGATCACGGAAATGTCGGCGCGCGTGAGGGAATAAATTGGCCAGATCAGATCTGCGTCAGATCTCCATCGGCGGGCGTATCCCGCCAGGGTCGCAGTCCCGCATAGGCCCGGTCGTCCCCAACGCTGGGATGCACACTTTCGGACGGATCCATCCCCAGAACACGCCGCTTGCGCGCCAGAAAAAAGGGGCCAAACCCCCGCCAAGTGCCCACAGACGGGGCCGAAGCGTCCGTCGGAAAACGGGCGCGCCAATCCTCAGGCAGGTCCAGACCCAGTTGCTGCATCTGGTCCAACATCCAAACCAAGGGGATGTTGGCCAGCGGACGCGCCGTCAGGCGGCGACCAACCTGCCCTCCCACATCGGCATGGGTGCCGGGAAACCAAACCTGTTGCACACTGTCCGTTCGATGACCGCGCGTGCGCCAACGGTCCAGGCGAAACGCTCGCCGGTTCTCGTTCAACGCCATGGCATGGAAGCCGTGGCGCACCGACGGCCCCAAACGATGGGACCGGAAGGCATGCACATGGGGGAACAACCGCCAAAGGATGGGCCAGCGAATGCCGACCGCCTGAACCGTATCAAACACGCCCACGGCCGTGATCTCCACCTTCGGATGACAGTGCAGCGCCCCAAACCGCCGGGCGTCCGGGTGCGTGGGGTCATCGCGATAATGGGCATACGCTTGGTCAACCCGCGCCGGGCTCAACCGATCGGCCCGGACCAGACCCACCCGGTCGATCAACCCCGCAAGGGCCCGCACCGCATAGGCCCCGCGCGAATACCCCAACAGAATGATGCGATCCCCGGGGGTGTAGCGATGGGCCAAGAACGTGTAGGCGCGGCGGATCTGGTGGTTGATGCCGACGCCCGCCATCACCTCATGGACATACCGCCAGCCCCGCCATTCGATCCCCGGTTCGTAATACAGGCAGTCATGCCCCTGATCCCGCAGCATCTTCCAAATCAGCCCGATGGACGTCTCTTGGCCTACGTCCAGACTGGACAGCGTCCCGTCCAGCAACACGACATGGGTCTTTGCGTCCTGGACAGCCCGTTCCTGCGGCCCGGTGCCGGGGCCAAACCATCGGCGGATCAGACGGCCCGCATGGAAAAGGTTACTCAGCCGCAATCGCATCCTCAGCCTGTTGAAGCATTGCCCAGACCCGCGACGGCGTGAACGGCATGTCCACTTGGCGCAAACCCAGCGGCCAGAGCGCGTCCAACGCCGCGTTGCCCACCGCCGCCATTGCGCCCACGGTGCCCGCTTCGCCACAGCCTTTCATTCCAAGCACGTTGGCGGTCGACGGCACAGGCTCTGAGTAGAACACGATCATGGGCACAGATTGCGCCCGCGGCATCCCATAGTCCATGAACGAGGCCGTGAGCAGCTGGCCTGTCTCATCGTAAACCACATGCTCGGACACGGCTTGCCCAATACCCTGGGCCACCCCGCCATGGACCTGTCCTTCTGCAAGCATGGGGTTCATCAAAATGCCAAAATCGTCCACGACCGTGTATTTCACGACCTCCAAGTTGCCTGTCTCCTGATCGATCTCCACCTCGCAGAAATGGGCGCCATTGGGGAAGGACCGCCCGGGCAGGGTTGTCGTCTCCCGCGTTTTCAACAGGTCCGCCCTGCCCTGCGCGCGCGCCACCTCCGCCGCCTCCAAAAGGGTCATCACCGTATTCGACGCCTCTGACCGGAACTGTCCCTCCTCGAATGCGACCGTCTCCACCTCCAGCACCTCTGCCACGAAGGGAGTGAATTTTTCGATAACGCGCGCGGCAGTGGCGCGGTTCGCCGTGCCTTGGGTCGTCACCGAGCGAGAGCCACCCGTCCCGCCGCCCGTCGCGATCAGGTCACTGTCCCCTTGGATGACTTCGATGCTATCGGCTGGCACGCCCAGGTCCGTCGCGATGAACTGGCGATAGACCGTGTCGTGCCCCTGCCCATTTGATTGCGTGCCCACATAAAGTTTGACCCGCCCACCTTCCGCGAACTCAATCTCCGCACTCTCCGACGGGTTCCCGAGGATCGATTCGATGTAATAACAAAGGCCTAGACCACGAAGTTTCCCTCGCGCCTCACTCTCTCTCCGCCGCGCAGCAAACCCATCCACATCGGCCTCCGCCATACCACGGCGGAGCACGCGATCGAAATCACCCACGTCATAGGTCTCCCCGACGACCGTGTCATAGGGGAACTGATCGGGTTGAATGAACGACTTCCGGCGAAGCTCGAACGGGTCCACGCCCAACTCTCGCGCGGCGTAATCCATGGCCCGTTCCAGCACATAAATCGCCTCTGGCCGCCCCGCCCCGCGATAGGCATCCACCTGCGTCGTGTTCGTATAAATCCCGGTGGAGCGCATGTAGGCCGCGCGCACATCATACACGCCCGTCAAGATGCGAGAGAACAGATCCGATTGAATATGCTGCGCATATCCGCTGTTATAGGCCCCCATATTGGCCACATTCGTGCAGCGATACGCCACCAATTTCAGGTCCGCATCAAACCCAAGCTCCGCGGTGCAAATCAGGTCGCGCCCCGCATTGTCCGACAGCATGGCCTCCGTGCGGTCCGACATCCAACGCACGGGCCGGCCCAGCGTCCGCGCGGCATGGGGCACCAGAAAATACTCAGGATACTCCATCCCCTTCATGCCAAATCCGCCGCCCACATCGGGGTTCGTCACGCGCACGTCCTCGGGCGGCAGGCCAAAGGCCTTCGCCAGGGACCCTTTCATCCCCCAAACGCCCTGTCCGTTCACGCAAAGATGCAGACGCCCCCCGTCCATCACCTCCGCAAAACAACCCCGCGGCTCCAGCGAGGCGACGATCACCCGGTTGTCATCCACCCGCAGCGTCACCCGATGGGCCGCCTCGGCCAAGGCCGCTTCGGTCCCGTCGCGGTCACCCTTTTCGTACTCATACACCACGTTGTCCGGCGCCTCCGCGTGTACCGCCGGGCCGCCGGGCGCCACGTCCATCTTCACCGGCAGGTCGTCGACCTCCACCAAGATCGCCTCCGCCGCGTCGCGGGCTTGGGCCAAGGTCTCGGCCACGACCATGGCCACCGCTTCGCCCACAAACCGCACGCGGCCCTTGGCCAACCACGGCCGTTGGGGATCTGCCGCCTTGGTCCCGTCCATGTTGCGGGCCACCGCCGTCCCGATGTGAGAGCGAAGGCCGTCCGCCTCAAGCGTGTCCGCCGTCAAGATCAGGTGCACCCCGGGCATCCCCTTGGCGGCGCCTAGGTCCAGGCCCGTGATCTCCCCATGGGCCACGGTTGAGCGCAGCACATAGGCAAACAGGGCCCCGTCCGGCACCCGGTCCTCCACATAAGACCCGCCGCCGGTCAAAAGGCGGGGGTCTTCCGTGCGGCGATTGGACTGGCTCAGGCCGAACTTTTCCATGGGAGTCTCCGAAACATAGCTATCCGTTGCGCTGGACCTTAGAGGAGATGCCCCGCCTGTCCAGCGCGCGCCCCGCCTTGCCGTCCCCACACCGATCCTCCGCGTCAAATGGGCGCGTGGGTTCGGCCCGCCAAACCCGTCCCCAAAACCAACGCCCGCGGGGTTCCCCTTCGCCGCAGCCCGCGCTAACTCCGCCCACAGAAAGCGGAGACCGAACATGGCGATGGACAAGACCTTCAACGCGGCCGAGGCTGAGGCCCGGATCAGCAAGGCCTGGATCGAGGGCGGTTATTTCAAAGCCGGCGCAAACGCGTCGCGCCCCGAGACATTCTCCATCGTGATTCCGCCACCCAATGTGACGGGCTCCCTTCATATGGGGCATGCCTTTAACAATACGTTACAGGACATATTGGTGCGCTGGCACCGCATGCGCGGCTTCGACACCCTGTGGCAGCCGGGCACCGACCATGCGGGCATCGCCACCCAAATGGTGACCGAACGCGACATGGCCGCCAATGGCGAACCCACCCGGCAAGAAATGGGCCGCGACGCCTTCCTGGACCGGGTCTGGTCGCAGAAGAAAAAGTCCCGCGGCACCATCATCGGACAGCTTCAGCGGCTCGGCGCGTCCTGCGATTGGGACCGCGAGGCATTTACCATGGGCGGCGCCCCCGGCGACCCCGATCCGACCCAGCAGAATTTCCACGACGCCGTCATCAAGGTCTTCGTCCAGATGTACGAAGCCGGGCTGATCTATCGCGGCAAACGCCTGGTCAATTGGGACCCGCATTTTGAGACGGCCATCAGCGACCTGGAAGTCGAGAATATCGAGACACCGGGCCATATGTGGCACTTCAAATACCCGCTCGCCGGTGGCGCCACCTACGAATATGTCGAACGCGACGAGGACGGCGTGGAGCTTTTCCGCGAAACCCGAGACTACATCTCCATCGCCACAACGCGACCGGAAACGATGCTGGGCGACGGCGCGGTCGCCGTGCACCCCGATGATGAACGCTATGCGCCAATCGTGGGGAAACTCTGCGAAGTCCCCATCGGCCCCAAAGACCATCGCCGCCTGATCCCGATCATCACGGACGCGTATCCTGACCCCGCGTTCGGAAGCGGCGCGGTCAAGATCACCGGCGCCCACGATTTCAACGACTACGCCGTGGCCAAACGCGGCGACATCCCCTGCTACCGTCTGATGGATACAAAGGCCGCCCTGCGCGCCGATGGCGCCCCCTATGCCGAGGCGGCGGCGACGGCCCAACGTGCAGCCGAAGCTTGGCTCATCCGACACGGCCACCGCGCCGCACCCGGTGGCTGCACCGATCCAGGACCGCTCTCCGAGGCAGAGACCGACGCGCTCAACCTCGTCCCCGACCACCTGCGCGGCCTCGACCGGTTCGAGGCCCGCGCCAAGATCGTGGACGAGATCACCGCCGAGGGCCTCGCCGTCATGGTCCCCGCCACCGACCCGCGCCTGGGCAAAGGCGCCGCGTCGGCTGGCAAAGGCGCCACCGGAAAGCCGCCGCTCGCCCCAGAAGAAGGCGGCGAGTCCCGCACCGATGACCAGGAACTTGTCCCCCTGGTCGAGCCGAAGCCGATCATGCAACCCCATGGCGACCGCTCCAAGACCGTCATCGAGCCCATGCTCACCGACCAGTGGTTCGTCGACACCGACCAGATCGTCGGCGAGGCCATTTCGGCCGTTGAGGATGGCACCGTCAGTATCCTGCCCGATGCGGACAAGAAGGTCTATTTCCACTGGCTCCGCAACATCGAGCCGTGGTGCATCTCCCGCCAACTCTGGTGGGGCCACCGAATCCCGGTTTGGTATGGCTTCAGCCGAGACCATCGCCTGCACGATGAAATGACCCATGGCCTTCCCGAAGAACGGATCTGTGCCGTCAGCGAGACCGAGGCAATCGCGAAGGCGAAGGCTATCTACGGCCCCGAAGTCGAGATCGGCTTCGCCGACGCGGTCCCAAGCCTGACGCGAGAAAATGGGCAGACGACGGCCATAACACTCGTTCGCGACCCCGACGTCCTTGACACCTGGTTCTCCTCCGGCCTCTGGCCGCTCGGCACGCTCGGCTGGCCCGACGATACGGAAGAACTGGCCAAGTACTTCCCCACCTCGGTCCTGATTACGGGCTTCGACATCCTGTTCTTCTGGGTTGCGCGGATGATGATGATGCAAACCTCCGTCTTGCCTCAAACTCTTCCTCTTAAAGCACGCATTCCTTTCCAAGACGTTTACGTCCATGCCCTTGTCCGCGACGAGAAGGGGAAGAAAATGTCGAAAAGTCTCGGCAATGTTCTGGATCCCCTGGATCTGATCGACGATTTCGGGGCCGACGCCGTTCGCTTCACCCTGGCCGCCATGGCCGCCATGGGTCGCGATTTGAAACTGTCGGTTGATCGCATCAAAGGGTACCGGAATTTTGGCACCAAGCTCTGGAATGCCGTCCGATTTGCCGAGATGAATGATGTACAATTTGTCCAATCCGGGCCTGCGGACCTGCCCCGGGATGTCCAAAACACGGTAAACCGTTGGATCATCGGCGAAACTGCCCGCACCCGGGCCGAGGTCGATGCCGCGCTTGCGGCCTACCGGTTCGACGATGCGGCAAATGCGCTCTACAAGTTCGTCTGGAACGTGGTGTGCGATTGGTATGTCGAGTTCTCAAAACCCCTTCTGCAAGGCGAGACTCCCGAGGAAACCCAAAGGGTTATGGGGTGGGTATTGGAGCAGTCCATGATCCTGCTGCATCCCTTTATCCCCTTCATCACCGAGGAGCTGTGGGCCGTCACCGGACATGACGGCATGCTTGTCCATGGTCCGTGGCCAGACAGCCTAAACCCGGAACAAGCTGTTGATCTCAAAGCGGAAAGTGAGATTAGATGGATCATTGGGTTCATTGATGCCATCCGCTCCGCCAGGGCGCAGATGAACGTCCCCGCAAGCGCGATTATCCCTGTCATAGCGGTTCACTGGAACGACGACGCCAAACAGATAGCGACGCAGAACTTATCAATTATTCAAAGGCTTGCGCGCGTTAACCATATCACGTCAGGCGACGCACCCCGCGGCGCCATCGCCGTGACCAACGCTGGCGCACGTTTTGCTTTGCCGCTCCAAGACGTGATCGACGTCTCCGCAGAAAAGGCGCGACTTGAGAAAAGCCTTCTGAAGCTTTCGAAGGAAATCAAAGGCTTGGAGGGGCGCGCCAACAATCCGAAGTTCGCAGCATCCGCGCCAGCAGAGGTCGTGGAGGAGACAAAAGCAAACCTCGTCGCCCGCCAAGGCGAAGCCGAAGCGATCCAGTCTGCCCTGGACAGCCTCGCCGAACTGAGCGCATGATTTCCTATGTCTTTCAACATCATGATCGTCGGTCAGCGCGGGCGCCTCGCCTATGAGGCGGCGCTGTTCGCCGCCAGCTTGCGCCACACCTCGCCGGGTTGGACAGGCCAACTGATCATTGCCGAACCCGAACCAAGTGAGCGTTGGGACATTGATCCGCGCATTCCGGAAGGCCCCGTTCGAACGCTGTTGGTACAGGATTTAGGGTGTGAAATCAAAGCGTTCCGAAATTGGCACTTCGGCCAGTCCTATCCGAACGGGAACAAGATCGAGGGGTTAACCGCCCTTCCCGACGATCCGTTCATCTTCTTTGACACGGACACTGTGATCACAGGCCCGCTGGACGAGATCGAGATCGATTTCTCCCGCCCGTCAGCGAGTATGAAACGAGAGAATACGTGGCCACAAATAGAGATTTATGGCCCAGGTTACAAAGACATATGGCAAAGTCTTCATGTCCGCTTTGGCAATGACTTTGAGAGCACTTTGGATCTGTCGTGGCCGGATGAGTTTTGGCGGCGGTATCTTTACTTTAACGCGGGGTGGTTTTTCGGGTCGGATCCGGGCATATTCCACGACACATTCCGCGACGCCGCGTTAATGATAAGGGATGATCCACCGAGCGAAGTGGTGTGTCAGACGCTGAACCCTTGGCTCGACCAGGCTGCACTGCCGCTTGTGATCACAAAACTGAACGGCGGGCAACCGGGCGAAAAGGGCGGGATTGCGGAGGGCCTGTTCGATGGCTCCCACAGCTTCCACTATCGGTATGTCCCAATGATGTACGCGACGGCGCCGGACCACGTGATCGAAACAGTCGAGGCTGCGGCGGCGCCAAATCGGATCAAGAAAGTGCTCAAAGAGTATGAGCCCTTTAAGCGGTTCATATATCAGCCAAAGGGCGCGAAGGCGCGCGCCCTGTTTGACCGGACCGACCTGCCGCGCAAAGAGCAGGCCATTCGCAATCGCTTGAAGCGAGAGAACCTCTGGGCGCGCTAGAAATTCGACAGGCTAGATGCTGCCGCAGCGGCAAATCGTTCTGTGATCACAAGATCCCACATGGCCTGGGTCTCTGGCGTGTCGTGGTCATGCTTTAACGTTAACCGCGTGCCGGACCCTTCCGGGGCAAACCGGACGGACAGGCAGGAGGACGTGCCGTCGAAGCGCCAGTTGAGCGCCAGGAGCCGCGCCGGGTCAACATCCGTCACTTCGCCCCAACTGTCCTCACTCCCGTCATGGAGGATTTCGCGAACGGATGCCCCAATTTCGGGTTTGAGAACAACGGCCTGCGGTAGGGCACCGGCACGCTTGGCCGAAAGGGACACAACGGCGACAGGCCACCAAATGGCGAGGTCTTCGCAGAACAGTTGCCAGGCCTCCTCCGGCGTGAGGCGGACCGTAACGTCACGTTGCAAACCATTGAAATCGCATGTTTCGACCTGACGCGAAGACAGGTCATTTAACCAGTTCACCAAGGGCGCCGTGCCAGCGGTCTGCAACGTGTAGATGTTGCGCGTACCTTTCGACATGACAGAGACAAGCCCCGCGTCCAAAAGAACCTTCAAATGCTGGGACACGGCCGGCCGGGAAACAGGCAGACGTTTTGCAACGGCAACAACAGGTTGCGGCCCGTCCCTCAGACAATCGAGGACAGCGCGGCGGGTCGGGTCGGCAAGGGCAGTGAGGATAGGACCGAAGTCGGCAGGTTCGTCATTCATGCCTTCCGGGATTGCCAGAAGTCCTTCTAAGGTCAACGGAAAACGCCCAAAGCGGCGTCGCTGCGCGGTGACCTGCCCGGCACGCTTCACCACATCGGCACGGCGCCGCTTGAAGCCCCCGCCCCGCGCGCCTAGGTTCGCCGAGACACCCCCTGCGACGGACGTGGGGTGGGCCCAGAGGAAGGCAGTGCTATGCGCGATCCAGTGGATTATCTAGAAAACAATCTCGTGCCGATGGTGGTCGAGCAAACCAGTCGGGGCGAGCGGGCCTACGACATCTTTAGCCGCCTGCTCAAAGAGCGGATCGTCTTCGTAAATGGGCCGGTCCATGACGGCATGAGCCAGCTTGTCGTGGCGCAGTTGTTGCACTTGGAGGCAGAGAACCCGACCAAGGAAATTTCCATGTATATCAACAGCCCCGGGGGTGTCGTGACCTCTGGTCTGTCGATTTACGATACGATGCAATACATTCGACCCGCGGTCTCGACTCTGGTCGTTGGGCAGGCGGCGTCCATGGGGTCCGTGTTGTCTGTCGCGGGCGAGAAAGGGATGCGGTTCAGCCTGCCGAACAGCCGGATCATGGTGCACCAGCCATCCGGCGGATACCAAGGACAGGCGACTGACATCCTCATTCATGCGCGCGAGACCGAAAAGATCCGAAAGCAACTCTACGAGATCTACGTGAAGCACACGGGCCAGGATTATGAAGAGGTCGAGCGCGCCCTGGAACGGGACAACTTCATGTCCGCGCAAGAGGCGAAGGACTGGGGTCATATCGACGAAATCGTCGAGAACCGGACCGCCGCGGATGACAGCGACAGTTAATTGGTAAACGCACTGTTCCCGGCAAGCGTGATGGGACCGGTCTTCGGCCGGTCCCTTAAGGAAAATTTTACGTTTTCACCCTATGCGAAATGCATCTTGCGCTGTGCTGCTCGGGCACGGTGCAGATCCGATGATGCACCTGCGCCACGGCGTCACGGGTAACCTACGTAAGGGTGACGGAATTTGGCATTGTGGCTCCGGCGTCTTCTGCCTAGGCTCTGGTGAAGCGATGATCTGACGAAGGCGGGGCAGCGGCCCTGCGGACCCCAAACTGTCGGGTCGAGGAGGGCATGATGGCCAATAACAACAACTCTGGCGACGGCAAGAACACCCTATATTGCAGTTTTTGCGGCAAATCTCAGCATGAAGTGCGCAAACTGATTGCTGGCCCCACCGTGTTCATTTGCGACGAATGTGTCGAACTTTGCATGGACATTATCCGGGAGGAGACGAAAGCCGCCGGATTGAAGACGGCCGATGGCACACCCACGCCGCGAGAGATTTGTCAGGTCCTTGACGACTATGTGATCGGGCAGGAGCATGCCAAGCGCGTCCTGTCGGTGGCCGTGCACAATCACTACAAACGCCTGGACCATTCCGGAAAGTCCGAGATTGAACTGGCAAAGTCTAACATCCTTCTGATCGGCCCCACGGGCTGCGGCAAAACACTGCTGGCGCAAACACTGGCGCGAATCCTGGACGTTCCGTTTACCATGGCCGACGCAACCACCCTTACCGAAGCGGGCTATGTGGGCGAGGATGTGGAGAACATCATCCTGAAATTGCTCCAAGCCTCCGAATATAATGTGGAGCGTGCGCAGCGCGGGATCGTCTACATAGACGAGGTCGACAAGATCACGCGGAAGTCGGACAATCCGTCGATCACGCGCGACGTATCTGGCGAAGGGGTGCAGCAAGCCCTGTTGAAGATCATGGAAGGCACCGTGGCGTCCGTTCCGCCGCAGGGGGGCCGCAAGCATCCACAACAGGAATTTTTGCAAGTCGACACAACCAATATTCTGTTTGTCTGCGGCGGCGCTTTTGCGGGCCTCGACAAAATCATCTCACAGCGCGGGAAAGGCTCCTCTATGGGCTTCGGCGCCGAGGTGAAGGCCCCCGAAGAGAAAACCGTCGGCGAAGCGTTCAAGGAATTGGAGCCGGAAGACCTGTTGAAATTCGGGCTCATCCCCGAATTCGTCGGGCGTCTGCCGGTGATCGCCACGTTGACCGACCTGGACCAAGACGCGCTGGTCATCATTCTCACGCAACCGAAGAATGCCCTGGTGAAACAATATCAACGGCTGTTCGAGCTTGAGAATGTGAAGCTGACCTTCACCGATGACGCCCTGCAAGCGATCGCAAAACGCGCCATTGAGCGCAAGACCGGGGCCCGCGGCCTGCGGTCGATCATGGAAGACATCCTTCTCGACACAATGTTCGACCTGCCGGGGATGGAAACGGTCGAGGAAGTCGTCGTCAACGAGGAGGCCGTGCGCCGCGAGGTGAAGCCCCTCTTGATCCACGCCGAAAAGGCGGAGGAGGAGGCCAGCGCAAGCTGACCTTCGCCGCCCGACCTTCGACGCCCCTGGCCCACGGTCGGGGGCGTTTGCTTTTGTGACGCAGGGTGGTGACACGTCTTGGGCGGGACCTAACTCTCCGTCATGACAAACACTGCGCTTCCCCTCCCGCCCACGGATCACCCCGTGACCTTTCCCGCCACCCGCGCCGCGGCCATGGACCGGTTGGCGCGTTTTGTCCCCAAAGCTGGGCGTACCTATGCCGCTGAACGCAATGCTGATTTGCCGGGGCATCCCTTTGTCAGCGTTCTGTCCCCGTATATCCGCCACAGGACCCTGACCGAGGCCGAAGTGGCGCAGGCGGTCCTGGCCAAATACGCGCCCTCCACCGCAGAAAAGTTCCTGCAGGAGGTGGTGTGGCGGACCTATTTCAAAGGCTGGCTAGAACGGCGTCCGGGCATCTGGCGCGACTACCAACGCGGCTTGATGCAGGCACGCAATCGATTGGCCACCGAAGCGGGCCTGCGCACAAATTGGGAGGAGGCATGTGGCGGGCAAACCGGTATTGCGCCCTTTGACCATTGGGCGAAACAGCTTGTGGCCGAGGGGTATCTGCACAACCACGCCCGCATGTGGTTCGCATCCATCTGGATGCATACGCTGCGCCTGCCGTGGGAATTGGGGGCCGATTTCTTCTTGCGTCACCTGCTGGATGGCGACCCGGCATCCAACACCCTCAGTTGGCGATGGGTGGGCGGCCTGCACACGCGGGGCAGGGTGTACCGCGCCCGCGCGTCGAACATCGCAAAGTTCAGCGACGGCCGCTGGGACCCGGAGACTTTGGGCCATCAATTGGCGCGGGAAGATCAGGTGCACCCGCTGGAGGGGCCGGAGCACCCTGCCCCCAAGGCTGTGCCCGACGATGCGCATTGGCAGGGCGGGGCCAAAACGGGCCTGCTGCTGACCGAAGATGAACTGTCGCCGGACTTCCTGTTTGCCCGTGGGCTCAGGCCAGATGGGGCGGCAATACTCACCCGTGTCTCCGGCAGATCCCCGTTGAAGGTGGCGCCCATGGTCCACCGCTTCACCGAAAGCCTTGCGCAGGACGCGGGCACGCGGTTGGCGCGACACTGCCCCGTCGGCCCGGTCACGGACGATCCGGACGCCATCCGCGCCTGGGCCGAGGATGGCGCCTTCGACCAGATCGTCGTGCCCTACCCGCCCGTGGGCCCCGGGCAGGATGCGGTCAACGCCTTGGCCAAAGACCTGTCGTGCCCCGTGATCCGCCCGTTGCGCGCCTGGGACCAGGCGGCGTGGCCCGCCGCGACGGCTGGCTTTTTCAAAGTGAAGTCCCGCATCCCCACCATTTTGGACAGCATCGCCGAAGACACGAACACCCAAGATATAGCGGTCTGAACGGACGGGCTTCACAGGTGTGCCAAACTGCGCTAGTCTTAACGGCGGAAGGTTCGACCAACGAACCACCGCGGTAGAGCAGAGCACGGGGCATAGGACAGTGCATCAGGCATTTGATCGGGCGGCACCGCCCACTTTCACCATTCGACTTTTGACGGGCGTGGCCCTTTTGGCCGTCGTGGCGGGGTGTCAGCCCAGTGCCACGGGCGAGGCGGCGACGCGTCAAACGCCACCCGGGGCGCAATTGATCGACCAAGACGTCGAGGCGCCAGAGGTGTTCGACGTCACCGACCGCGCCTTGTGGGATGGCCGGCCTAGCCTGGGGGGCGTCTGGATCGCCGCCCCCGATGTGCTCCAGCCGGAGCGGGTGATCATCCGCAACCCCGACAATGGCAAATTCGTCGTAGGCGCCCTCTTTAAACGCGAAAGGGGCAACCCTGGCCCGCCGCTTCAACTGTCGTCCGAGGCGGCAGATGCCTTGGGCGTCATCGCAGGCGCGCCGACCGAACTGAGCGTTGTGGCGTTGCGCCGCGAAGAACAGCCGGAGCCGGTCGTCCCGGTGGCCGAGCCCGATGTGCCCGAGCCGGAGCCCAAGGCCGTGGCCGAGGCGCCCGCCCCAGCCGAGACACCGGAGCAGGACGAAGCAAGCGCCGTGGCGGCGGCCGCGCTGGACAGTTTGGCGGACGGCACCACTCTGGTGCCAGAGGGCGGTGGCATCGCCCCCCCCGCAGCCGAGGCGGCCGCACCCAAAGGCGGGTTCTTCCGCCGTCTCTTCAGTGGTGACAAACGGGCGTCTGAACAAACGGATGAGACGCTGGACGCCACAGACGACACAGCAGCGACCATTGACGAACCTGGCGTGACCGCCGCAGCCGCGCCCGCCATCACCGCCAGCTCCCTTGATGCCCCCGCCGACGCGCCCGTCCAAGCGCCCGCAGCCGACGCGCAGCCCGACATCATCGCCGCGGACGGCGTGACCGTGCGCGAGCCGAAGCCCCAAGGCACCCGGTTGGCCAAACCATATGTGGAGATCGGGGTATTCGACGATGTGGACGGGGCCAATGCCACGGCGCAATCCCTGGCCGCAGCCGGCATTTTAGCCACCGTGAGAGAGCAGCCCCAGGCCGAGGGCAGCAGTTGGCGCGTTTTTGTCGGCCCGACACTGACTCGGCGCGACCGGACGGCGGTCCTGCGCAAGGCCCGGCAAGTGGGTTTTGACGATGCCAAACCGGTGGAGGGCTGAGCGCCCGCGCTGATGTCCGCACATGGCCGGGGGGCCTGATTGGCCCCTCTTCGCCAGCATTTTGGCCGTGGTATCAACCGTTTCCCACGCACGGTGCAGCATATGCGCAGACTGTTGCAGGGACCAGGCCAACACGTATCTTTTGGCTGCATGTCCCGCGCCCATCAGAGTAAGAAGGATATCGACAACCGATGAGGGGGCCATCCATGTTTCGCACAACGCTCGCTGTACTATTGCTCAGCACGGCCCCGCTTTGGGCCCAGCAGTTTCAGACAAGTGCCGGATCGGCCATCGTGGTCGATCACAATACCGGCCAGGTCCTTCTGTCCAAGAATGCCGACGTGCCCCTGCCCCCGGCCTCCATGTCCAAACTGATGACGTTGAATATGGTGTTCGAGGCGCTGGAAGATGGCCGCCTGGACATGGATACGGTCTTGCCCGTGTCCGAGCATGCGGCGTCCTTCGGCGGCTCCACCATGTTTCTGGACCCACGGGACCGGGTCAAAGTCGAAGACTTGATCCGCGGTGTGGTTGTCCTGTCCGGCAATGATGCCACCGTCGTGTTCGGAGAGGCGCTGTCCCCCGACGGGACCGAAGACGGCTTCGCCCAGATGATGACGACCCGTGCGCGCGAATTGGGGATGGACGACTCGGTGTTTCGCAACGCCAGCGGGTGGCCCGCACCGGGCCATGTCATGTCCATGCGGGATCTTGCGACCCTGGCAGAGCGGATCATCACGGACTTCCCCCAGTATTACACCTACTTCGCCGAGACGGAGTACGCCTTCGACGGACGCTCCCCCTCGAATCGCTTCAATCGCAACCCCCTGTTGCGCCTGAATATCGGGGCAGATGGGTTGAAGACGGGCCACACCCAAGAGGCGGGCTATGGCTTGGTGGGGTCCGCCGTCCAAGGGGACCGGCGTGTCACATTCGTGATCTCTGGCATCGAGACGGAGCCGGATCGGGCCGAGGAAAGCGAGCGGATCGTGAATTGGGCCTTCCGGCAATTTGCCGAGGAAACCCTGCTGGAGGACACAAGCGTTCCGGTGATGGAGGCGGAGGTCTTCATGGGCGAAGACACGTCCGTCGCGCTGGTTCCGGCAAACAGTGTGACCGTCGTGTTGCCAGTGTCTGGCCGGGAAACCGTCCAGGGTGAGGTGACGTTCGATGGCCCCCTAGAGGCCCCCGTCGTCGTAGGCCAGGAGGTCGGGACACTGACCTTGCGCCATCCCGGCGTGCCCGATCAGATTGTGCCTTTGGTGACCGCCAGCGATGTGGCCCCGGCCGGTCCCTGGCGGCGCATTCAGATCGCGGGCGCAGAGGTCGCGGGGCAGGTCATCGGCTCGGCGCTAGAGCGGTTCCAGTAACCCCTCGCCCCCTGCGCAAAGCCCTGCTAGAGCCGCCCCATGTTCATCTCCTTTGAAGGCATCGACGGCTGCGGCAAGTCGACCCAAGCGGGGCGCCTGGCAGAGACGTTGCGGGGCCGCGGGCATCCGGTCGTCCTGACCCGAGAGCCCGGGGGCAGCGACGGCGCCGAAGCCATCCGCCGCCTTTTGGTCGAAGGAGATCCGGGTCGCTGGTCGCCCGAAACAGAATTGCTGCTGTTCAACGCCGCCCGGCGCGACCACCTGGAGCGTGTGATTGCCCCGGCACTTGGCCGCGGCGAATGGGTGATCACCGACCGCTTTGCCGATAGCACCCGCGTCTACCAAGGCGCCACGCGCGGGGATTTGCGCGCCATGGTGGATGCCCTGCACACCCTTGTCATCGGGCGAGAGCCGGATCTGACACTGATCCTGGACCTTGATCCCGAAGCGGCGCTGTCGCGCGGTTTGGCCCGCAGCTCTGGCGAGGATCGGTTTGAAGAGTTCGGCCTGCCGTTCCAGAAGAAGCTGCGCGCCGGGTTCCTGGCCTTGGCCAAAGATGATCCGGATCGGCTGCGCGTTATTGACGCCACCGGGCCGCAGGATGCCGTGGCCCAACGGGTTCTGGACGCGCTGCCATGACCGATGACCCCCTGCCAGAGCCGGACCGCGCCGGGGAGGCGCCCCATCCCCGACAGACCCAAACCCTGTTCGGGCACCCCGACGCGGAAGCCGCGTTTGTCGAGGCGTGGAACACCGGGCGCCTGCACCACGGCTGGCTGCTGACGGGGCCGAAGGGTGTGGGCAAAGCGACGCTCGCCTGGCGGATCGCTCGGTTCCTGTTGGCCGACCCCGCGCCACAGGTCACGACCCTGGACCCCGCGCCGGACCATCCCACGCTTTCGCGGATCAGGGCCTTGTCCGAGCCGTCGCTGATGCTGTTGCGCAGGCCTTGGGATGACAAAGCGAAACGGCTGAAGACAGAGATCACGGTCGATGAGGTGCGTCGTCTGGGTGGGTTCTTTGGCATGAGCGCCGGTGGGCGCCGGGTTGTGATCGTGGATGCGGCGGATGATCTGAACACCAATGCGGCCAACGCGTTGCTCAAGCTGTTGGAGGAGCCGCCGGACCGCGCCACGTTGCTTTTGGTGGCCCATCAACCGGCCCGCTTGCTGCCCACGATCCGGTCTCGCTGTCGCACGTTGCGGCTGGATCCGCTGGGGCCAGATGACTTGCTGCGGGCGGTCGAACAGGCCGGGGGCCGCCTGCAACCGGACCAGATGGCCTTGGCGGAAGGGTCCGTCGGGGCGGCCCTGACCTTGGCGGACGGGGGCGCGGAGGTTTATGCCGACGTCCTTTCCTTGTTCAAAGCGGGTCCCATGGATCGCGCGCAGGCCCGCAAACTGGCGGATCGCTGCGCGGGCAAAGCGGGGGCGGAGCGGTTTCAAGCCACCCTGGACGCCTTGGCCCGGCTGTTGCACCGGGCGGCCCGGGCGGGTCTGCTGGGGCCGCCCGCGGGGGCATCTGACGCAGAGGCTGCGACCCTTCTCAAGCTGGCTCCCCATGACCAAGCGGCCCGGGCCTGGGCGCAGGTGGCGCAAGAGGTCAACGACCGCGCCACCCATGCCCGCGCCGTCAATGTCGATCCGGTTGCGATCGTCTGGGACGCGCTGGCCCGCATCGATGCCCAGGCAAGAACACTTTAGCCCAGGAGCCTGCCCATGCTGCCCAACATCACCGACAGCCATTGCCACCTGGATTTCCCGCAATTTGAGGGCGAGATGCCCGATTTGCTGCACCGCGCCGCCGAACAGGGTGTGCATCGCATGGTCACGATCTGCACCAAGCTGCGTCAGGCGCCCCAGGTCCGGGCCTTGGCCGAAGCGCATGCGCCGATCTATTGGGCTGCCGGAACCCACCCCATGTCCGCCGCCGAAGAGCCGTTGGCGACAGTCGAGGACCTTTTGACCTTGGCCCAGCATCCAAAAATGGTCGGTATCGGAGAAACGGGGCTCGACTACCACTACACCGCCGACAGCAAAGACATCCAACAGGAAAGCCTGCGCATCCATATCGAGGCCGCGCGGCAGACCCAATTGCCCCTCATCATCCATGCGCGCGATGCCGATGACGATATGGCCCGCATCCTGACCGAGGAGTTTCGCGCCGGGGCCTATGGCTGCGTCATGCATTGCTTCAGTTCCGAGGCGGGCCTGGCCCAAGCGGCGCTGGACCTTGGGTTCTACCTCAGCATGTCGGGCATTGCGGCCTTCCCCAAAAGCCAGGACCTGCGCGACATCTTTGCCAGCGCGCCCCTGGACCGGATTCTGGTCGAAACCGACAGCCCCTATCTGGCCCCCCCGCCCCATCGGGGCAAACGCAATGAACCCGGCTTCGTCCGTCACACCGCCGAAACTGGGGCCGCGGTGTTTGGCCTCGACTACGCCGCCTTTGCGGCGGCTTGCGAGGCGAACTTTGAGCGATTGTTCTGGAAGGCGTGTGTTTCCCCGCGGGGAAACGCCCCGTAAGACACGGAAATATGGAAGTTAATCCCAACGAAGGGGGCGTTCAAAAGCCGCCTTCTTGCAGCAAGAACGCGACGATGGCGTCGACGCCCGTCCCATGGCGCAGTGCCGCCATGACATAGGGCCGCCCCGCCCGCGCGGCGTCCAAGTCACCACGCGCCATGTCAAGATCGACACCCACATGGGGCGCCAGATCGGTCTTGTTGAGGATCAACAGATCGGATCGGGTCACGCCTGGCCCCTTTTTTCGGGGAATGTCCTGCCCCGCCGCGGTGTCGATCACATAGAGCGTCACGTCCGCCAATTCCGGCGAGAAGGTTGCCGCCAAGTTGTCCCCGCCGCTTTCGATGAAGATCATATCCAGATCGGGCAGCGATCTTCGCAGGTCGGCGATGGCCGCCAGGTTGATGGATGCATCTTCTCGAATGGCGGTGTGCGGACAACCGCCCGTTTCCACCCCGCGGATCCGTTCTTCCGGCAGGGCCTGCGCGCGAAGCAAGAATTCCGCATCTTCCCGCGTGTAGATGTCATTGGTGATCACGGCGACGGACAGGGTTGGCGACAGGGCGCGGGCCAGCTTTTCCGTCAGCGTCGTCTTGCCCGCGCCGACTGGCCCCCCGATGCCCACGCGCAGCGGTCCGTTTGGGCTGCTCATAGGGCGACCTCGTCAAACACTTCGAGGGCGGCGTTGAGCCCATTGATCGCGGCGGGCAGGCCCCCGTAGAGAGACATCTGCCAGATGACGGCGGCGATTTCCTTCTGGGTCAACCCGGCCTTCAATCCGCCTGCGATGTTCACCTTCAACTGCGGCCGGGTTTGTCCCCCCAAGGCCGCCAGGGCCGCGATGGTTGCCAGGTATCTGTCCCGCAAGGGCAGCGCGTCGTCGGCGTAGTGGCGCCCATAAGCCCAGTCCACCACGCCTTCGGCCATATCGGGCAAAAGGTGGCCATACCGGTGATGGAGGGCCTCCTCCATGTTGGGGTTGAGGTGGGCGACAAGGGTCCGCCCCCGTTCCGTTGTGTCTGTCATGTGGTCTATGTCCTGAAGAGGCGAGCGGTCTGCGTCTCGTGGGCCATGGCATCCAGTTCCGCCAGAAGGGCAGCCGATCCGGGCGGTGTCTTGGACGTGCTTTGGCTGAGGTCCGTGATGATGGGGTGAAGGGCCTGCAGGATCGTCTGCGCCTCGGCTTGGCCCAGGGGAAGGAACCGGGTTGCGGCGGAAACGATGCTACTGGCAAAACCATGCAAATACAACGCGATCACGGCTGTGGGGTCCATGTCGCGCGCGCGAAGGGCGACGGCCACGGGCAGCGGCATCTCCCCTAGCGGAGTGGCGCCCATGGCGTTTGTGGTGGCCACGAAGGCGGCCCCCTGGGCGCGCGTCTCCTCCCACCGCTCGGCCGATCCGGCACGGGCTTGCAGCAGGTCCGCCATCTCGGCGGGGTCCTGCCCCGCCATGACAGTGCGGATCACCCACGCATCCAAGGCCCCTGCCCCCATGGTAAGAACCGTAGACACCCACGCCTTGGTCGACGCCGCATCCGTCACGCGCCCCTGCGCCATCGCGGCCTCAAGCCCGTGGGAATAGGCAAAGCCCGAAATGGGAAACGCCGGAGACAACCATTGCGTCAACCGCAACAGGTCAGTGGTCGTGGTCATGGTTGTGGTCATGGTCGTGCCCGTGGGAATGGCCAAAGGTGCGCCCGTGCCCATAGGCCCCCCCTTCCGGATGGAACGGGCGCGCGGCGTCCGCCACCTGTCCGCCCAGTGTCTCCACCATGGCGCGCAGCACGTGATCTTGACGGATGATCAGGGTGTCACCCTCGAACTGGCATGGGGTGTGTCGGTTGCCGATATGCCAGGCGAGCTTCGCCAAATCTCCGGTGATGATCAGCACCGGTTCCGCCGCCGCCGCCAACGCGATCTCGGTCCCATCCGCCAGGCGCAGGCCCGCAAAATGGCTCAGATCGGTGACCTCCGGCAGGTCCAGGTGAAGGGCCCGCCCGCCATCCGTGACCAGGCGTTTGCGCCGCACCAGCCGCGCCTCATAGGCAAGGGTCAAACGGTCGACAGGCGCGTGAACGTGATCTAGAAGGGCGATTTGCGGCGTTGATGTCATGGCGTGGCGGCTTCGATCCGGCTGACAGCAAAGACCTCCAGCCCGACGGTCCGGTCGCCGACGGCGTGGACATAGGCAAAGGCCAGATCGGGAAAGTAACGCATGATCTCCACCTGCGGCACACTTCCCAGGGTGCCGCGTTTCAATTCGACGTCAATCGCGGTGAGGGTGCAGTCGCCGATTGTCACAGGTTCGGCGGCGTTCGCGCGATAGGCTTCGATCAAGGTGGCCGTCTGTTCGTCCTGCGTTTCCCGGGCTGCGATGTCCCAAGACAGACCCGGCGCGGGGTCCGGCAAATCCTTCACCGGAAGGCCGTAGGACACGCTGATAATGTCGGATTTCTCGCCGTTTTCGACATATGCGCTTTCCAACAGAAAAAGCCCCTTTCCCAACACATCCCGCAACACCGGGGCCGTGCTTGCATCCGTCATCTCTACCCGATGTGCATCTAGGCGACGGAAGACTTCGACGGCGCTGTCCCCATAGACAAGGCGCACGCCCCCGGTCGCCAAAGCATCTTGGCCCGGGCACGCCGCGATGGCGCTGCTGGCGCAGGTGACGGTCCAGACCGCCAGGAAAGAAAGCGCGCGCATCAGAATAAGAAGTACCGCTGCGCCATTGGCAAGACCTCGGCAGGTTCGCAGGTCAACAGCTGCCCATCGGCGCGCACTTCGTAGGTTTCGGGATCGACTTCAATGTCGGGTGTCAAATCGTTGAGAACCATGTCTTTCTTGCCGATACCGCGCATGCCCTTCGCGGCGACCACGTCCTTGGCGAGGCCCAAGCTCTCTCCGACCCCGGCATTCACCGCCGCTTGCGACACGAACAGCGCCGCGGATCGCTCAACGGCCCGTCCCAGGGCCCCGAACATCGGGCGGGAATAGACCGGCTGCGGTGTTGGGATGGACGCGTTGGGGTCGCCCATCTGTGCCATGGCGATGGACCCGCCCACCAAGACCATTTCCGGCTTCACGCCGAAAAAGGCCGGGGACCAAAGGCAAAGGTCGGCCCGTTTGCCCACGTCGATGGACCCCATCTCATGGGCCATCCCATGGGCGATGGCGGGGTTGATGGTGTATTTGGCGATGTAGCGCCGCACGCGCAGGTTGTCGTTCTCTCCGGTTTCGCCATCCAGGCGCCCCCGTTGGCGCTTCATTTTGTCGGCCGTTTGCCACGTGCGGATCACGACCTCTCCGACGCGGCCCATGGCCTGACTGTCCGACGCAATGATCGAGAACGCCCCCATGTCATGGAGGATGTCCTCGGCGGCAATGGTTTCCTTTCGGATCCGGCTTTCGGCAAAGGCCACGTCTTCGGGGATCGCCTTGTCCAAGTGGTGACACACCATGAGCATGTCGAGATGCTCCTCCAGGGTGTTCACCGTATAGGGCCGCGTGGGGTTGGTGGAGCTTGGGATCACATGGGGCAACCCGCAGACCTTGATGATGTCGGGGGCATGACCGCCGCCCGCGCCTTCGGTATGGAAGGCGTGGATGGTACGACCCGCGATGGCGTCGACCGTATTCTCTACAAATCCGCTTTCGTTCAGGGTGTCGGTGTGGATCATCACCTGCACGTCCATCTCGTCGGCCACGCTGAGGCACGTGTCGATGGCCTGAGGTGTCGTGCCCCAATCCTCGTGCAGCTTGAGCGCGGAGGCCCCCGCGCTGACCATCTCGCGCAGGGGGTCTTTCGATGAGGCGTTCCCTTTGCCCGACAGGGCCAGGTTCACGGGCAACGCATCCATGGCTTGCAGCATCCGGCCGATGTGCCAAGGCCCCGGCGTGCAGGTGGTGGCCAGCGTGCCATGGGCCGGACCCGTGCCACCGCCCAGCATCGTCGTAACCCCGGAATGGAGCGCGTCTTCAATCTGTTGCGGGCAGATGAAGTGGATATGCGCATCGAAACCGCCCGCCGTCAGGATGCGCCCTTCCCCGGCAATCGCCTCGGTCCCGGGGCCAATGACGATGTCGACGCCGGGCTGCGTGTCGGGGTTGCCGGCTTTGCCGATGGCCGCGATCCGCCCGTCCCGCAGGCCCACATCCGCTTTGTAAATTCCGGAATGATCCACGATCAACGCGTTGGTGATGACCGTGTCCATGGCCCCGTCGGCCCGGGTCCGCTGGGACTGTCCCATGCCGTCACGAATGACCTTGCCGCCGCCGAACTTCACCTCTTCCCCATAGGTGGTGTGGTCCCGCTCCACCTCGATCCACAGCTCGGTATCGGCCAAGCGGATTTTGTCGCCGGTCGTGGGGCCGTACATGTCAGCATAGGCGCGGCGAGAGATCGTGGCAGGCATTGGCAGGCTCCAAATCGACGTGCCGCCAACCTGCGCGGGACATTCGGGGCATGTCAAATGGACCGGCGGAAATCTCGTCTGGGCCGAAGGATGGTGCACAATTTTAAGGCAGATCGTGTTTGTCGATCCGCGGGGGCCGGGATGGCGGTTTTTGCCACGACCATGTCTGCGCCGGGTCGCCCGCCCTGGCTTTGGGGTGCCTGCGCCCGACGGGGCCCGCCGTCACACCATGGCGAAGATCCGCGCCGGACCGCCTGTGCCGCCGCGATGGGTGGGGGCGCCGACCACCAGGGTCGCGCCCGCCGCGGGCACCTGATCCAGACCGGCCAAGTTCTCGATCCCGTACCGACCTGCGGGAAGCCATGCGTAATGGGTGGCGAAATCAGCGGACGGTCCATGGTCGAGGGACAGCGTATCCACGGCCATGCAGGCAGAGGACGTCGTCTCTAGCAGCATGGCGGTCGCATCTGGATGGAAGCCCGGGAAATGCAGCGTTCCGCCATCATCCGCGCCCCGGTAGGACGGGTCCCCCACCTTGTCCGCCCAGCCCGAATTCATGGCGACGCATGCCCGGTCGGGGATGTCCCCGTTCGCGGAAATCCAGGCGGCCACATCATCGGGCGTGACTTGGGCATCCGGGTCGGCGGCGGCCTTTTCCCGAATGTCGATTACGCAGAGCGGGACCACGAGGTTCCCGATCTCAATCTCGTCGACGGCATCCCCATCGGCGGAAAAATGCAGCGGCGCGTCGATATGGGTGCCCGTGTGTTCGCGAATGGTCAGGTCAAACAAGTTAAACCCGTTATCGGCAAAGTTGAAAACCTGGTCGAAGGTGATGCCCGGTTCGTTGAAGAAGGTGGGAAAGTCCCCGTCGTAGACATGGGTCATGTCCCGCACGGATCCGTGCCCATCGGCCAGGGCCGCCGTTCCCGTAATGCCGGTGGCGGCGGCCGCCGTCAGGGCAGCCCCCCCTTTGAACAGGTCCCGGCGGCTCAACATACGTTCTTTTACGGCGTTCATGACACAGACATCGCACATGGCTGACTTCCCCTTGCGTTTGAGTGGGATCAGCGTCCACGCCCAGGCTGTGCTCTGTCAACCGCCTCAGTGCGGGCCGAAGGTCTGCCCGTCTTGGCGCAGGACCAAACGGCGAAAATTCGCTTCTGTCTGCGTGCCGTAAGGTTCCAGCGCGCGACTGTAGATGCGGATCGGGCTGTCCCCGTCTTGCAAGCCGTTCCAAATCTCGGAACTCGATTGCAGGGCCGCTGCGTATTTCTCGGTCACCATCAGAAGGGTTTCTTCCTGGTCGTGGCCATGGGCCAATCCGGCTGCCCCGAGGGACCGCACGGTGATCACCGACTGCGCCTCAAACAGCATTCGCGCCGTTTGCATCATCGTTCGAAGGTAAAGTGTCATTCTAGAGCTCCCCCATGACTTGGCCATTAAAGCCAAAGACACGTCGCTCCCCCCCTAGCGGCACTAAGTTTACATGGCGCGTCTGACCCGGTTCAAACCGGACAGCCGTGCCTGCGGCAATGTCCAAGCGGTAGCCCAATGCGGCGGCGCGGTCAAAGGCCAGCGCGGGATTGGTTTCGGCAAAGTGATAATGACTGCCCACTTGAATGGGCCGATCCCCGGTATTGGCCACCTCCAGCGACAGGGCCTGGGAGTTTGCGTTGAGCGTGATGTCGCCGGGCGCGGCCCGCACCTCCCCGGGGATCATGGCTCCCCCCGGACGATGGCGGCCCAGGCGCGTTTTCCGAACAACCCGACCAGGGCGCCCAGGGCCAACAGGAACGCGGAACTGTCCACACCGATGATCGCACACACCACTGCGGCCACCATCAGGATCACCAAAAGGGCCGCCAAATCAAACTCATGGTCGGAGATGTTCATCTTCCCCAGCCACAGGCTTTCGGACACATCTTTCAGCCACCGTTCCAATTTCGGCGTCGCCAGACCGGCCAAGACGCCAATGAGGAGGTTTACGAGAATCATGCGGCATCCTCCGTTTTGCGAATGGGGTGGTGGACGGTGACCAGTTTCGTCCCGTCCGGAAATGTCGCCTCGACCTGGACGTCGTGGATCATCTCTGGGACGCCCTCCATGCATTGCTCAGCGGTGATGACATGGGCGCCCGCCTGCATCAAATCGGCCACAGATCGCCCGTCCCGTGCGCCTTCGACCACAAAATCCGTAATCAGGGCGATGGCTTCGGGATGGTTGAGCGCCACGCCGCGTGCCAACCGGCCCCGCGCCACCATGGCGGCCACACTGACCAACAGCTTATCTTTCTCACGGGGGGTCAGGTTCATGGCAGGTCCCTTTCCTTAGGCGTCGCTTTGCCAAACCCGCGGCAGCGGGTCTTGGCGCAGCGTGAGGATGGCGCGGATTAAGGCGCGGCGCAACGGGGCCGCCTGCGGGGCGGCCAGACGGGCCACGATCCGACCCGGCAAGGCGCTCACATGCCCCTCTGCCCCCAAAGCGGCGCGCAAGGGCGTGACCATATCGGCGGCGCGGGGCGCCACGTGGACCAATGTGGCAAAGGCACGGTGGTCCTCGAGCGCTTCGGGCGCGGTCAGCGCCTCGGGCGTCAGCGCCACATGTTCCTGATGCAAAAGCCGCCCGCCGCGCCGGATCGTGCGTATATCGTCAATCCGCCCATGGGCCACCACCTCCCCGTGGGCGGCGCGGCCCAGGATCAGGCTATCCACCATCAGAAGGGTGGCGTCCGGCGCCAGATCCACCTCCGTCTGGCGCCTTATGTGACAGCCGTCGAACGCAATCAGATCTTGGGGCAGCCAGTCCAGATGCGCACCTGTCCCCAAGGTGATCTGGGTGGTGACCACACCCGGCGTCGGGCTTGCCGCACGATACGCCCGCTCCGCCGTTTGGGTGGCCCCGGTTGCGCGGGCCCCTGGGCCAAGGGTCAACCCATAGTCCAACCGATCCCCCGACGTCACTCCACCGGCGGTGTTCAGGAACACCACCTCTGGATCGGGCGCGTCGCAGCGCGGCAGCATGGCCTTCGCGCTGCCCTGTTGGCGCAGGTCGCGCAGCCCTGCGCGGCCCAGGGTCACAAACGCCTCTCCGCGAACACGTTGAAATCTTTGGCCGCCATCAAACATCGCGCGGATGATTGCACGGGTTGCCCGGCTGCCGTCCAGGCTGATCCACAGCCTTGCCTGTTTTTCGAGCAGTTGGGGACGCAGATGGCCGCCCGCCCCTCTGGCCCTTGGGCCCTGCGCGCGCTAGAGCGCTGATATGGAGAGCTTGACGATACGCCGCCCCGATGACTGGCACCTACATCTGCGCGACGGAGAGATGCTGCGCCTTGTGGCCCCGGCCAGCCAAGACTTCGGGCGCGCGATCATCATGCCCAACTTGGTCCCCCCGGTTGTGACGGGGGCCGATGCCGCGGCCTATCGCGACCGGATCCGACAGGCAGGCTTTGCCGCGCCGCTGATGACGCTTTACCTGACCGAAGACACCGATCCCGCCGATGTGGTGGCCGCCCATGCCGATGGGATCGTGACGGCGGTGAAGTTGTATCCGGCGGGCGCGACCACAAATTCCGCCTCTGGTGTGCGCGACTTTGCCAAGGTCCGCCCTGTGTTGGAGGCGATGGAGCGGGCGGGCGTACCGCTCTGCCTGCATGGCGAAGTGACCACGCGGGAGATCGACATTTTCGATCGGGAGGCGGCGTTCCTGGACCACGTGCTGACACCGCTTCGGCACGACCACCCGGCCCTAAAACTGACATTGGAGCATGTGACGACCAAGGACGCCGTCGATTGGGTCCGCGCCAACCCTGGGGTCGGCGCTACGATCACGGTTCAGCATCTGATGGCCAACCGCAACGACATGCTGGTCGGCGGCATGCGGCCCCATTTCTATTGCCTGCCCATCCTCAAGCGGGAAACCCACCAACGGGCCCTGCGCCAGGCCGCAACATCCGGTGACCCGGCCTTTTTTCTGGGCACCGACAGCGCGCCGCACCCGGTTCACGCCAAAGAGGCCACTTGTTGCGCCGCCGGGTGTTTTACCGCGCCGCTGGCCCTGGCCGCCTATGCGACCGTGTTCGACGAGGACGGCGCGCTGGACCAGCTGGAGGCGTTCACGTCCCTGAACGGTCCCGCCCATTACGGCCTGCCCCCGAACACGGAAACGGTGACGCTGTACCCCGGCCCCGGCCCCGACCGTCCGGTCCAGATCGAGGGCCACGGCCAGTCCGTGACCCTGTTCACACCGCCGCACCCCTTGCGGTGGCACACACGATAGCCGCCCCTTCCCAGCGAGACGCCCATGATCCCAACCAGCTTTCCCCCCGCCGCCGAAATCGCCCGGCTGACGGCCCGTGCCCTGTTGGAAGTCGAAGCTGTGCATTTCAACGCCAAGGATCCTTTCACCCTGGCCTCGGGCCTGCCGAGCCCGACCTATATCGATTGCCGCAAGCTGATCTCCTACCCGCGGCTGCGCGCGACGCTGATGGATTTTCTGGCCGTCACAGTGATGCGTGATGCGGGGTTTGAGGCCTTCGACAACGTCGCCGGGGGCGAGACGGCGGGCATTCCCTTCGCGGCCTTTGTGGCCGAACGTCTGTCCCTGCCCATGACGTATATCCGCAAAAAGCCAAAGGGCTATGGCCGCAACGCCCGCATCGAAGGCGTGATGGTCGAGGGACAGCGTGTTCTTCTGGTGGAGGATCTGACCACCGATGGCGGCTCCAAGCTGAGCTTTGTGGACGCCATCCGCGAAACGGGCGCCACGTGTGCGCACACGGCGGTGATCTTCAATTACGGCATTTTCCCCGAGACGGAGAAGACCTTGGGCGATCACGGTGTCGCCCTGCATGGTTTGTGCACCTGGTGGGATGTCCTGGCGGAGGCGAAAGCGCAGAAGGCATTCGACAGTGCCACGCTGGCGGGGGTAGAGGCGTTTCTGTCCGCCCCGCGCGACTGGCAATCGGCCCGTGGCTAAGGGCCCACAAGCCGCCGCCTAAATGTTTACGGGTTGCTTAGTCTTTCCTTGAACGCTTTGCCTTGCCCGGCCATTAATTGGCGCGGGTATCGATCTTAAAGCGGCATCTGGACAACCGGGTGCACCTTCCACTTGAAAAGGGGGCAGTTCGTTGGGAACTCTCACATTTTTTGGCAGAACCAATCTTGATTTCATCGACGCGGCGTTCGACGGGGCGGATATATTCAGCCTGACGCCGACAACCTTAGATGTCTTTAACCCGTCGACGTCTTTTCGGACGTCCTTCACCGGGCAGAACTTTGGGCTCAACGCGCTTGAGCTTCCGGTCGGAACGATCAACAGCATCATCATTCGCAACAACCTGGGCGATACAGTCTTTACCGCCACCGGCATCAGCTGGAATGCGACCCAGTTTGCCTTGGCAACCGAAAGCGACGCCGATAACGCTTTTGATGCGCTGCTGTCTCAACAAGATTTGACCATCGATGCGCGCCCGTTGGACCGTCGCCTGGAGGACGGAACGTTCGATTTTGAAAACGTCACGTCGAACCTCACGTTTCTTGGCAGCCAATTCAGAGATGACTTTGCGCCGGGCCGGGGAAACGACTCGATCCGTCCTGGCGGCACGGATGATGGCGAACACATTCGCGCCAACATCGGCAACGACACGATCGACTTCACGGCCTACGATCCGTCGCAATGGGCGCATATTGAGTATTTCCGCATCAATGGCCCGATTACCGTCACCATAGACGGCCAAGCCAATACCGGCACCGTCAACAAAGGCAGCGCCGGGACGGACACGCTTATTGATGTACGCGCCGTGATGCAGGCCGACGGGTTGAGCATCGGGGGCACCCAAGGAAATGACACGTTCACATTGAATGGTGTCGCCGACAGCTGGATGCAGGTCACCGGCGGCGCAGGCAACGACACGTTCAACGTGACGCTGACCGATGATATCCGCATCAACTATGCCTATGGCACTGGATCGGCACCGCTAAACGGCATCCGCGTCAACCTTGCGACCGGGATCGTGGCCGATGACGGCTTTGGCAATCAGGATCGGATCAACGTCCTGGGCGGCTTTGATCAGCTTGAAATCCGCGGCACCGACTTCGCCGATAGCATTCTGGGCTCGGACCGGGACGAACGCTTCATTCTGCGGGGGGGCAACGACACGCTGGACGCGGGCGGTGGCTATGACGAGCTGCGCTATGACCGGCGCTGAAATCGCGCCGGTC